>CABUPE010000025.1 GCA_902493515.1 uncultured Collinsella sp.
CAGTTTGGTAGCGCGCCTGCTTTGGGAGCAGGATGTCGCAGGTTCAAATCCTGTCGTCCCGACCATATCTTGCGGGCGTAGTTCAATGGTAGAACCCCAGCCTTCCAAGCTGATGACGCGGGTTCGATTCCCGTCGCCCGCTCCATAGGATATCTTTAACGGCTTTGGCTCCTTTTGGTGCCAGAGCCGTTTTCATATACATGCCGGGACCCCACATCCCCTCCTAAGTTGCGGTGAAATAGTTCCTGGATTAGCCCCCAAAAGCTGTTATCCAGGAACTATTTCACCGCAACTTATTGAGGCCGAGCGGGCTGGGTCGATGATGGGTTCTGTTGTCGAGAAGATGAGGACAGCCGGTCAGGAGTCTGCGTAGGGTTTTGTGGTTGGTATACCGTAGCCGCGCATCATGGAGCCGAACGCTTTGACATCGTAGGTGTCTGAGAGCTTGAAATGAATGACGTTGTGGCCCATGGCACGCAGGTTCGTGTCGCGCATGAGGGCAGCTCGATAGGTTTTTGCCGCAGTATGTTCCGGATCATTTTGGGCATCGTCCTCAAACTTGCCTAGTCCATGCAGCTCAGCCAGCATCCATGAGCCGTTTGGCATCTGCCAGCCGTAATCTGCCAAATAATAGCCGGCGTTTCCCGGTCGAGTGATTTCAACCTGAAGTTCGGGAGCGGCAACTCCCGCCAGAATCATTGCCGCCCGTGCTTCGGATTCTCCACCGTTATCCGATCTGCCATCCATGTGTTCAAAAACGTCAAATGCGCGCGCGATGCCGTGCAGTCCGCGGCAGTTCGTTTGTGCATATGCACGCAATTCTTCACGCTCGACACCGTACTCACGAGCCAACCCGTCGACATAGCCTAGTGCATATCGAAAAGCGTTAGTTCGGGCGATGTCGACCACCGTGCGATATGGATTCGTTAACGTAAAAGGACCGAGCTGCCATACGTCGCCCGGCCGCCAGCGTCGGTATTCAACGAATTCGTACATATCGCGTCTGGTGGAACGCGGCAACAGCACTTGCACCTTGTCGAGAAGCGAATATGCAGAACCGATGCCATAGAGCAGTGCCGCCGTTGCTCCACAAAACACGGCATTCGGTTCAACGACCGCAATAGCGGATGCCAATTGAAAGATGCGATCTTCGACGCCGAGGTCATTCCAATACGCGGGATCAGCGTAGACATGGTTGTAGAGTCGAATAATCATCTCTTTTTGCATGAGCGCGTAGGCACAGCGTCCATCCCATTTTTTGGTAGCTACAAACAGGTGCCCGCCATGATGGGCCTCGAATAACCGGAAGAATAGCTCTAATTGCGGTTTGGTACAGCGTTTATCATGACTCATTTTCGACCCCATAGTCTCGAGGGGGAGTGAATGACACTACGCTATCCCATATTTGGCCCGCCTGACCTTGCCATGAACTGACCAAAAGCTTGACGGGGCAGGTCAGAGTCATGAGTCGTAGCCAAACATATCGGCAAACGGTTGATTAGTGCCCCTCGGCGGCACTAAAAACCACCCTTACAGAAAGTTGCGGTGGAATAGTTCCTGAAAGGCTCGAATAAGCCTAAATCCAGGAACTATTTCACCGCAACTCAGGTGGGGATGGGGTTGAGGGACGGGCGATGCCGTTGCCTGTCGGTTAGTGGCGACCGTGGTGGCGGAGCTTGTCGATGGTGGCATCGGTGCCGTGGCTGCGGGCTTCGGCGGCGCGGTCGCGGGCGTCGGCGGCGGTTTGGCGTTTACGGCGGTAATCGATCATGCCTTGGATGATGGGCTTGCCAAAGCTCACGACATCATCGTTGTAGATGGCGGTTCGGGCTGCGAGGAGGCAGTCGGTAAAGTCCATATGGGTCTTGCCGAAGAGTTTGACGGCAAGGGCGACAACGGTGGGCTCGTCGACCATGACGTTATCGAGCAGCCTTTTCATGGCCGCAGCAATTTCAACGCGGGGAACCTTATAGACGTCGCGCAGCGTGACCACGACGCGCGTGATGATTTCGGGGTAGACGCGAGCGGTGCGCGTGGCGATGACCTTGGCGGCGCGCGGTGACAGGACCTCGTCGTCGTTAAGCAGGTAGCGCAGGATGACGGTCTCGTCGATGATGGTGCTACTCATGGATATCTACTTCCTCGGGACCCAAAACCGACTCATCGCTTTCTGTGGCTAGGTATTCAATCCAGGCATTGCGCTCCTCGGCGCGGCGATTGGGGTCACCATATGCTTTGAGCGATCCATAGGCGGCGGTGCCGTCCTTTGAGCGCACGGCGACCGGCTGAAAGGGGAGCTTGCGCATCAAAATGCTTTGCGCGACAAATAAGCGGACAGCCTCGGCGAGCGATGTGCCCATGGCATCGTAGAGATGCTCGGCATGCTGCTTGTCTTCCTCGCGAATGCGCACCTGCAGGATGGCTCTTTTTTGAGTCGATGACATCACTGGCCCCCTTAATGAGCGTGCAATATAGTCGGTCAAATGCGGCATGTGCCGATACTTGAGCATCTTATAACGATTACTTTATTTCACTCAAGTTGATAACCATAAACACGAATACAAGCGTAGTACATCCAAAATGAGAGCGCATAAAAATCTCTGAGGCGTACGCATGTAATACACTCACCTTTATAGCTTCTAGAGAATAATTCCAACCTGCCAAAACCACTGCAATACACCCGTATTGCAGGGCCTATGCTCAAGTTTGCCACCTGCAACTGCGTATATTTAACCTGTATATCGTTGGAGGAATTCTATCGAAGTGCCTGTTTCGCCGCATGCACTCGATACGCCGATGCCGGACCACGGGCGGTCCGGGGCAACGTCGACAGGGTCTCTCCGGCATGGGATTCAGGAGGGAGTGAACAACATGGGCAATAAACGAGTCGTAGCCGATTCCTCACGCTGCATTGGGTGCCAAACCTGTATGGCGGCGTGCATCGAGGCGCACGACATCCCCGTCACCGTCGCCGCGCCGCGCCTGCGCGTGACGCGTACGTACGAGATCTCCGCACCGGTGGCTTGCCATCACTGCGAGGATGCCCCGTGCGCGAAGGCCTGTCCTACGGGCGCCTTGTTCTTTGATCCAAAGAACCATCGTATAGGCGTCAACGAGGACAACTGCATCGGCTGCAAGAGCTGCGTCATGGCATGCCCCTTTGGCGCCGTGAGCGTGGCGACCACGCAGGTTCCGGTCTTGATGGGCGACGTTCGCGTGGGTTCGCAGACCAAGAGCTTCGTGCTCAAGTGCGACCTGTGCGTGGACCGTCCCGGCGGTCCGGCGTGTGCCGAGGCGTGCCCGACCAAGGGCCTCACCCTGGTTGACGAGGAGCGCCTGGCAGAACTGACTGCCGAGCGTGCCCGCGCCACCATTGAAAACGAGGCGTAAGCGTCGGGCGACAGGCCCAATGATTGTCAAATAAGTACCGAGTATTCGGTAGCAGAGAAAGGAAGGAGGGTGTCATGGAGAAGCATAAAGTGATCTGCCCGTACTGCGGCGCCGGTTGCCAGTTTAACCTCTTGGTCCAAAACGGCCAGGTCGTGGGTACCGAACCGCTCAACGGCATCACCAATCAGAGCGAGCTGTGCCTTAAGGGCATGAGCGGCTACGACTTCATCAACGACACCAAGATCTTGACTCCTCGCGTACTGCACCCGATGATCCGCCGCACCAAGGGCGCGGATCTTGAGCGCGTAAGCTGGGACGAGGCACTGGATTTCACCGCATCTAAGATGCAGGCCATAATTGACGAATATGGTCCTAACGCTGTCATGACCACCGGCTCTTCGCGAGGCGGCGGCAATGAGGCGAACTACGTCATGCAGAAGTTTACGCGTGCGTGCATCGGCACCCACAGCGTGGACAACTGCGCCCGTACTTGACACGGCCCTACTGTCCTCGGTCTGATGGACACGGTTGGTTCAGGTTGCATGTCATGCTCCATCCCCGGTATGGAGGATGCGGGCTGCATTTTCCTCTTCGGCTATAACCCTGCCGATTCGCACCCCATCGTCGCAAGGCGTATCGTGCGAGCCAAAGAAAAGGGTTGCAAGATCATCGTCGCCGACCCGCGCCATATCGAAACCGCGCGTATCGCCGATCTCTACCTTCCGATCAAGAACGGTTGCAATGTTGCGTTCCTCAACGCCTTTGCCAACTGCTTGGTCAACGATGGCCTCTACGACAAGGAATTCGTCGCCGAGCACACGAACGGCTTTGACGAGTGGTGGGAGACCATCAAGAACTACACTCCCGAATCCGTACAGGACATCACGGGTGTCGAGCCCGCGCTGATCCACCAAGCTGCCGAGATGTACGCCACGGCGAAGCCTTCCGCCATCATTGGCTGGGGCATGGGCGTATGCCAGCAGAAGCAGAACCTGAAGACGGTGCATACCATCGCCTCCATCGCCTGCGTTGCCGGCCAGATCGGCAAACCCAATTCCGGCCTCGCGCCCGTGCGTGGCCAGAACAACGTCCAGGGCTCCTGCGATATGGGCATGCTGCCCAACCTGTACCCTGGCTATCAAAAGGTCACCGACCCGGCCGCGCGCGCCAAGTTCGCCAAGGCCTGGGGCGTGCCCGAGGAGAAGCTGCCTCTCGAGGAGGGCTACAAGCTCACCGATCTGGGTCACCTGGTCGACGAGGGCAAGGTGCACTGCTTCTACAACTACGGCGAGGACCCGGTGCAGACCGAGCCCGATTCGGCCGGTATGCGCAAGACGCTCTCCGAGCTGGATCTGTTCATTTGCCAGGACATCTTTATGACGCAGACGACCATGCTCGCCGACGTCATCCTGCCTGCTACCTCTTGGGGTGAGCACGAGGGTGTCTTTACCGCATCCGACCGTAGCTTCCAGCACTTTGACGCGGCTGTTCCGCCCAAGGGCGAGTGCCGTCACGACTGGGAGATCTTTGCCGATCTGTCCACGCGCATGGGCTACCCCATGCACTACGACAACACCGAGCAGATCTGGAACGAGTGCATTAGCCTGTGCCCCAACTTTGTGGGCGCGACCTACGAGAAGATGGCTCCCGAGGGCGGCTACGCACAGTGGCCTGTCAAGAGCACCGATGTGAACGACCATGGCACCCCCGACATGTTCGCGGGCGGCAAGTTCACCACCAAGGACGGCCGTGCCAACCTGATGGCGCACGACTGGGAGGCGCCCTCCGAGCTTCCCGACGATGAGTACCCGCTCATCCTTTGCACCGTCCGCGAGGTCGGCCACTACAGCTGCCGTTCGATGACCGGTAACTGCAAGACGCTGGCCCTGCTTGCCGACGAGCCCGGTTTCGTTCGCATGAATCCCGCGGACGCGAAGGCCCGCGGCATCAAGAACGGCGACATCGTCTCGGTTCACAGCCGCCGCGGCCAGGTTTACAGCCGCGCGGACGTGAGCGACCGTATCAACAAGGGCACGGTCTATATGACCTACCAGTGGTGGATCGGCAAGTGCAATGAGCTGACCATGCACAAGGTCGACCCGGTCTCGCACACGCCCGAGGACAAGTTCTCTGCCTGCCAGGTCGACGCCATCGCCGACCAGGTGTGGGCCGAGGGCGAGGTGGAGCGTCAGTACACCGAGCTCAAGCAGGCTCTGGTGGACGCTGCCGCTCCCCAGGATGTTGAGCCCGGCGCCGCCAAGTTCGACGACGAGACGCACGTGAACCAAATCGTGTAGTCCCGTTCTCGTTGGCTTTTTGGGCCGGGCGTCCAAGCGCATCGGACGCCCGGCCCGTTATTTTGAAAGGAAGTGGGGATGAACCGCTTCATCGATATCAACCCGGAGAGGTGCATCGGCTGCGGAACATGCCAGTCCGCCTGTGCCGACGCCCACCGGATGCAGGGTCTTCAGGATACGCCGCGCCTGGCGCTCGTGAAGACCGGCGGCATTTCGGCCGCCCTGGCCTGCCACCATTGCGAGGGTGCCCCTTGCGCCGAGGTCTGCCCGGTGAACGCCATCGAGCACGATGGCGACCGCATCCACGTTAAGGAGCAGGAGTGCATCGGGTGCAGGCTGTGCGCCATCGCGTGCCCCTTCGGCGCCATCCATCCGGACGGCACGTCTATTGCCGGTGTCGCAGGCATGTGCGACCCGACGCCTTCGTACCCTAAGTCCCTGAGCAGCCTGCTTACGTGGGCGCCCGGCCAGTACACCTGTGCCGTCAAGTGCGACCTGTGCGCCTTCGACCCCGAGGGTCCGCACTGCGTGGCGGCTTGCCCCACCAAGGCGCTCACCGTCATGGGCGGCGCGGCAGATCGCGAACTTGACGAGGCCAAGCGCCTGCGTTCGATTCAGAACGGCCCTGCCGTCGACGTGGCGGCTGTGGCCCAGGGTCTGTCCGAGAAAGCAGAAGGGAGCGTAAACAATGGATAGCATGACGCTGTTTATCGCATCGCTTGCCGTCTCGTGCATCGGTGCGCTCGCCTCGGTTCTGCTGATTAAGGCCGATAACGCCGCCAAGACTGCCGGCTGCCTGATCGGCGCCGTCGCGGCCGTGCTGTCGTTCATCGCGGGCCTCGAGGCCGTGCTTGGCGACGTTTCGTCCCTCAACACGGTCTTCTTCTTCCCGTTCGCCCGTCTCGAGCTCTTGCTTAATGGCCTTGCGGGCCTGATCGTGGTCCTCATCTCGATCCTCGCCTTTGCGGGCTTCATCTACGGTCTGTCCTACTTCGACGAGTACCCGGGCAAGGTCGGGCGCGCCGGCTTCTTCATGAACACCTTCGTCGCCTCGATGATGCTCGTCATCACCGCCGACAACGTGTTCTGGTTCCTGGTCGCCTTCGAGCTCATGTCCCTCACGAGCTACTTCCTTGTCGTCATCGAGGAGAACAAGAACTCCATTAGGGGCGGTTGGCTCTACTTCGTCATCGCGCACGTGGGCTTTGTCCTTATCATGGCGAGCTTCCTGCTCATGACCAACGGCGTGGGCGGTTCCTTCAGCTTCAGTGATTTCCGTACGCATGACTTTGGACCCGCTGTCTCCTCCGCTTGCTTCGTCCTCGCGTTCTTCGGATTCGGCGCAAAGGCCGGTATCATCCCGCTGCACTCCTGGCTGCCCCAGGCGCACCCCGAAGCGCCGTCCAACGTGTCCGCCCTCATGTCCGGCGGCATGATCAAGATCGGTATCCTGGGAATCCTCAAGGTCGGTCTGGACCTGCTCGCGGGTTCGGGCGTCCAGCTCTGGTGGGGCCTCATGGTCCTGGTCTTCGGATCCATCTCGTCGGTCCTGGGTGTTGTCTACGCCCTCCACGAGCACGACATCAAACGCCTGCTGGCCTACCACTCCGTCGAGAACATTGGCATCATCTTGCTCGGTGTCGGCGCGTCCATGACGGCGCACGCCCTGGGCAACGACGTCATCGCGACGATCGCGCTCATGGCCGCCCTCTACCACACGCTCAACCACGCCATGTTCAAGGGCGAGCTGTTCTTGGGCGCGGGCTCCCTGCTCTATGCCACGGGTACGCGCAACATGGAGAAGATGGGCGGTTTGTTCCGCCGCATGCCGGTCACGGCCGTCTGCTTCCTCATCGGTGCCCTTGCCATCTCGGCCATCCCGCCGCTCAACGGCTTCGTTTCCGAGTGGTTCACCTACCAGTCCCTGTTCAACATCTCGACGCTCTCCGACCCGGTCGTCATGGTGTTCGCCGTCGCCTCCGCGGCCGCGCTCGCCATCACCGGTGCCCTGGCAGTCACGTGCTTCGTGAAGGCATACGGCGTTTCGTTCGCGAGCAGCCCTCGTTCCCAGGAGGCCGCGAACGCCAAGGAGTCCCCGGCTCCGATGTTGTTCTCGCAGATGCTCCTCGCGGCCATCTGCGTGGTGCTGGGAATCGGCTCTCCCGTCATCGCCCCGGTTCTGGGCGACGTCGCCCAGAGCGTGCTTGCCGGCTCCGCCGTCACGGCCACCTCGGGCGTGTCTCTGGTGAACGAGATTTCCGGTGCCGCCACCTCCACCCCCGCGATCGCCATCGCGCTCGTGGTCCTCACCGGGCTCGCGTTCGTGTTGAGGTCCTGCCTCGGCACCAAGGCCCCCGCTAAGAAGACCGACCCTTGGGCGTGCGGCTACGAGCCCAACGAGCACATGCCCGTCGTCGCCACGAGCTTCGCATCCGACGTCGAGATCTTCATGGGCCCGCTCTACACCCTGCGCGAGGTATGCACCAAGATCTGCTGGTCCATCGCGCACGTGTTCCAGAAGCTCACCGGTGTCGCCCAGGGCGTCGAGCCCCTGCCCGACCGTTTCCTGGTCGATGCACCGAGCGAGGGTGCCGACAAGCTGGCCGGCCTCGCCTCCAAGATCGAGGGCGGCAACTACTCCGTATACATCTGCTACATCGTCGCGGCGCTCGTGGTCTTCCTCGTGCTCGCCGTGGTCATGGTCTAGAGAGGGGAGAGGATATTATGAACATCGTTCTTGCGATAGCGCAGGGCCTCGTGGTCATGCTGGTCGCGCCCTTCTTCTCCGGCCTCGCCCGTGTGATTCGCGCGAAGATGCACAATCGCCGCGGTCCGTCCATCCTTCAGGATTACCGGGACCTCGCGAAGCTCATGGCGCGTCCCGAGTCCGTGAGTTCCGACTCGAGCTTCGTGCTGCGCATCATGCCGCCGCTGTTCCTCGCGGTGTCGTTCATGCTCGCCATGGGCCTGCCCATGTTCACGCTCGAGAGCCCCATGCCCGTCTTTGGTGACGCCATCACCATCATGTACGCGCTCGCGCTGTCCCGCTTCTTCTTCGCGCTGTCCGGCGTGGATTCCTCCAACGCCTACGCGGGCTTCGGCGGTATCCGCGAGCTCCTCATGAGCGTGCTCATCGAGCCTTCCATGCTCATCGCGCTGTTTACCGTCGCCATCGTGTGCGGCTCCACGGACATTGCGACCATGGGTCAGCACATCGTTACGGGCAACGTCTCGAGCGTCGTCGCCGTCATCCTCGCCGGCGTCGCCTTCGCGGCCGCCTGCTATATGGAGCTCGGCAAGCTTCCGTTCGATCAGGTCGAAGCCGAGCAGGAGCTCCAGGAGGGCCCGCTCGCCGAGCTCTCCGGCCCGTCCCTGGCCATGATGAAGCTCGCCATGGGCATGAAGCAGGTCGTGGTCGTCGCTTGGTTCACCTCCATCTTCATCCCCTGGGGAGAGCCCGCGACCATCGGCGTCACCGCTCTCGTGGGTGCCGTCGTCTTCCTCGTCAAGTGCCTGGTCGATTTCGTCGTCTGCGGCGTGCTCGAGAACTCCGTTTCCCGTTCGCGCTTCAAGGTGCTCGGTAACCAGACCTGGGCCGTCGTCGGCATCGCGGTCCTCGCGTTCGTCTTCGTCGTCGTAGGCGTGTAGGGAGAAGGGAGAAACTATGTCAATCGAATCGAGCTTGTCCCTCTTTGCCATGGTGGCGATCGCCGTCCCCATGCTGGGCTCCCTGCTCATCGTCATGCTGCCGCGTCCCTACGCTAAATGGATCTGCGCCTTCGCCGGCGGCATCGCCACGGTCGCTTCCGTTGGCTTGGCCGCGACGTTTGCCGGAAACGGCATGAACGCGGTCGATGTAACCTGGGCGAGTATGGGTCAGACCTTGGTCATGGGCTTCATATTCGACCGGATGAGCACGCTACTCGCACCCGCGTTCGTCGCTATCGGTCTGCTCGTCGTCATCTATTCGTTCCCGTATATGAGCGATAAGAACAAGGAGCATCCCGACGCGCCCCGTCGTCGCTTCTACGTGTACTTCTCCACGTTCATCGGCGCCATGGCCGGTCTCGCCTACAGCTCCACCATCGTCGGCCAGCTCGTTTTCTTCGAGATCACCGGTGTGTGCTCCTGGGGCCTCATCAGCTACTACATGACGCCCACGGCCAAGAAGGCTGGTATGAAGGCGCTCATCATCACTCACATCGGCGCTCTGGGACTCTACATCGGCGCGGCCTTCCTGTTCGCCGGAACCGGCACGTTCGCGCTGAGCGCGATCTCCCAGCTCGATTCCGGTATGAAGACCGTCGTGCTGCTGCTCATCCTGTTCGCCGCTTGGGCCAAGTCCGCCCAGTTCCCGCTCTACATGTGGCTGCCCTCCGCAATGGAGGCCCCCACGCCCGTTTCCGCCTACCTCCATGGCGCGTCCATGGTGAAGGTCGGCGTGTGCGTGTTCGCCCGCGCTCTTGCGAGTGCCGGCGATATCCCCGAGATCGTCGGTTGGGTCGCCATCATCGACGCCGTCGTGACCATGCTCTTCGGCTTCCTCATGTACCTGCCCCAGAAGGATATGAAGCGCCTGCTCGCCTTCTCGACGATCGCGCAGCTCGCCTACGTGTTCTTCGGCCTGGGCCTCTCCGTGTTCGGAAGCCAGATGGCGTTCAACGGCGCCGTCGAGCACATCTTCAACCACGCGTTCACCAAGACCCTGTTCTTCCTCATCGCCGGCTCCCTCAGCTTCACGCTGGGAACCCGTATGTTGCCCAAGATCCAGGGCCTCATGAAGAAGTACCCGGTCACGGGCGTGGGCTTCGCGGTCGCCGCGACCGCTATCGCCGGCGTGCCCCCCATGAGCACGTTCTTCTCCAAGTTCCAGATTATTTCCGGTGGCTTCGCGGTTGGTGCTTCCAACACGGTCATCTTCGTCCTCGTGTGCGTCATGGTCGTCGAGACCGTCGCCACCTTCGCATGGTTCCTGCGTTGGATGGGTAAGGTCCTGCCCGGTGAGCCGAGCGAGACCGTGGCCGCCGGCCAGCCCCTTCCGCGCGCCATGGCGTTCGTGTTCGTCGTCCTCATGATCATGGTCGTCGCCGCCGGTCCTCTGTCCTCTAGTTGGATGGGTTAGGAGGTAGGACATGGGTTATTCGTTAGTCAATATCCTGGGCGGTCTTCTGATCGTGACCTCCACCATGGTGGTCGTCTCGAAGACCATCCCGTCCGCCATTAAGTGGTACGCGATCCAGTCGGTTGTCCTGGTGGGCGTGCTGCTCACCCTGGGCCTCACCACCGGTGCCACCGAGCTTCTCATGTGGGCCGCGTCGGCCTTCGTCACCAAGGTGATCCTCGTTCCGTTCATTCTCAACCGTGCCTACAAAAAGATGGGTTCGCCTGCCGATAGCACGCTGACCTCCTCCATCAAGCCGGCCTGGACCATCATCCTCACCGGTCTGGAGGTGGCCATCTGCTTCGCGGTGGTCACGCGCCTGAGCCTGCCCACCGCTGAGGTGGCTACTCCGACCCTCGCCATCAGCTTCGCGCACTTCTTCGTCGGCCTCACGTGCATCATCTCCCAGCGCAACATCCTCAAGCAAATCTTCGGGTACTGCCTTATGGAGAACGGTAGCCACGTGACGCTCGCCCTGCTCGCGCCCACGGCCCCCGAGATCATCGAGATCGGCATCGCCACCGACGCCATTTTCGCCGTCATCATCATGTCCGCCGTCGTCGTGAGGATCTGGAACGACACCAAGTCGCTCGACTCCCACGACCTGACCGAATTGAAGGGGTAGGCCATGGATGTTTCAATGCTGACGGTCGCCCTGCTCGCTTGTCCCCTCGTGTTCTCCCTGATTATGGCTGCACTCCCCAAGACGACGTCCTACAGCGTCTTTGCGGGGCTCAACACCATCTCCGTCGCGGCGACCCTCGTCCTTTCGGTCGTCACCGCGGGAACCATGCTCTCGAGCGGGCAGAATATCGACGCTTTGGGCCTGTGGCTCCATCTCGATTCGCTCTCGTCGATCTTCGTCCTTCTGGTAGGCATCATCGGGTTCATCACCGGCGTGTACTCCATCTCCTATATCAAGATCGATATCGAGGAGAAGACCATGCCGGCCGAGCGCACCAAGCAGTACTACGCGCTGTTTAGCCTGTTCGTTTTCACGATGCTGCTCGCCTGCCTGTCCAACAACATCATCCTCACCTGGGCGGCGGTCGAGGCCACCACGTTGTCGACCGTGTTCCTCGTGGGCATCTACAAGAACAAGCAGGCGCTCGAGGCGTCTTGGAAGTACGCGATGGTCTGCACCGCCGGCGTGGCCTTCGGCCTGTTCGGCACGCTGCTCATCTACGCGAACGCCGCCGATATCATGCCCAACGCGCATGAGGCAGCCTTCCTCACCTCCATCATGCCCTACGCCGACCAGTTCGACCCGATGCTCGTGCGCCTCGCGTTCGCGTTCATCGTCATCGGCTTCGGCACCAAGGCGGGCCTGTTCCCCATGCACACTTGGCTGCCCGACGCGCACTCCCAGGCTCCGAGCCCGGTCTCCGCGCTGCTCTCGGGCGTGCTGCTCAAGTGCGCCATGCTGGTGATCATCCGCTTCTACTCCCTGTCCATCATCACGGTGGGCGACACCTATCCGCGTACGCTCCTGCTCATCCTGGGCACGCTGTCCATCCTGGTGGCCGCCCTGTGCATCTTTAAGCAGGACGATATCAAGCGCCGCTTCGCGTACTCCTCCGTCGACAACGTCGGCGTGGTCGCGCTGTGCCTGGGTATCGGTGGTCCGCTCGGTATCGCCGCCTGCCTGCTGCACTGCATCTTCCACGGTTTCACGAAGGCGCTCGCCTTCTGCATGGCCGGTAACATCCAGCACATCTACCACACCCGCGACCTGAACAAGATCAAGGGCGTCGTCGAGATCGCTCCCGTCACGGCAGCGCTCACCATCATCGCCCTGCTCGCGCTCGCCGCCTTCCCGCCGTTCGCCCTGTTCATCTCCGAGTTCCTCACCTTCGTGGCCGGCATCCAGTCCGGTCCCATCTGGGTGGTCGTGCTCGTGGCCATTGGCCTCACCGGCGTGTACTTTGCCCTTACCGGCATCGCGCTCAAGTCCATCTTCGGCAAGGCGCCCGAGGGCATGAAGCGCCACGAGGTGCCCGCCCTCATGATCATCCCCGAGATCGCCCTCGCGATCGTGGTCATGTGGTTCGGTATCGCCACCCCGGTCGCCATCACGAGCGGCGTCGAGGATGCAACGTCCGTCGTTTTGAACCAGAGCGTCGAAGAGCTCCACGAGGCTCCTCTCTACCGCATGGTGTTCAGTTCCCAGACCAAGACAAGCGAGGTGAATTAGCACCATGGCAGAACCTGAAAAGAAGGACTACGCTCGTCGTTGCGAAAGCCACGTCGAGGCCCTGCGCGCCGCAGTGCCGGGCGCTATCGAGAAGGTCGAGTGGCAGTGCGAGGACCAGCTGACGATTACCGTTAAGCAGGACAAGCTGCCCGAGGCCGTCCACTACCTGTATTACGAGCGCTACGGCTGGATTCCTGTAATCATCGGCAACGACGAGCGCAGTCTGTGCGGCCGTTACGCCGTGTACTACGTCATCTCCATGGAGGGAGAGGACCCCGGCTGGGTGACCGTGCGCACCGAGGTCGATTCCGCCAAGATGACGTTCCCGTCCGTGACGCCGTTCGTCCCCGCCTGCGTGTGGGGCGAGCGCGAGCTGCGCGACATGTTCGGCCTGATCCCCGAGGGTCTGCCCGACCGTCGCCGCCTGGTACTGCCCGACGATTGGCCCAGCGGCCTGTACCCGCTGCGCAAGGACTCCATGGACTACCGTTTCCGTCCCGCTCCCGCGAGTGACATGGAAAACTACGAGTTCCTGGCCGATACCAAGGGCAAGGAGACCACACTCGTTCCCATGGGCCCGTTGCACATTACCTCCGACGAGCCCGGCCACTTCCGCCTGTTCGTTGAGGGCGAGACGATCGTCGACGCCGACTACCGTCTGTTCTATGTGCACCGTGGCATGGAGAAGGTTGCCGAGACGCGCCTGAACTATGACGCCGTGACGTTCCTCGCCGACCGCATCTGCGGCATCTGCGGCTGCGCCCACTCGGTGGCCTACGCCGAGGCCGTCGAGCGCGCTCAGGGCATCCATGTCCCGCCGCGCGCCCAGTACATCCGCGCCATCATGCTCGAGGTCGAGCGCCTGCACTCGCATCTGCTCAACATTGGTCTAGCGTCGCACTACACGGGCTTCGACTCCGGCTTCCAGCAGTTCTTCCGCGTCCGCGAGAAGTCCATGGACCTGGCCGAGAAGCTCTCCGGTCACCGCAAGACCTATGGCCTCAACGTGATCGGTGGCGTGCGTCGCGACATTTTGGCCGAGCAGAAGCTCTCCACGCTCACGACCATCCACCAGCTGCGCTCCGAGGTTCAAGAACTCGTCGACATGCTGCTCTCCACGCCCAACTTTATCGAGCGTACGAGCGGTATCGGCATTCTGGACCGCAAGATCGCTCGCGACTTCTCGCCGGTCGGCCCGCTCATGCGTGGCTCGGGCTATGCTCGTGACGTGCGCTTTGACCATCCCTTCGACGGCTACGCCGATCCGGACGTCCAAAAGATGCACGCCGCTACGGCTGACACCTGCGATGCCTTCGGCCGTACCGCCGTTCGCATCCAGGAGGTCTACGATTCGATCGACATGATCGAGACCATGCTCGAGAACTGCCCGTCGGGACCCATCCTCACCACGGATTGGGAGTACACCCCGCACAAGTACGCCATCGGCGCCACCGAGGCGCCGCGCGGCGAGGACGTGCACTGGGCCATGCTCGGCAATAACCAGAAGTGCTACCGCTGGCGCGCCAAGGCCGCTACGTACAGCAACTGGCCGGTCCTGCGCTACATGTTCCGCGGCAACACCGTGGGCGATGCGGCGCTGATCGTCGGCTCGCTCGACCCGTGCTACTCCTGCACCGACCGCGTGACGGTGACCGATGTCGCCGCCAAGCGCGACCACGTGCTCGACAAGGAGCAGTTCGAGAACGTCTGGCGCGACAAGTCGCCGCTCGCGGGCGAGGGCACCATGGCCGCTCCGCTCGATGAGGAGGCGCTCTAATATGCTGAAGCTTTGGAAGGTTAACGCCAAGGCCGGCGACGCGACGGTCAAGTACCCGTTTGCGCCGTTCCCCACCAACAAGGACATGCGCGGCAAACCCGAGCACAACGCCGAGCTCTGCATCGCCTGCGGTGCCTGCGGTGTGGCGTGCCCGGCCGATGCCATTCGCATGGACACCGACCTTGCGGCCGATACCATTACCTGGTCGATCGACTACGGTCGCTGCATCTTTTGCGGCCGCTGCGAGGAGGCCTGCCCCATGGAGGCCATCAAGCTCACCGAGGAGTTTGAGCTGGCCGTCATGAGCAAGGACGACCTCACCAGCAAGAGCGTCTATACGCTCGAGCACTGCTCGCGTTGCGGCAAGCCGTTTGCCCCGCACAAGGAGATCGACTACGCCAAACGCCTGCTGCAAAAGGCCGGCGGCATGGAGGCCGAGCAGGCCGCCCGTGCCGTCGGTATGTGCCAGGAGTGCAAGCGCGAGCTCGATGCCCTGCGCGCCGCCTCGGCCGTAAAGACCGGCAACGCTGCTGGCATGGCTGCCAACGAGACGCTTGCGTCCGGCGAGCCCCAAGGCCCCGGCATGGAGTATCTGGGCGGCCACGGCGTGAACCCGGAGTATATCGACCGCGAGCTCAACCCCGATGCGCCCGAGATTCCCGCCGGTCCGGCGCCTGTCGAGGGCATCATCATGGATTTTGAAACGAAGGAGGAGTAACCATGGCCGAACCCACGCTTTTGCCCGAGCGGCTTCAGTACCGCCCGACCAAGATCGAGCTCGACGAGAGCATCGAGAAGGCCAAGGCGACCCTTCTTAAGAAGATCAAGCGCTCGGTGTACGTCTACCGTGTTGACTGCGGCGGCTGCAACGGCTGCGAGATCGAGATCTTCGGTTCCATCACGCCCGTCTTCGACGTCGAGCGCTTTGGCATCAAGGTCGTGCCCTCGCCCCGTCACGCCGATGTGCTGCTGTACACCGGCGCCGTGACGCGTGCCATGCGCATGCCGGCCCTGCGCGCCTTTGAGGCCGCACCCGATCCCAAGATCGTGGTGTCCTATGGCGCGTGCGGTTGCACCGGTGGCATCTTCTACGACAACTATTGCGTCTGGGGCGGTACGGACAAGATTCTGCCGGTTGATGTCTACATCCCCGGCTGTCCGCCCAGCCCCGCGCAGACCATCTACGGCTTTGCCATGGCACTCGGTCTGCTGGACCAAAAGCTCCATGCCGAGACCACGGTGGAGGCCGCCGGCGAGCAGGCCGATATCCTGCACCCCGGTGTGCCGTACAAGCTGCGCGTTGCCATCGAGCGCGAGGCTCGCGCCATGAGCGGCTACCGTTACGGCCGCGACCTGGCCAATGAGTTTATGGATACGCTCGAGGGCGCGCCCAAGGGCGATATCCGCGGTGCCATGGCGCTGCTCATCGACAAGCAGGACGATCCGCGCCGCGTCGAGGTGTACTCGGCGCTGCAGGATCTGGTGCTGGCCGGAGGTCGCTAGATGGAGCTCACGGACCGCTCTGGTTACTTTGCGGGCCCCGGCATGCTCGGCGGCTCCTTTGGCGATGCCTCGCGCGCAAGCGACGAGGCTGCCGAGGGCGTCGCCGACCCCTGCCTGGGCCATGCGCCCGACCAGGTGGTCTTCTATGAGCTCACGCGTAAGTTTGTGGAGACCGAGGAAGACGTTCCCCAGGAGGCCTGCGACGTGCTGTACTACACGCTCGCCGTGGGCCACCACACCGGCGTGCTCGACTGCTTTGAGCCGCGCCTGTCGGTGCCGGTGAGCGTGTTCTATTCGCTCGTCGACGCGCTGCCGGAGGGGGAGGCCAAGACCAAGTTTGAGGCCATCCGCTCCTTTGGCGAGTGCCAGCTCGACAAGGCGGCGGTGCCGTCGCTGCTCGAGGCCTGCGATGCACTGCTCGACGAGCGCGGTTTTCGCGGTTCTGCCAAGGCCGGCATCTCGGTGTTCGATGACGACTTTGGCCTGCATGCCCAGCAGGTCGCGTTCTTAATGAAGTTTCGCGATCTGGTTGAGCGCGTGCGCGATGTGTCGGGCGTGTATCTGACGGGGAGGTTGCAGTAATGGGTCGCGTTGTGGATGGTCATGTGAACGGCGCCCCGTTTGCGGGTATCGTGCTCACGGCGGGAAGCGTGCTGCGTGCCGACGATGCCGCCGGCCCCGTGCTCTCCAAAAAGATGGAGGACGCACCCATCGCCGGTTGGTACACCATCGACGGCGGCCAAACGCCCGAGGACGACATCATCGAGGTCAAGCGCGAGCTTCCGCCTCGCTTGGTCTTGGTCGATGCCGCCGACATGGCGCTGCCCGTCGGGTCCATCCGCTTGCTCGACAAACGTGATGTGGCCCGCAAGTCGATGTTTACCACGCATTCGCTTCCCCTGTCGATTCTGATCGAAGAGATTGAGCAATCGTGCGAAGATATCGTCTTCATAGGGATTCAGCCGGGCGACACGGAGTTCTACAACCCCATGTCCCCGGAAGTCTTTGACGCCGTCGACGCCGTGTACGACGCCGTGGCCGCCAACGACTTTTCCCACTTTGTCCGCTTGGGGCAAGAGCAATAGGAGCGCTTGTCCCTGCTGAATAGGAAAGAAGTGATTGACATGGCAGATTCCAAGGCAGAATATCCCGCTCCCGATTGCCTGGCGCCCGCCGCGATCGAGGCCAAGACCGAGGCCGCCGGCGTGACCAAGGCTAACCTGCCGGTCGCTAAGGCCTTTCTGTTGGCAATGTTCGCCGGCGCGTTTATCGCCTTCGGCGGCCTGTTCTTTACGGTGTTTTTGAGCGACAGCACGCTGGGCTGGGGTGCCCAGCGCGTCGTGGGCGGCCTGTGCTTTTGCCTGGGCCTGGTGCTGGTGCTGGTGTGCGGCGCCGAGCTGTTTACCGGCAATTCGCTTATGGTCTGCGCGCTCAAGAGCAAAAAGATCACCCTTGTCCAGATGCTTAAGGCCTGGGTCGTCGTGTGGGTCGGCAATTTTGTCGGTGCTCTGTTCATCGTCTTTTTGGTGTACATGGCCGGCATCTATAAACTCAACGGCGAGGCGGTCGCCAACTCCATGGTGAGCGTCGCCGCCGGCAAGGTGACGATCGACTGGGTGACGATCTTCTTCCGTGGCATCCTGTGCAATATCTTTGTGTGCCTGGCCGTGTGGATTGGTACTGCGGGCAAGACCGTAGTCGATAAGGTTGTGGGCATTTTGCTGCCCATCGCCGCCTTTGTGGCCTGCGGTTTTGAGCACTGCGTTGCCAACATGTACTTTTTGCCCATGGGTGCCGTGATGCACGCGTGCGGCTATGGTGCCAAGGTTGCCGGGGCCGATGCGCTCAACGTCGCGGGTATTGCGTTTAACCTATCCGCCGCCACGCTGGGCAACATCGTGGGCGGCGCGGTTCTGGTCGCGCTCGGCTACTGGTTTATCTACGCCAAGAAGTCCGAGGCGTAAGGTACCGTCTGTTTGACGTTGGGCCTCCCGCGGGGCGTTGCCGTGCGGGAGGCTTTTTGGGTCTGGGGCTCGTTGCCGGGCTTTTGGCCTGTTGTGTTTGGCTGATGAAAGGGGTAATCGAGATGGCATCTGCTGTTAAGCGTGACGGTCGCGCCGTGGTGACCACATGCGGGGGATGCTATGCCGATTGCGCCTTTGCGGCACACGTTGAGGACGGTCGCGTGGTGGCCGAGTTGCCGGTGCCGGGGCATCCGTGCGCGGCGCGTGCCCTCTGCGCCCGCGGACGGCATCGCCTGGCAATGCCGTTTGACGAGCGTGACCGGATTTTGCATCCCATGCGCCGACGAGCTGATGGCTCGGGGTTCGATGTGATTTCGTGGGATGAGGCGTTCGCGCAGATCGCGGCGCGCCTTGGGGAGATTGTTGACGAGCGCGGGCCTCGTTCGCTGGGCATGACGCTCGGCGTACCCTCGTTCGACCGCTACTGGGCGCATCGTTTTATGCATGCGCTGGGCTCGCCCAACGTATACGGTGCCGACGGTGCCTGCGAGGTAAGCCGACTTACCGGTTGGGAGCACAGCCTGGGCTATAGTCCCGCCTCCGACCTGGCGCATACCGATTGCATCATGTACCTGGGGCGTTCCATTGTCGATTCGTCGACGATGGGGGCCGTTGATGTGCTCAACGATGCCCGTCGCCGTGGGGCGAAGATTATCGTGGTCGACCCCCGGCGCAGCGGCTCGGCTGCGCTTGCCGACCGCTGGCTGCGTGTGCGCCCGGGCTGTGACTTGGCGCTGCTGTTGGGTATTGTCCACGTGTTGATTGCCGAGGACCTGTACGACCACGAGTTCGTTGCCCGCTATACCACGGGTTTTGACGAGCTGGCGCAGGCGGCCAGCGCTTGGACGCCCGAGTGGGCCGAGTCGATGTGCGACGTGCCGGCCGCAGAGATTGTCGCCACGGCGCGCGATCTCGCTGCCGCCGCGCCTGCCGCTGTGGTGGATGCGGGCTTTCATGGTGGCATCGGTATCGCGTATGCCAATAGCACCCAGACCGCGCGCGCTATCTGCTTGGTCGATGTGCTGTTGGGCTGCATCGGTCATGCGGGCGGCGCGCTCAATCCGCCCACGCCGCTCGTGTTGGGCGACCTCGATCCCGCGCGCTTTGCGACGCCGCCGGTGCCTCGCGGGCCCAAGCTGGGGTCCGAACGCTATCCACTGGTCGATCCGGTGCGCGGCCTGTGCACGACCATCGGTCAGTCGATTCTTGCCGGCGATTTGCGTGGGCTCATCGTCTATGCCAGTAACCCCGGTGCGGGCTATGGCAATGCACAGGCTTGGTTGGGTATTTTGCAGCGGCTCGACTTGCTCGTGACGATTGATATACGCTGGTCCGAGACGGCGCGTGCTTCAGACTTCGTGCTGCCCGACGTGACATATCTGGAGGCTGACCGCGGCGTGGGAACGGTCGTGGGCGCCAACGATGCACGCGTGTTCTACCGCAATGCCGTGCTGCCCATTTTGCATGACGACACGAGACCGGGGCGGGAGATCTTTGCCGGGTTGGCTGCGGCCTGCGGCGTGGGCGAGTGCTTCGACTTTACGTCCGACGATCTGGCCGCTGCCCAGGTGGCGCCGTTTGGGATTGATCTGGACGAGCTCAAGGAGCGCGGCTGGGCCGATACGGGCGTGGCGCTGCCGTCGCGCGCGGGTGAGCCGGTGATTCCGCTTGCCGGCGGCAAGATTGCGCTAGCAAGTGACGTATGGGAGCGTGCCGGCCTGGGACGCGTGCCAGGCTGGATCGCGCCGATGGTGGAACCCGGCCCGGAGATGTTTCGCCTCATTAGCGGCAATCGACCCTTTGAGTCGCATACCTCGCGCAGACTCGCGGCGGCCGGTGCCGCCGAGGTGGGGTCGGACTTGGACGCCGTGCAGATGAACGCCGATGTCGCCGCTCGCATGGGTATCGTCGATGGCGAGGTCGTCGAGCTTGTGAGCGACATGGGCCGCGATCGCGTGCGCGTGGAGACGACGCCCTATCTGCATCCGGCGTGCATCTTCACCTTGGCCGCTCCTGGCGGACGTGCATTTGGTGCTGAGAGTGGTGCCCGGCAGGCCCTGGGCGTCGGTCCGCTCGACCACACGCCGCTGCGCTGGGACCCGTTGACGGGTGCCGCGCTCACCCAGGAAAACGCCGTTCGCGTGGAAAAGATTGTCGCGCGCGGGGATAATGACGAGTAATTGACTCAGCTGATGCATTCGACTGATCCACGTTTCTTTTGAAAGGCCGCACATGAGCGATAGCCAGAACATGTCCGATGAGGTGCGCGCCCGCCTGCGCGCCATTCCTTCCGTCAACGAGCTGCTTGCCGAGTGGCCGGTGGTGAAGGCGGCGGGGGAGACCTGCGACGCGGTGGTGCATGCCGCCGTCACGGCCGAGCTCGACGAGGAGCGCGCCGCCATTCGCGCCGGTGCCGCGCCGCGTTCCAAGCGCGAGCTGGCCTCGGCCATCGAGTGGCGTGCGCATCGCTCCGCGCTGCCGAGCCTGCGTCCCGCCGTCAACGCCACGGGTGTGGTTATCCATACCAACTTGGGTCGCGCCCCGCTCGCGGAGTCGGCGGCAAAGGCCGTGGCCGAGGTCGCGCGCGGCTACAGCACGCTCGAGTACAGCGTGGACACCTGCTCGCGCGGGTCGCGTAAGGAACATGCCGCGCAGCTCATTCGCTCGCTTACCGGAGCCGAGGACGCGCTGGTCGTTAACAATAACGCCGCCGCCGTGCTGCTAGTGCTGGCGACTCATGCTGCGGGCAAAGAGGTTATCGTCAGCCGCGGCGAGCTTGTCGAGATTGGCGGCAGCTTTCGCATCCCCGATGTCATGGTGGCCTCGGGCGCCAAACTCGTCGAGGTCGGGGCCACCAACCGCACGCATTTGAGCGACTACGAGCGCGCCATCACGCCCGATACGGCGATGATCCTTAAGGTTCATCCTTCCAACTATCGCATCGAGGGTTTTCACGAGGAGGTGGGTTCTCGGGAGCTTGCGGCGCTTGCTCACAAGCATGGCCTGCTGTTCTACGAGGACCAGGGGTCGGGTGCGCTGTTGCCCGACGACATCCTGGTGCGCGGCGGCGAGGAGACTACGCCGGCTTCGGTTTCGGCAGGGCTCGATCTGGTGTCGTGCTCGGGTGATAAGCTGCTGGGCGCCGCGCAGGCGGGCATTATCATGGGCCGTCGCGATCTGGTCCAGGCTTGCGGGTTGCATCCGCTCATGCGTGCCCTGCGCCCGGGCAAGTTGGCGCTCACGGCGCTCGAGGCTACATTGCGCATCTACATGGACGGGGCGGATGTGGCCCATCGTGATATTCCGGTGCTCAGCATGCTTACGCTGCCGCAGGCCCACTTGGAACGACGTGCCCGCAAGCTGCGCGATCGTATGGTCGCCGGGTTCGATAAGGCGGGTTGCCCGTGCGCCGTTCAGGTGGAAATCGTCGAGGAGTCGTCGACTCCCGGCGGCGGCTCGCTGCCTACCGTCGAGCTGCCCACCATGTGCGTTGCCGTGTGCCTCGTCGATGAGCGTCTTTCCGTTGATGCGCTCAAGCGGTCACTCGTCCAAGATTTCGACACGCCGGTCGTCACGCGAACCTCGCACAATCGCATTCTGTTTGACGTCCGTACGCTTGTGGGCGACCGAGATATCGAGACGGCGGCATCGACGTTCGTAGCGTGCGTTGAGAAGGCGGTTGCACGATGAGTGAGGTTCAGGCGCTGGTGGAGTGTCCCGTTATCGTTGGCACGGCGGGCCACGTCGACCACGGTAAGTCGGCGCTGATCGAGGCGCTGACCGGCAAGAATCCCGATCGCCTTGAGGTCGAGCGTCGCCGCGGCATGACGGTGGAGCTGGGCTTTGGCGAGCTGGCGCTGCCGAGCGGCAAGATCGTCGGCCTGGTCGATGTGCCGGGGCATGCCCATTATCTGCGCGCCATGGTGCAGGGTGCGACGGGCATCGACGTTGCCGTGCTGGTGGTTTCGGCCGTCGAGGGCGTGATGCCGCAGACCCGCGAGCACGTGCATGTGCTGGAGCTGCTGGGCGTTACGCACATGGTGGTCGCGCTGACGATGTGCGACCTGGCCGATAGCGAGATGGTTGATCTGGCCGAGCTCGATGTCGATGACTTTTTGTCGGGTACCGTGTTTGCGGGCGCGCCAATTGTGCCCGTGTCGTCTAAGACGGGCGAGGGGATTGACGGGCTGCTTGCGGTGCTCGACGAGCAGGTGGGGGTCTGCTGGGATACCTGTCGCGAGCGTGCCGAGCGTGGCGATGCCGCGCCGCGCCTGCCGATTGACCGCTGCTTTACGATCAAGGGCGTCGGCACCGTCGTGACGGGAACGCTGCACGATGCGCCGGTTGCGGTGGGCGACGAGCTGATGGCTTTGCCGTCGCGTACGGTCTGTCGTGTGCGCGGGATTCAGGTGCATGGCGATACGCCGCGCGCGCTGCCTGGTCAGCGTGTGGCGCTCAACCTAGTTGGTGACGGTGTCGCGGCGCTTGACCGTGGCGAGATGCTGGGCGTGGCGGACCGCTTTGGCCAGACGTTGCGCTTTATGATGACGTTCACCTACCTGGGCCGCGAGGGCACCAAGCCGCGTGTGCTCGAGTCGGGCGCGCGTGTGCATGTGATGGCCGGCACGGCCGAGGTCGTCGGCCGCATCATGCTTTTGGAGGGCGAGGCCCCCATGGCGGTGGGCGAGACCCGTACCGTGCAGGTGCGCCTGGAGGACCCGCTGCCGCTGTGTGCCGGAGACCATGCCGTGGTGCTGTCGTATTCGCCCGTTATGCTTATTGGCGGCGGGCGCGTGCTGCTTTCGCGCTGCCGTCGCTCGCGCGAGCTTTCTGCCGGCGAGCGCGCACTGTTTGCGGCGCTTGAGTCCGGCGATACCGCGGGCGGTGTGGGCGCTTGGCTGGCGCTGCAGATGCTGCCAGTTACGGCGGTTGATGTTGCCGACGCTTTGGATCTTGGTGTCGGCGAGGTCGATGCCGCACTGCGCGGGTTGGTGTCGCAGGGCTCTGTTCGCAAGCTTGCTGTGGGTGGTGCGGACTACTTGGCGGACGCCGTGGTGCTCGACGCTGCGATGGATGCACTGGCGGCGACCCTGTCAGCCATGCACGCGGCGTCTCCCAAGGAGACGGGCTTTACGCCCGGCGCCGTTGCCCATGCTGCGTGGCCTGCCGCTGATGATGGCGTTGCCGCGGCTCTGATTGCCGAGGGCTGCTCGCGTGGCGTGTGTGCCGCCGAGGGTGCCGAGGTATTCGACCCGCACTCCGCTGCCGCCGCGGCGCGTGTGGTGCGCGAGGCCTGCGAACGTATCGTTGCCTTGCTGGACGAAGCCGGCCTCGATGCACCGATATTGCCCGAGGTGGGCGAGCAGTTGCAGCTCGATCGCGACACCATGACGCGTGCCCTGCGCGAGCTTTCGCTCAATCGCTCGATCGTTAAGGTCGAGCGCGACGTTGCCTTGTCCGCTGCCGCCGAGGCCCATGCGCGCGAGCTTGTTGCCGCCGCCATTGAGGCAGCCGGCGGTGCTGCCACCACGAGCGTACTGCGCGAGGCCTTGGGTGTGTCGCGCAAACGTGCCATCAGCATCTTGGAGCACCTGGATGCCGTGCGCTTTACGGTGCTCGACAAGGACGCCGGCGGCCTGCGCTCCCTGCGCTAGGCCGGTTACCCGCTCCCGCCTCCTCAGTTGCGGTGAAATAGTTCCTGTTTATGGGGTCTTGCAGCCTAAGCAAGAACTATTCCACCGCAACTTCTTGCTTGTCTATTTGGGATGGGGTCCGCTCGGTTTGGTAAAATACCGCCGCACTTGGGAACGGATGGGCTCCGGTGGGCTCCGCGGTCCTCAAAACCGTTGCGAGGCGTGCAAAACGTCTTGGATGTGTTCGATTCACATACGTTCCCGCCATACGTTACCAGCGCTTTTGTGCTCGCGGTCTTGCTGCGTGCCGCAAAGGCGCTGTTTTGTTTTTGCATGGGTTTGCCGTGCCGCTCGCTTTATCGGCGACGGTATTTGGCTTCGCATGCCGGGTTTTGAGCATGCCGATGGGGGTGGTTTGCCGTATGACTACCGTAAGACGGGCCGATCTTTCTTGTGTCGTCCAAGCGGGCGGGCTGTCCTCACGCATGGGCCGCGATAAGGCGCGCATGACGTTTTGCGGCGAACCGCTCATCGAGCGCGTGCTGGGTCGGCTGGCGCCAGTTGCCGGCGAGTTAGTCGTGACGACTTCGCGTCCCAGCGAGCTTGTCTATCTTGAGCAGCGCGCGTTTGGCGGTCTGGAGCCGCGAATAGTGTCGGACCTTGAGGGGCCGGCGGGTGCCATGCGCGGCATCGCGAGCTCGTTGGCCGCCGCCCGATTGCCGCTCGCGGCGATCGTCGCCTGCGATATGCCGTTTGTCTCGCCGGAACTCATCGGCGCGCTTGCCGATCGTGTTGAGGTCGAGGCACTCGACGTGTGCGTGCCGCGCGAGGAGCGGGGGATTGAGCCGCTTTGCGCCGTCTGGCGCCGTGACGCGTGTGCGCCGGTTGCCCAAGATCTGCTCGCCTGCGACCGCCAGCGCATTCGCTGCCTGATCAATCGCGTTCAGGCCGGTTATATGGATGAGCCACAGATTGTTAAGGCCGCGGGCTCGACGCTCTGCTTCGAAAACGTCAATACGCCCGAGGAGTTTGCGGCGGCCGAGTTGCTCGCCTAGATCTGCACACATCAATGACGGGAGATGCCGTGTCACATGATATTTGCCCCGATACCGGGGAGCCTTGCACTTGCGATGGGTCCGAACCCTGTACCTGCGGTTGCGGTGGCTGTGGACATACTGCGGAAGAGGAAGCGGCCGCCGCGGCGTATCGCGATGCACACCACGAAGGCCCGTCCGGTGATGCTCTCGACCATGAACGCAAGATCATCGTTTCGTTCGATAGCACCTTCGATGTGATGGAATGCGAGCAGCTGTGCCTTGCCGCCGGCGTGCCCGGGCGCATTATGCCTTTGCCCGGCTCCATTACCGCAGGTTGCGGCCTGTGCTGGGCCATGCCGTTCTCGGGCGACGCCCTCGCCGCCTTCCGCGCTGCCACCGAAGGCCGCATAACCCCCGCCGACTACCATCAGCTCGTCCTCTAACCACCAACACCACCACTAAGGTTCCCAATGTGGTGGTTTGGAACATGTGGACGAAACAGCTTCGAAACACGCGATTTGTTCGCCAGGCACTCAAAAACGCCTCTACCTGCATCGTAATCAAAACGAAACATCTGCTCGTCGGCTTATGCGAAACTTTCCCGCAACAGTGCGATATTATCCATACTCGATAAAGCTCGGGGCGCATGGGGCGCCTCGAACGACACTTTTCTTTTCCATCAATTGGAGGAAGCATGAGCTACACGCAGAAAGTTCTCGACGAGCTCAAGGCCCGCTATCCCGAGCAGCCTGAGTTCATCCAGGCCGCGACCGAGATCCTCGGTACCATCCAGCCGGCGCTCGACGCCCATCCCGAGTACGAGGAGGCCGCCCTGCTTGAGCGCCTCGTCGAGCCCGAGCGCATCGTCATGTTCCGTGTCCCCTGGGTCGACGACCAGGGCAAGGTCCAGGTCAATCGCGGCTACCGCGTCGAGTTCAACTCTGCCATTGGACCCTACAAGGGCGGCCTGCGCTTTAACCCGACGGTCACCTTGGGCATGCTCAAGTTCCTGGGCCTGGAGCAGATCCTCAAGAACAGCCTGACCACCCTTCCCATGGGCGGCGGCAAGGGCGGTTCCGACTTTGACCCCAAGGGCAAGTCCAACAACGAGATCATGCACTTCTGCCAGTCCTTCATGACCGAGCTCTATCGCCATATTGGCCCCAACACCGACGTTCCTGCCGGCGACCTGGGCGTTGGCGGCCGCGAGGTTGCCTACCTGTTCGGTCAGTACAAGCGCCTGACCAACGAGTGGACCGGCGTCCTCACCGGCAAGGGCCTCTCCTTTGGCGGCTCGCTCGCCCGTACCGAGGCCACCGGCTACGGCCTGGCCTACTTTGTGGACGAGTACCTCAAGAGCCGCGGCGACTCCTTCGAGGGCAAGAACGTCGTCGTTCACGGTTCCGGCAACGTCGCCATCTACGCCGTCCAGAAGGTCTCCCAGCTCGGCGGTAAGGTGCTGGCCTGCTCCGATACTCACGGCTGGGTCGAGGATCCCGACGGCATCGACTACACCGTGCTCGAGCATGTCTACAACAAGAAGCGCTCCGGCCACGACAAGGGCGTTACGCTCGCTATGTACGTCGACGAGAAGCCCAACGCCACGTGGCACGAGGGCGACGGCCGCGGCGTGTGGCAGCTTCCCTGCGATATCGCGCTGCCCTGCGCTCGCGAGAACACGTTGCTGCTCGAGGACGCCCAGGCGCTCGTCGCCAACGGCTGCAAGGTGGTCGGCGAGGGCGCGAACATGCCCACGACCATCGAAGCCACGACCTACTTCCAGGAGAACGGCGTCGCCTTTATGCCCGGTAAGGCTGCCAACGCCGGTGGCGTGCTCGTGTCCGGCCTGGAGATGAGCCAGAACGCCGAGCACCTGTCCTGGACCTTCGAGGAGGTCGACGGCAAGCTCGAGCAGCTCATGCGCGGCATGTTCCACAACGTGGACGACACCGCCAAGGAGTACGGCCAGGAGGGCAACTTTGTCATGGGCGCCAACATCGCCGGCTTCCTGAAGGTCGCCGACGCTATGCTCGCCCAGGGCGTCTGCTAAATCTTCGCGCGACATAGCATGTGATGAGGCTCCCAGCTATCCGGCTGGGAGCCTTTTCTATCCCGGAGGACTCCTCATAACTTGCGGTGATATACGGACTGTTTAGCGCCCCAGAACGGCTAATCAGTCCGTATATCACCGCAAGTTATGGATGGGTGGGTGGATTTTGTCCTAAAACGGTGTGCGGCCCCTCGTTTGGTACACTTAAAAGTACTGGACAAGTGAAGAGATGGGGGAGAACGTGCTCAAGTTCGGTACCTACGTCCGTGTTGGAAACGCGGCCGAAGCCTATGAGCTCTTACAGAAGAACCGCAACAACAAGATTGTGGGCGGCGGCATCTGGATGCGCCTGGGTTCGCGTCGCGTGGCGACGGCGATTGACCTTTCGGCCTGCGGACTCGATCAGATCGAGGAGACCGAGACCGAGTTTCGCATCGGTGCTATGTGTACCCTGCGCCAGCTCGAGCGTCATGCCGAGCTCAACGCGCTTGTCAACCATGTCTTTGAGTTTGCCGTCCACGATATCGTGGGCGTGCAGTTGCGCAATACCGCCACGGTGGGCGGCAGCATTTACGGCCGCTTTGGCTTCTCGGACGTTCTCTCCGCCTTTCTCGCGCTCGATTCCTATGTTGAGCTGACGGGCGCCGGTCGCGTGCCGCTTGTCGAGTTCGTGAACATGGGTTACGTGCGCGACGTGATCGAGCACATCGTAGTCGTTAAGCACGATTACCGTGCAAGCTACGAGGCCGTGCGCAAGGCCGCGACCGACTTCCCCTCCTTAAACGTCACCGCCGCCTGGTGGGACAACAGCTGGCATGTCACCGTGGGCGCCCGCCCGCTGCGCGCGACCCTGCTGCAGGACGAGGCGTGCGGCCTTATCAACGAGCAGCCTTCCGAGGATGAGCTTCGCGCTCTGGCCGCATCCGTGCGTGCCCTGAGTTACGGCACCAACCTGTGGGGCTCGGCCGACTACCGCCTCCGCATCTCTGCCCCGCTGGCGATTCAGGCCGTGCGCCGCGCCGCCGGCATCGAGCTTTCTGCCGCGCTTGCCCGCGAGCTCGAGACCGTGCAGGTCCCCAAGTTTGCCACGGACGAGTATTCCTGCCGCCGCGTGCCCGGCGTCGATTCTAGCGAGGTGCGCTAATGGCTGCCAAACTCATCGATCTTTCCTTTACGCTCAACGGCCGCAAGGTCAAGGTTCAGATTGCCCCCGACACCATGCTCTTTGCACTGTTACGCGAGCAGGGTTGTGCGTCGGTGCGCTGCGCCTGTGAGACCACCAACTGCGGCCTGTGCACGGTGTGGCTCGACGGCGACCCGGTGCTGAGCTGCTCGGTTCCCGCCGCCCGTGTTGAGGGACACACCATCACCACGCTTGAGGGCCTTAAGGCCGAGTCCGAGACTCTCGCCCGTGCGATGGCTGCCGAAGGCGCTGAGCAGTGCGGTTTTTGCGCCCCCGGCCTCATCATGAACGTGCTGGCGCTCGCCCGTGCCGCCAAGGAGGACCCGAGCCTCGTCGCCACGCGCGAGGAGCTCTCGCGCCAGCTCGCCGGCAACCTCTGCCGCTGCAGCGGCTATGAGAGCCAGCTGCGCGCCATCGTCCGCTTCCTCAACGAGTCTGGCGTGCAGGTGGGCTTTGAGATGCCCGAGCTGCCGGTCAACGACACCAGCTGCGACGGCGTCACCTACAAGCAGATTACCCACAAGCAGCCCAAGAAGGACTCGAAGGCTCTGCTCGAGGGCAGTCCCGTCTACACGGGCGATATGGTGCCCGCCGGCGCGCTCATCGTCAAACTCAAGCGAAGCCCTTATGCCCGCGCCAAGATTCGCTCCATCGATACGTCGCGCGCCCTGAAGGTGCCCGGCGTGGTGGGCGTCTACACCTACGAGGACGTGCCCAAGCGGCGCTTTACCATTGCCGGCCAGAGCTATCCGCAGCCGAGTCCCTACGACCGCCTGATTCTCGAGAACCTCGTCCGTTACCAAAACGAGGAGGTGGCGATCGTCGCCGCCGAGACTGAGGAGGCTGCCGACAAGGCGCTCAAACTCATCAAGGTCGACTATGAGGTGCTCGAGCCGCTGCTCGACTTTACCCAGGCGCTCGATAATGACATCGTGGTTCACCCCGAGGGCGACGTGACCTTTATGTTCCCGCAGGGCGGCGACGTTGCTCGCAACCTGGTGTGCAGCGGTACCAGCGACTTTGGCGACTTGGACGAGGCCTTTGCCCAGAGCGACATCGTCTTCACCCGCACCTACACCAGCCAGGCCACGCAGACCGCGCCCATGGAAACTTTCCGAGCCTTCGCGACGACCGACGCGTTTGGGCGTATCTCGGTGACCACCTCCACGCAGGTGCCCTTCCACGTGCGCCGCATGGTCGCGCAGTCGCTCGATATCCCGCAGTCGCAGGTGCAGGTCATTAAGCCGCGTATCGGCGGTGGCTTTGGCTCCAAGCAGACGGGCTGCTGCGAGATCTTCGTTGCGTTCGTCACCCAGCAGACCGGCCGTCCGAGCTACTGCTGCTACACCCGTGAGGAGACTATCACTGCGGGCAACTCGCGCCACCAGATGCAGATGACCGTCAAGCTGGGCGCCATGAACGACGGTACCATCACGGCCATCGACCTGCATACGCTGTCCAACGCCGGCGCGTATGGCGAGCACGCTACCACGACGATTGGCCTTTCGGGCCACAAGAGCCTGCCGATTTACAACCATGTGAAGGCGAGCCGCTTTAGCTGGGACGCCGTCTACACCAATACCAACCGCGGCGGCGCGTATCGCGGCTACGGTGCCACCCAGGGCCAGTTTGCCGTGGAGAGCGCCGTCAACGAGCTCGCCGACATGCTGCACATGGACCCGGCCGACCTGCGCCTTAAGAACATCGTGCGCGAGGGCGAGATCATGCCGCAGTACTACAACGAGAAGCTCAACGCCTGCGCGCTCGACCGTTGCCTGCTGCGCGCGATGGACATGATCGGTTGGCGCGACAAGCCGCTGGCCGTGGACCTGGGCGACCGCGTGCGCGCCCTGGGCTGCGCGCTCACCATGCAGGGCTCGGGCATTTCCAACGTGGATATCGCCGGCATCGACATGCGCCTGGAAGAGGACGGCTTCATTACCATCGGTACCGGCGCCACCGATAACGGCATGGGCGTCGACACGATCCTGGCGCAGATTGCCGCCGAGGAGCTGGGCGTGGAGAGCTCGCTCATTGTGGTGCGCGGCGTGGACACCGATGTGTCGCCGTTCGATGCCGGCTCGTACGCGAGCTCGGGCACGTACGTGACGGGCCTTGCCGCCAAGAACGCAGCGGCCGAGTTGCGTGAGAAGATTTGCGCCAAGGCCGCCCAGATGTGGGACGTGGACGCCGCCGACGTGGTCTTCGATGGCCAGTACGTGCGTCTGTCCGACGAGCGCGCCGCGCGCGAGCAGAACCGCTACCTCACGCTGCGCGACTTTGCCAACCTGTGCGTCAAGAACATTGCGGGCGGGGACGCGCTCACCTCGCATGCCTCTGCCTGCCTGCCCGTTTCGCCTCCGCCGTTTATGGCCGGCATTGCCGAGGTCGAGGTCGACAAGGCCACCGGCAAGGTGACTGTGGTGGACTATGCGGCGGCTGTGGACTGCGGTACCGTGATCAACGAGGCGCTCGCGCGCGTCCAGGCCGAGGGCGGCATTGCCCAGGGTATCGGCCACGCGCTCTACGAGATCGTCGAGCATGATGACCGCGGCCGCCTGCGTACCGGCAACTTTATGAGCTACAAGCTGCCCACGCGCCTGGATATCGGCAGCATTCGCGTGGCCTTTGAGCCGAGCTACGAGCCGACGGGTCCGTTTGGCGCCAAGTCGATTGGCGAGGTCGTCATCAACACGCCGCTCGCCGCCGTGGCCTCGGCCGTCGCGCACGCCACCGGCCACCAGGTGCGCTCGCTGCCGATCACGCCCGAGAAGGCCCTGCTGGGGGAGTAGACGAGCAGGCCGCCGCTCTTTGTCTAGCCCGGGGAAACTGCAGCCCACTTTTCGACTGAATTGTGGGCTGCAGGGGACCGGCCGGTGGGGGTAGCTAATTTGGGACGGGGCTTTTTTAGCTACCCCGCTTGTGGGGGTAGCTAAAAAAGCCCCGTCCCAAATTAGCTACCCTGCTCCACTGCAACTCGTGGTGAGGTCGTGAGCCTGTAAAAGGTGTGCGTGCGCTTGTCGTTCGTATCTGCTATCATTCCTAGTCTGTGCGCTCATGCGGGCGTGGCGGAATTGGTAGACGCGCCAGATTTAGGTTCTGGTGGGATTCCCGTGAAGGTTCGAGTCCTTTCGCCCGCACCAACGCACCCGCGTCGGCTTATGCCCTCGCGACGCTTGTTGCATAAAGGTACCAGCACCTCAGATAAGCTGGGCAGTATGAGGAGGAACGTGTTGAACATCACCGCTTCTGACGTCAAGGACGCCAAGCTCACCGCTACGGTCACCATCCCGGCCGCCGACGTCGACGCCGCGATCAAGAAGGCCTACAAGGACACCGCCAAGAAGTACCGCTTCCCGGGCTTCCGCGCCGGTAAGGCCCCCCGTCCGGTCATCGACTCCGCTCTTGGCGCCGAGGCTACCCTCGCTCAGGCCACCAACGACCTGATCGCCGCCAACGAGCCCGCCGTCCTCAACGAGCTGGACATCGTCCCCACCAAGAACGGTGACTACAAGGAGCTCGACCTCGCCAAGGATCACGAGGACTACACCTACACCGTCGAGTTCTCCCTGCGTCCCGCCGCTGAGCTCTCCTCCTTCGACGCTGTCGAGATCGAGATGCCCCCTGCGGAGGTCACCGAGTCCGAGATCAACAACCAGGTCGAGATGCTTCTCAACTACCGTGCCACCTTCGAGGACGTCGAGGGTCGCGCCGTCGAGGCCGAGGACTACGTCACCGTCGACCTCAAGGCCGTCGAGAACGCCGACAACTTTGCCGCCGAGGGCCGCATGCTCATCGCCGGTAGCGACAGCAACCCCAAGGAGTTCAACGAGGCCCTGATCGGCGCTAACGTTGACGACGTCAAGACCGTCACCTGGACCGACGAGGTCGAGGAGGGCGAGGAGGCCGAGACCCACACCGTCGAGGTCACCGTCAAGGGCATCAAGGTCCGCAACACCCCCGAGCTCACCGACGAGCTTGTCAAGTCCGACTTTGGCTTCGACAGCATCGATGCCATGCGCGACGCCATTAAGATCGAGATCGAGCAGGACAAGGCTTCCCGCCTGCCGGCCGAGAAGGAGAACCGTTGCGTCTCCGCTCTTGCTGAGCGTCTGCAGCTCGACGAGATGGACGCCGACTACGAGCAGTCCGTCTTTGAGGAGCTTGGCCAGAACTTCCTGTCCAACCTTGCTGCCCGCGGCATGACCCTGGACACCTGGCTTCCCGCTTCCGGTCTGACCATGGAGCAGTTCATCGGCGACCTGCACAAGCAGGCCAACGACGTTGCCCGTGAGTCCCTGGCTCTGGACGCCCTCGCCCGCGAGCTCAAGATTGAGGTTACCGAGGACGACGTCAACGCCGAGTTCGAGAAGGCTGGCGTCAAGGACGTCGAGGCTTCCAAGGCCGAGTTCATCGCCGATGGCCGCATGCCTGCCGTCCGCGAGTCCATCCGTCGCTCCAAGGCCGTCGACCACCTGGTCGAGAACGCCAAGGTGACCGAGGTCGACGAGACCGCCAAGGACGCCGAGTAATTCTCGCCACCTTGCCCACGAGCGCATGCGTGCGCCCGTGATGGGGTAAAGTTATACACCGGTTATCCGGTTGCTTCGTACGGTGCCAGCCAATGCATAGCATGCGGGCACCGTACGTTTATCTAGAACCAATTTGGTCCGCAAGAGAGAAATGGAGATGCGTATGATCGCCAAGTTCGATTCCGCCCTCGTGCCATACGTTATCGAGCAGACGCCGCGCGGCGAGCGCAGCTACGATATCTATTCGCGCCTGCTCAACGACCGCATCATCTTCTTGGGCGAGGAGATCAACTCCGTCAGCGCCAACCTGGTCGTTGCCCAGCTGCTGCATCTTGAGAGCCAGGATGCCGAGAAGGATATCTCGCTCTACATCAATTCGCCCGGTGGCGAGGTCTACTCCGGCCTGGCGATTCTGGACACCATGAACTTCATCAAGCCGCAGGTCTCGACCATTTGCGTCGGTATGGCCGCGTCTATGGCCGCTGTGCTGCTTTCGGCCGGCGCCAAGGGCAAGCGCTTCTGCCTGCCGCACTCCAAGGTCATGATTCACCAGCCCAGCGGCGGTGCCCAGGGTCAGCAGACCGAGATCGAGATCGTGGCCGAGGAGATCAAGAAGACTCGCCGCGAGCTCAACCAGATCCTGTCCGACGCCTCGGGCCAGCCCATCGAGAAGGTCCAGGCCGACACCGAGCGCGACAACTACCTGACCGCTGCCGAGGCCCTCGACTACGGCCTGATCGACCGTATCGTCACCTCGCGCGATCTCGCCGCGAAGGACGCCTAGGATGGCAGGTAACATGCAGGACAACTTTGACGAGAACGGCAACCCCATCCGCTGCTCCTTCTGCGGAAAAGAGCAGGGCCAGGTTCGTCGCCTCGTAAAGGGCCCGACCAACATCTTTATCTGTGACGAGTGCGTCGCCGCCTGTTCCGAGATTCTGGAAGAGTCGCTGGCTTCGGACTTTATGGACGCTGCCCGCAACGGCAAACTGCCAGGCTTCCTCAACGACCACGGTCAGGCTGCATCCCAGCCGGCTGTGGACCCCGAGACCGAGGGCTTTGAGCTTGAGGACGACCGTCAGGTCATCACACACGTGCCGACGCCGCACGAGATCTATGACGAGCTTTCGGCCTATGTAATGGGCCAGGAGGACGCCAAGCGTGCCATGTCGGTGGCCGTGTACAACCACTATCGCCGCGTGATCGAGGGCGGCGCTGCGCTTTCGGCCTTTGACGACGGTTTGGACTCGCAGCTCGATGATGATATGGACGAGGTGGAGCTCGCCAAGTCCAACATTTTGCTGCTCGGTCCCACCGGTACCGGTAAGACGCTGCTCGCCCAGACGCTCGCACGTATCCTCGAGGTGCCGTTTGCCATCGCCGACGCCACCGCGCTTACCGAGGCCGGCTACGTGGGCGAGGACGTGGAGAACATCCTGCTCAAGCTCATTAACGCCGCCGATGGCGACATTGAGCGCGCGCAGGTGGGCATCATCTACGTGGACGAGATCGACAAGATCGCCCGCAAGGCCGAGA
>CABUPE010000026.1 GCA_902493515.1 uncultured Collinsella sp.
CTAGCTGCGGAAACGCGGGGTCCGTTCAGGCTGTTGCGTTGAGATTGAAAATCAACCAAAGAGATTTTCGAGACCATTTCGAGCAAATCCCACCGGTTTCATAGGAGTAAACTTGCCCCACTGCAAATCCTCGAAAGGACCGTCATGAAAGAACTCTCCAACCGCACGGCAAGATTTACCGATTCGGTCATCCGCCGCATGACACGCATCTCCAATAAGTACGGCGCTGTCAATCTCTCGCAGGGCTTCCCCGACTTCGATCCCCCGACGCAGCTGCTCAACAGCCTGAGCGCCATCGCCAGCGACCCCAAGCCGCTCTATCACCAGTACTCCATCACCTGGGGCTCCCAGGCCATGCGTGAGGCGCTTGCCGCCAAGCAGGAGCATTTTATGGGCATGTCGGTAAACCCCAACGAGAATATCGTAGTCACCTGCGGCTCCACCGAGGCCATGATGGCCGCCATGATGACGGTCACGAACCCCGGCGACAAGGTCGTCATCTTCTCGCCGTTCTACGAGAACTACGGCGCCGACACGATCCTTTCGGGTGCCGAGCCCATCTACGTACCGCTCAACCCGCCCACGTTCGACTTCGATCGCGAGGTCCTCGAGGCGGCCTTCCGCGACAACGACCCCAAGGCCATCGTCCTGTGCAACCCATCCAACCCCTGCGGCAAGGTCTTTACGCGCGAGGAGCTCACTTTTATCGCCGACCTCTGCAAAAAGTACGACGCCTACTGCATTACCGACGAGGTATACGAGCACATCGTCTACGCGCCCCACGAGCACGTCTATATGGCCACGCTGCCCGGCATGTTCGAGCGAACCATCAGCTGCAGCTCGCTGTCTAAGACGTACTCCATCACCGGCTGGCGCCTGGGCTACACTATCGCCCCTGCCGAAATCACCGAGCGCATCAAGAAGGTCCACGACTTCCTCACCGTGGGTGCCGCCGCTCCCCTGCAGGAAGCCGTCGTCACCGCCCTCAACTTCGACGACAGCTATTACGATGAGGTCCTCGACCTCTATACCGCCAAGCGCGACCTGTTCTGCCAAGGGCTCGATAGTATCGGACTTAAGCACAACGTACCGCAGGGCGCCTACTACGTCATGATGGACATCTCTGAGTTTGGCTGTGATAGCGACCTCGAATTCTGTGAGGACCTCGCGTCTAAAGTGGGCGTGGGCGCCGTGCCCGGCTCGAGCTTCTTCCGCGAGCCCGTCAACCATCTGATTCGTTTCCACTTTGCCAAGCGAGACGAGACGCTTAACGCGGCACTGGAGAACCTCAAGTCGCTACGTGATAAAATCAAGCCGCGCGGGTAAGGACGGCCCGGCAACTAAAGCAACCAAAGAAGCCCCGCACCGCCCGCCGCGTTGCGAGGCTTCTTTCTATAGCGCTTTCTTAAATGGTTTAGAGCTCTATACTTTAGTCACGGAGCAACTCGTCCCAGAGAGAGGAATACTATGGCAGAACAGCAGCTTATCGGAGCGCTCGAGGCAGGCGGCACCAAGATGGTCTGCGCCACAGGCTATGCAGACGGTACGGTCCTGGAGCGTGAGCAGATCGCGACCACGACCCCGCAGGAGACTGTCGAGGCCGTCAACGCATGGTTTGCCGACAAGGGCATCGCCGCGCTGGGCATCGGCGCCTTTGGCCCCACCGCAGTCAACCCTGCCTCGCCCCAATACGGCAAGATCCTGGAGACGCCCAAAACGGCATGGCGCTACTTCGACCTGCTGGGCACTATCCAAAACGAGCTCAATATCCCCTGCGGCTACGATACCGACGTCAACGTCGCCTGCCTGGGCGAGGTCACGTTTGGTTGTGCCAAGGGCCTTACCGATGTGGTCTACCTGACCATCGGTACCGGCGTGGGCGCCGGCGTGCTCTCGGGCGGTAAGCTCGTGCACGGTATGATGCATCCCGAGGCCGGCCACATCCTGGTCACGCGCGACCCGCGCGACACCATCGGCGAGCATAGCGCCTGCCCCTTCCACGACAACTGCCTCGAGGGACTCATCGCAGGTCCCGGCGTCAAAAAGCGCTGGGATGGCAAGAGCGCCGGAGACATGGCCGATGACCCGGAGGCCATGGACCTGCTCGCCGGTTATCTGGCACAGGCGCTCATGACCTACACGCTGTGCTACGCGCCGCAAAAGATCATCATCGGCGGCGGCGTGGCCGACCACACCCCCATCGTCCCGCTCGCACGCAAGAAGTGCGCCGAAATGCTCAACGGCTATATCGTCACGCCCGAGGTCAACGACATCGATAACTACATCGTCAACAACAGCCTCGAGGGCAAGCAGGGCATCATGGGCTGTCTGGCCCTGGGCGCACAGGCGCTTCAGTAGCAGACGCACCCACAGGGCGTGGCGCGCCCGGGAAATCTGACCTACGGAACGACGCCACCACACCTCATATAAGCCCTCAAATAAAAAAGGCCGCCTAGGACAAACAATACATCCTAGACGGCCTTTTTGGCGCACATCAGCGACCGTAAGAGATATCGGAGCACAACGCCCGTTGCCGCTCCACAGCAGTCGATCATCACATCGGTGATCATGCCGGCGCGTCCCGGCACAAAGAGCTGAATCGTCTCGTCGATCGAGGGAATCAGCAGCAGGAACACCGCCGTGGGCAGCAGCACGTCAAAGGTGCGCCGGCCCTCAAGATCAAAGGCGTGCGTTGCCAGGATGCCGAGCACCATATACTCGGTAAAATGCGCGCACTTGCGAACAACAAAGTTGGTCACCCATGCATATGGAAGTCCCACGCCGTGCAGGAAACCGCGGATAGTTTCCATGACCGTTAGACTCAGCGAGCCCGACCCCGAGCCGGGAACCAGCGAATTGCCCCAGATCAAGAGCGCCATCAGGCAGGTCACGACCGCCCATTTTCGATTGATCTTAACCATGCAGAAGTTATGCCTCCGCGCGGAGCGGCGCAAAGCTGGCGGTACCGCCCTCGATAACGCTCAGATAGGCACGGCCCGTACGCTTGGCGGTAGAGGACTGCAGGCGCTCGATCTCTTCCTCGAGGATCTGATTGACGCGCTCGTGACGACGATTTTCCATAATGCCGGCGGCAATAGCCTCGGCCCGCTCGATGCTCTCGCGCGAGATACGGGCGGTATCCTCGGGGAACACAGCGCTGTGACGGCCGACATAGGCGGGGGCAGCAGGCTGAGGGGCAGCGACGGGAGCGGGCGCTGCAACAGGAGCGGGCTCGTCAATCTCATCCAGAATCGCGGTGGCGGCGGCCCACATGTCCTCGTGGCCCGAGTAATCGGCCATGGGAACATCAACCTCGAGCGAGGCGTCCGGAAGGTCGCCGGTGTCGATGCGATCTTGGGCATCAATCGATGCGGTGATGGCTGCAGGCTCATCGAGGTCATCGAGATCGATGTCCGCGGCACCGGAGATGATAGGCATGCTGGCGAGGTTTGCATTGTACGGCGCAGCCTCAGCCGCCTGCCGCTGGGCAGGAGCGCCCCAAAGCGAGCTTTCGGCGGCACGGCGGGCGGCAACGGCCTCCTCGTCAGCGGCCATGGCTTCATCAACGTACGAATTGTCGGCAGAAGCGTTCGCGTCCGCCGAGGTAGCACTGTAGGCGTTATTGGCTGCCGCGTTGGCAACGAGTGCCACGAAAGCCGCCGTGCTGCCCGCAGGGGCGGCCTGGGAACCAGACACGGCGCGTGCCGCGGCGGCGATGTCGTCGCGATTGAAGGAGCCGGTCTGCCCGCCGTTGGTGAGCTCGTCGATGGCGACTTGATAGACGTCGCGCGAGTGTGCAGGGTCGCAGCTCACCGGCGAATCGTCGTCGAGCATACTGTCGATCATGGACCAAGCCTCGGCCTCGTCCATAGCATCTGCAGCTCGAGCGATGGTAGGGACACCATCATCGGCATGACGGCGCTGGAACGCACCAGTCAGGCCGGAAAGGAATGCCGAGGTAGACTGCTCCGCCTGAGCCTGAGAAGCAGAAGCCGCAGCGTAAGGAGTCACATCCTGCTGCTGAGCTGGAATCGAGGCGGTCTTGAACTCGCTTTGATGCTGATTGAGATTGGCGGCACCGCCCATGGCATCGGGCTGGAACAGACGCTCTTCACGCTGCGCACGGTACTCAGAGATACCCAGCGAGGCGGCATAGATACCCACGCCCGCCACCGCGCCCACGGCGAAGGGAACCGCACCCGCCACGACCGTCTCGTTCACCGACGAAAACGGCAGCGTCGCGGCATACATAACCACGGGAGCGGCAAGGCCGATCCCGCACGAAAGTCCGGCAAGGACTGCTCGTTGTGTTGCATCAGAAGAAGCCATGAGCTCTCCCCATCTTCCAGCACCCAAATCGCATCATTCAGTTGGCTGCGCGAGAGAAGATGAAGCGGGGCTATGCCCCAAAGCAACGGTATATGGTTCGTTTCATCTGCGTTTTCCGTCGCGAAGCTTAAAAGCTATTATGCGAAACCGCCCAGTCGATTGCAAGCGACGATGTCGGATTGAAACGGGAAACCTGCTGTTCGTCGGTCTTATGGTCAAAAAATGGTGACGAACGGCGATATGGAAAAGGGCCGAGGCTCAAAGCCCCGACCCTTTATTGCATTGATGACTATCGCTGCGTGTGGATGACAACCTAGAACGTCTGCTCGTAGTCGCTGTGTTTTTTGGCCGAACGCACCAGGAACTCCTGGTTGGTGTTGGTGCCCTTAAGACCCTTGATAAACGACGCGGCTGCGCGCTCGGTGTTGTTCATGCCGGCAAGAATGCGACGCAGACCAAAGACAAACGGACGCATCTGCTCGTCGACCAACAGGTCCTCGTTACGCGTACCGGAGGCAACGGGGTCGATAGCCGGGAAGATACGGCGGTCGGCCAGGTCGCGGTCGAGCTTAAGCTCCATGTTGCCGGTGCCCTTGAACTCCTCAAAGATAACCTCGTCCATCTTGGAACCGGTGTCGATGAGGGCAGAGGCCAGGATGGTGAGCGAGCCACCGTTCTCGATATTACGGGCTGCGCCCAGGAAGCGCTTGGGAGGATACAGGGCCGCCGAATCGACGCCGCCCGAAAGGATGCGGCCTGAGGCGGGCGCCGCCAAGTTGTAGGCGCGGGCAAGACGCGTGATGGAGTCGAGCACCACCACGACATCGCCACCCAGCTCCACGATGCGCTTGGCACGCTCGATGACGAGCTCTGCCACGCGAGTGTGGTTGTCGGCGGGCATATCGAAGGTCGACGCCACAACCTCGCCCTTAATGGAACGCTGCATATCGGTGACCTCTTCGGGGCGCTCGTCGACGAGCAGACAGATGAGGTGCACCTCGGGGTTGTTAATCGAGATAGACTGGCAGATCTTCTTGAGGATCGTGGTCTTGCCGGCCTTGGGCGGGGACACGATCAGGCCACGCTGACCTTTGCCGATCGGCGACACGATGTCGATGGCGCGACCGGTAATGGAGTCCTTGCCGTGCTCCATGCGCAGCGGCTCATTGGGATAGACCGGGGTGAGGTCGCCGAATTTGGGACGGTTGCGAATCTGCTCGGGGTCCAGACCGTTGACGGTCGTGATTTTGGCGAGGCCGGCGCGCTTGTCGCCGCCGCGCGAAGGACGCAGCGAGCCCTCGATGACGTCGCCCGTGCGCAGGCGCGCGGAGCGGATGAGATAGGCGGGCACGAAGGCGTCGTCGTTGGACTTCATGTAGCCATGGGCGTGGATGATGCCGGAGCTGTCCGGGCGAATCTGCAGAATGCCCTTGATGTCGCGGAAGCCCTCGGCCTTCGCGGCGGTGGTGTAGATCTCCTCGACGAGCTCGGATTTCTTCTTGCCGGTCGTCTCGATCTCGAACTCCTTGGCCTTCTCGCGCAGTTCGGCGACCTTCATGGCAGCGAGCTCCTCACGCGAAAGCGTGGGTTCGGTGGGGGCGGCGTTGCGCTCCTTGTTGCGCTGTTTGCGATCGCGCTGGCGGTTGCGACGGTCGTTGTTGCGCTCGTCCTTGCGCTCATTGCGCTCGTCGTTGCGCTTGTGCTGGCGACGGTTGGGACGAGTGCCGTCTTCGCCCTCGGCGGGCGCGGCACCATCGGTTGCGGCGGCGTCGGCATTGGCCGCAGTGGTTTCATTGGCCTCGGCGCCAGAACCGACCTCCGCTTCGACATCAGCCTGCTGCTCGGAAGCCTTGGCCTTAACGGACTTCTTACGACCGCGCTTGGGCTTCTCGGACGCAGGCTGTTCGACGTCCTGGGGCTCGACGGCATCAATCGATGCATCGGCGGTCGTCTCGTCGGAATCCTCGGACGTACCCTTCTTGGCAGCCTTAGCCTTGGACGTGCGCTTAGCAGCAGTGCGACGGCTGCGACCGGGGCGGACGTCGGCGGGCTCGGCATCGGCGGGAGCGGCCTCGGAAGTCGTAGCATCCTGAACGGGTGCATCGGCAGCAGTTGCAGACTCGGCGGTCGCCGCAGCATCCCGAGCAGCTGCGGCTGCGGCTGCGGCCTTCTCTGCCTCGACGAAGGCTTTCGGCTTGCGACCGCGACGGTGCGGGCGCAAAGCCGGATCGACAACGGGAACTTCGCTGGCCTCGACAGGCGCAGCGGGCTCAGCAGGCGATGCGCCCTCCCCTGCCGTGGAACGGACCGAAGCCTCAGTGAGCTCAGGGGTTACCTGTTCAGCAACCTGCTCGGCCTTAACAGCCGTGCGACGGCGCGTGCGCGGTACCGGCTTCTCGGTCGGCTGGTCGGCGGCAGGGGTCTCGGGCACAGACGGAGCTGCAAGCTCGGTCAGAGCCGCGGCCTCGCGCTCGGCAGCACGACGCCGGGCGCGCACCACCTGAGCCTCGCTAATCTGCGCCAACGCACGTGCCTGCGCGACCTCATCGGAAATCGGCGCCGAGGAGTCAGCCGCAACGGTGCGCTTGGCGCGCGTCGTGCGCGTAGTACGGCGCTTGGGCTTGGTGACCTCCTCGCCGTCAGCGTCAGGCTTGGCCGTGCGGCGCGTGCGCTTGGGCTTTGTCGGAGCAGCCTCCTCACCAGTTGCAGGCACGGCCTTCTCAGCCGCTACAGGCGTAGGCGTCGAAGCAGCCTTAGGCGTCTCAGGAGCCGAGGCTTGCGCGGGCGCCGCGACCTGGTCCGACGCAACCGGTGCAGCGGGAGCGGCCTGCGTCGTCGTTATTTCGTTTTCTTGCTGTTGATCAGACACAGTGTTTGCTCAACTTTCTTTTCAAGCCCTGTGATCACATGCTCCCTGCATAAACCTTCAGGGCGGCTAAACAGTCTAGTTCCGTTCAAGACGACGGACATCATTGATCTGTATCGAGATGATTGCGTCAATTACGCAGCGTAAGTGTAACACAACCGCCGCCACCTGCAACTTAGTCATTGGGGACGTTCTTAAACGACTAGTCAAAAGGGACACTCTTTGGTTTAACACCCACAAATCTGACTGCCTCCGCCAAAACTATGGCGGTTTACTACGATGAATCGCTCAACCGCGACCACTCCGAAACTTGTTGAACTAAAACCGCAGGTAGATGCCTTGCACTTTTTAGCGAAAAGCCGGCGTGGTTGGAATATCTCAATTCATCGTAGTAAACCCGCATAGTTTCGTATTTCCAGCAGTTCCAAATTCGTCAATACGTCGGCGTTTGCAAAAAAGCCCGACCTCCGTAGGAGATCGGGCTTTCAAGGCTTAGTTAAACCAAGTCTGTACGGTCAAATGACTCGCAGATTACATCTGCTCGGGCGCAGAAACGCCAACGAGGGTGAGCACCAAGGCGAGCGTCACGCGGACGGCGTCGCATGCGGCCAGACGGGCACGCGAAAGCTCGGGGTCGACGGGACGGCCCTCGCTCGGCAGCACCTGGCAGGCAGCGTAGAAGCTGTGGAAGTCGCCGGCGAGCTCCTCGGCAAAGTGCGTCAGACGGAACGGGGCGCGGTCGCGAGCGCAGCTGGCGATGAGGTCGGTGAGCTCGTTGAGCTTACGCGAAAGGGCGAGCTCGGTAGGGTCGGTCAGCAGCGAGTAATCGACGTTCTCACCGATGGCCTTGGCGGCAACGGCCTTCATGCCCATCTCGTCAGCCTGCTCAGGCGTTACGTCAGCGGCACGGCGCAGGATGGAGCAGACGCGAGCGTGAGCATACTGCACGTAGTACACCGGATTGGAGTTGTCGCGCTTCTTAACGGCCTCGATGTCGAAGTCGACCATCTGGTTAGAGCTCTTGGAGATGAGCGTGTAACGAGCGGCGTCGGAGCCAACCTCGTCGACGAGCTCCTGCAGGGTCACCATGGTGCCCTTGCGCTTGGACATACGGACGGGCTTGCCGTTGCGCAGCAGGTTGACGAGCTGGCCCAGCAGAACCTCAAACTTGCCGGGGTAACCCAGAGCGTCGCAGACGCAGCGGACGCGCTCGATGTAGCCGTGGTGGTCGGCGCCCCAGATGTCGATGACGTGGTCGACGCGCTGGAACTTATCCCAGTGATAGGCAACGTCGGAAGCGAAGTAGGTGTACTCGCCGTCGGACTTGATCAGGACGCGGTCCTTGTCATCGCCCAGGTCGGTGGAGCGGAACCACAGGGCACCGTCCTTGGTGTAGAGGTAGCCCATCTTGTCGAGCTTCTCAAAAGCGCGGTCGACGGCAGAGGTGCCGGCGGTCTCGCCCTCGGTGTCCTTCACGTACAGCGAACGCTCGGAGTACCAACGATCGAAGTCGCAATTGACGGCGTGGCAGAGGTCGCGCATGTTGTCGACCATCTTCACATAGCCGCGCTCGCGGAAGCTCTCCATGCGCTCCTGAGGATCGGCGTTGACCCACTTATCGCCGTCGGTGCGCCAGAACTCGGCGGCCTCGTCGATAATGTAGTCGCCGCCATAGGAGTCCTTGCCAAGGGTCTCGGCAAAGTTATCCTGGTACGGATGGGTCTCGGGATGCTCGTCGTTCTCGTCGGCAACGAAGGCGTCGCGGTCGGCGATCAGCAGCTTGTGAGCCTCATCGATATCCACGCCCTGCTTGGCGATGATGTCGGCAAGCTGCATATAGCGCGTGCTGATGGAGTTGCCGAAGGTATTCATCTGAGAGCCGTGGTCGTTGATGTAGAACTCACGCTGGATGTCGTAACCGGCGTGGTCCATAACGCGGCAAAGGGAGTCGCCCAGAGCGGCCCAGCGGCCATGGCCGATGTGCATGGGGCCGACGGGGTTGGCGGAGACGAACTCGACCTGGGTCTTCAGGCCGCCACCGACGTTGGACTTAGCGAAGTCCATACCCTTCTCGCGAGCCTCGCCAAAGATGGCATTCTTGACGGCAACGGAGAGGTAGAAGTTGATGAAGCCGGGGCCTGCGATCTCGACCTTCTCGATCGCGGGGTCCTCGGGCATATGGGCAACGATGGCCTCGGCGATCTTGCGCGGGGCGCAATGGGCCAGCTTGGCGGACTTCAGGGCCATGGTGGAGGTCCACTCGCCATGAGAAGTGTCAGCCGGTCGCTCGATGGCGCAATCGTCAAGTTCAAATGCGGAAAGGTCGCCGGCCTCCTGGGCCGCAGCAAGCGCAGCGCGTACCAGCTCTTCAATCTTCTCGGGCATAGATCCTCCTTGTGTTAAAGCCCCCGAGCTCTTGGTCACTCGTAGGGCAAAAGCCAGAGTTTGTAGCACTCTATCACAAGCGACGGGCACTGTCGCAGGGTAAAGCCAATCGATATTGCATATGCACAAAATTGACTACAGCTTGTATGGAATCACTCAAAGATGCCAGTCTGCCTGCAGATTATGCAGGCGACGAAAATGCATAAAGGTGTGAATGAGCTGCGCCTGTTATCGAATACTCTTACCTATCGGAGTTGTGTGCTTTTCCTGCATAAAGTAAGGGTTTGCGCACGTCAGCGTGTTATTCTAGACATACGTAAATTCGTATAAGTTGGAGGTAGCATGTTCTCAATCGGTCAACACGTCATTCATCCGGGTCAGGGAGTCTGCACCGTCGTCGGTTTTAGGGACGACACACCGCAGCCCATGCTACTGCTCGAGACCAAGCAGGGACATGCGCAGACGATCCTCATGTACCCCGTGGCGCAGGCCGACCGTTTGCACGCCGCCATCTCGCAGCAAGATGCCGAGCACCTGCTGAGCCACTATGACGAGCTGGAGTGCGACACTTTTACCGAGCGCAACAGTTCACTTGAGGAGACGCACTTTAAGCAGCAGCTCAAGCTGGGCGCGCCCGAGACGGTCCGTGTGGCAAAGACCATGATGCACCGCATTCGCCAGGCCGAGGAAGCTGATAAAAAACCCAGCTCCTACTACATGCGCGTACTCAAGGAGGCCAAACGCCGCTCCATCGAGGAGTTCGCCGTAGCCCTTGGTGTCACCGAGGAGGCCGCCGAAGCCCGTCTAGCTCAAGCCGCCCTCAATTAACCTGCCAAAAAGGGACAGGTTTATTTTGGCAGGTTTTATCTGGCCAAACATCAACAAACAATCAGTAAATGGTCGGGTGCTCCGTTTTGTTTAAGAGCGCCCGACCATTTTTCTATCGCCGTAAAAATGCGTGAAGCCCATTTGCGATGACATCACGCAAGGGCCGTCCAGATCGACGTAACCAACGCCCGCATCCACAACAAGCGCGCCCGTCTTACTCAATTACCATTAAAAAGCATCAATTTGAAAACGCAATTATATTTCGGCAGGTAGCAGCTATAGTCGGTGAACTGAATCTCGACAACCGAAGCCCCCGAATGAGGTATCTTCAGCCCATCCAAGCTAAAGGAGGGGCCATGCCGAGAAAACCTCGTTCAAAGTCACCAACCGGTTATTTCCACGTCACGTTGCGTGGAAACGGAGGGCAATTGCTGTTTGACGATGCCGAGGACCGAATCGCCATGCTTCAGATCCTCGATGCGATCCTCCCCAAACACAATATCGAGCTTATCGCTTGGTGTCTTATGGGGAGCCACATTCATCTACTCATCGACGATCCGGACGACCGTAAGAGCGACGCGATGCACGCGGTAGCCGTATCGTATGCGGGCAGGTACAATGCGCGGACAGGGCATATCGGCCACGTGTTTCAGGAACGGTTTTGGGATTCGCCCATTAAGTCGGAAGTATATTTACTCGAAGCAATTCGATACATCCATCTGAATCCACAAAAAGCAGGACTGGCGGCATATGACGAATATCCCTGGAGCAGCCATCGCGAGTATCTAATGAGCGCCAGGTCACGGCCGCATGTCACCGGCAGCGTTGTCGGTGTTTTATTCCCAACACCTCGCTCATACCTTAAGCTCATGGAAAGCACGCCGTCGCTTCCCTATCGCCCCAGCGCAACAGCCAAGGTTCGCGAGGAAGATCTATGCGAATTTGGCACGGCAATCGTGCAGAGTGTCGCAGGATGTGCTCCGACGGAACTTAAATCCGTCTCCAAGCCACTTCGCAATGAGGCGATTCTCGCGCTTCGAAAACAAGGGCTAACGGTTAAGCAGGTTCAGCTGCTGACCGGACTGGGAACATGGATTATCAAGAACGCGTCCTAACGTCGCGTTTACCGAGTTACGGATACGGCGAAGCGCAACTGCCTGCCGCGAGGCACCGCATTCGCCAGCGTCTCCATGTCAAACAGAAAACGCTTCCGCTGAATAACGTCCAACGGAAGCGTTTTCCCAGATAAAATCTACCAAAATAAACCTGTCCCAATTTGGCAGGTTAGGCCTGGAAGGTGTCGCGGTCGGGCGCGAAGGACTGCATGGCCGCGATGGTGCGGTCAAAGAGCTCGGGGAGCTCCCAGCCGAGCATCTCGGCGCCCTGCGAAATCACGTCGCGCGAGCAGCCGGCGGCAAAGCGCTTGTCCTTGAACTTCTTCTTGAGCGACTTGGCCGTAAAGTCCATGACGCTCTTGCTCGGACGCATGATCACGGCAGCACCGATCAGGCCGGTGAGCTCGTCGCAAGCAAACAGGATCTTCTCCATCTGCAGCTCGGGCTTGGGCAGCGAGGTATTGAAATCGGACGTGTGCGTCTGAATAGCGCGAATGAGTTCGGGAGAGGCACCCTCGCCCTCAAGGATCTCGGCCGCATAGATGGTGTGGTTCACGGGATCGTCCTCATGCTCCTCCCAATCCAGGTCGTGCAGCAAACCGACGATGCCCCAAAACTCCTCGTTCTCGGGGTCGAACTCGCGCGCAAAGTAGCGCATGGTGCCCTCGACCGTTTCGCCGTGGGTGATGTGGAACGGGTCCTTGTTGTGCTCGTTGAGCAATTCGAACGCACGGTCGCGGGTGATTCCGGCGGAAAGCGTCTGGGACATGGCAATACCTCCAGGTGAGTCGGTGCTGAGACACGGTGTCACTATCGTATATCGCCGCGGCTCAAGCCGAAAGGCAGAAAAAGCATGCGGAGGAAAAAGCCGGGCGAACGCGTCGCCCGGCAAAACCGCAGATAAAACCTGCCAAAATAAACCTGTCCCTTTTTGGTAGGTTTAGGGGCGGACCTGGCCGGTGCCGCGGAGCTTGTATTTGTAGGTGGTGAGAGCCTCGGCGGCGAAGGGGCCGCGGGCGTGGAGCTTTTGGGTCGAGATGCCGATCTCGGCGCCCAGGCCAAACTCGCCGCCGTCGGTGAAGCGCGTGCTGGCGTTGGCGTACACGGCCGAGGCATCGACCGCATCCAGGAAGCGCTCGCAAGCATCCGTGTCCTCGGCAACGATGGCCTCGGAGTGCATCGTGCCGTAGCGGTTGATGTGTGCGATGGCCTCGTCCTCGCTTGCCACGACCTTCACGCTCATCTCGAGCGCCAGGTACTCGCGACCCCAGTCCTCCTCAGTCGCGGCGACGCAGTCATCACCCTCGGCAAGCCCGGCATCGGCGCACGCGGCGCACGTGGCCTCGTCGCCGTGAATGAGCACGCCGTGGTCGTGCAGCACGGCAACAACCGCAGGCAAAAACGCATCGGCCACAGCATGGTCGACCAGCAGCGACTCGGCGGCATTGCACACGCCTACACGCTGGGTCTTGGCATTAACGATAATGTTGAGCGCCTTATCAAAGTCGGCGGATTCATGCACGTAGATGTGGCAGTTGCCCGTGCCCGTCTCGATCACCGGCACAAGCGACTCGCGCACGCAGCGCTGGATCAGGCCTGCACCGCCGCGCGGAATGAGTACGTCGACAACGCCGCGGAGCTTCATGAGCTCGCCGGTGGCCTCGCGGTCGGTGGACTCGATCATCGACACGGCCTCGCGCGGGAAGCCCTTGGCCTCGAGCGCATCGGCCAGCAGCTCAGAAATCATGGCACACGAGTGATAGGCCAGCGAGCCGCCGCGCAGAATGCAGGCGTTGCCGGTGCGGATGCAGATGCCCGCGGCGTCGGCCGTCACGTTGGGGCGCGCCTCGTAGACCATAGCGACCAGGCCCAGCGGCACACTCACACGGGTCAGGTCCACGCCGCTTGCAAGCACGCGGTGGTCGAGCACGCGGCCCACGGGATCGGGCAGCTCGGCGAGCTTTTCCAGGCCGGCGGCCATGCCCTCGACGCGCTCGGGCGTCAGCAGCAGGCGATCGAGCAGTCCGGCCGAGGTACCCGCATCGCGCGCAGCGGCCATATCGAGCTCGTTGGCGGCAACGATGGAATCGACGCCGTCGCGCAACGCCGCGGCCATGGCGCGCACGGCCTCCTGGCGCTGCTCATCGCTCGCCGTGGCAAGCGAGGCCGACGCTGCCTTGGCGGCAACGGCAAGATCGTGGACATACGTGGCTATATCGACCGACATGGGCGGCCCTTTCTCTTAGATGTTTGCCCACCATGGTAGCCGATTTATGCGCATCCTCGCCGACGGCGGTAGAATTGGTCAACCCGAAACACCGCAACGAATGGAAGCATCACATGGCGCTCATCACTTCGTACCACGTCCCCGGCCTGTATGTCGAGGATCACAGCATCGATGTCCCCCTCGACTGGCGCGGCCTGGAGCCGATGCTCCTGGCCGTCGGCAGTACCATGCGCCGCGGCGCTATGCCGGCACCCATCGCCGGCGCGCCCGAGAGCATCAAGCTCTTCTACCGCGTGGTTTGCGCGCCCGACCGCATCAACGACGAACTGCCGCTGCTCCTGTTTTTGCAGGGCGGCCCCGGCGGCGAGAGCCCACGTCCGCTGTCGCCCACAAGCGACGGCTGGATCGAGGAGGCCGTCAAGCACTTCCGCGTGGTCCTTCCCGACCAGCGCGGCACCGGACGCAGCAGCTGCGTGGACGGACGCACGATCAAGGCACTGGGTGATCGCGCAACGGCCGCCGGCGCCGATACAGCACGCTCACAGGCGGACTTCCTCAAGCGCCACCTCGCCAGCTCCATCGTGCGCGATTTTGAGTACCTGCGCCTAGTGGGCTTTGGAGGCAAGCCGTGGGTCACGCTCGGCCAAAGCTACGGCGGCTTTTTGACGCTGAGCTATCTGTCGCTCTTCCCCGAGGGCGTGGCGGCGAGCTTTACCTGCGGCGGCATCCCCCACGTGCCGGCGAGCGCCAGCGAGGTCTACGCGCACACCTTCCCGCGCATGGCCGCCAAGACGCAGCAGTATTACGACCGCTACCCCGCCGACGTCGAGCGCGTGGCAGCCCTGGCCGATGCGCTCGAGGCACAGAAGCCCGTGCTGCCCGACGGCTCGCCGATGACGGTCGAGCGCCTACAGCTCATGGGCAGCGACTTTGGCATGAAGCCGAGCTTTGAGCGCATGCATTGGATTATCGATCACGCTTTTGTTGACGGCGACGGCACGCTGGGCTCCGGTTCCTCGGTATCCGACAGCTTTTTGATGCGTGCCTTCGAGCGCACCAACACGCGCACGAATCCGCTGTACTGGACACTGCAGGAGTTCATCTACGCCGACGGTGACACTATGCCCATTGGCTGGGCCGCAGCTGAAGAGAAGGCACACCGCGCCGAGTTCGACACCCTCGCGCGCCCGCTCATGTTTACCGGCGAGGCCATGTTCCCGTGGATGTTCGAGCAGATGCCCGAGCTCAAGCCCTTCAAGCCCGCCATGGACCTGCTGATGGAAGACACCAGCTGGGGCAAGATCTACGACCCGCAGCGACTGGCGTGCAACGAGGTGCCCCTGCAGGCCGCGGTGTATTTCGACGACATGTACGTGGATTCGGGCCTGCAGCTTGATACGCTCAGCCGCGTGGGCAACTCGCATGCCTGGGTGACCAACGAGTTCGAGCACGACGGCCTGCACGGCAGCGTGGTATTCAAGCACCTCTTCGACGAGGCCCTCAACCGCGGAGACCTGCGCCGGATCTTCTAACAAAGGAGTGTCCCCACCTGCCGGCACAAAGGGAACGTCCCCAAGTGCCGGCACGAAAAAGACAGCGCTGCGGGAAATGATCCGCAGCGCTGTCTTTCTTTATGCAAATACGATCAAGTTATCCCTGTGTATCGCGGGCTTCTCGGCCAGGTTAGCGAGCAGGCGGTTGCTGGCAATCTGGTCTTGGCGGCGACCGGCAGCAAGTTCCAGCACGTCCGAATCGGCCTCGGCGATACCGCGGGCGACGACCATACCGCTCGGATCGCACACATCGAGCACATCGCCCTCGGCAAACTGGCCATCGACCTCGCGAATACCCACCGCAAGCAAGGAAGAGCCACGGCTGACCAGCGCCTTCGCGGCTCCATCGTCAACCGTCACCGAACCGTGGGCCTTGTCGCCCAACGCAATCCACAGCTTGCGGGGTGCGATGTCCAGACGCTCCGCCGGCGGATCGAACAGCGTGCCCACGCTCTCGCCGCGGGCGAGGCGCACGAGCGCATCGGGTTCCTCGCCCGAGCAAATCACGCTCTGAATGCCCGCCGTCATCAGGATACGGCTCGCGCGAATCTTGGTAATCATGCCGCCCGTGCCCACCGACGTCGAGGAATCACCCGCCGAGGCAATAATCCCAGCATCGATCTTATGCACGACAGGAACAAACTCGGCCGTCGGGTCCTCGTGCGGATTGGCAGTATAGAAACCATCGATGTCCGAGAGCGTCACGCACAGATCGGCAGAAACCAGGCAGCTCACAAGCGCCGCCAGTGTGTCGTTGTCGCCAAACTTAATCTCATCGACGGTGACGGTATCGTTCTCGTTGACGACCGGCACCACGCCCAGCTCCACCAGGCGCAGCAGGGCGTCGCGGGCGTGCAAGTAGGACGTGCGGCGCGCCGTATCGTGACGCGTGAGCAGCACGAGCGAGGTGAGCAAGTCACGCGCATGGAACTCCTCGTCGTAGGCAGACGAGATAATGCATTGGCCTGCCGAGGCGCAGGCCTGCAGGCTCGGCAGGTCGCCGACTGGCTTGCGGTCGAAGCCCAACACGGGATAGCCGCACGCGATGGCGCCGGAGCTCACCACGACCAGGCGCCAGCCAAGCTTGCGCAGGGACGCGGCCTGATCGGCCAGGCCACCGATAAAGGCACGATTGACCTTGCCGTCGGCGCCCACCACCGTGGACGAACCGATCTTTACCACCATCGTTTTATAAGAAGTCGTCATACGTCAAACCAATCAACTGTTGAGAAAGCAGGCGAACAAGGGCAGCCGGCGCAGGGCGAAACGAGCGGAATGTGATCCGCCCCTTCTGCCAAGGAAATTAGTGAGCCCAGGGAAAGGCAGAGGCCGCGGCCATGTTCTTGCGCACGAGGTCGTCGCGCACCTGGGCCAGGCCCTGCTCCATACCTACCACGTAGGTCTGCGGATACAGGAAACGCTTGTAGACCGGGTCCAGGTGGTCGAGCGCCCAAGCGCAGCGGTCGCGCGCATCCTCGATGCTTTCGCGCGGGGCCACCGCGCTGCCGTCGCGCACAATCGGCACTAGCAGTTCACGATACTCAAGCTCGGAAACATCGGTCACCAGTGCCGCATCGTTCACGGCCACCAGGGTATTGCCGCGCGCGACGCCCTCCCCCGCCAGATGGTCCTCGTCATAAATCATGTCGCAGATCGGGCCGCCAAAACCGTCATAGTAACGGCGCACGCGCTGCACGCCCGGAATCGTGCGCTTATACGGCTGTTCGGAGAGCTTCACCACCGGTGTCCAGGCACCGGCGTCTGCCGCACGGCGGGCCGAAAGCTTGTACACGCCGCCCAGCGCCGGCTGATCGTAGCAGGTCGCGAGCTTGGTGCCCACGCCAAAACTGTCGATGGGAGCGCCCTGGTCGAGCAGCGACTGAATCGTGTACTCGTCCAGATCGTTGGAAACCGAGATGCCCACATAAGGCAGGCCCTCGGCGTCAAAACGCCCGCGCACGTACTTGGACAGCTTGGCCAGGTCGCCGGAGTCGATACGGATGGCCGACAGACGCTCGCCCGCCGCCTCCATCTCCTTGGCGACCGTAATGGCATGCTCGCAGCCCTCGCGCACGTCGTACGTGTCGATGAGCAGCGTGCAGTTCTTGGGGCTCGACTTGGCAAAGGCGCGGAAGGCCTCGAGCTCGGAATCAAAGCTCATCACCCAGCTGTGCGCATGCGTGCCAAACACGGGAATGCCGTAACGGCGTCCGGCCAGCACGTTGGACGTGGACGAGCAGCCGGCAACGTAGCTTGCGCGAGCCACGGCCAAGCCGCCGTCGGGACCCTGGGCGCGGCGCAGACCGAACTCAGCCACGGGACGACCGTCCGCCGCCAGCACCACGCGCGCCGTCTTGGTGGCGACAAGCGTCTGGAAGCCCACGATGTTGAGCAGCGCGGTTTCGAGCAGTTGGCACTCCAGCGCGGGGCCGGTGACGCGCACCATGGGCTCACGCGGAAAGACGAGCTCGCCCTCGGGCACGGCGTCGATATTTACGTGCGCGCGGAAGTTACGCAGGTAGTTGAGGAATGCAGGCTTAAACATCGCGCCACCGGCGGGAGCCTGGAGCGAGGCGAGGTAGTCGATATCCTCGGGCGTAAAGCGCAGGTTCTCGACGAGCTCGGGCAGCTCGGCGGTGCCACACATGACGGCATAGGCGCTGCCAAAGGGATGGTCGCGGTAAAACGCGGTAAAACAACCCTGCTCATTGGCCTTGCCGCTCTCCCACAGGCCCTGGGCCATAGTGAGCTCGTACAGATCGGTGAGCATTGCGATGTCAGTGGGATGTGAGATGTCGGTCAAAGCCATGGGGCGACCTTTCGGATGCGTTTTGCAGAGGTTGAGGGCTGGAGCGGGAATGGGGCACGCAGGCCTAGCGCGCCGGGTGCCAGCGATTTAATGCAGGCCCATGCTGCCCGTGATCGTGTAAACCATAAAGACGGCAAACGCGATGAGGGCAAGCACGATGATGATCTTTTGAGCCGGAGGCATGCCGGGAATCTCGTCCTCGGCCGTGGGTTCTTTAGAGGTAACCATGCGCTGGGCAAAGGTCATCTCGTCACGGCTGGGCTTGGGCTCGGCGGGCTTGGGGCGGGCTGGTTTTTTAGGCTGAGGCTTAGGCGCGGCGGGCGCAGGCTTCGGTGCAGGCGCGGGCGCGGGCTTCGCGGCGGCCTCCTCGTCCTTAGCGCGCTCGGCACGCAGGGCGGCCAGCTCCTCGCGCTCGCGGCGGGCCTTCTCCTGGGCCTCACGGCGGGCCTTTTCGGCGCGGAGCTCCTCCAACTCGGCGCGCTCCTCGTCAGACAATGGTTGGGACTCAAGCTCGGCCATGGTACAGCCCTTTCTTTTTAAAAAAAGCCGCCGACACAATGTCAGCGGCTTATCAAATCCAAGGGTGGAGACGAAGGGAGTCGAACCCTCGGCCTCTGCCATGCGACGGCAGCGCTCTCCCAACTGAGCTACGTCCCCAGGACAAGTTGATATTTTACCTACGGTTCGCCAACTGTCAACGCCCAATACCCAGTCTTTTTGGGACGGGGCTACTTTGCGCTGGTGAGGACGCCGGTGGTGTCGAACGCCGGGGTGAAGCTCTCGTCTACCGCGCCGCCCTCTTGCCAGAACATCGTCGTAAAGCCCAGGTCGTCGGCATGGTCGAGCACCTGCTCGTACTCCTCGCGCGTCACGGCGCGTGCCAACTCGCCGCCTTGCTCGCACATGAGCGCATTGGGCGTGTACTGGTTCATGACCGAAATCGGCACGTCGCCCACCGTCTGCCACACCAGGTCAAGCACGCGGCACGAATCGTCCGCATGACCCGGCAGCACCAGGTGACGCACGATGATGCCGCGCTTCATGAGCCCCTCGTCGTCCACCAGCTCTCCCCCGCGGCGCTTAATCTCGCGCGCCATCTGAGCCAGGCCAGACACGGCTACACGCGGGTAATCCTTAATATGAGAAAGCGACTGCGCAAGCCCGGCATCGGCATATTTAAAGTCGGTAAGCCACACGTCGACCAGATCGCCGAGCGCAGCCACGGCACTCGCCCGCTCATAGCCACTCGTGTTGTAGACGATCGGGATGTCCAGCCCGCGCGCCCGCGCTGCGGCAATCGCGGCCGGCAGCAGGTGAGCGTAATGCGTCGCAGTCACCAGGTTGATGTTGTTGGCACCCTGGTCCTGCAGCTCCAGCATAATCTCGACCAGGCGCTCGGGCGAAATCTCAAGCCCGAAATTGCCCGTCGAGATCTCGTGGTTTTGGCAGTAGACGCATTTGAGCGAACAGCCGCTAAAGAAAATCGTGCCCGAGCCGGCCTCGCCCGAAATGGGCGGTTCCTCCCACAAATGGAGCGCCGCGCGGGCGACCTTAAGCGTGTCGTTAGCACCGCAGACGCCGTGCGCGCCCTCATCGCGTGCCGCGCCGCAACGGCGTGGACACAAATGGCAGGCGGGCGAAAAAAGTTCGGTCAACGACGTCGGCATAAAACCATGCTCCAAAACAACGATTCAGCAGCTCAAACGTAAAGGCCCGGACCGCGTAGACGGCTCCGTCCCTAAGGCGCCGTAATCGTCCGACACGATTTTTGTAATGTCAAGACTGGAATCAACAAAGTGCCGCTTTATGATGTAGGTATTCCGCCCCCCGCGGAGCAACTGGGTGAACCGTCGCGTTTATTTAGGGAGCCCACACAGTCGGACTTAGTACAGGTATCCTTCGTTGTTAAGGACGCTGGAACAGTCGATGAGGGCACCCACCTGTTTTAGGTGGGTTCATTTTCGTAACGTGGGGGGTGGTTTTCTTTTGCCGAAAATTGCCATTGCAAATCCCGCTAAGATTCCCAAAAGGCACCAGGCAGAGCCCCACTATCACCCCAATATCTGGTAAGCGCGTGATAATCACACAGTGCAAACCTCCGCACCCCCCTCGGTCGAGTATCATGGGACAGCTATGCCATTTCCGCGTAGCAACCTTTGACCTTTTCCTTCGACGCTTGGCGGTTTTTAGATTCATGGCTTCATCCCCGAGCTACATACCGTACCTATGCGTGGCAGCGGCGGCCTTTATCACGACCTTCCTCGCGGTGCCCCTGGTCAAGCGCTTGGCAATTAAGCTCGATGCCGTCGACTATCCTTCTAAGCGCCGCATCAACACCAAGCCCATCCCGCGTTTGGGCGGAACGGCGGTGTTTTTGGGCCTGGTCGTTGCCTGCATTGTGCAAATCCTAGGCACCTGGCACCTAGGCTGGCCACCCGTCCTGGTGCCGCACCCGCGCCTTCACATTAGCTATCCCATGCTGGCGTTCTCCTTTACCGTCATCTTTGCGACCGGCGCTATCGACGACGTCTTCCAGCTCAAGCCCAAGCAAAAGCTGGCCGGACAGGTCCTCGCCGCGCTCATCGCCTGTATCGGCGGCCTGCGGATCGGCGTCATCGTCAACCCGTTTGCCCCCGGCGAAATCATGCTCGGATGGCTCGCCTACCCCATCACCGTGATCTATCTGGTGGCATTCACCAACATCATTAACCTCATCGACGGCCTCGACGGCTTGGCCACGGGCATCTGCGGCATCGCCTCGTTCACCATGTTTTCGATGGCCGTTCTCTCGGGCCGTATCGACGCCGCCGCGCTCTCCATTGCGCTCTTTGGCGCCTGTCTGGCCTTTTTGCGCTACAACTTCAACCCCGCAAGCATCTTCTTGGGCGACTCGGGGTCGCTGCTTCTGGGCTTTGCACTGGGCTCCATCTCGCTGCTCAACGTGAGCCGCACCGCCGCGCTCACCTCGCTTATCATCCCGCTCATCGTTGCCGGCGTGCCCATCATCGACACGTTTAGCGCCATCGTGCGCCGCAGGCGCGCCCACATTAGCATTGGGCAGGCCGACAAGGGCCACATCCACCACCGCCTGATCCAAGAAGGCTACAACCAAAAACAGGCCGTGCTGCTCATCTATGCCTGGTGCATCATGCTTTCGGCCGGCGCCGCCGCGATTAACCAGGTCGAAGTGCCCATGCGTGTGCTCATCTTTACCGTGCTCGCCATTGGCTCGGCGGCCTTCGCCAAGCACCTGCACCTGTTTGAACCCGTGCTACGCCACCATTACAACAAGCGCACGCACGAGGACGAGCTCGTCACCCCCGACGACCCCGCCTTTAAGCAGGAGGAGCAGGCAGCCGAGGAGCGCAAAGAAGAGCGCCACCACAAGCTCTAGGGCAAGCTGCCGAGGATCTGCCAAGGCACCGTTAGCCAAGCACGGCCGCGCCACACCCATCGCACATGCCGCACCACGCGCGTCCCTCTCCCGCCCCTCGCCTACTTACGCACCACCCCTCCAATAAACGCGTTATCATCTTGACCCATGAACATACGTTAGGAGCAATCATGCCAAACGAGAACAGCTACGAAGTCGCGCTGCAAAAGAGCAACGCCATTCGCGAGGGCCTGACCAAAACGCCCGAGAAGTTCACTATGCTCACCGGCGACCGCCCCACCGGCCGTCTGCACCTGGGCCACTACTTCGGCACCCTCAAGGGCCGTGTTGAGCTGCAGAACATGGGCGCCAAGACCAACGTGCTCATCGCCGACTACCAGGTCATCACTGACCGCGACACGACCGAGCACATCCAGGACAACGTGTACAACATGGTCATGGACTACCTTGCCTGCGGTATCGATCCCGACAAGACCATGATCTACGCGCACTCCGCCGTGCCCGCCGCCAACCAGCTCATGCTGCCGTTCCTGTCGCTGGTGTCCGAGGCCGAGCTGGCGCGCAACCCCACGGTAAAGGCCGAGATGGAGGCCTCGGGCCACGAGCTCACTGGTCTTCTGCTCACCTACCCGGTACATCAGGCCTGCGACATCCTGTTCTGCAAGGGCAACGTGGTGCCCGTCGGTCGCGACCAGCTGCCGCACATCGAGCTTACCCGCACCATCGCTCGCCGCTTTAACAACCGCTACGGCAAGGTGTTCCCCGAGGTCGACGCGCTGCTGTCCGAGACCCCGCTGCTGCCGGGCCTGGACGGTCGCAAGATGAGCAAGAGCTACGGCAACGCCATCAATATTTCGATGACCGCCGAGGAGACGGCCAAGCGCATCAAGAAAAGCCAGACCGACTCTGAGCGCATGATCACGTTCGACCCCGAGAACCGCCCCGGCGTGTCTGGCCTGCTTTCGACGGCCGCCATCTGCACCGGCCGTTCCGAGGTCGAAATTGCCGAGGAGATTGGCATGGGCGGCTCCGGCCAGCTCAAGAAGTACGTGACCGAGGCCGTCAACGAGTACTTCGCACCTATCCGCGAGCGTCGTCAGCGCTACGAGAACGATCTGGATTACGTGAAGGACGTGCTGCACGAGGGCAACCGTCGCGCCAACGAGATCGCCGAGCAGACCCTGGCAGAGGTTCAGGACGCCATGGGCATGGTGTACTAGACCGATCTGCTGGCTTGAGCTTTCGATTGCTATAGGGCGGGCGCTACGGCGTCCGCCTTTTTTGGAGCCGGACCGCTTCGGCTCCGTCCATCACACTCTCCCGACAAACAGGAACAGGCCCGCCGGCAGTTAGTTGCCAGCGGGCCTGTTCCCGAAGTACACCGTTGAATCGCACAGAGGGGAGGAATGCGAATCAAACTCAACAGGGCAGGCTTTTTCATCGCCTATTGCCTGCTCCGTTGCTGAAACCAATATAGTTCGCCGTGGTTTACTTTTTGACGACATAATGCGCCGCCATAGCTTCTCCATAAGTTAGCCCAAGTAAACTAAACCACCACAAAGGAGACAGGCACCTTTGTGGTGGTTTACGCCAAGGCAGAGCCGCTAGAGCCCCGCTGGCCAGCGACAGGCGGCCAAGTCGACGTGCATGTCGTCCTTAAACGCCACACCCTCCCCTAGCAAAAGCTCACGTTGAGCATCGGGACCGCCAAAAGCGAAGCCCTCGCATATGTGCCCGTCGGCAAACACCACGCGGTGACAGGGAATCTCGCCGGGGCGCGGATTACTATGCAGGGCATACCCCACGTACCGCGCACTTCGTGGACGACCGGCAAGCAGCGCCACCTGGCCATACGTGGCGACCATCCCCTCGGGGATCTGCTCGACCACCTCGTACACCCGTTCAAAAAACCCTCAGACGCCATTGCTCGCTCCCTTCCACCCGGAAAAGCATAAACCACCACAAAGGTGCCTGTGTCCCCTTTGTGGTGGTTTATGGCAGGTCGGTTAGTTGGCGGGCTGGAAGAAGGCTACGGCGACGGCACCGGGGCCTACGTGGGTGCCGATGGTGGCGCCGATGGTGTGAACGGGCAGTTCGCCCTCGGTGTGGCCAGCCCACAGTGCCGCGCTGTCCTCGACATACTTCTTGAGCACCGCATCCGAAAGGCCCGTATAGCCCAGCGCCAGCGGCATGGAAAAGTCGATGCCGCCCGCTTTTTCGACCTTTTGGTTCAGCAGGTTGCGGCCGTTCTTGGAACCGCGCGCCTTGCCCAGTTGCACGATCAGACCGTCCTCGACAGCCACCACGGGCTTTACGTTGAGCAGCGTGCCCACGGCGCCGGCCGCAGCAGACAGACGACCGCCGCGCACCAGGTACTCCAGCGTCTCGAGCAGGCCGATGACGACCACGCGGTCACGGACGGCCTCGACGGCCGCCGCGATCTGAGCCGCACTGCGGCCCTCGTCCACCAAGCGCAGCGCATACTCGACCAGGATACGCTCGCCCAGAGTGACGTTATTGCTATCCACCACGAACACGTCGCCACCTGGCGCCTCGGCAAGTGCGGTACGGGCACTCTGATTGGTGCCTGATAGCTTAGCGCCCACGGTAATAATCACAGCCTCATCGCCGGCTTCACGAACCTTGGCAATCGCCTGCGAAAACGCGTACGGGTTGACCTGGCCGGTCTTGGGCAGCTCATCGCGCTCCACGAGCATCTCGTAAAAGCGCTGGTGATCGATGTCGATGCCATCCATGTATATATCGGTGCCAAAGGTGACGGACAGCGGCAAAACGGCCAGTGCTGGGTGCTCGACCGGCGACATATCGCTTGCGGAATCGGTAATAATGCGGACGGACATAGCGAATCCTTTCTTGCGCAGGTCCCGCGCAGGGACTTTTGACTGCAAGGCCCCGGCACGGTATACGCGCTCAAACAGGACTATGCAGTTGTTAATTGGAAGCAAAAGCCTTGGCGGCCCTACAGCTCGCGCAGGGTGTTGAGAATCGTGCGCAGCGACGCATACATCTGCTCGCGCTGCTCCACACCCATAGCCTTACCGGTGGTATCGAGCACCTCGCGAATGATGCGGTCCGCTTCGCTCATGCTCTCGCCGCCCAGAGCGGTCAGGCGCACCGGAGCACGATACTTAACGGCGGCATCGCCCGAATCGTCGACCTCGACGTAGCCGCCCTCCTCCAGATGCGCGAGCGTACGCGAGACGGCGGCGCGGGTCACGCCTGCCATGCGAGCCAGGTCAGCGCCAGTCAGGCCGTCCTTGCTGCGCTCAAGATAGTAAAGGCACATAACGTCGGAGCCCTTGAGGCCCAGCCTTGCGCCCTCGGATGTCTTAATGCGCTGGATCTCCTTGTAGAGCCCGCTGATCAGTCCGACAAAGTCCTCGAAACGTGTCTCGTCGTTCTGCTGCATGGGAGACGACCGCCTTTCGCTTGCATAATGCTAACAGGTAAACATCTTAGCCGTACCCAGCGGCCGCCAGCCCTGCACGACCTATTTGTTGACCCATCAACATAAAAACCACCACAAAGGACAGGTACCTTTGTGGTGGTTTTGACCGGCGAACATGATCCGCAGACGCCGCTACAGCTCCACACAGGGATTGTCGCGGGTCACAAGTGTCTTAACGACAACCGTCGCTCCCAGATAGCGCTCAAGCAGTTCGGCTAAGCGATCGATCGCTGCCTGGCAATCCCCCATCCGCTCGGGCTCCACGCACTCAATCGCCAGGAACGCATCGGCCGAATCATCGGACAGAGCCGTTCGAACGCCGTCGCGCCAGTTCCAGCAGCGGCACACGGCGCCCGCATCATCGATGTAGGCGAGCTCTCCAGGCAACGTCGGATCGTCCGCCTCCTCGCCAAGCGGCAGGAATGCGTCGCCGCCATCAGTAACCGCCAGGCGCAGATTACCCTCGATAGCGCGCAGGTCCTCGCCGCCAACGGGCAGCGCGTAGGTCAGCGACACCGTGTTGTAGATGTCCACCGCCGGTGTGATATGACCGACCGGCTTGCCCTTGAGCACGCGCTTGAGCAAATTCTCGATCGAGCAGCGGGCGCCCTTTTTGGTCTTGAACAGACGGTAGGCCTCGCGCCATGCTTTGACCGGTGCGTTCTCGCTGATAGCATCGCTGGTCAGATGACGCTCCGCATCGATATTGGCGCGGTCGAGCAACGCGGCGATCGCATCCACGTCCTCCTGGGGAATCTGAGCCGCGGGCTTCATGCCCTTTACGACCACCACACCGACCGCTGCCTGCGGAAACAGCTCCCAGAATGAATCCTCAGCAATAAAGCCCTTCATACGTGCTCCCTTCATCGTGCGCGCCCGAGCGAGGGCGCCTAAACAAAAAGCGCCCTCACGACGGCCACCTTCAAAGTCCTACGGTGCCGTCACAAGAACGCTTGCGCTGTCCCCATCCGGAGAAGGGGACGATATGTCAGGCGTATTGTAACCCGAGTCATCCACGCGAGCAAAACCACCACAAAGGTGCCTGTCCCCTTTGTGGTTGATATGGACTCACGGCGAAGCTAGTGGCGAAGTCCCAGCAGCCCGCGGCCGCGATGACGGGCGTCGGCGTGTACTTGAGAGTGCGGACCGGCGGCCTTGACGGACTCGGGCAGGTGCGAGTACTTCTTCTCGAAGTTCTCCTCGAACATCACGGCCAGGTTGTGTGCAGCCTCGTCGTAACGAGCGGTGCTCTGCCAGTACCGGCGCGGCACCAGGATGCCGTCGGGCACACCGTGGCACGTGGTGGGAATGTCGACGTTAAAGATGTCGTCGTGCACGAACTCGCTGTCCTCGATGGTACCGTCGAGGGCGCGCGCAACCAGCGAGCGCGTGTAGGCCAGCTCGATGCGATGGCCTACGCCGTAGCCGCCGCCGATCCAGCCGGTGTTGACCAGGTACACGCGCGTGCGGCCGTCGGCAATGCGCTCGCCGAGCATCTTGGCGTAAACCATGGGGTCGAGTGGCATAAACGGCTCGCCGAACAGCGAAGAGAACGTGGGCGTGGGCTCGGTGACGCCGACCTCGGTGCCGGGAATCTTAGCCGTAAAGCCCGTCACAAAGTGGTACATGGCGGCGTCGGCCGTCAGACGCGAGATGGGCGGCAGCACGCCAAAAGCGTCGCAAGTCAGGAACAGCACGACACTCGGAGTGGTGCCCATGCCCTTAGTCCACGCGTTAGGAATGTGCTCCACGGGATAGGCCACGCGCGTGTTGTGCGTGATCGAGATGTCATCGTAGTTTGGCTTGCGGTTCTCGTCGAGCACCACGTTTTCGCAGATCGCGCCAAAGCGGACAGCGTTGAAGATCTCGGGCTCGTGGAAGGCGTCCAGGCCCTCGCATTTGGCGTAGCAGCCGCCCTCGATGTTGAAGATGCCCATGTCGGACCAGCCGTGCTCGTCGTCGCCGATCAGCAGGCGCGTGGGATTGGCCGAAAGCGTGGTCTTGCCGGTGCCGGACAGGCCAAAGAACACGGCGGTCTCGTGCGTGACGGGATCCATGCTGGCCGAGCAGTGCATGGGCAGCACGTCGTCCTCGACGGGCAGCAGATAGTTCATGACGCTAAAAATCGACTTTTTAATCTCGCCGGAGTAGCCGGTGCCGGCGACCAGAATCACGCGTTCCTGGAAGTTGATGACCACGGCAGCGCTGGAGTTGAGGCCCTTGATGGCAGGGTCGCACTGGTAACCGGGCGCTGCGAGCACGCAGAAGTCGGGCTCGCCGGTGCGCGCGATTTCGCGGGCGAGCGGGCGGGCGAGCATCTGCTTAATAAAGAGTGCCTGGCTGGCACGCTCGCAGGCAACGAGCAGTCGACGCGTGTGGTTGCGGTCGGCGCCTGCCATGCCACGGGTGACGAACACGTCGCGCTCGTTGAGATAGTCGACGATGCCGGCCTTGATGGCCTCATAGCTCTCGACGGACAGCGGACGGTTGACCGCGCCCCAGGCAATCTTGTCGTGAACATCGGGGGTGTCAACGATAAAGCGGTCATTGGGGGAACGGCCGGTACGCTCCCCCGTCTCGATCACCAGCGCGCCGTTGGACGCCATGCGGCCTTCTTCGCGGCGGATAGCGTGCTCGACGAGCTCCGCGGCGGGTAGATCGACCAGCAGGCGGGGCTGATTCTCGGCGGGATCTTCAACGAGCGTAATACCAAAGTTGGACAAAACTTCTGCAGGGGTAACACCAGGCATGGGGCCTCCTTTAAAAACGCGACACGTGGACGCGGCGCGCACTTTACTCACGTAAAGCCCGTTGTACCCGATATGCAAAAACGTTTTTGCGGCAAGGGCGGCAAGCCCGCCCAACGGTCAAAAATCGCAGGCAAGCGGCCTAGTCATTGGGGACGCTTTTAAACGACTAGTCGTTGGGGACACTCTTGAACAGGCAACAACCAAGGAGTGTCCCCGGATGCCGGCACTTAGGGACGTTCCCAAAGTGCCGGCACATAAGGAACGTCCCCAAGTGCCGACTACAGCGGCAGGCCTTGGCCGAGCATGGCGATGGCGCTCATCAGGACCAGCATGCCGGCGGCGTAGGGCAGGACGGCGCCCAGAAGTTCGGCGTCCTTGCCGCGCACGTGTACGGCGGCCAGGCCGATGGCGAGTGTCTGCGGCGAGATCATCTTGCCGGCGGCGACGCCAAGCGCGTTGAGCGCAACCATCCAGTAGTCGCTCACGCCCAGCGCCGTAGCGGCCTGGCTTTGGATGGGGCCAAACAGCATGCCCGAGGACGTGCCCGAGCCGGTCACAAACGCACCAACCGCACCAATCCACGGAGCCAGAATCGGGTAGAGACCGCCGGCGACCGCAATGCAAAACGCACTGATCGACGAAATCATGCCGGCATAGCCCATCACCTTGGCGCAGCCCAGTACCGAAAGCATCGTGATCACCGTCGGCGTCATCTGCTTCACAGTCGCGGCCAGCACCTCGCCCATCATGCGCGGCGAAGCGCCCTGAATGGCACCGCCGACAAACGCCGCCAGGAAAATCCAGACGCCTGGCGTGTTGATCCACGAAAACGTAAGCATACCGGGATTCTCACCGCAATACACCTGCACATGGCTCGCAAACGGCGCGAGCGCAGCATGTACAGCGGGCACCAGATTAGACGTGCCCAGCAGCAACACAAAGATCAGGATGAAGCACGACCAGGCCGAAAGCGCCGACTTAACGGTGAGCTTCTCCCCCGCCTCGATATTCATGTGAAAGCGTGCGTCCAGATGCCCCGACTTCTCGGCACGCATGGCAAGTGCAGCTGTCAGCGCGAGCGAAACGATGGATCCTACGACCACGGCCAGCTCGGGGCCCACAAACATGGCAACGACCAGAGCCGCGCCGACAAACGACACGCCGGAGAGCAACGCCACGCCGGCAACACCGTGCAGACGCTCGCCCACACTCGCGGCATTGCCCTGGTCATCGGCAACACGGCCCGCAACCAGCACAATAAATAGCGGCATCACCACAAAGAACGGTGCGAGCTGCACCAGCTGAACGGTCGCTAGGTGAAGGGAATCCAAACCCACCAGGTCGGCAACGGACACCGTGGGGATGCCGATGGAGCCGTAGGGCGTGGGCACGCCGTTGGCCAGCAGGCAGATGAGCACGGCAGGCACGGCCTCAAAGCCCAGGCCCGCGAGCATGCCGGCGGGAATGGCGACAGCGGTACCGAAGCCGGCCATGCCCTCCATAAAGCCACCGAAGCACCAAGCCACGAGCAGCGCCAGCAGACGGCGGTCGCTGCTGATGGAGGTGATCATGCTGCCGATCACGTCCATGGCGCCCGTGCGAACGCACAGGTTATACGTGAATACCGCGGCGATGATCACCAGGACGATGGGCCACAGGGCCATCAAAAAGCCTTCGAGCGAGGCGGTCGCGATCTGCGCTGCCGGCAGGTGCCACCATGCGAAGGCGAGCAAGCACGAAAGGACAAACGATCCGATAGCGGCCTTCCAAGCTGGCCATTTAAAGCACAGCAGCATCACGACCAGCCAAATAATCGGCACAAGAGCCAGTAAGAATGCGGCGACGTCCATAGGTAGAAGCTCCTTGGTACCGCGTGGGCGGCATCGGGGGTGTCACAAAACTTCAACAGGATACCGCACGTTTACCGACAAATTACAGCCGCCCGCCGAAATTATTGAACAATCCGTTCAAAAACACGAACGAACACCGTCGCGTCTATACTAAAGCGCAGCAATAGAAAGGACTCCGCTTTGAGCATCACGCCCCTCGATAGCATTCGCCGCGCCATCGCCCGCCGCAACGGCGTCTCCAACCCCGCTGCATCGAGAGACGGCGCCGCGAAGGCCCAGGGCGGCCGCATCGAGAACGGCCTCTTCCCTGCCTCGCACACTGCCGAGGAACTCGCACGCATCCAAGAGCTAAGTCAGCGCAACGCCGGCGGGCCCGATAGCAGCCAAGCCACACGTCGCCGGCGCGAACGCGATCGCAAGCCCGGCCCCGTCCGCCGCATGGTCAACGCTTGGTGGAACCGTCTGCTCGGTGCCGTCTACGGCGGCGGCTTCTCCATGCAGGAAGCGGAATACGAGGAGCACGCCACCCGCCGCGATTACCTTTGGAACACCCTGGGCACCGCCGTATGGGGCATGGCGTTTCCGCTGCTCACCATTGTGTCGACGCAGCTCGTGGGCGCCGAGGAGGCCGGCAAGTTCTCCATCGCCTTTGTTACCGGCACGCTCATCATGATCGCGTGCAACTACGGCGTGCGCAACTTTCAGGTCTCGGACATCGACGAAAAAACCTCCTTCGCCTCCTACCAGCTCAACCGTTGGCTTTGCGGAGCGCTCGCACTAGGCTGCGGCCTCACGTACAGCAGCGCACGCGGCTACGATGCGCAGATGGCCACGATCGGCCTGGGCGTCTACCTCTATAAGGTGATCGACGGCATCGCCGACGTGTACGAGGGCCGCCTGCAGCAGGCCGACAAGCTCTATTTGGCCGGCATGAGCCAAACGCTGCGTTCCGCCGGCGTCATCGCGGTCTTTAGCGTGGCACTGTTCCTCACGCGCAGCATGCCCATCGCGGCCATGGCCATGGGCATCGCCGCGATTGCCTCGCTCGTGCTGGTCACCGCCCCGCTCGCCCTGCTCGAGACCGAAAAATCACGCCGCATGAGCCTGCGCGAGGCTGGCCACCTGTTTATCCAGTGCGCCCCGCTCTTTGGCGCACTGTTCCTGTTTAACCTTATCGAGAGCATGCCCAAGTTCGTGATGGAAGGCGCGCTGGCCTACAAGTATCAGCTGTACTTTAATGCCCTGTTCTTTCCGGCGCAGGGAATTCTGTTGAGCATTGGATTTGTCTATAAACCGCAGCTCCTGCGCTTGTCGAGCATTTGGGCTAATCCTCGCAAGCGTCGTCGCTTTGACCTGATTATTGTTGCCGTTATGGCGCTGATCGTGGTCATCACCGGCGTGTGCGCCGCATTTATGGCAGGTCCCGGTATTCCCCTCATGAGCTTTATGTACGGTCTCAGCTTTGAACGCTACCGTACGCTGGCGCTGCTGATGGTCGTCGCCGGCGGCGTCACCGCGGCCATCGACTTTATCTACGCCATCATCACGGTGCTGCGCCACGCTGGAGACGTCACCAAGATCTACCTGATCTGCTTTGCCGTGAGCGTGGTGCTCCCGGTGATTCTAATCAATCTGCTCGGCCTAATGGGCGCCGTCGTGAGCTACCTAGCCATCATGGCCCTACTGCTGTACTGTTGATTATCGAGTACGCCCACATCCGCCAACGCATAGAGAGGGACCGGAATCCGTACGGCGCCTAATTCGAATCAATTTGAAGAAAAGAAACGTCGCTGTTTTGGCACCGACAGCGAGCAGCCTCGAAGTGCCCCAGGTTGGCGCGAAAGAGGAGCGACGCGTACTTCTGTACGCGAGCGACGGTTTGAGCGACAAGATGGGGTGCTTCGGGGCTGCGCAGCGTCAATCAAAACCACCCCTAAAAGGGGTGGTTTGCTCTTAGGGTATAACCCTTGGATTT
>CABUPE010000027.1 GCA_902493515.1 uncultured Collinsella sp.
CGACGGAAACGGGGCCGCGCGCCAGCGCGCCGGAGCCAGTCGCGTAGTACCAGGTGCCGCCGTCGAGGACCCATCCGGTCGCCATCGCGCCGGAGGCGTTGAACCAGTACATGGAGCCGTTGCACTCGTAGAGCCCGGTGGCCATTACACCGCCCGCGTCGGGGTCGAGCCAATACCAGGCTCCGCCCTGGCGCAACCATCCGGTATACGCTTTGCCGTCAGAGGTTGCGTAATACCAAGTGCCCTCTTTTAACTGCCAGTAATAAAGAGAGACATCAACATACGCGTAATTCATATCAACATTTCCGCTAATACCAGAAACTTTTCCGCGGCTTGTATACTGCCAAAAGCTGTAACTGGCGGTATAGTGACATTGGGAGTTGTATTGAGCAATCCAATGATCCCAAGAACCGCTCTTAAATACAGGGTCGGTCAATATATTGTTAAACCAATTTAGGTTTGCATAAATGCCTGGCTTATATCCAGCACTAGAAATCTTATTACAGAATGTCTGAGCTCTAGATGCAATTCCGGATTGACGACCATCTGCAATAATTGTCTTGTCCTCAAGATCGTAATACACCGGTAGCCTAGGATTGTGCCCCGATAGGCAGTCAATCACCATGGACGCCTCATCGGCTGCCTGTTGATTATCAAAAGCATATGAATAGACATAGACGCCGTAGGGAATTCCGAGTCGCTCGCACTCAGAAATATTTCGATTAAATTGATAGTCAACTCGACCGCCGAAAGACGGAGCGCCAAACCCAACGCGCAGAATAGCGAAATCGATGCCAGAAGCTTTAACTGCGTCCCAATCAATACGCCCTTGGTGCTCGCTGACGTCAATGCCCTGAGCTGTAACCCCATCGGGAAGAGCGTCCATAGACAATAAAGCTATTCCGTCTTCTTCGGAAGAAGCATCATCTGAAACTAATTGTCCACCCTCATAACGCCAAGAATTCTCAACCAGAGTCTGAGCAGCCTCTGCATCCGCAGGGCATACAAACATAGAAACGGGCGCAAAGAGCATCAGCACCAACAATGCCGAAAACAACTTAAGATGTTTGTTCATGTAAACCTCGTCATTCGCTCTTGATTGCGTCTAGCTTACAGCATAGCTATGAAAGATTCCAGAACATCTAACAGGACAAGATGCCATCTAGGACAATAAATAGTTGGGCGCAATGCTGCAAAGAAAAGAAGAACTTACCGGCAGGGTTGAACCCGCAGGCTCATTGCCCCCTCCTCTTGCCCCCAAGAATACCGACTTCAAATAAACTTTCAAACCAGATGTCAAAAAGGTAGGGAGCCCAGAGAGTCCCCTACAACTCGGAATTCTAACGAATCAGTATTACTTTCGATGGGCCCAAAGCGGTCAAACCGGAGATGCGATTTCCATAACCATCACTATGCCAGAACAAATTTTCGCTCGGCGAATTGCCCCAGAAAAAGCCAATGTGGCTATCGTCCGCATATGGGTTGTAAGGATTGAAGAACACAATGTCCCCCTTACGAGCCAAACCACTACGTAACAACTCATCAATAGAGTTGAAATAAGTCACGTTCGCACACGTATCGATAGCGTAGCCGTACCAACGATAAGCGTTTACGCAGCCGCCCCTTCCGGGACCTCCACTCCAAGGGGAATGGCTCTGCTCGGCGGCAATGGGAGCTAAATTCCCGCCCGCCTTCATATATGCATGCGATACAAATCCACCACAATTCATGCCCGTATAACCGTCCCAACGCGGATCACCCTTTGGGTACATGCACGTTTCCTGGCTGAGATGCGTGTCGTAGCGTGTTCCACGGTAATAGCCGTCGTTTTCGTGGCTCATAAGCCAATTGACCAAGCTGGACCTATTGACCCCCAAAACAGAACCAGACGTATTCAACCATGCACCACTTGCATTGAAGTAATAGTCAACGCCATCGATTTTCAGCCACCCGTTAGCAAACATGGCACCCGAAGGCTGGAGCCAGTACCACGTACCGCCGTCATTAAGCCATCCAGTTTTCATCTTGAATGTGGAAGGGTCCATCCAATACCACGCACCGTTGACATATTGCCAACCAGACTTAAGGACACCATTGGAAGATGCGTAGTACCAAGTATTGCCACTTTCGTCAGAAGCGTCTTTCGACATAATCCAACCAGACGCCACGTTAACGACACCATTCGCATCCGCATAGAAAACCGCATCTCCAATATGAATCACACCTGGCAATGAAGACGAGTCAGTACGATCAGCGACTACAGGAGATCCATCAGATGAAGTAGGCAACGGCTCGCTCAGTGCTCCAGACGAATTCGCCCATGCCATACCATCGTTCAAGTTGATCCAGCACGAAGATGCCATTGCACCGGAATCATAAGAAAAATAGCGCTTGCTTCCTACCGCAAATTCACCAGTACGCATTGCGCCGGATACATCATCAAGGTAATACCAGGCGCTTCCGGACTTTATCCATCGCCCTCGTTGAATAGCTCCGTTTGATGCGGCGTAATACCAAGTACCATCAGCAAGTGCCCAGCCTGTTGCCATGGCACCTGAGCTCGTAAGGAAATAGGTGGACGAGCCCACTTGCACAAAGCCCGTGAGCATAATATGGCTTCCTGGATCCAGGTAATACCAAGAATTCCCTAGAAGTAACCAACCTCCATGCAGTAAGCCGTTGGAGTCAGCGTAATACCAGTTGTTGTCAGTAAGTGCCCACTGGGAGGATAGCATGGCCCCTGAACTGTTAAAGATATAAGAGGTGCCATTGCATTCATTCAGCCCGGTGGCCATAGAACCGTCTGCAGGATCAAGCCAGTACCAACGACCCCCATCCGAGAGCCAGCCCTTTACCAGAGCGCCAGAGCCGGAAAAATAATGCCAGACAGAAGCATCAAGATGCCATCCGACAAGCATTGCACCAGAAGAAGAGAATCCATACGTGGCTCCCCCAATCTGCAGCACCGCATCGTGGACCATCTTGCCCTCATCATCCAGCCAATACCAGTTGCTGCCGTCTGAAAGCCAGCCTTTTACCATGGCGCCAGAACCGGAGAAATAACGCCAAGCAGAAGTGGAGCCCGTAGAATCTAGGTACCAGCCGACACGCATTGCGCCCGAAGAGGAGAAGGCATACGTCGCACCCCCGACTTGAACCAACCCATCCTGAGCCATTCGACCTTCGTCGTCGAACCAGTACCAGCTACCGTCTATATGTCTCCAAGAAGAAACAGCGATTGTTCCGTCGGACAAGCCCCAACGCCAAAAACCAGCCCCTTCTTCGGGTGATATCCACCCCTGATGCCAAATAATTTGATTCGAAACCTCGGAAGGGGTCTCATTATCCACCTGAGAGTTCTGCTCGACAGCGAAGGTCGATTCGCGCTGAGCATCAACGCCTGACTCGACAGAAGCAATAGCAACGTTAGATGCGGGACCTTCGTCAGTGTTATTCGAATCAAGGGCGTATAACATCGAGGGCGAACCCAAAAGGAGCCCAAAAGAAATGAGGCCCGAAAAAGCCAGCACTCCGAATGACCATTTCTTCATAACAGCACGGTATCCAATCACGCAGCGGCCCCGTCGCTTCAGGGCAACGGGGCCTCAATCAAAACTAGCTCAGTAATGTGCTAGCCAATTTGCTGGCAGTTTTTGCACTCTCGTGAAGCGCCACGCCTCTGGGCCTCCTGAATAGAGATCTGCGAATAGCCCTTTGCGTCCTTACCAACGGTACGGCACTTATGCGTATGGTAAACATCGCTACCGTTCTTATACCAAACTAAACCGTAGCCCGGAATCCACTTGCCGTCCTCGCCGACATAGTAGGAGCCAACCCAGGCATTCGTAGCCATGGCACCGGAAGACTGGAGGTAGTAGTCGCCGACCCAGGCGTCGTGAGCCATAGCGCCGGAACCGCTAAAGTAGTACCAGGCGCCGCCGACCTGACGCCAGCCGGTGGCCATCGCGCCGGAATCGTCGAACCAGTACCAAACTCCACCAACGTTAGCCCAAGAGTTAGAGGCCATAGCGCCCGAACCTCCGAGCCAATACCACGTGCCGCCATTGCTGAGCCAGCCGGTTGCCATGGCGCCCGAACCGCTCGCATAGTACCATGAGCCGCCTGCCAAGAACCAGCCAGTGGCCATTGCACCGGAGTCGCCGAACCAGTACCAGGAGCCGCCGAGGCTGCGCCAGCTGTTAGCGACCATGGCGCCCGAGCCGTCGAGGTAGAACCACGTACCGCCGATGTTGAGCCAGCCAGTGACCATCGCACCGGAGGCATTAGTGTAGTACCAGGTACCCGAATCGTTGATCCAGCCAGTCAGCATGACCCCAGATTCGTTGAAATAGTACCAAGCCCCGCCGAGATTATGCCAACCGGTCAATAGCTCACCGTCGGAGGTCGCATAGGACCACTTTCCGTAGATGGAGTCGTAGAACCAGCCACTATGCTGCATGCGGCCATCGGCGTTGGCACCAGGGGTGTTCAGGAAGTAGTTCTTGCCGTCAATCTGAACTCGGCCGTATGCCATATCATGGTTTTCGGGATAGAAGTAATACTTGTCCCCACCGATAGACTGCCAGCCCGACACCGCGGTCCCGTCAGCGCCAAAATAGTACCAGACAGCTTCGTATTCGTTATGCCACTGGTTCGTGACCATGGCGCCAGTTTCGGGATCGAAATAGCGAAGGTTGCCGTCCTCGCACCGAACGAGTCCAGTCTTCGGACGACCGTCGGAACACCATTCCGTAATCGGTCCACCGCCTCCGCCACCGCCAGCAATATCAGCAAATGAGGGCGCCGGGGCAACCGTCATGCAGGCAGCAGCAAATGCAACAACTCCCAGCACTGTTAGTCCGTGCCATCTTTCTCGAAGGTTTTTCATACGACATCCTTTTTCCGAGATTTAAGGCTCTCTTAAGTTATTTTTAAACTATCAATTCAGTATTTCAACGGGAAATCGATAAAAGGTGTCTTTGTGACTGCAATTTAAATATGAGTCGCCACACCTCAACCGTTACGCTAAATAGCTTCTAAGGCAAACTTAGCGCATGAGCGAACTGATTAAACGAGTGAACTGAATAATAAAGCAACAAAATACAAACCTTGGTCATCAATCACATCTACCGCGGGCCGATAACGCCCGCCTCATGTGCTGCGATATAATCAATCTCACTAGATGCCAAATCAGCAAGCCGAAGGAGCTGACGTGCTAACAATTCACTATGGTGATATGGAAAACGTTATCTACAACACGTCCGTTTACTTCGATAACGTATATTCGCCCCAGTGGTTTCAAGACTCCTTTGCCCAAAGGGTCATAAAATCCATCGACAAAGGCACCGTGGTAGGCCCCAATGCAATCGATACCAAGATTCTAGGCATCATTCCTCCCGAGAAACTATCCAGCGGCACCAAAACGCTACTGCTTATGTACTTTATGCCGCAGAATATATATAACGCCTCAAATTGCGGTGATAATTGCGCCTACTGGATTCTGAGGATCGCCGCGCAAAAGGATCTAACAATCAATCTCTACCACATAATGGATTTTGGAAACGGCAAATTCACGGTAACCATTGCAAATACGGGCGATATAGTCCACACAATGTTTGACCTTGTCCCCATAGCTGGAAAATGCCTAAGGGAGAACTCCTGATGCGCGGATCATACAAGGTAATTATTCAAAATAACCGGGTTCAGTTTAAACTGACCATCAATAGAAATCTGACCATCATCCAAGGTAACAGTGCTACAGGCAAGACAACTCTGCTTGATATGGTGGCAGCTCACGAAGAGCTTGGGGCACAAAGCGGCGTAACAGTAAGTTGCAAAGTGCCCTGTAAAACAATATCTGGAAAATATTGGCGTAGAGATCTCCAAGAGATTTCCAGCAGTATTGTTTTTATTGATGAGGGCAATACTTTTGTTCGATCAAGAGAATTTGCCCATGAAGCAAAGCGTAGCTCAAACTACTACGTAATTGTCGCCAGAGAGTCACTGCGCCAACTGCCCTATAGCGTTGATGAAATCTACGGTCTTAAGAACACCAACCGAACCACAACGAAGTATCCCGTTTACTCTCGTGTCTACACCTCTACATATCGTATTTACGGTGATACTGATTTTAGAGGCGAGAGGCCCGAGCTTGTCATTGTCGAGGACACAAATTCGGGCTACGAATTCTTCAGTTTGCTATGCAAAAAGAGCAGCATTAAATGCATCAGCGCGGGAGGCAAATCAAATATTTGCAACTGCATTATGGACGCACCGGAAAACGACATCCTCGTGATTGCCGACGGTGCCGCCTTTGGACCAGAAATTGCGGAAGCAGCTGCTCTATTGCGCCGAAAGAACATCAAGCTATTCCTACCGGAATCGTTTGAATGGCTCGTGTTGAAGTCGGGATTATTCAACAGCAAACACATTAAGGACATGCTGCTTAACCCCGCTGAACATATCGAAAGCTCAAAGTTCTTTAGCTGGGAGAAGTTCTTTACTGCAGAACTCATCGAATGCTCACGAGACACACGTTTTCGATATGACAAGAGCTGCTTGAACGAGGAGTACCTGAACCCCACCGCTCTTGCAGCTCTGGAGGATACTTTGCCGGACCTTGGCATTACTTCGCACTAAAACGAGAAGTACTCACTGTCGGAGGATAGGTTTGGTCCGAGCCACGGGTCGCCATCGAGGAAGAACTCAGGCCAGTGCTGCATGAACAGTGCTTGCTCGCGCTTCCAGCGGCGCAGCTTTTCCTCGTTGGCCTCTTCCCTGCCGCGCGAGGTGAACTCGTAGTGGTACAGCTCGGCATAGGGCGTAAAGATGGTGCGGTAACCCGCCTCCCACACGCGCAGGCAAAAGTCTGCGTCGTTAAAACCGACGGCGAATTCCTCGTTGTAGCCGCCGACGCGCTCAAATACGTCGCGTCGCACCATCTGGCAGGCACCCGTCACGGCGCTGAAGTTGCCCGGTCGTACGGCACGGGCAAGATAGCCCTCGCGCTTTGCCGAGAAGTCCTGGTTGGCATGGGCAAGTGCGCCACGCACGCCAACCAATATGCCAGCGTGCTGCACCAGATGATCGGCAAAATAGAGTTTGGCGCCCACCACACCCGCATCGGGACGTTGCAGATAGCCCATCATCTCTTCGATAAAGTCGGGGCTTATGACCTCGGTATCGTTGTTCAGCAGCAGTAGATAGTCGCCCTTGGCATGCTCTACGCCAAAGTTGATGATCTGGGAGTAATTGAACTCGCCCGGCCAGTACACAACGCGTGCGTTACCTTTGCCTTCAGATACTTCGGCCACGCGCTCCGGCAGGGTTTCGTAATACGCAAACGTCTCCGGATCTTCACTGTTGTTCTCCACCAAGACGATCTCGTAGTTGGCATACGTGGCCTTCTGGGCGATCGACATCACACAGGCGTCGAGCGTCTCGACGTGGTCCTTGGTGGGAATCACAATGCTCACCAGCGGCGCAGACTCCGGCAGCGCATAACGCATGCGATAGACAAACGGCGTCTCGGTCTCCTCGACCGTTCCGTGAACGCCAAGCGAGTCAAAGTGGCGCTGCAGCGCCAAACGACCAGCTTCAATGGCATACGGCTTGCTATCAGCAGAGCCATCGGCGGTGGAGCCGGGGTGCACACGCCAGTGATACAACACGTGGGCAATATGCTCAAACCGTGCGCCCGATGCAAGGCAGCGAAGCGTCAGGTCGTAATCCTGGGCACCCGCAACGTCTTCTGGGGACGTGCCAATGTGATCGATAAGCGCCTTCTCCACCATCAGAAAATGCGTCACACAGTTATGGCTATAGAGCAGGTCGACGTTAAGCCGCGTCTTAAATACTGGCTGACCCCACTCCCCCGTTTTCTGGAACATGTCCTCGTCACAGAACAGGACCTGCGGACGCTCCCCCTCTGCCGCTTTGTTCAACGCGGCGACATAGTGGAACAACGCATCCGGCTCCAGAATGTCATCGTGGTCCAAAAATGCGATGTAGTCGCCCGTCGCTTGCTGAATGCCGGCGTTGGTGTTGAGTACAATGCCGCCGTTGCCGGGCAACTCGATGCGCCGAACGCGCTCATCATTGGCGTCGTCCGCAAGATCGGACACCGCGTCCCATTCAGGCGAGGCGTCCATAAGCAGCAATTCCCAGTTGTCATAACTCTGGGCTAGCACCGAGTCCAGCAGCTCGCGCAGGTAGACCCGATCAGTCTTGTAGCACGGCACCACAATACTCATGAGCGGCCTATAGGCAAATGCCGCCGAAGCGACACGCTGGCACGCCAAATCACCCGGCTTCGCGCGATGTTGCTCAAACCAACGTCGATAGGCCGCATCATCCGCGCGCGCATCCTTCATGCGGTTCCAGCTGTCGTCGACCATGCCGTTGTACAAACGACCATCCATGGCACAAAATCCACTCTGGATTTGGCCCGTGGGATCAGCCGCAATCACGACAAAATCGCGTATATCCTGAGGCACCTCAACGCTCAGATACGTTTTATTAACGCGACATCCGTTCTGCTGGAGAACATCGACCTGCGACTCAAACACATGCACGGTGGCATCAATCGCGTTCATATGCGTATCGAAGATCTGGAGCTCAGGGGCGCACTGAGGGCCTCCCGCCCACTTGACCTCATAGCGCCAGACGACGCCCTCATCTGCCGGTAAATAACGAACGGCATCAATCTCGTATCGACCGCAGCACTCGCCGCGTTGCGCGTCGCGGACAAGCGCGCACATCGCAGGCTTTGCTTTGTAGTTAATCTTGGATTCAAGCTTGGCAATACGACTATCAAGGTGAATAGAGCCCAGCCTTTTGCCGTCGGACGCAAATGAGATGTCAATCGTAGAGCCGTCCAAAAACGGAAGCACCAAGACGACGAGTTCGCGCTCATAATCGGCAACGGAGGGACAAAGCGCCAGTATACGACCATGATCGACCGACAGCGCCAGCGCCGGCACGCTTACATCATTGGTTGTCGCGTGAGCAAAGGCCTGGGGACCCTCCTGTTCAATAAGCCCTGCGATATCCTGGCCGACAAAGCGAAGCAACACAAACAGACGGCCCTGACTGCGGCAAAGCGCCAAACGCTTGATACTCATCTACACCTCTCGCTTTCCCAGAGCATTCGCGGCCATGCGCTTGCACGCGCCCAAGCGCCCAAACCTCAAGACGTCGTAATCGAACATGAGCTTTTTGCACAAACGAGCAGCAGGAGCCTTACCGACAAGCGCAGCGCGCACCAGAGCGGCAACAGAAGGAGCGCATTGTGCGAGCGCAGCATCGCCGCCCACGGCAGAACCGTCAAGCGCCGCGGCAACGGCAGCGAACACCTTGCCGCAGCCCGAGCTCAGCAGCCTGAGCGCATCGTACAGTACCAGATCACACAGGAAGTATGCCAGGTCATCGGCATGCTGGGCATCGAGCCCATCACGGCGCCAATCGGCCAACACCGCTGAGTAAATCTTCACGTGCTCCAACAGACGCGTCTCGTCGTCATAGCGCATGGTGTCCATGAGCGAACCTTTGCGTGCCACGCGGTAGTCGTACAGCTTGTTCGAGATAAGCGCGGTCTTGCGGGAGCGACCGTACACGGCAAAATCGAAGACCTGGTCCTCGCCATACTTAACGGTTTCATCGAACACGATCCCGTTGCCCAGTAAAAAAGCGCGCTTACAAGCGGTGCGCCATGCAAAAGGGCGAGACGCCTCCTTAAACAGCAGGTCGGAGCTATAGCCCTCAAACGACACATCGCGCGGGCTCAGTACATAGTTAAGCCACGGATACCCCGCCTCCAACGGATACGGGTTTGCGCCAAAGGTCAGAACGTCGCAATCCTCACGCTCAAAGGCATCGACGATTACGCGGCACGCATCAGACGTAAACCGGTCGTCGGAATCCAAAAACGCAACGACAGGCGCCGTGGACGCAGCGATGCCCGCATTGCGCGCGCTCGACAGACCACCGTTGGGCTTATCGACCAGCGTAAAGCGCGCGTCCTTTTCGCAATAGGCAGCCGCAATATCGCGCGAACCGTCCGGCGAGCCATCGTTGACCAGCACGCCTTCCCAATCGGGCATGTCCTGCGCAAGCAGGGAGTCCAGGCACCAGGCCAGGCACTCCTCCACCTTATAGATGGGAACGACAACGGAAATCTTGGGGGTAGCCATAGTCACTCGCTCCTACTGTGCTGCCGGAACGTCGTCAGGGTGCGGGTTGTCGCCGTAGGTGCGCTGATACGTCAGCACGCGCCAGACCAGCGGTAGGCCGCCAATCTTAAAGTAATGCTTAAACGTATTGAGCTTGCCCGGCTTCTTAAAGTCAAAACGCGAATCGATATAGGCGCGGGGCGACTTGACCATCAGGCGCAAGTCGGTCTCGCCGCGCGGGTCGAACAGCGACAGGTCAAAGCGACCGGCATCCCAATCGGCCTTGAGCTCGGGTGAAGCCTTCTCCCAAAACTGCTCGCGTAGCTCATCGACCAGACGCTCATCATTCCAACGGTACGTATCGACCTTCATGCGCATTAAAATGCCCTGAAGCTGAGCCTTAAGCTCGGGGCGCTCGTCCAAAAAACGTTGCATCTCGGCATATTCATCGCACACGCAAAACACCTTGTTGGGCGAATTAACAGAGCTCTTCTCGTTATCCTGGCGATAGCACAAAATGGGGTCCGTAATAAACGCGGCACGCTCGGCGCAAGCCCAAACCTTAAAGTTAAAGCCTGCGTCCTGATACGAGGCACCCGGCGTGGGGAGGAACCGAATCTGATTGTCGTTGAGGAACTCGCGCCGATAGATAGCCGACCAAATGGAAGGTTTGCGGTAGAAGATGCCCGGGCGATCGACGGGGCGATACGCGGCGCCCGTCATATGCTCGTCGATAATCCCAAACAGTTCACGGCGTTCGCTGGGCGTGGACCAATACAGGTAAAAGTCGCCCTTTACCACATCGGCATGCTCAGCATCGGCCTTGGCGACCAGCTTTTGGAGCGAATCCTCAAACATGAAGTCGTCGGACTCAAGGATGCCCACGTACTCGCCGCGCGCCATCTCCAGGCCGCGGTTCATCGAGTCGCCGTAGCCGCTGTTGGCCTTGTCGATCATCTTTACACGGGGATCGCGCTCCATGTACTCGTGGATGATATCTGGCGAGCTATCGGTGGAGCCGTCGTTGATACAGATGATCTCGATGTCCTTAAGCGTCTGCGCCACGGCGGAATCGAGACACTCGCGCAGGTAGCGTTCGACATTGCAGATGGGAACAAGCAGCGAAACTTTAGGGGTATCAGAGTTCTGCAAGAGAACCTCCTGTTGAATAGCGTGTAACAGGGTTATTTTAGCAGCCAGGTTGCGGCGGGCGGCAGCGCTTGGAATTATATAAAGCGCTCCAGGCAGGCTTTGAGACCGCGAGTCGAAAGATAGAACAGCGTGGCATCTGCCATCGAAACGCCCGGGGTCGCCGCAACGAGCTTGTGGGCAACACGGCGAACGGCGCCCTTAGCAGGCATATCCGCCCACTCCGTTCCCAAAAACGTCGTGAGGTCCATGTTGACGCGAGCCGCCACGCGATGGAAGTCATCGGAATCCAAGCGCGCCAAATCAAACACGATAAGGTCCAGGAACCAGGTGATCAGCTCGCCGGGACACAGGTCCATAAGACCGTAGCCCGCCCAGTCCTCCAAGACCTCCTCGAGCATTCTCATATGGGCATCGAGCTTTTTGGCGCGAGCCTCGACACTGTTGAACTCGTGCGTCGCCGATTCGCTCTCCATCACGTAGTGGTAGAACTTGTCCGGCATGACGACGGTCCTGTGGGCAAGCGCATAAGCCGCAAATTGGAAGACGACGTCCTCGCCCAAAGCCAAACCGGGGGCGAAGCGAATGCCTTCGCGATTGAGCAGCTCGCGCGAAAAAGCCGCACGGCAGGCATAGGGCTGCGTATTCGAATGGAACAGCAGTTGGGGATCACGGGCGCCGAAGGTACCAGCTTTGGGGCTCATGAGTTGCTGGACGCGTTTGGGGGCAGCATCGGCAGGTTCACAGGCGCCGCCAAAAACGGCGGCCTCGGCATCCGCAGACTCCATGGCATGCAGCACGCGCTCGACCGTCTGGGCATCGATGTAATCGTCGGCGTCCACAAAAAAGACGGTCTCGCCCTCGGCGGCATCGATACCCGCATTTCGAGCACACGAGACGCCCGCGTTTTCCTGGTCAATCACCAGTACGCGATCGTCGGCCTGCGCGATCTGACGCAACGCGTTCAACGAATCATCAGTCGAACCGTCGTTGACGCAGACAACCTGAATCGAGCGCTCGGACTGGGCCAACAGCGAATCGAGGCATCGCTGAATGGAGCGCGACGAATTGTAGACGGGAACGACAATGGTCGCTTTGGGGGTCAAAGTCTCTCCCATGTCGACCTATCCCCTCAGCGATTCGATGAGGAAGGCAGCGACCACGCCTGGGCCTCCAACCGAGGCGTAATACTTAGCACGCCCCAAGGCACCATCCGTCGCAAAACTCGGATGCTCGTCAACCCAGCCCTCAGGATCTTTGAGGATGGCAGCGAGATTTGCGCGCTTCCACGGCTTGAGGTCGTCAAGCGAAAAGTCCCCGGCGTCCAAGGCCGCTTGGAACTCCTTGGCCATCTGAACCAGGAACTCCTTATAGAACTTAGGCGCCAGGCGCACGTAGTTCCACATGTACGAATCGTACTTAATGAGCTGATTGAACTTGAGCATGCGCGCGACATCGCCGCTTACGTGGTCGCGGGCATAATCCTCACGAATCCAACGCTCAATCTCGGCATACTCGGTATTGACGCAAAAGACCTTAGCCGAAGAATTGACCGAGGAGTTCTCGTTGTCCTGACGATACGAAAGCACGGCATCGTGCAGGTAAACGGACTTGTCGGCGCAGGCAATCACCTTAAAGGCAAACGACGTGTCCTGAAAGGATGCTCCCGGAGTCGGCAAGAACTTGATGCCGTTGCGCTCAAGAAAATCGCGACGGTACACAGCCGACCAAATCGACGGTTTCTGCTTAAAGAACTGCGTCGTGTCGCTCGGGTGCACCGGCTTACCGCAGTCCTTGGCCTTAAACATCTCGTGCAGCGAACGGCGCTCCTCGGGCTTAGACCAGTAGAAATCAAAGTTCGCCTTCGCAAAGTCGGCATTATTGCTATCGGCGGCCGAGACAAGCTTTTCGAGTGCGTCGGGCGCCATAAAGTCATCGGACTCCAAGATGCCAACGTACTTGCCACGCGCCATCTCCAGACCGTGGTTCATCGAGTCGCCGTAGCCGCTGTTGGCCTTGTCGATCATCTTGACGCGCCTATCGCGCTCCATATACTCGCGGATAATCGCCGGCGAGTTGTCGGTCGACCCGTCGTTAATGCAGACGATCTCAATATCCTTGAGCGTCTGCGCCAGGGCGGAATCGAGGCACTCGCGCAGGTAGCGCTGAACATTGTAAATGGGAATAAGCAGCGACAGAAAAGGGCTGCCAGAGGCGTTAGTAGACAAATGTGCTCCTTAGGAAATACCTGTCGTTTCATGGTATCAAAGGGTCAGCGCGCCAGCGGGCGTTTATATAATCTATGGAGCCTCTTGCGGGCAAAGCAGCCCCACGTCATGCGGCGGGCCCATGGCAGGTTCCTGCGTTTTATTCAAAGCTTGCCGCTAAGGTGCGCCGAGCCTTTACAATAGGACAGTCCCAAGGACGTATTCGATAGCTTCCGCGCAGCACTCGCCCGCCGCGCGTGAAAGGATATATTGCCCCATGCCTTCAACCCTTCCCGCTCCCATCGACAAGCTCGCCATCGTCGTCGTTACGTACAAGCGCCAGGAACTCCTGGCCAACTTGTTCGACTCCATGACCGAGCTCACGGCAACGCCCTGGCGCATCGTGATTGTCGATAACGAGAATTCGCGCGAGACCGAGGCCATGTGCACCGCATTCAACGAGCGCCTGGCCAACCTGTGGGGCATCGACACCGAGCAGCCCGACGCGCAGGGCGGCACCGACCGTGTCATCTACGCCCCGCAGCTCAAAAACGGCGGCGGTGCGGGCGGCTTCTCCGCCGGCACTAAATGCGCCTACGACCTGGGCGCTCAGTGGTTCTGGGTGATGGACGACGATGTGCTCGTCATCCCCGAAGGCATCGAGCGTCTTGCCAAGTGGACCGACCGCTACGATGTCATCCAGGGTTCGCGCCTGGACTTTGACGGCGGCGCCTTCTTTTGGCAGTACCAGCTCATCCTTTCGCTCGGCATCCCTAACCCCATCGCTAAGTGGGACCTGGGCCCCAAGGGCTACCGCGCCATGAACCAGCTGTGCTTTGAGGGCGGCATGTTCTCGCGACGCGTGGTCGACAAAATCGGCCTGCCCGACGCGCGCTTCTTTATCTACGGCGACGATGCCTGCTACGGCTACGTAGCCAGCCAGCACTTCCCCGCCGCCGTTGTGGCCGACGTGGTGCTCAAGCGCGCCCGCGCCGTCTCTAACTGGGACATCGCCGGCAAGCGCCAGCTCAACTCCACGAGCGACACCAACCGCTACTACATCATGCGCAACCGCGGTTATCTGGCCCGCTACATGCAAATCTACGGCGACTATCACCCCGTGCTGTTCCGTCTGGGCAACGCCGCGACCTTCTGCAAGGAGTTCATTCGCCTGGCAGCCGTTGACAAGTGCTTTAAGACCGGTATTCCGGCGCTGCGCCGTGGCATGAAGGACGCCCACAAGATCATCAAGGACCCCGACTGGAAGCCCATGCCGCCCATGAAGGACGCCGAGTAACGGAAGCCGGAAACACCTCCGCGCTTAAAGCCGCTGGCACACCGTAGCCACATGCTGCCCATCAAAACCGAACCCCCAGCGCATGCGACCCACGCCGGGGCGCGGTACACGGATTTCGTCGATGCCGTCGCGCTCTATGTCGAGTAGCGACTGCACGGCCAGCAATTCCAGTCCCAGCGCATCCACATCGGGGTCATACATCAAGTTAATCGTTATCAGCGGGCGCTCGTCCAGCATGCCAATCGTATCTGCTACGTCGAACACAGCACCCGTAGGGAAAACCTGGATGTCCCAGCGACCTGCGCCACACTTTCGCCTCGAGGCAGGATTGGCATAGCCCGGTAAGCCAAAGCAGAGCCCCTGCAAGAGCAGATGATATGGCAGCGGCTTATCTGGGTCGGTCTCACCGATTCCCGCATCCCCCAGGATGCGGCTTAGCGCCCGCCTCACGGTATCCTCGTTCCCACGGCACAGCCCGTCGCGAAACGCATCGACGTCTCGAATGTCTTCGGCAGCGCACTCAAACCACTCAACAATCACTAGACGCAAGGCCTGTCTAAGCTCGTTATTGGGCAATCGCAAAGCACGGAGGCGATTGCCATGCTCTGGCTCCTCAGTCATATCCGTCGTGAGAAAACCGGACAGATACAGCGCTGTCCACATGCCATCGTCAGGCGAGACATCTGGCTCTGCAGTGCCCAAACAAAGCGGGACCTCAGCGCACCCATGGGCCTCGAGCAAATCAAACAAGACCGAAAGGCGGTCGAGATTCCACCCGGCAACTACCCTACTCAGGCAATCCGCATACCCATACAGATCGGCGCGCACAGGCGCCGTGCAGCCTCGGTCCAGAAAACCGATCACGCGCGCCGGACTCGAACAATAGACCCTGCCAAACCGATATCCCTCGAGCCATTCACGCGCATCATCAAGGTATTCCTCGCGCCCAGCATGATTCAACAGAGCCTGGACCTCGGCATCCGAAAAGCCGAACCAACGGTCACACCACGTCGAAAGCGGCGTCGACAGACAATACGGACAACTGCGCGAAGAAAGCGCCGCTTCGGCAGGACCGGGACACTCCCCCATCAGACACGTCAGCCGCAACGAATCGCGCGCAGTGGCAATGGCGTCGAACAGCACGCGATCGAATAGCCCTGCCGGATCGGCGTCGGAAGCGTCCCTCGCGCTCGCACGGCGAGACCACGCCGCATCGTACCCATCAACGAGCAATACAACCTGCTCATCGCAGGCCATCTCCAGCAGCTCAATGAGCACACCGAGCACCGAGTCAACCTCGTCCGCGCTCGCCACGCCACGCGCAACACGTTCGATGTGACGCACCTTATCTCGAGCTAAATCAGGAGCCTCCAAGAGCGCCAACAAGCGAGCGCACTCGCCCGAAAGGGCATCGCGCACGACGTCGGCAATAGCGGCACCACGCCTCGCAGCGCCAGAAAAGTCCAGCGATATCACCGGATAGCAAGCATATTCATCCCGATAGCGCCCACCGTCTGCATCCCAAATCTGAGCATTGGCAAACAAACGCTGACCAGCGCGACCAACCGCTGGACGCTCCAGAAAAGCCCTGAGCGTCGACAAGTTCATGCTTTTGCCAAAACCCTCGGGTCGACAGCACACCACAACGGACGCGTCGCAGTCCAACACATCGGCAATAAACATGGTCTTGTCGACCAGCGTGCAGCAACCAAGAGCCTCCGCATAGTCGTGCATGCCAATGGGCAAAGCCGCATCGTCGGCACAGCCGATCAAACGCACGCCAAAGCCAGCAGCACAATCAACATTTGCCTGTTCAGACACCAAAACGTCCCCCCTAAATCGCAGCACGATGCCAATTGTAATGACCGCATCGCATGTACCGATGTCGCCGCGCAAACATATCGGGCAACGGTAGTAACAAGAGGTGTGAGGGGGCACAATTAATCGTTGCACAACAAAACGGGACCCGATACATTCGCACCGGACCCCGTCCCGACTATTTAGTTATCTGGCAACTGAGAGCCTACTCCCCCGAGTCGTCCTCCCCAGAAGCCTTCTTCTGCTGATCGAGCTTATGCTTACCACTTACGATAGACGTAGCGCCCAGCGTGGCCAAGCTCGCGCTGGCAAGGCTCGCCATAACGATAAGGTCGCCCGTCTTGGGCATGTTACCGCCCGAAGTCTTAGTCGTTGTAGTGGTGGTTGTAGTGGTCACCGTCTTGGAGTCATTTTGCTCTTGGTTCTGGTTGTCGGTGTTGCCCTTACTGCTGTCCTCGCCCTGCTGCTTTCCGTCCTCGGTCTTGTCCTTGTTCTTGTCCTTCTCCTCAGATTCAGACTTCTTGTCCTCGTCCTTCTTCTGAGCGGACTTGTCGTCCTTCTCATCAGAGCTAGAACCCTTATCGGATTCAACCTTCTCGGAAGCCTTATCCTTGGAGTCGCCCTTTGCGGCTTCGGTCTTTTCCGTGGAAGCCTGATCAGAGTTGTCCTTGTTCTGGGCCGAGCCGTTATTGACGCCAGCCATCAGCGAAGAACCCAGCGTAGAACCAAGCTGCTCGGAGAAAGAAGGCTTCTTGTCCGGCGAAGCAACGGGAGCGTCCGGCGCCTTATTCGAGTCGTCCTTGGAAGCATCGGAATCAGGGGTTGCGTCAGAGCCAGAGCCGTTGTTAGAGCCGGTGTCAACGGACGAATCGCTCGAGCCGGTGGATGAGTTAGAGGTGTCAGCGTCGGTCGAACCAGAAGCGTCGCTGTCCGTATTGCCGGCAGAGCTTGAAGACGAATCGCCCGCAGCAGAGCCGTTCGAATTGGAGCCGTTCGAGGTAGAGCCGTCGTTGGTAGTGCCACCAGCAGAGCCATTACCGTCAGCATCGGTCGAGGGCGCATCCATCCTGTCATCGTTGGCATCGTCACTCGAGTCGTCATTCGAATCAGGTGTCGGCGAGGGCGCCGGTGTAGGCTCGGGCTGCACGGGCGTCGCAGCGGCAGCGGCCTCGTCCTCGGCGATATAAGCCAAGCAGTCCTTCAGCTCATTCTTATAACGGTTCTTCCAGCCCTCATGATACTGGGGCTGGCTCGAATACTTGGTGGCGACATTGTTGACCACGCTATTGGAGAGCGCCGTCACAAACTCACGGTCAGTCATATCATTAGAAAGATTCGCCCAGCGGAAGAAGTCCCTGCAGCCACCGGTGCCGCACATGTTGGTAATGCTCCACACCATGCCCTTGACGCAATCGGCACGGCCCGAAATATCAATACCCAGGCCGCTCTTGAGCCACGCCTCGGTCACCGCATAGTACGAGTTGTACGCATAGGCATCTTGAAGTGCTGAGAACTCAACAGGATCGGTGTTGTACGCACCTTGGAAGGCATCCTGAGCGATACGGCCCAACTCGGTGAGCTGGCCGTTCTCGTACATGGCATTGCTCGTGTTGGAAATCTCGCTGCCGCGATCAATCGCATCCTTGAGCATGCTGTATTTTTCAGGGTTGTAGTTGTAGGCCTGCTTCATAAACGGGATGAGCGACCAACGGCGGTCGAACTGGTAATAGCCCAGCGCGTTATAACCGTCGCCATACGAAAAGCCCTGGTTATAGTTGCCATGGCTCTCATATTTGGTGAAGTACTTCATCTCGGGAGTCACGTTGACAAACGAAACGCCCTGGACCGACCTCAGCACGCCCGAGAAGGACTGCTGGGTGTAAAGGCCCTTATCGATATCGGTGGCATCCGAGGCAACGCCCGGCGTGGGCTCCTCGGCAGCGGCGGGCGCGGGCGCGGTAACGGCGCCAAACGAAAGCGCCAGCGTCAGGCCCGCGACAATAGCAGAATGCTTGGGCTGCATAAGATCCTCCCTGCATTGGTATAGTTAAAGTGCAGTTTGCAAAGATAGAAATAAGTATTGCAGCTCGCCCGTTGTTGCACAACAACCCCTCGGTAAACGGCAACAACCCTCCGCGAAATCTTAAGGAATTAAACAAACTGGTCGTCGGGCGCCATCAGAAGCTCGCCGTATCGCTCCATCAGCCCGTCCCTCAACTGACAGAAAGCGGGGATATAGACGTTCAAGATGCGTTGAATCAAATCTTGAGCGAGCTTGTTGTCGTAGATATGGACGTTCGTATTGCGGTCTCTGAGCATGTCTAGCCAGGCCGCCTCATCAATAAAGTCGTAGAATCGGTACGACTCCTTCACGATGGCACGAGGAGACCCCGACGCGGCAAGCGTGGCGCCCTCATACTCGAGCAGACGCTTAAGGAGCTTCCAGCTCAGTTCAAATTGAAGATTGAACTTATTAATCAATCCACTCTGAACAAAATCATTGTTGAGATCCTGATTGGGCGCATCCTCAAGATTCGCCAAGGCGCTAACAAAGTTCTCATATTTTTTCATACAGAATCACACCATCCCTGGCAATCTCATAGAGCAATTGCTGCGAGAGGGACTCGTCGAGATTGACGACATCTACATCTAAAAGAGTATCAAGATGTTCCTCGATCAAATATGAGAAACGGCCGAAATCCCGGCAACCTGCTACGGCGATGTCAATATCGCTCTTGGGCAAGTTGTCGCCTCGAGCACGAGAACCAAACAACACGACCTTCTCGGCGTCACATTCCCGAGCAAAAACTTCGATTTGCTTGTACACCTTGTCGAGAGATGCCATTTGCACCCCTACAGCTTAATGTCAAAGTTGATTTCGGGGACGGCGGCCAGGTCGGCCAACGTCACGCCGTCGACGTACTTTTCGATCACGTCGTCCAAACCGCGCCAGAACTTGACGGTCGAGCACAAATCGCTGCGGGTGCAGCTGTTGTCGATGCCATCGCACGCCACCGGAGCCGTGCTGCCCTCGACGGCACGCAGGATGTCGCCGGCGCGCACCTCGGCCGGGTCCTTCGCCATCATGTAGCCGCCGCCCTTACCGCGCACGCTCCTAAGCAGGCCCGCCTTCATGAGCGGACGAACCAGCTGCTCCAAATACTTTTGTGAAATATGCTCGCGGTCAGCGACCTCGCGAAGGGCAATCTTGCCCTCGGCGTCACCAAGCGCTGCGATATAGATCATCAGACGGAGGGCATAGCGGCCCTTAGAAGAAATGAGCATACCTACCCTCTCATCGTAGCCGAGACAAAATACCAGGCTTGTTTGTCCCAAATCTTATGCACGCGGGGCAAACAAGCCTGATTATTATGTCCCACATCTAAAAAGTCGAGTGGATTAGTCGGGTTTTCCCTTGACTAACGCCGAACCCATAGTAACTTTATTCCGAGAAGATTCCTAGGGTTTAGTACACCTATGAGTACACCATATACAGAGAGGGACAGCATGAGCGCAAATCCGCTGCTTTCCATCGAAGGTCTGACCGCCTCCGTGGACGAGAAGACCATCCTCCACAACGTCAACCTCAACGTCGCCGCCGGCGAGACCCACGTTCTGATGGGACCCAACGGCGCCGGCAAGTCCACCCTCGGCCACCTGGTCATGGGCGACCCCGTTTACACGGTCAACGACGGCCGCATCGTCTTTGACGGCCAGGACATCACTGAACTCACCACCGACAAGCGCTCGCGCGCCGGCCTGTTCCTGAGCTTCCAGGCCCCGGTCGAGATTCCGGGCGTGCCGCTGTCGAGCTTTTTGCGCGCCAGCATCGCCGGCCGCCCCGGCCTGGAGATGAAGGGCAAGGAGTTCCGCCGTCGCGTCAAGGAGCTCGCGGCAGAGCTCAACATGGATACCGCCTACCTCAACCGCGAGCTGGGCGTGGGCTTCTCGGGCGGCGAGAAAAAGAAGGTCGAGATGCTCCAGCTTCTGCTGCTGCAGCCCAAGCTCGCCATCCTGGACGAGACCGACTCTGGTCTGGACGTCGACGCGCTTTCCACCGTCAGCCACGGCATGGACGCCTACCGCAAGAGCTGCGACGGCTCCATGCTCATCATCACGCACAACACGCGTATCCTGGAGCACCTGGATGTCGACCGCGTCCACGTTATGGTCAAGGGCCACATCGTACGCGAGGACGACGCCTCGCTGATCCCCTGGATCGACAAGAACGGCTTTGAGACCTTCGAGCGCGAGGCCGCCGAGCAGCGCGCCCAGGCCGAGTCCGCCGTTGCCGAGCAGCAGGCGTAAAGGGGCGACGCAATGACCAAGAACCGCACCGAGGTCGCGGACATCGACCGCAGCCTCTACGACTTCACCTATGGCGAGGAGGGATTCGAGCGCCTCGACGCCGGCATCACGCCCGACATCGTGCGCGAGATCAGCGCCAAGAAGGACGAGCCGCAGTGGATGCTCGACCTGCGCTTAAAGTCCCTCGAGATCTTCAATCGTTTTCCCGACCCGACGTGGGGCCCCTCCATCGAGGGCCTGGACATGGACAACATCGTCACCTACGTCAAGCCCAACACCGACCAAAAGCACGACTGGGAGTCGGTGCCCGACGACATCAAGAGCACCTTTGAGCGCTTGGGCATCCCCGAGGCCGAGCGCAGCTACTTGGCGGGCGTCGGCGCGCAGTACGACTCCGAGCTCGTCTACCACAACATGCAGGACACCGCGTCCAAGATGGGCATCGTCTACTCCGGCATCGAGGAGGCCCTGCACGACCCGCAGTGGGAGCCGCTCATTCACGAGAAGTTTATGACGCTCATCCCGCCCACCGACCACAAGTTTGCGGCCCTGCACGGCGCCGTGTGGTCGGGCGGCTCGTTTGTCTACGTGCCCAAGGGCACCAAGCTCGATTTCCCGCTGCAGAGCTACTTCCGCCTCAACGCCAAGGGCGCCGGCCAGTTTGAGCACACGCTCATCATTGTCGAGGACGATGCCGACCTGCACTTTATCGAGGGCTGCTCCGCACCCAAGTACAACGTGGCCAACCTCCACGCCGGTGCTGTCGAGCTCTTTGTGGGCAAGCGTGCACACCTGCGCTACTCGACCATCGAGAACTGGTCCAAGAACATGTACAACCTCAACACCAAGCGTGCGCGCGTGGACGAGGACGGCGACATCGAGTGGATCAGTGGCTCCTTCGGCAGCCACGTGGGTTATCTCTACCCCATGAGCGTGCTCAACGGCCGCGGCGCCCGCTCGAGCTTTACCGGCATCACCTTTGCCGGCGCCGGCCAGAACCTCGATACCGGCTGTAAGGTCGTACTCAACGCGCCCGAGACCTCGGCAACCGTCGAGACCAAGGGCATCTCCAAGAGCGGCGGCATCCAGACCTTCCGTAGCTCTATCGTGGCCACGCCCAAGGCCGAGGGCTCCAAGGCAACCGTGAGCTGCCAGTCGCTCATGCTCGACGACCAGAGCCGCTCCGACACTATTCCGGCCATGGACATCCGCGCCAAGAACGTCGACATCGGCCACGAGGCCACCATCGGCCGCATCGGCGACGACAAGGTGTTCTACCTGATGAGCCGCGGCATCTCGGAGGAAGAGGCCCGCACCATGATCGTCAACGGCTTTGCCAACCCGGTCTCCAAGGAGCTGCCGCTTGAGTACGCCGTCGAGATGAACAACCTGATCAAGCTGGAGATGGAAGGAGCGATCGGATAATGAAACAGGAAACCAACACCGCTGCTACCACGCTCGAGCAGGTTAATGCGATGCCGGCAGCAACTTGGGGCTGGCTCAAAATGAACCAGACCAAGCTCGAGCTTTCGGACGAGCTTTCCGCCGCTCCCGCCGAGGCCGTTGAGGTTGAGGGCTTGGAAGAGCAGTTTGCTGGCACGGCCGACGCCTTCGATACCGCCATGGACGCCATGGCCGAGCGCTTCCCCGAGCGCCGTGCCTCCGCCCCCGGCGACGCCGCCGACCGCGCCCGCATCACGCCCGAGACCGAGCTCGACGTGCCCGCTACCTCCGTCTACCAGGCCGGCGCTATCAAGCTCGAGGAGGAGCTCTCCCCTGCCGAAGCCTTCGAGACCGGCATGGGCGAGGCTGCCTGCACCTATCTGATCGAACACGCCACCAAGTGCATCGTCATCGATGTGCCCGCATACCAGCACGCCACGGTTACCGTGCGCGTGAGTGGCGCCGACGCGGCGGCCATCGCCGCTATCGATGTCGTCGCCCGTCCGCAGGCAACGCTCGACCTCGCTCTAGCCCTGGACTCCCCCGTCAGCGGCCAAGGCGTCGTGGGCTCCGTGCTGCGCGTGTGCGCTCACGAGTACGCCACCGTCAACGTGACCTGCACACAGACGCTCGATGACAGCTGGATCGCACTCGATGACACCGGTCTATTCCTAGACGAGGGCGCGCGCGTCAACGTGCAGCACACCGTCCTGGGTGCCGGTGCCAGCGCCACCGGCCTCGCCGGCGATCTGCTGGGCGACACCGCCAAGGTGACCATCGATACCGATTACCTAGGTGCCCGCGAACAGGTGCGCGACTTTAACTACGAGCTGCGCCACCGCGGTCGTAAGACCGAGTGCGAGATCGACGCCAACGGCGTGCTGACTGGCACGTCCAAGAAGGTCTACCGCGGCACCATCGACCTCGTGCACGGCTGCAAGGGCGCAACCGGCACCGAGCGCGAGACCGTGCTGCTCGCCAACAAGGGCGTCGACAACAAAACCGTCCCCGTCATCCTCTGCGACGAGGACGACGTCGCTGGCAACCACGGCGCCACCATCGGCCACGTCCGCGACGAGCAGCTGTTCTACCTCGCCTGCCGCGGCCTTGACCAAAACGCCGCCGAGGACCTGTTCATCCGCGCCAAGCTGGAGGACGCCGCGCTTTCCGCCACCGACGAGCGCACCCGCGCCGCCGTCGTCCGCCTGGGCAACAACCTGATCGACAACTTTGAAGAGGAGCTCGCATGATCGACACCGAGCACGTTAAATGCGATACCTGTACCGCACCGGAGCCTATGGAGCTCGACGCCAGCGACGAGGCCTCGCGCGGCTGGCCTACCGTCGACATCGAGACCAATCCCTACAAGGCACAGTTCCCGCTGTTCCAGCAGCACCCCGAGATCGCCTTCCTCGATAGTGCCGCCACCGCGCAGCGCCCTGCCTGCGTGCTCGACGCCGAGCGCGACTTCTATCAGCGCATGAACGCCAACCCCCTGCGTGGCCTGTACTCGCTGTCCGTCGAGGCCACTGAGGCCATCGCGAAGGTCCGCCAGCAGATCGCCGACCTCATCGGCGCTCCCCAGGCCAACGAGGTCGTCTTCACCCGCAACACGAGCGAGTCGCTCAACCTGGTCGCCAAGAGCTTTGCACCCACAGTCCTCGAGCCGGGCGACGAGGTCGTCATCACCATCATGGAGCACCACTCCAACCTGATTCCGTGGCAGCAGGTCTGCCGCGAGACCGGCGCCAAGCTCGTCTACCTCTACCCCACCAAGACCGGTCAGCTCACCACCGAGGAGGTTCTTGCCAAGGTTGGTCCCAAGACCAAGATTCTGGCCGTGGGTCAGGTCTCCAACGTGTTGGGCGTCGAGAACCCGGTCAAGAACCTCGGCAAGCTCGTGCACAAGTACGGCGGCTACCTGGTCGTCGACGGTGCACAGTCGCTGCCGCACATGCCGGTCGATGTGGCCGACCTGGGCGCCGACTTCTTTGCCTTTAGCGCGCACAAGGCCATGGGCCCCATGGGCATCGGCGTGCTGTGGGGCAAAATGGACCTGCTCAACGCCATGCCGCCCATGCTCACCGGCGGCGAGATGATCGACTCGGTCACCGAGCAGGACGCCATCTGGGCGCCCGTTCCCGAGAAATTCGAGGCCGGCACGCAGGACGCCGCCGGCATCTTCGCCACGGGTGCAGCACTCGACTACCTGGTCAACACGGTGGGTTACGAGAACATCCAGGCCCGCGAGCGGGCACTCGTCCACTATCTGATGGGCGAACTCATGCAGCTCGACTTTGTCCAAATCATCGGTTCCATCTACTGGGACAACCACCACGGCGTTGTGAGCTTTAACGTCAAGGGAATTCACCCGCACGACGTCGCGAGCATCATGGACATGGACGGCGTCTGCATCCGCGCCGGCCACCACTGCGCGCAGCCGCTGCTCACCTGGCTGGGCGTCGAGAACCTTGCCTGCTGCCGCGCCAGCGTGGCCTTCTACAACGACAAGGCCGACATCGACAAGTTCGTCGCCGGCCTGCATCACGTTTGGAGCACGTTCAATGGGTAATCTGTACACCTCCACCACGTTTATGGAGCACAACTCGCACCCCGACTATAAGTACGAGATGGATGCTCCCACGCACGAGCACGACGGTATCAACCCCAGCTGCGGAGACGAGCTCACCTTGCAGCTGCGTGTCGAGAACGATGTAATCGAGGAAGCCTCGTTTACCGGGCACGGCTGCGCCATAAGCCAGGCCAGCGCCGACATCATGGCCGACCTCATCACCGGCGAGACCGTCGAGGAGGCGCGTCGCTTGGCGGGACTCTTCCTCGCCATGATCCGCGGCGAGAAGCTCTCCGAGGACGACCTGGAAAACCTGGACGAAGCCGCCCAGCTCCAGGACATCTCGCACATGCCCGCCCGCGTCAAATGCGCCGAGCTCGCCTGGCGCACCCTCGACGGCATGCTCGAGGGGCAAGCAAACCAGTAGTTTATGCCCCGAATCCAAGTTTTTTGATTGCCGAGCCGCCCGATACGGGCGGCTCTGTTTTTACCTAATGAGCGCGAACGCACAAAGTCCGCGCGTCCGGCGCCCCGTCTGACATTTGCCACACAGCCAGACGCGAGCACGGGCGTTTTCCACAGCACCAAAGGCCTGCGGCAGGGCCCCGGGCCCGCCAAGCAATGCGCCAAGCCCCGTTCTGCGAAGCTCCGACTCGCTTCGCGCCTGCCGCAGACGGGTCCCATAGGAAGCGGCGTGCATTTTTGCGAGTATTCAGCACGCCAAGCTGTGTGTATACGCATCGAAAGCGTTAATCAATGTCTTTAGGCGCATATATATTGTGTTTTAGAACAAGCATCGCGGTCTGACGGGACGCAGGCACGTGCTTCGGGGGCGCAACGGCAGGAATCAATAGCTTCGGGACCCGTATGTTGCAAGATTGCGGCGGTGCCGACAGCAACACGATGCTGAAAACTCGGTTTATTGCACGGCGCAGACGGGGGTAGGCACGGGCAAATCCGGACTGAGCCGTTATTTTATGCAAGATGGCGATTGTTCTATGCATATTAAGAAGTGCAGTTACCGTACCAAGCTTTTGAACGCTGGTTGCGGCGTATGGACGACCCCAGCTGCGGTGAACAGGCGACCCTACATCACGCTTCCGCCAGCCCTCATCGCCGTTCGCGCGCGGGCGCGCACGATACGAGAGACGGTACTTTTGCCAATCCCGGTATACCGCTCAATCTGGCGCACCGTAAAGCCGGCATTGTTCAATCCAACAATAACAGTATCGCGCTGCGCCGGCGGTGCAGTTTTAACCCCGTTGAGCGGAACCCCGAGACTCTTCGCCAACTTGCCGGCAAAGGCATGGCGTTCCCACTCCGTCTCTTTCATATCGCACAGCGCTGGTTCACTGCCGTCGGGCGTCGAAAGCGAATAGGCAATAAAGCCCTCGGCAGAACCAAAGAGCTCAAGCACGCAAGAAGGATCGGAAAATCCCCTCGCGACATCAGCCGCGTCACCGTCGTAAGCGCATAAATACTCCGCAAAGCTACTCCAGGGATAACGCTCGATTAGGCCAACGCCCGCCTCCTGCGGATCGGCGTGTACGGAGCGAATAGCCTCCATCACCTGCCAGTCGGTATCGAGCGAGCGCCGGTCAAAACGGTTCTGGAACAGATGGCCTATGCGCCCCGCGCGTTTATTAAACCGCCGCGCGTGCGTCAAAAGCAGCCGGTGCATCGCCGCGCTCATCCTGTCCTCGTAATCTGCAAGCACCAAATGCACGTGATTGCCCATAAGGCACCAGGCGATAACCGTCACGCCCTCCTCGCGGCAGCACGCGCGCATCAGCTCCAAAAACTCCCACCGGTCCTCATCGCCCTCAAAGATGAGCTGCTTACCCGTACCGCGGGCACAGACATGGTAAAAGCCGGTAACCGTTCTCCAAACGCGCTGCATGGCGCTCCCTTCGCCGGGATCTGTCTGCCATCCAATACAGCACGATTGAAGCGTGCCATCAAAACATTCACGCAAAACAATACACTCGCGCGGCCAAAGGCAGTAAACGGGCGGCGAACGGCACCGTTGCAACAGGTCAACCCCTGCAACGCTTACAAGAGCCGACCAAAAGCTTGCCAAAAACGGACCCCCTCTACGGAAGTTCACGACCACAGAACATAACGTTAAACCGTTTCAATTAAAACTTCCGGACTTCTCGCTACGAAAACTGAGCCGTTCACCGAATATTCCGTGCATTTCGCGGTATTATAGGGCTGCATGTCATGTCCCTTTCGAAGGGTCGCCCGGCAATCGCCAGCCACGACCCCCAGACGGGACGCCAACACGATAGAGAGGAGAGGCATGCAGTACTCACAGGAAGTGGAGAACATGTGCCCCGTTGCCAAGGGTGCATACCACGGCCCCGCACCCATCCCCGAGGAGGGCAAGTGGGTCCAGGCTAAGGAGATTTCTGACATCTCCGGTCTTACGCACGGTGTGGGTTGGTGCGCACCTCAGCAGGGCGCCTGCAAGCTCACGCTGAACGTCAAGGACGGCATCATCGAGGAGGCCCTCGTTGAGACCATCGGCTGCTCGGGCATGACCCACTCTGCCGCCATGGCTTCCGAGATCCTTCCCGGCAAGACCATCCTCGAGGCCCTCAACACCGACCTCGTCTGCGACGCCATCAACGTTGCTATGCGCGAGATCTTCCTGCAGATCGTTTACGGCCGCAGCCAGACCGCGTTCTCCGAGGGCGGCCTGCCCGTGGGCGCCTCCCTCGACGACCTCGGCAAGGGCCTTCGCTCCCAGGTCGGCACCATGTTCGGCACCAAGGCCAAGGGCGCTCGTTACCTCGAGCTCGCTCAGGGCTACGTCACCCGCATGGCTCTCAACGACAAGAACGAGATCATCGCGTTCGAGTTCCTGAACCTCGGCAAGTTCACCGACGCCGTCAAGGCCGGCAAGACCCCCGAGGAGGCCATCGCTGGCGCTATGGGCCACTATGGTCAGTGGGAGAACGCTGCCAAGTACATCGACCCGCGCACCGACGAGGAGACTCACTCCGTCGCCAGCGTGTTCCCGGTTCACGAGTAGAAAGGGAGGGAAATAACTATGACTGTTACGTTCGAAGGTTACGAGCGCCGCGCTGACAAGATCAACAAGTGCCTCGCCGACAACGGCATCGCCTCCCTCGAGGAAGCTCTGCAGATCTGCACCGACAAGGGCTTCAACCCGCGTGAGATCGTCAACAACACCCAGTCCATCGCCTTCCAGAACGCCGAGTGGGCCTACACCCTCGGCTGCGCTCTCGCTGTCAAGCGTGGCGCCAAGTCCGCTTCTGAGGCTGCTGCCATCATCGGCGAGGGCATCCAGGCCTTCACCGTTCCCGGCTCCGTCGCCGAGGACCGCAAGGTCGGTCTGGGCCACGGCAACCTGGGCGCTATGCTGCTCTCCGACGACACCGAGTGCTTCGCCTTCCTGGCCGGCCACGAGTCCTTCGCTGCCGCTGAGGGCGCTATCGGCCTGGCTCTGAACGCCAACAAGGCTCGTAAGAAGCCGCTGCGCGTTATCCTCAACGGTCTGGGCAAGGACGCTGCTCAGATCATCGCCCGCATCAACGGCTTCACCTATGTGAAGACCCAGTTCGACTACTACACGGGCGAGCTCAAGGTCGTCGAGACCATCCCCTACTCCGATGGTCCCCGCGCTGCCGTTAACTGCTACGGCTCCGACGACGTCCGCGAGGGCGTTGCCATCATGTGGCACGAGAACGTCGACATCTCGATCACCGGTAACTCCACCAACCCCACGCGCTTCCAGCACCCCGTCGCTGGCACCTACAAGAAGGAGCGCCTCGAGGCTGGCAAGAAGTACTTCTCCGTCGCTTCTGGTGGCGGCACTGGCCGTACCCTGCACCCGGACAACATGGGCGCCGGCCCTGCCTCTTACGGCATGACCGACACCATGGGCCGTATGCACTCCGACGCCCAGTTCGCCGGTTCTTCCTCCGTGCCTGCGCACGTCGACATGATGGGTCTCATCGGCATGGGCAACAACCCAATGGTCGGTGCCACCGTCGCCTGCGCTGTCGCCGTCGAGGAGGCCCTCAAGGCTTAATCGCGCCCGCGCGATGCTCATATAGTTGAGCTTTGGAGTCGCTACCTTTCGAGGTAGCGGCTCTTTTTGTTTGCGCTGGCGCAGGGTAGCTAATGCCGGTATATCAGCTGGGGCGAAATACGAGATGTGAAGAGATGGAGCGTCAGAGCGTCCATGACGCCCACCTGCCATATTTACCCTTTACCGATTTGCCGGGTCTTTGCGGCCCCATTGCCGATCACCCGTGCGACAATGCGCCGGACGAGAAAGGAATCCGATGGAATCGACTGATGTACTGGTAATTGGATCTGGCATTGCGGGCCTTTGTGCCGCCATCGAAGCGGCACGCACGGGCGCAACCGTCGCTGTGGCAAGCGCCGGCAAGACTATGAGTGGATCGAGCTTCTTCCCCGGAACCTGGGGCCTGGGGCTTATCGGACCCGTTAACCAAGACGACGAACAAGACCTCATCGACACCATCCAGACCGTCGGTGGCGGCGTCGCCGACCCCGAGCTTGTCCAGACGTTTGTCCACGGCATTCCCCAGGCAATTGAATGGCTCGAGCAAGACCTGGGCGTTGAGCTCCAGCGTCCGCAAAGCGCTGAGAGCGCTCAGCAAAAGCAGTTTATCCCCTGCTTTGACCACAAGACGCGCATGTGGCGCGGCCTCACCCGCAAGCCGCTTGAGGACGCTCTGACGACCCGGATCGAGTCGCTCGGTATTCGCCTGCTCCCCCGCCATGAGCTTATCGACCTTGTTGAGGACACGAACGGCAGAATCACCGGAACCGTGCTCTACAACCTCACCGAAGATCGAATCGTGCCCTTTGCTACCAAAGCCACGATCATCGCAGCCGGTGGCACGGGTGGCCTGTTCGAGCGAAGCCTCACTTCCGCCGACGTGCTCAGCTCATCACAGGCCATCGCACTGGCGCACGGCGCAACACTTACTAATATAGAGTTCATGCAGATGATGCCCGGCTTCATCGAGCCCAGGCGTAACTTGGTCTTCAACGAGAAAACCTGGCGCTACGTGCATGTAGACCAGCCGGCAGATATTGCCGATGACAAGCTAGACGACCTGCTCGAGCAACGCTCTGGATATGGTCCCTTCACGTCACGCTTAGCCTCCCGGGCTATCGATCTCGTCATCGATCAGGCTGGTGCCGAAGGCCTGGCACTCCACTACGACTTCCCCCGCGAGGATGTCCCAGAGTTTGTGCAGACCTTTGCCACCTGGCTGCAAGACGAGCACGGCATCGCCCCGACTGACGAGATGCGCGTTGCGATGTATGCCCACGCCGCTAACGGAGGCATCAAGATCGATAAGACCGCGCACACGGGCGTTGAGGGCCTCTACGCTTGCGGCGAGGCGACAGGCGGCATGCACGGCGCCGACCGCATTGGTGGCTTGTCAAGCGCCAACGGCATCGTATTCGGACGCATCGCGGGCGCATCGGCAGCCCTTGCAGCGCAGAAAGAGCCTGAGGCGGCCCTGAAGGCGGATATCACCCTCCCCCAGTACGGCATTGCCACAACAGACGCCGAACACCTGACACGCAGCCTTAAACACACGATGAGCACCTATTGCATGATCAACCGCACCGAGACGGGCCTATCCGAGGCACTACACGAGCTTGAGGGCTTGAAGACAGAGGCAACGACCTTGAGCACACAGAAAGCCCAGGACAGCGAAGTCGCAGCCCTCGCCCGCCTGCAATCGCAGATTCAGCTGGCACAGGAAATGGTCAAAGCCATGCGCAAGCGAACTGAAAGCTTAGGTTCGCACTATCGAGCAGACTAAATCGATTCTCACTTTGAGTTTGATCACAACTTCTCAACATGCATCGAGCCCCGTAAGCATGATTCCCCTAAGGAGAACACGCCTACGGGGCTTTAGCCGTGTTTCCCTAAGGGAATCACGGTGCAGATTACTCAGCTCCGCGCCCCGACGGGTTCGACCCCATGCAAGGTTAACAAAAAAGCGACCAGCCTAAGCCAGTCGCTTTAACATGCTTTGGGTGGGCCGTCAGGGGGTCGAACCCTGGACCTTGGGATTAAGAGTCCCCTGCTCTACCAACTGAGCTAACGACCCAAAGCTAAAGTCCGTTGTAGCGGACTTTAGAGGAGATATCGTGTGGTGGGCCGTCAGGGGTTCGAACCCTGGACCTTGGGATTAAGAGTCCCCTGCTCTACCAACTGAGCTAACGACCCGATATCAACACGAAGCAAGAACTGGGGTGGGTAAAGGGACTCGAACCCTCGACCTACGGGACCACAACCCGTCGCTCTAGCCAACTGAGCTACACCCACCGTGTCCTGTGCGCTTCGCGCTCGACTATTATTGCAAGGAACGCCACGCGATGCAAGCCCCAATTTTCAAGAATTTTGAAAAGAGATTTTCGCCTTGATTCTCATTTTCATTGCAACAGCCTCAGGACTCAGCGCAACGCGTTGC
>CABUPE010000028.1 GCA_902493515.1 uncultured Collinsella sp.
GCGCAACGCGTTGCGCTGAGTCCTGAGGCTGTTGCAATGAAAATGAGAATCAAGGACAATGTCCTGCTCATATTAAAAGGAACGTCCCCAACTGCCGGCTTTTTGGGGTGCTGGGTATAATCGTCGTATTGCATTGAAATGTGGCGAAAGGAGTGGCAATGTCTCGGTATTGCGCCTCGTGCGGCAAGCTTCTTGCAGATAATGCCAAGTTCTGCACCTCATGCGGTGCACCCGTTGAGCAAACAACCGCGAGCGATAGCCAGCCCGCTTTTGAGCAGACCGGTTCCCTCGATACGCCGCAAGCCAAGGCGGACGACCCCCTCTCCTATCGCCCCGACCCCGCCGCAAGCCCCGCGGCCGTCGAGACCACGCAGCGCATACCCGTCGCGAGCGGCTCGCCCCAACAGCAGCCGGCTCCCGCATACGCGCCCGCTTCGCCACAGACCCCCGCTCCCAAAAAGAGCGGCACCGGGCCGCTTATCGCCGTTATCGTTGTGCTGGTGGCGATCATCATCGCCCTGGTCGTTTTCTTTGTGATCAAGCCTTTCGACAACGCCGCCACGCAGACGACTGCCGAGGTAGCTAAGCTGCACCATGACGTCGACGACGATGACATAAAGCCTCTCGGCGATCCCAACAGCCTGTACGACGATGATGACGATGACGACGAGGATGGCGGCGAAGCAACGCTCTCCGAGCAGAATCTCTACCGCCGACTGAGCGAATACTACGACTTGCTCGAAGACTTCGACAACTACGTCCGTGGCTGCGCGCAGAACTTCAACGGCAGCTATCTGGAAGAGGATCAAACCACCCGGCAAAATCTCGCCGACGTCGCCGAGCGCACGGAGGACACCATCGAGCAGTATTACGACATCGTCGAGGACCTAGACGTCCCGACGAGCTCCAAGAACTACAGCTCCTGGAAGGACATCATCGCCCTGTATGACGACCTGGATCACCGCATTGACGCAATCTGTGATGCCTGGGAGATCAGCCTGAAATACGCCAAGCCTGCGGACCACAAGAATGAGATCGTGGCGCCGCTGTCGCGCGACAACGTGGCGGGCACCAATGACAATAAGTACCGCCTAGACTTTGAGGAGCGCTATCCCGGCGCCAAGCCTGTCGAGGTGAACTAGTGCTTTGTCGTTCCCGAGCCGGCAGTTAGGGACGTTCCTAAACTGCCGGCAGAAAAGGAACGTCCCTAAATGCCGGATAAAAAACGAGCGAGGATCGTGGGGTCCTCGCTCGTTTTTTTGGGCAATGTTTTGACTGCGCCGTTACTTGTCGGCGGCTGCTTTCTTGGCAGTCGACTTCTTGGCCGTCGTCTTTTTGGCGGTCGTCTTCTTGGCAGCAGTCTTCTTTGCTGCCGTGGTCTTCTTTGCCGTGCTCGCCTTGGTCGCAGTCTTGCGGCCACGAGCGGGCTTCTTCTCCTTGGTCGGGCAGTCCATGTTGACGCAGATACGCCACGGGCCGCGCGCCGTGTTGACCACCACGATGGGGGCGCCGCACTCGGGGCAGGTCTCGCCCGTCGCCTCGAGCTTGCCGCGCGCCGGCAACGGATAGCTCACGCCGCAGTCGTCGTAGTTGGTGCAGCGGATAAAGCGCTTGCCGCTCTTCTCGCTCTTGTGCGCGATCAGGTCGCCATGACGTCCCGCCTCGGCGCACACCTTGCACTCGCCCACCTTAAGATCGGGCTCGTAGTTGGTGGGGCACGTGGGGTTCACGCAAATCTCGAAGGCCTTCTGGCGGAACGGCTGGCACTTAATGCGCGGCGCGCCGCACTCGGGGCACACGGCCGCCTCGCCCTCGAGCGGGCTCACCTTGACGCCACTCGGCACCGGATAGGTCACGTCGCAGTCGGGCCATCCCATGCAGCCGATAAAGCTGCCGCGGGTCTTGGCACTCGTCTTCATGACGAGGTCCTTGCCGCACTTGGGGCAGGCACCCACGCGCGCATCGGCCGTGACGGCGTCGCTGATGGCGTCGCCCAGCTCCTGCGTATGCTTGAGCAGCTCGTCGAGCACACCGGCCAGCAGCGCACGCGAGTGTGTCACGACATGCTCTTCGGTGTCCTCGCCGCGCTCCACGCGGGTCATATCGCCATCGAGCTCGCTGGTCATATCGGGGCTCGTGATGCGCGGGGCAAACTGCGACAGCGCGTCGATGATGGCGATACCCAGCTGACTCGGCTCCACGGGATCGTTTTTGAGATAGCGCACGGCGTACAGGCGCTCGATGATGCTCGCGCGCGTGGACTTGGTGCCCAGGCCGCGCTTTTCCATCTCCTGCACGAGCTTGCCCTGGCTGTAGCGCGCGGGCGGCTCGGTCTGCTTGGCCTCGAGCTTAATGTCGAACACGTCGACCGTATCGCCCTGCTCCAGCGGCGGCATCTGCTCGTCGCGCTTGAGTCCATACGGGTATGCCTCGCGGAAACCCGGGGTCACGAGCACGTCGCCCGAAGCCACGAACGGCTCGCCGTTGACATCGAGCTCGAGCTTGGTATTCTCGATGGTCGCGGGACCCATGAGCGTCGCCAGGAAGCGACGGGCGATGAGGTCGTAGAGCTTGCGTTGGCCGCCATCGAGCGTGGTCGGATCGCCCTCGCCCGTGGGGTAGATAGGCGGGTGGTCGGTGGTCTCGACTTTGCCGCGCGTGGGCTTCATGGGACCGGCGAGCACCTTTTTGCACACGGGCGCCAGCGCCGGGTTGATCTTTGCCAGGTCGCTCACCACGGCGCCCAGATCGAGCGTCGCGGGGTACACGGTGTTGTCGACACGCGGGTAGCTGATGAGGCCCGCCATGTAGAGGGACTCGGCGATGCGCATCGTACGCGCAGGCGAGATGCCCTCGGCCGCGGCGGCAGCCTGCAGCGAGGTCGTCGCAAACGGCGTGGGCGGTTGCTGCTTGCGCGAGCGCTTGGTCACCGCGGCGACGGTTGCCGTCGCAACGCCGTCGACATGGCCGTATGCCGTCTCGGCAGCATCCTTGTCGGTAAAGCGCGCCGTCTTGTGAGCGATCTTAAAGCGGTCGTCCTCGGCAGCACCCTGAGCGGCACCCATGCCGCGAATCTGCCAATAGTCCTCGGGCACAAACGCCATGCGCTCGCGCTCGCGCTCGACCACCAGGGCAAGCGTCGGCGTCTGCACGCGGCCGGCAGAGCGCACGTTACCAAAGCCGCCAAACTTGGCGAGCGTCAGGTAACGCGTGAGCACCGCGCCCCAAATGAGGTCGATGTGCTGACGGCTCTCGCCGGCGTCGGCCAGGTTCTGGTCGAGCGAGACGAGATTATCGAAGGCCTGCGTGATCTCGGCCTTGGTAAACGAGGAATACTGGGCGCGGGCGACCGGCAAGTCGGGCGCGACCTCGCGCACCTTGTTGAGGGCGTCCGAACCGATCAGCTCGCCCTCGCGATCGAAGTCCGTGGCGATGATGACACTGTCGGACTTCTTGGCGAGGTTCTTGAGCGAGCGGATGAGCTCTTTCTCAGCCGGCAGCTTAATGACGGGTGCCCAGGTGAGATAGGGCAGGCTCTCAAGCTTCCAGCCCTTGATGGAGATGCCATCGGCAAGGAACGGCTTACGCTTGGTGTCGTAAGGCGGACGAGCCAGGCCATCGGGCATGTCGGCCGGCAGCATCTCGCCGTCCTCGGTAACCGAATACCAGCCCAGCTTTTTATCGAACAGCACGCTGTCGCAAAAATCGGGCGCAAGGATGTGACCGGCCAGGCCGATGGTCACGCACTCCTCGCCCTTCCACTCAAAACGGTAGATGGCGGTGTTGTACACCTTATCCTTTTTGGGTTTACCCGTGGACAGACGCTCGGCGATCTGACGCGCGGCGTCGTTTTTCTCGGCGATGATGAGCTTCAAAAGAGGCTCCTATCTCGTGTCTCTGCGGCTACGCCCGCCCGTATGGCGGCCGATTTACGCCCTTGCTTGCTCGATCTGCCCGATGAGCCAATCGCACCAGGCATCCATGCCCTCGCCCTTGCGCGCGCTCACGGCAAACCGCGGCGCCTGCGGATTGAGGTCATCGAGTGTCTTAGTATACCTATCCATGTCAAAATCGAAAGCCGGAGCCACGTCGACCTTGTTGAGCAGCTGCGCGCCGGCGTGTTGGAAGATGCCCGGGTACTTGATGGGCTTATCGTCGCCCTCGGGCACCGAGAGGATCATGATGGACAGGTTCTCGCCCAAGTCAAAGTCGACCGGGCAGACCAGGTTGCCCACATTTTCGATAAAGATGACATCGATGTTCTCCAGACCAACGGCCTGGTCGAACGCGTCAACCGCCTCCATGATCATGTTGCCCTCGAGGTGACACAGGCCGCCCGTGTTGATCTGGATGGCGGGCATGCCGGCTTCCTTCATGGTGATGGCATCGACATCCGAGGCGATATCGCCCTCGATGACGGCACAGCGCAGGCCGGCCTTGTCGCGCAGGCGCTCGTTGGTGCCCAGAATCGTGGTGGTCTTGCCCGAACCGGGGCTCGACAAGACGTTGATCACATAGGTGTTTGTCTCTTTAAATCGCTGTCGCAGCTGATCTGCCAGGCGCTCGTTGCGCGACAGAATCGGCGACGCGATATCAATCGTTTTCTCAGCCATACTCGGCACTCCTTACTTTGGCCCCTTTATACCCCATCACCAGATGGCTAGCGGGCTAATCGTCGGGGGTTTCGATTTCGATACTTGCGATGTCGAGCTCGCGGCCGTGCAGCAGACGCACGTTGGCGCCGCCACATTGGGGACAGCGGCAATGGAAGCGGTCGTGCTCAAAGACCTCCCCGCAGTCCAGACACTCGCTTTGTGGATGGACTTCCTCCACGGCAAGCTCGCAGCCTCGCGTGAGCGAGTCCTCATCGCGAAATGTCTCCCACGCAAAGTCGAGCGCCTCGCGCACAACTTCGGTCATATCCCCGATACGCAGCGTTACCAAAACGGCGCGCGAGGCCCCCGCCCCACGCGCCGCGCGAATCACTGTATCGAGTATGCCGTTGACAATGCCAACCTCGTGCATACCGATTTACTCCTCGTCGTCCTCATCGTCCGAGAACAGGTCCAGACGGCTCACAAACAAGCCCTCCTTGCCCTCGCGCGCGGTAATGACCACGCGGGCAATGGCGAGCGAAATCTCGTAGAGCGAGAGCAGGGCACCATACATGAGGCCCAGCGTAACGGGCGAGCCGTCGGGCGTAATCACAGCCGAGCCCACAAGCAGGCCAACGTATACGTAACGCCAGGCACCGCGGAAGGCCGCGTAGGACACGATGTGGAAGACGGACAGATAGAAGATGATGAGCGGCAGCTCAAACGCCACACCAAAGCCGATCATAAAGAGCAGCTCCATGTTGACGTAGTTCTCCAGGTCGGGCAGCGCCGTGGCGACGGCCGAGGTCTCGCCGATAAGCCACTCAAAGCCCGCCGGGATGATAATGAAATAGCAGAAGATGGCGCCCAGGAAGAACAGCACCGTCGAGGCGAGCACCGTGGGCACGACCCATTTGCGCTCGTTGGGACGCAGTGCCGGCAGGAAAAATGCCAGAATCTGCCAGATGATCATGGGCGTGCACATGACCACGGCCATCTTGATGGCCAGCGAGAAGCGCAGGCCAAAGCCGCCGAGCGTGGTGGTGATGTAGAACTTACCGTCCGGCACAAAGGAGCGGATAGGGTCTTCCAAGATGTCGAGCACCACGGGCGTGGCGAAATACAGCACGATGGCGGCGGCAAACACCGACACGACCACGATGGTCAGGCGGCGACGGAGCTCTCCCAAGTGATCGAAGAGCGGCATGCGCGCAGGTCCGATAGGCATTACTCATCGCCTCCCTTCGGGGCAGCGGCGTCGTCCTCGGCCTCGAGCTCGCGAGCGAGCTGGTCGACGACGGCCTTGCGCTTGCGGGGACGACGGGCGTAGAGGTCGGCCGTCGTGGGCTCTGCCGGCTCGGGCTCGGACTCCGGCTCTGCAGCAGGCCCGGGCTCGACGACAGGCTCGGCGGCAGCGGCAGGCTCGGCACCCTCGGCCTCCTCAGCAGCACCCTCGCCCTCGGCGGCAGCCTCGCTCGCGGCCTTCTCGGCAGCAAGACGGGCGCGACGCTCGGCAAAGGTCTCCTTCTTGGCGGGAGCTGCCGTCTCGGCGGCATCCTCGTCCGCATCGGAATCGTCGTCGGTCGCAGCAGCCTTCTTGGGCTTGACCGGAGCCGAAGCGGCCTCACTCACCGGATCGATAATCTCGGACTGAACAACGGCCGTCATCTTTTCCTGCGTCTCGCGGAACTGACGGATGGCACGGCCGATCGTGCGGCCCATCTGCGGGAGCTTATCCGGGCCAAACAGCAAAAAGCCGAAGACCACGATGATCGCGAGCTCACCCTCTCCAATACCAAACACACATACCTCCAAGGCTCGATGTGAGTCGAGCCCGCACCGCGCCATTCGGCCGGAACTCGTCTATTCATTCGGTCAAGTATAGCGCCCGGACGCCAAAACGTCCGAGCGCATCACAAACATATGCCAAACGGCACGCCCTTTTGGGGGCAAAGATTATGCAGCGGTGATCGAAATCTCCTGGTCGACACCCAACAGCTGGACCACGCGCATCACCGGGGGCTGCACATTGGTGCAGCTAAAGCGCTTGCTGTGGTCGGCCGCGTGGTGCGCGGCGCCCACGAGCACACCAATGCCCGTCGAATCGATGTAGCTCACCTGGGCAAAATCGAGCTCAACGGCCTCAGTGGGCTGCTCGAGCGCCAGGTCGATGGCATTGCGCAGGCTATCGGCGTTAGAGATATCGATCTCGCCGGTTACCTTAATGGTGTAGAGCTCTGGCGTGGGGTTGGTGGAAATACCCAAATCCATGTATATGCTCCTTTACGTATCGAAGGTGCGGATAGTACGGGAAACCGCGCGTTAGGCGCGCTCGGCACGCGCAAGCTCGGCAGCGACAAGCTTGACGGCCAGCACCAGCACATCGAGCGCGGCCTCCAGGTCCTCGACCGTGGGATAGCTCGGCGCGATGCGGATGTTGGTGTCGCGCGGGTCCTTGCCATAAGGCCAGGTGGCACCAGCCGGCGTGAGCTTGACGCCCAGGTCGGCGCAGAGCGCGGCGACCTTCTGGGCCGAGCCCTCGGGACCATCGAAGCTTACAAAGTAGCCGCCGCGGGGGTGCGTCCAGATGGCGCAGCCCGTCTCGCCCAGACCCTCGGTGAGCTTGCGCTCGACGGCCTCAAAGCGCGGGCGCAGGAACTCGGCATGCTTTTTCATGTGCTCCTTGACCGCCTCGATGGTGGGAAGGAAGCGCACGTGACGCAGCTGGTTGAGCTTGTCGGCACTGATGAGGCCGGCCTTCAGGCGCTTGGAGAACTCCGCGATAACCGCGGGGCTCGCACCGATAAAGCCGATGCCGGCGCCCGGGAAGGTGATCTTGGACGTCGAGGCAAAAGCCACCACGCGGTCCTCGGTGCCCGCCGCGCGAGCAAGATCGAAGATGTTGGCGAGCTCGTCGGTCTCGTCGTACAGGTCGTGCACACAGTAGGCGTTGTCCCAGAAGATGCGGAAATCGGGCGCGGCCGTGGGCATCTCGACCAGGCGACGCACGGTGTCCTCGCTAAAGGTGATGCCCGTGGGGTTGGAATACTTGGGCACGCACCATATACCCTTGATGGAGTCGTCGGCGGCAACCAGGCGCTCGATCTCGTCCATGTCGGGGCCGTTGTCGGTCATCGCGACGGGGACGTTCTCGATACCTAGATCGGCGGTGATGCCAAAGTGGCGGTCGTAGCCGGGAACCGGGCACAGGAACTTGACCTTCTTGCCGTCGTGCGCGGCCTCGTAAGCCTCCCAAGGGTCGCTACCACATGAGCCGCAACGCCAGAACATACCGGCGATATCGTGCTCGATCAGCAAGCTCGACGAGCCCAGCACGAGCGTCTGCTCGGCGGGGCAACCCAGGAACTCCCCCGCTAGCTTGCGTGCCGAGGGAATGCCCTCAAAGCAGCCGTAGTTGGAGCAGTCGACGTTGCCATCGTGCAGATCGGCGTCGGCGTTGAGGATATCGAGCATGGGGCGCGAGATGTCCACCTGGGCGGGCGACGGCTTGCCGCGGGCCATGTCGAGCGCCAGGCCCTTGGCCTTGACCTCGGCGACCTCGGCTTTGAGCGCCTCGATGGCGGCATCGAGTTCGGTGGTTTCCATCTTCTGGTAGATCGTCTGCATGGGGTGCGACCTTTCGCGAAGCGGTACGTTGCAGTTTGTCTAAGTATAGACCGCCACCGCCGCAACGTTATGAAGCCGTGATAGATTAAGTCCATCGCAATAAATTACGAATCGCCGCGCATGCCGGCGTGGGGCGCCCAAGGAGGCACTATGGAGTACGGATCGTTCCAGGCCGAGGAATTCGGCGACCTGCAGCGCCTGGTCGACGGATTGTTTTACGACCGCCACGCCATCGACCGCCTGGATCTGATCGTACAGGCCGAAATCTTGGACCTGGCGTCCGATCTCATGGAGATCGTCAACCTGCTACCGCCCGGCTATTACGACCGCCAGTCACTTTGCGACCAGCTCAACTCCGCCTTGGCCGCCCACGGCTGGGGCGCCGTCTACGGCACCGTGGAATAAACCTAGTCATTAAGAACGTCCCGAATGACTAAAACGCCGCCTGTGATGGTGTTCACAGGCGGCGTTTTCAAACTTGTATGTGCTTTTACTCGTCCTTGGGCGCGGGATGCTTGCAGATCACACTCATGTAGATCATGCCGAGCACGGCAGCGGTGACCGAACCGGCAAGAATGGCAGCCTTGGCAGCAAGAACCTCAAACTGGGCCGTCGGGAAGGCAAGGCCGCTGATGAGAATCGACATGGTAAAGCCGATGCCGCCCAGAATGCCCACACCGGCAATCATGTGCCAGTTGACATTGCGCGGCAGCTCGCAGGCCTTGAGCTTGACCAAGGCGAACGTCATGCCAAAGATACCGATCGGCTTGCCCAGCAGCATGCCAAAGTACACGCCGAGCGTCACCGGGTCGGTGAGTAGCGTGCTCATGTCCACGCCCACTAGGCGAACCTGTGCGTTCACGAACGCAAAGATCGGCAGAATCACAAAGTTAACCGGCGTGGAGATCAGACGCTCCATGCGGATGAGCGGCGGGGTCACGCGGTGCATGACGCGCTCGACCTTGGTGGTCGAGACGGTAAAGTCATGCTGGCCCAGGATGTGTGCCTCGTCGTCGTAGCGGTCATCGAGCAGCGGCAGGCACTCGCCCAACCAATCGGTGAGGCTATCGAGCTTGACGCCGCACTTGGCCGGAATGGTGAAGGCCAGGATGACGCCAGCAAGCGTGGCATGCACGCCGCTCTTGAACATGCAGAACCACAGCAGCAGGCCCAGTACCGAATACGGGGCAAGGCGGTAATGCTGCGTCTTGTTGAGCCACACGAGCGCGCAGGTCACAAGCGCGGCGGCGCCCAACCAAAACGGATTGGGGCTCTGGCCGTAGAAGATGGCGATGGCGGCGATGGAAATGAGGTCGTCGGCGATGGCGAGCGTCGAGAAGAACACGCGCACGCCGTTGGGCACGCGATTGCCCAAAAGCGACAGCACGCCCAGCGCAAAGGCAATATCGGTTGCCATGGGAATGGCCCAGCCGTTGTGCGCGCCGGCATGGTTAAAGATCAGATAGATGCAGGCGGGAACGACGACGCCGCCCACGGCCGCCAGCATGGGAAGCATAGCCTGGCGCGGGTTTTTGAGCTCGCCAACTGTCATCTCGTACTTGAGCTCAATGCCCACCAACAAAAAGAAAATCGCCATGAGGAAGTCGTTGACGAATAGCTCAACGGTGAGACCGGCCGTAAGGTTGCCCAGACCCACATACAGCGGGGTCTCCAAAAAGTGATGGATGGCCTCATAGGCATCGGTATTGGCGCAAATGACGGCGGCGATGGCGGCGAAGACCATGACGGCGGCGGAAATCGTGCCGTTCTCGGCGATGCGCTCCCAGATGTCGTGACGCTCAAAGCGCTTGCGCTCACGAACGTTGAACAGCTGCTCAGTTGCTGCCATGGGCGGCTCCTTTCACGGGAAAGCTCCCGTCTTAAAAAAGCACGGCCCGCCCAAGTGGCGGCGCCGCGCTCTAACGTATTACGCTTGCATCTAGCCTACCCTGCACGACAAGCACGCAGGCATGGCCGAAAAGCGGAACCACAGGTTGAACATTATTTGTTCAACGGCGCGGGCTCGCCTGTCCAAGAGACGACGCGGCGCCGTGCACAAAAAACGACCGGAGCGCGGGGCGTCCGCGATCCGGTCGTGGCGTTTGGTCAACTAAACCTAGCAGGCGGCCATGATGGGGGCAGCGACCTGCTTCTTACGGGAGAGGACGCCCGGCATCCAGACGCCGTCGTGCTCGTCGGCAATGCCCAGGCCCTTCTGAGCAGCCTCGGTCTCGCCCTCGAGCAGGACCTGCGAGCCCTCCTCCATGATGTCAGTGATGCACAGGACGATGCCGTCGGCACCCTTCTCGGCGGCGTAGGCGCGCATGGCCTCGCGAATCTCGTCGATCATGCCGAGTGCGCGGGTCTTGTCGACAGTCTCGTACTGGCCGATGAGCAGCTTCTTGCCGGCGGGCTCGAACATCTTGATGTCGTTGCCGACCATCTCGGCTGCGGTGAAGGAGCCGGACGGACGGGTGAGGAAGACTTCCATGCCAAACTTGACCGGGTCGACGCCCACCTGCTCGCCGAGCTTGGCGGCGACGGCGCGGTCGACATCGGTGGTGGTGGGGCTCTTGAGCATGAGCGTGTCGGTCATCATGGCCGAGAGCAGCAGCTTGGCCTGGACGTCGGAAAGCTCAACGCCGAGCACGCCGGCGAGCTTGGTGACGATGGTGCAGCTGGAGCCCCAGGGCAGGCAGATGTAGTGCAGCGGGCCGGCGGTCTCAAAGTCGCCGATGCGGTGATGATCGACAACGCCAAAGACCGTGGCGTCCTTAAGGCCGGCGACGGACTGGGCAGACTCGTTGTGGTCGGTGAGGACGACGAGCTGACCGGCCTCGACGGACTCGATCACGCGGGGCTCGGCGATGCCGGCGTCGGCGAGCAGCTTGGCGGACTCGGCCGGAAGCTGACCAAGGGCGCAGGCCTCGTAGGTGTTGCCGGCATACTCAACCTGGTTGAGCAACTGGGACAGGACGACGGCGCTCATGATGGCGTCGTTATCGGGGTTCTGGTGACCAAAGACAAGAACGTTTGCCATGGATATCCTCCACTTGATATGTGTACTTGGACGTAGCTATGGTAGCACGCCGATGCCGAGCCTTCGCAGACGGAAGGTCTACGGCATATTTTGGGGCAGGCACGGGGCCAAGGTTGTCCCTTTTGCACCATATTGGTGCAAAGTAACCTGTCCCCCTTGCACCAGCTATTTACCGGCGGCGCGCAGGGCTACGTAGGCGGCACCGATGATGCCGGCGTCGTTTCCGAGCGAAGCGACCTTAATGGGCGTCTCGCGCGAGGCGGAAAGCGCGTACTGCTTAAAGTGCTCGCGAACCTTGTCGAGGTAGACATCGGCCGAGGCAGAGGCGCCGCCGCCGATGAGGAACATCTCGGGATCAACCACGTTGGCAATAAGCGCCAGTGCGCGACCGAGATAGTCGGCCATGGTATCGGCCGCGGCCAGCGCAAGCTTGTCGCCCTCGCGGCAGGCCTGGAACACGTCCCTGGAATCGGAGGGACCGGTGAGCTCGATGGGCTCGACGCCCGCTTTCTCGCACTCGGCAAGGTAGTTGCTCACCACGCCGGTGGCGCTGGAATACTGCTCCAGGTGGCCATGGCCGCCGCAGCCGCAGGTGCGCTCCTCAGCCGGGTTCAGGCACATGTGGCCAATCTCGCCGCCAGCACCCACAACGCCCGATACCACATCGCCGTTAACGATAACGCCGCCGCCCACGCCGGTACCGATGGTGACCATCACCACATTCTGCACGCCCCTGGCAGAACCGAGCCAGGCCTCGCCCATGGCAGCTGCGTTGGCATCGTTCTCGTACTTAACGACCGCGTCGGGACAGTGCTCCTGAATGGCGATCCTCAGCTTGGGCAGGTTAATGGCAATGTTGGCCTTGACCTTGGCATCGCCCGACGCCGGAATGGGGCACGGAACGGCCAGGCCAATGCCTGCCACAAAGGCGCGCGGAATCTGCGCCTTGGCGACCACCTGGTCGATAGCCTCGGTCACCGCGGCAAAGCCCGCAGCGTCAACGATAGGAGGCGTAGGCACGCTGGCCTTGGCAAGCAGGTTACCGTCTTCGTCGAACAGGCCCTCCTTGACCGAAGTGCCGCCGACGTCAATGCCGATGTAGTACTGCTTAGGTTCCATGGGAGCCCACCTTTCTCGTTTAAACATTGCCTGTATGGTACCGCTCCCAAGGCAAAAACCTACCAAAAAGGGACAGGTTTGTTTTGGCAGGTTTTATCTGGGAAAACGCGAATGACCGCTTAACGCGACATTACTCAGATGTTTATCTATTTAGAGCGCTCTAATTTATATGCAAAGCGACTTTTAATTATATCTTTCTCGAACTTTTTAAATATACAATAGGGATGCTTAGGTGTTAACTATACTTTCTTTTATACTCAACCAAGTTGGAAAGGAGGTTCCTTGGTTCCCAAATACGAGGCGATAGCTGCAGATATTCGTCGAAGCATCGAGGATGGCGCTCTTAAACCGGGCGACAAGCTTCCCACCGTCGTTGAGTTCTGCAAGCTCTATAACGTTTCCAAAATCACCGTCAAACGAGCTATTGAACAAATCACCGAAGAAGGTCTTATTACCAGCCGGCGTGGATCGGGTACCTACGTTAAGGACACGGCGGGGCTTCCCGGCCAGGCGTTTTTCCAGGGCAAAAACGACCGTACCCAGGGTTTTTCGTATGAGCATCGCGGGGAGAAGGTGACCTCGGTGGTCTACGATTTCTCGATCGTTAATCCACCAGCGGACATCGCAGCCCAGCTGGGAATTGCCGAGGATGACTTTGCCTATCACGTCGTGCGCGTGCGTCAGGCCGATGAGAAGCCCATCGTTATCGAGTACACCTACATGCCCCTCGAGCTGATTCCAGGCCTTAAAAAGAAGGACCTGTACGGATCGGTCTACCGCTTCATCCGCGAGCAATGTGGGCTGAAGATTTCGAGCTTCCACCGTACCATTCGCGCCGTGGCAGCAACCGAGGAAGAAGCCGAGCGTCTGGACACCAAACTTGGCTCTCCCCTGCTCGAGCTCACCCAGATTGGCTTTTTGGACAGCGGCGCCGCCTTTGAGTATTCGATCTCGCGCAACGTTGGCGATCGCTTTGAGTTGCACAATGTAACGTTGGCGTAGGTTTTTGTAGTCATGCGGGCGCTCGTTTTGCGCTGCTTTGCGCGGCGCCCGCGCAACACAATGGAGGTATGAATATGTCCGATTTGATTAAACTGACGCCGATCTTCCGCAAGAAGATCTGGGGTGGTCGCCAGCTCGAAACCGTATTTGGCTACGACATTCCCGAGGGTCCCATCGGTGAGTGCTGGGCCATCTCGGCCCATCCCAACGGCGACTGCCAGATTGCGGAGGGACCGTACGCCGGCCACACGCTGTCGTGGCTGTGGGCCGAGCACCGCGAGCTCTTTGGCAACTGCGAGGGCAAGGAGTTCCCGCTGCTCATCAAGATTCTGGACGCCAAGGACGACCTTTCGATCCAGATTCATCCCAACGACGAGTACGCCGCCAAGCACGAGAACGGCAGCCTGGGCAAAACCGAGTGCTGGTATGTACTGGACTGCGAGCCCGGTGCCACGATCATCGTCGGCCAGCGCGCGCACGACCGCGCCGAGGCCGCGCAGATGATCGAGGGGGGCCGTTGGGACGAGATGCTCAACGTGCTGCCGATTCACAAGGGAGACTTTTTCCAGATCGACTCCGGCACCGTTCACGCCATCAAGACCGGCACGCTGATTCTGGAGACGCAGCAGTCGAGCGACGTGACATATCGCCTGTACGACTACGACCGCCCCGGCACCGACGGAAAGCTGCGCCCGCTGCACATTGAGCAGAGCCTCGACTGCATCGACTTTGATGCTCAGGCTCCGACCGACGGCACGGTGACCGCGCCCGAGGTGGACGGCGTGACCGAGCTCGAGTCCAACCCCTGCTACACCGTCGATCGCGTGCGCGCCAACGGCAGCAAGACCCTCGACCAGCGCTGGCCCTTCATGTGCCTGTCGGTCATCGACGGCGAAGGCACCGTCTGCGGCGACCCCGTCCACAAGGGAAGCCACCTGCTGGCCCCGAGCACCGTCAGCTCCATCGACCTCGAAGGCAAGATGGAACTGATCGTCTCGCACCTCTAGGTCGCACCAACAACCCAAACGCAACAAGGGGCTCCCCCGTCCACCAACGGGGGAGCCCCTTGTCCATATATATCAGCCCACCCGGCTCTCCAGACCAAAAAGCGAACGAGCAGAGCGACGTTCGCAAGCTGCAGGCCAAAACGCCACAAGGAAGAGGGCGCACCGGGGGCTTTGGTCGATCGCGAGTTCCGCACGAGCCGGAGAGCACTTAATGTGCTCTCCGTGCGAGCAGGACTGTCCGAGCAGGCGACCAAAGCCCCCGGCGCGCCCGGTCAACCTCGCAGTTAGGCATTCAGCTTGACGATCGGTGCAAAGCCCTTCATTAGCTTTTTGGTCTGGCCGGTCTTTTCGAATTGGACCTCGATCATGTCTCCGGCGACCGAGATCACGGTGCCCGTGCCAAAGGTCTTGTGGCTCACGGTATCGCCCGCGGCAAAGTCCTGCGATGCGCTGGCGCGATCGACCTTGCGCTCCACCGTCGGCGACACCTTGGACGACGGCTTTTTGGCTCGCGGTGCGCCCGAGCCAAAGGTCGAGGCAACACGGCCGGCATCGGGCGAGACCCCACGATGGCGCTCGGTCCCGTAGCTGCTGCCGCCAAAGAAATCGTCGAAGCTCGATCCGCCGCGCGAACCGGAACCGCCGGTCGAGCGCGTGTGCGAGCCAAACACTTTGCCGCCGTACATATCCGAGCCCATGCCCGAGCCAAAGGTTCCGCGACGGTCACCGCGCTTCTCCCAGCCCGTGCCCTCAAAACCGGCAGAACCGATGCCGCTAAACTCGATATCCTCAAACGGAATCTCGTTGAGGAAGCGCGAGCGCGGGTTGGCAGAGGTCGAGCCGTAGGTGCGACGCGTGGCCGCATAGGTCAGGAACAGGCGCTTGCGAGCACGCGTGATGGCGACGTAGGCCAAGCGACGCTCCTCCTCGAGCTTGCCCGGATCGTCACTACCGCCAAAGTCGTGCACGTGCGGGAAGATACCCTCCTCCATGCCGGCCACGAACACCGCCGGGAACTCCAGGCCCTTGGCGGAGTGGATGGTCATCATGGTAATGGCATGCGTCTCGCCGGCCAGGGAATCCAAGTCGGAGCGCAGGGCCAGCCACTCCATGAGCGCCGGCAGCGCCTTACAGGTGAGCGGACCGTAGGTGCGCTCGATCTCGTCGGCATGCACGGCACCCGCCGGCATCTCCGTCGGCGCGGCATACGCGTTGCCCGCGATGGCGGCGGCCAGGGCATCCTGCGGAGACAGCGCCGGAGCGGCCAAGCTATCGAGCGGATTGGAGCCCGCGGCGTCACGCGCGCCAACGAGCGCCTCAAACGAGGATACCGGGGCAGATGGCCCCGGTTCGGGCGCAGGCGCGCTCACCACGACAGGCTCGGGCTCGGCGCTAGCAGGCACATCGGCAACACCGGCAGCGCGCAGCTCTTCCAAGCTCTCGAGCGTACCTTCGATATCCTCGTGCGTCTCCTCAAATTCGGCGGCGACGCCCAGGAATTCCTGGATGTTCTCGGCGCGGCTCTCGGACTCCATGGTGCCCTCGGCGCGGAAAGCCTGCAGCAGGCCCGTCTTATCGACGATCATCTCGACGACGTCCTTGAGCTCGCCGTCCATGCGGCGACCCTCGCGCACCAGCGCCACAAAGCTCGACAGGCCGTTGCGCACCTTGGCGCTAAACATGCCCGTCTCGGCTGTTGCGATCTCGCAGGCTTGGAAGAACGAGCAGCGGTTGTCGCGTGCCAGCTGCTCAATCTTTTGAATCGAGGTGGAGCCGATGCCGCGGCGCGGCGTGTTGATGACGCGCTTGACGCTCATCTCGTCGGCCGGGTTCACAATCATCTTAAGATAGGCCATGACGTCGCGGATCTCGGCACGGTCGAAGAATCGCGTGCCACCCACGATCTTGTAGGGCACGCCTGCGCGCAGGAACATATCTTCGAGAATACGCGACTGAGCGTTGGTGCGGTAGAACACGGCGATGTCGTCGTAACTCGTGCCCTTGGAGTGCAGCTTCTCGATCTCGCCGGCAATCCAGCGGCCCTCGTCGCGCTCATCGCTTGCCTGGAAGGCCTGGATCTTCTCGCCATCGCCCTCGGCCGTAAACAGGCGCTTGTCCTTGCGCTGCGAGTTGTGGCGCACCACGGCGTTGGCGGCGCTCAGGATATGGCCCGTGGAGCGGTAGTTCTGCTCCAGCTTAACGGTCTTGCAGTTTTTAAAGTCCTGCTCAAAGTCCAGGATGTTGGTGATGTCGGCGCCACGCCAGCTATAAATGGACTGGTCATCGTCGCCCACGACCATGAGGTTTTGGTACTTGGCGGCCAGCAGGTTGGCGATCTCGTACTGGACGTGATTGGTGTCCTGATACTCGTCGACGCTAATGTAGCGGAAGCGCTCTTGGTACTTGTCGAGCACCTCGGGGCGGGTGCGCAGCAGCTCGAGCGTGCGCACGAGCAGGTCGTCGAAGTCCATCGCGTTGGCGGCGCGCAGGCGGCGTTCCAGCTCCAAGTAGACCTGCGCGGCCTTTTTGTCGTTGGGGCTATCGGCGCTCTTGAGCATGTCCTCAGGCCCGATCATGGCGTTTTTAGCAGAGCTGATCTTGCTGCGGATCATGTTGATGGGGAACTGCTTTTGCTCGATGCCGAGCGCCTGCATAATGTCACGCACCATGCGCTTTGAGTCATCGTCATCGTAGATGGTGAACTGGCCGGTGTAGCCCAGCAGGTCGGCGTCCTCGCGCAGCATGCGCACGCACATAGCATGGAAGGTGCACACCCACATGCCACGGGTGCCGCTGGGAATGAGTGCCGCCAGACGCTCGCGCATCTCTGCCGCGGCCTTGTTGGTAAACGTAATGGCAAGAACCTGCCAAGGCTTAACACCCAGGTCGCCGAGCATATGTGCGATGCGGAAGGTCAAGACGCGGGTCTTGCCCGAACCGGCGCCGGCGAGCACCAGCAACGGGCCCTCGATGGACAGGACCGCCTCGCGCTGGGCGGGATTAAGGCTGTCGATGTCGACGAGCGGCTTGGCGGGCTTGGGCGCCGGCGCGGGAGCGTCGTAGATGTCGAGCGGAACGAGTTCGGGCTCCGGCGCAGCGGGGGCGGTGTATGCATCGAGCGGCACGGGTTCCGGCGCGGGCGGCACGGGTACCGCGGCGTTCTTTTCCCAGGGCAAGGGCTGGGTCATGGGCGACTCCTCATCTGACGGACGGCGCGCCTGCGGGCGGCGCCATAGTTTGAGCCGTACCAGTATACCGAGCCGCGCGGACACCGACGCAAATCACACCACGACTCCGTGCGTCACCGTCAGGCTCGCCCCGGCAGATTTGGTGCAATGGGGTCAGGTTGGTCTGCACCACGTTGGTGCAAAGAAATCTGACCCCCAATGCACCAATCACGGAGCCACCGATGTCATGGCAACGGTAGCGAGCGGCGGCCAGGGCGAACAAATTGGCATGAAAAGAGGGTGGCATAGACCTTTTGGTCATGCCACCCCCTTTGAATGACAAGTTGTCGCCCTGGCCGCCGCGCAGCGTCGACTAAGTTACAGGCCGAGCATGGGCTCCAGGACGAAGAAGTACGCGAGCACCACGATGCCCAAGATGATGCGGTAAACACCGAAGCACTTAAAGTCGTGACGGCGGACGAAGCCCATGAGCCACTTGATGGCGATGAGCGACACCACAAAGGCAACAACGCAGCCCACGCCCAAGATGGCGATCTCGTTGGCGCCGAACGTACCGCCCTTGATGAAGTACTTGACCAGCTTGAGCGCACTTGCGCCAAACATAACGGGAATAGCCAGGAAGAACGTGAACTTGGACGCCACCGAACGCGTGCAGCCCAAAAGCAGGCCACCGATGATGGTGGAACCGGAGCGCGACGTGCCCGGAATCAGCGAGAGCACCTGGAAGCATCCGATGCCCAGTGCGGTCTTCCAACTTAGGTCCTCGAGCGTGGTGATGGAACCAAAGTCCAGATCCTCGTCATCGTCCCCGTCCTCGGCAACATCTGCCGCGGGCGCCGCAAAGTGTGCACCGGCGGGACGTCCACCCGACACCACAGCACGCGAACCAAACGAACCGGCAACGGCCATTTCCTCGCGCTTGCTCGCGCGCCAGTTCTCGATCACGATAAACAGCACGCCGTACACAATGAGCGCCAGCGCCACGACGGGAGCATTGTAGAAATGCTCCTCCATCCAGTCGTTGAGCGGCAGGCCGATCGCCGCGGCGGGAATGCAGCCGAGCACAATCTTGCCCCACAGCGCCCAGGTGTCGCGACGGCCCTCCTTGCCCTTGCTGGGCGAGAACGGATTGAGCTCATGGAAGAACAGTACACAGACGGCCAGAATGGCGCCGAGCTGAATTACGACCAGGAACATATTCCAGAACGTCTCGCTCACGTTCATCTTGACGAACTCGTCCACCAAGATCATGTGACCGGTCGACGAAACAGGCAGCCATTCGGTAATGCCCTCGACCAGGCCCATGAAGGCAGATTTTAGAAGCTCGATAATATCCAAAGGGACCCCCTCGTTAGACACCCGCCGGTAGATGTTCTGCGGACGATGCGGGCGATGTCCCATTATCAACCGTTGGCGGTGCGACCGCGCCTACCCTTACCAAAAAACTCGCCCGTTCACAGAATTGCGAGCAGTCAAACCGAAATCCTTGGGTATAACTGCAACAAGATAAAGTGTCCGGCGGCCAACGCGCCCGCGCCCGCCCGACGCACGAGCCACGCGCCCGTGCGATAGACCAAGGAGGAAACCATGAACGAGGGCTACACCAAGGTATTTGTTTCACTCGACGGTACTGAGCAGCAGGATTTTGTGCTCGCACGCGCCATCAAGGTCGCCGCGAACAACGGCGCCAAGCTAATCATCGGCCACGTTATCGATTCCACGGCGCTCGAGAGCGCCGGTTCCTATCCAGTCGATCTGGTCAACGGCCTAGAGGAAGCATTTAAGAACTCCATCGCCAAGCAGCTCGAAGAGGCCAAGGCCAATCCCGATATTCCCGAGGTCGAGGTCATGATTCGCGCCGGCCGTATTCGCGAGACGCTCAAGGACGAGATGCTCGACGTGGTCAAGCCCGATCTGGTGCTCTGCGGTGCCCGCGGTCTGTCCTCGATTAAGTACGCGCTCCTGGGTTCGATTTCGACGTTCCTGCTGCGCAATACGGACTGCGACATCTTGGTCGTGAAGTAGGTTCCTTCCCGTCGGCGCAAGGCCTGCGGGGTTATCACGCCGACGTCCTCGCCGCTTCGCGGCTGCGGGATGTCGGCTTAGATAACCCCTCCCGGCCTTGCGCCTTCGTCACCGTACTTCAGCGAGTTGGCTGATAAAAGATGGCGTGCCGCCCCGTTTGGGACGGCACGTTTTGTTTGGGGCGGCACGTTTTTGTTTGAGGCGGCACGTTTTTGTTTGGGCGGGCGTCTGCCGCGTGCGTTACTCGAAATATTGGAACTTGTTGGTTGAGAAGGCGAATGTGACGACGAAGCCTTCGCCGGGCTCGGATGCTGCGGTGACGTCGATGCCCATCTTGGAGCACAGGCGCGCCACCAGGTAGAGGCCGATGCCCGTTGCGCGCTTGGTGGTGCGGCCGTTGTCGCCGGTAAAGCCCTTCTCGAACACGCGCGGCAGGTCGGCCGCGCTCACGCCGCAGCCGTTGTCCGCGACGGTAAGCTCGATGCGCTCGCTCGCCAGGCCCTCGTCCAGCAACGCACCCGAAAACACGATCTTTGCGCCGTCCTCGCGCGCATATTTGATGCTGTTCTGAATGAGCTGGCCCAGAATAAACTCGAGCCACTTCTCGTCGGTAAAAACCTCGAAGTCGAGGTTCTCGCACACCGGGGCCACGTGCGCCGCGATGAGCTCACGCGCGTTGGCTTTAATCGCGCCCGTCACCAAGGTTTTGAGATCCCAGCGGCGAATCAGGTAGTCGCGCTCCACGACTTCCGAGCGCGCATAGTACAGCGCCTGGTCGATATAGCGCTCCACGCGGGCAAGCTCGCGGCCCAGGTCATCCACACGCGACAGATCGTCTTCGCTGCCGTCCAGGTTTTCCAAAATCAGATGGGCTGCTGCCAGGGGCAGCTTGGCCTCGTGGACCCAGCTCTCGATATAGTCGCGATAGTCATCGGTCTGGCGCCTGCCTTCGGCAACCTCGTCACAAGCGGCTTTGCCCACCCGACGCAAGACCTCATACTCGAGCTCGCCCTCGGCATAGGTCGGACATTGCACCATCTCCTGCACCCATGCGGGACTCTCGAGCTCCTCTGCCGCACGCTCCAGCTGGCGCAGAAAACGACGACGGCGCGCGTATTCGATCACGATGCCAAGCATGCCAAAGATAAAGGACACGCCGACCGCCACGACCACGATAGAGACGGGTGCACCGGCGACCGTCAGCACAAAGCAGCTCAGCAGCACGCCGCACGTCCACACGGCGACGGGAAGCAGCGCGTCTTTAAAGAACTTGCCAAACGACATAGCCGGCCCCTAGACCGAATAGCCTTGGCCGCGGTGCGTTGTCAAATACCCCTTGATGCCGATTTTTTCGAGCGTGGTGCGCAGGCGGTTGATGTTGACGGTGAGCGTATTGTCGTCCACGAAGGCGTCGGAGTCCCACAGGTCCTGCATGATGGCCGAGCGCGAAACAATCTTGCCCGCGCGGCTCAGAAGCAGTGAGAGGATACGCAGCTCGTTTTTGGTGAGCTCGGTGCTAGTGCCGGTTTGCGTGTTGGTAACCATGGAGCGGGCGAGGTCGAGCTCCAGCCCCTTGTGGACAAGTGTGCTGCGCTCGCCTGCCGCCGCGGTGCGACGCAGCAGTGCGTTGATGCGCGCCACGAGCACACGGGCGCTGTAGGGCTTGGGAACAAAGTCGTCCGCGCCGAGCGTCATGGCCATGACCTCGTCGATCTCGGTCGTGCGCGACGTGAGGACGATAATGGGAACCTCGGATTCGCGGCGAACCTCGTGGCAGATATGCTGGCCGTCCTTGACGGGAAGTGTGAGGTCGAGCAGCACCAGGTCGGGCGCGGCGGCGAGAATATCGCGCGAGACATGCTCAAACGATTCGCAGGCCTCGATTTCAAACCCGGCGCGGGCAAGGATGTCGATAAGCTCACGACGAATGGGCTCGTCGTCCTCAACGACATAGATCAGCGCCATGTGTCCTCCCATTTCGCGTAACTTGCACCTTCCACACCATTATGCCCACGGCGTCGCAACGATACGACCCCGTGGGCACCTAATATGACAAAAGTGTTCGATAGCCTTAAGAGAAAATAGGGGCCGACCGGTCCTAAACCGATCGGCCCCATCACTTCGACCTCGAGCCTCTACTCGAGCGTACGCATGTATGCAGAGATGGCATCCAGGCCCTTCTGCAGGTCGTCGGTGTTATCGGAGTATGCATAGCCGATGCGCATGCTCTTGGGCTCCTCGAAGCAATCGCCCGGGGTGACGAGCGCGCCGGACTTCTTAATCATGTCGATGCAGAACGTCCTGGAGTCGATGTCGTAGTCGTAATACACGAGCGCGGTGGTACCCGCCTCGGGCTTAACGAACGACAGGTGCGGCTCGCTCTCGACCCACTTCTCCAGAACAGCAAGGTTCTGACGGACGATGCGACGGCTGCGCTCAAGGATCACGAAAGCGTTGCCCAGAATCAGCTCCGCCACCGACTCGCTGAATATGCCGGCGGAAATCAGGTTGTAGTCGCGATGCGAGAGCAGCGCGCGACGGAGCTCCGGGCTCTTGGTGACCGCCCAGCCCAGACGCAGGCCGGCGAACGACCAGACCTTGGACATGGATGCGGTGACGATGGCCTTGTCGTACAGGTCGATCACGGACTCGGAGTACTCATCCGTCTGAGTAAGCAGACGGTAGACTTCGTCACAGAGCAGCCACGCGTCGTGTTTGCGCGCGACCTCGACAATCGCCTTGAGCGTATCGGTGTCGAGCAGGGCGCCCGTGGGGTTGTCCGGGTTATTGATGCAGATGAGCTTGGTATCGTCGGTCACCAGGGCATCGAGCGCGTCGACGTCGACGTGGTAGCCGTTCTTGCGATCGAGCTGAAGGATATCGACCTTCGCGCCGCACATCTCGGGAATCGAGTAAAGCTGCTGGTAGGTGGGCTTGACGGAGACTACGTGATCGCCCGGTTCGACGAGCGTGGAAATAACCAGGGAGTTGGCACCGGTCGCGCCGTGCGTGGGCACGATATGCCCGGGCTCGACCGTCTTATAGAGACGCGCGACCCCCTCGAGGAAGCCGGGCTGCCCCTCGATGTCTCCGTAGGTGAATCGGCGCGAGCACAGGCTATCGAGCCACGCCTTCTTGTCAGTGTTCGTATGCTCGAACAGCTGGTCGAGCGTGAGGGAGTAGACGCACGTCTCTGCAACGTTGTGGGTGCACTTGGTCTCCCACTCGTTCATCCACTGCTCGACGGCGAAATCCTTGATCTGCATTGTCGTTTCCTTTCCTTGACTTTCTTACAGCTCCACCACGGTACCCAGCCCCGCCTCGACGGCGCGGTCGTAGGCGATTTTCGATGCCGAAAGGTCCTGAACGGCGATGCCCGACGTATCGAACACCGTCACCTGCTCGTCATCCGAGCGCCCCGTAGCCGCGCCGGCGATGACTTCGCCGAGCTCCGCTTTGATGTCCTCGGGCGTGATGGCGCCCTCGGCAACCGGAATCTCCAGCTCACCGGACGCGACCGATTGCTCGCGGTCGTCGACGTAAACAGCGGCACGGGCGACAAGCGCCGAGGCGAGCTCCTGCTTGCCGGGCATGTCGGCACCGACGCAGGAGATATGCGTACCAGGACGCACCCATGAATCGAGAATGATGGGCTTGGTCGCCGGCGTGATCGTCACGATGATGTCGGCCTCCGCCGCGGCACCTTGGCCGTCAGCCGTCGCCTCGATGGAATAGGTGGATGCCTCGCGAGCATGCTCGCAGGCGCCCAAGATATGGGCGACCTCGCCTCGCATGCGCTCGACGCGGGCCTCGGGCGCGGCATCGGAAACCGGCTCCCACACCTTGACCTCACTCACTTTGGGACAGGCGGCGAGGGCGCCCGCCACCATATAGATGCTCATGTGGCCGGCACCCGCAACAAGCAGTTTGGACGCATCCGCCCGAGCCAGCCACTTGGCACCGAGCGCAGCGGCGGCACCGGTGCGAAGTCCAGTGACGGCGGAGGCATTGAGCAGCGCCAACGGCTCTCCCGTCGCGCTGTCGCACAGCAGCGTGGTGCCAAAGATCTCGGGCAGCCCCTTTTTGGAATTCTGAGAGAACCAAGCAGTGAGCTTGAGACCGAAGAGGCCGCTTCCCGCCAACTCGCCCGAGCGGATATCCATATCGGCCACGCCGGGCTCGAACTGCTCATATACCATCGGCCACGCAACGCCCTTGCCCGTTGCCTTCTGGCGATATGCCTCCTCCACGGCAGCGATTGCATCCTCAATCGTCAGCACCTTGGAAACTTCCTCGGCCGAAAGCACCACCATCTGCCCCATCATCGCTCCTCTCAGCGAAAGCTTTACGTTGCCTCACTGTACGGTTTAGTAACGATGCCGCCAAGGATCATTTCTTGTTGGAATCTACAACGATTCTCAATCTGATTTTTCGTTCTATCAGCAGGTATTTGAACTATTTCCCGCATCAACGGCATACGGATGTGCGATTATCCTATTTATACCTGTACTTATTGTAGTGATTTACAAGGTGATGTTGATGCTATACACCATCTCGGACTTCTCACGGGAATATGAGGGGTCGGTCCGTCTAATCGCCGGCAGCGATGGCGTCTCGCGTGCCGTCTCTGGCGTCGGGATCCTCGATTATGAACTTATGCCCGGCCTCAAGAACAAGTACCAGCGCGCCAACTTCAGCTCAGACGAAATCGTCCTCAGCACCTTCCTCTATGCGAAGGACGACCCATACCTCATCACTGAAGCCGTGAAATACCTCGTCGCCAAGGGAACGAGCGGTCTTATCATCAAAAACGTCCTGCACATCCCGATTCCCGACCAAGCCATCCGCTACGCCAACGCGCGGCACTACCCGGTCTTTCTCACGACCGACGACTCACTGTTCTTTGACAGCGTCATCTATGAGGTCAAACGGCATATCGAGCAGCTCGCGTCCATCGACTTCGCACAGCGCGAGATCGATGCCCTGAGGACAGACGTATCGCCCGAGTCCATCTGCCGACGCATCCGAGGCCTCAACCCGTCATTTCTGGACGAAGCGGTCGCCCTGTTCGCATCGTTTGCAGAGCCCCTCGACCCGCGTACGTTTTTGCAAATCGAACGTCTCTGTGCAAAATCGACCCTCGCCGGATGCCACAACATGCTGGCACCCTATGACGGAGGATTGCTATTCGTAGCGACAAGCGACTCGGAGCAGACGCTCGATGTGGAGCGAATCGTGCAGGCGCTCACGGAGCTCATCGAGGCTAGCGGCATCGATGGCGGAGCGGAAGGGCTCGGCATCAGCGATATTCTGTTTGGAGACGAGGCGGTGGCGCAGGCGATCTCGCAGGCGATTTACGCACAGCGCCTATCTTGTCAACGAGCCGAGGGTCCCGTCCGCTATACGCAGCTCGGCATCCTGAGAACCGTGATGCCTTTTGCGGAAACCCCGGAGATGCGATCGTTCTCGGAGGCGATTCTCTCGCCGATACGCGAGCACGACAGCGAGCATGGCAGCGAACTGGAATCAACGCTCGCCGCATTCATCGAGAACGACCGACGTATCGAGCAAACCGCCAAGCAGACTGGCCAGCACCCGAACACAATTCGATATCGCCTCGATAAGGTGACAGCTCTCACCGGACTGAGCTACAAATGCGCCCCGGAGATGGAGCAGCTGTCGCTCGCCTACGCAATCGAACGCGCTCGCTCACTTCAGTAAGCCCACCCCGCCTTGAGGTTAGGAGCGGCGGGCACGGAGCTTTTCGTAGCCTTCGGCGAAGAAGGCGACCGTGGCGGCGTCGGCCTCCGCAGCGTCCGTCTCGGTTGCGGGAACCACGCCGTGCTCGTCGCTCACCAGGAACAGCGCGCCCTTGAGTTGCGCGGGAATGTCTACGCGCGTGACCGGGATGCCCTTGGTCTGGGCGAGCTGCTCGATGAGCGTCGCCGTGCCGCACAGGCACTCGTCCGCCGGCGCCACAAAGGCAAGCTCGCCGTTGTTGACGGCGGCGAGCAACTCGGGCGCCACGCCGGTCTCGTCGGCCTCGGAGCGGGCCTCGGCGGAACGGGCACGCAGCGCCTTGGCCGACGTATCGGCGAGCGGCTCGTACTCCCCCACCGTCATGGCGGCGTTGCCGTTGATGTCGATCACCAGCATGAGTACGCCGTCGTGCGCAGTGTAATCGCCCTCGGCAAGCGACCACTCAACGTGCTGTTTGGCCCAGCTGAGCATGTTATGGGTAAGCGGCTCGCCCTGCACCAGGCGCTCGGACAGTGCGCGAATGTGGCGGTTGAGCATGGGCACCTTTTTATTGGACATGCGCCAACGGCAGACAAGCGCGGGCTTGTCGAGCGTAAACTTCTCGACCGCCTCCTGATTGGCGCAAAAGTCCTCGTACGCACGCTGATCCTCGGCATTGCCAAACAGCTCGGCATCATCAATCTGGGGCATGGTCATACCTTTCGTGTTAGTCATTCCGTCCTCTTATACCAAAAAGACGGCCCTCCAAACGGAGCGACCGTCTTTTGCAGAGATTATTTTAGAAGCGAGGCCAGTCCAAGGGACGAGATAACATCCCACGACCTAACAGGTCGGCGAGGGTTGCCCAGGTGCCGCAGATTGCCGTGAAAGAGGAGCGACGCGTACTTGGGTACGCGAGCGACGAATGAGCGGCAAGGTGCGGTGGCTGGGCAAGCCGCAGCGCCACCTCCCTACTTAATGGCGGAAGTGGCGAGCGCCCGTGAAGACCATCGCAATGCCATGCTCGTTGCAGGCCTGGATGCTCTCGTCGTCGCGCTTGGAGCCGCCGGGCTGGATGATGCAGGTCACGCCGTGTGCAGCAAGCACGTCGACGTTGTCGCGGAACGGGAAGAACGCGTCGCTTGCACAGGCAAAGCCGCCCTTCTCCACGCCCTCGCGCTCGCAGAAGTCCTCGGCGCGCTCGCAGGCAAGTAGCGCAGAGTCAACGCGGTTAGGCTGACCCGGGCCCATGCCAATGCCGGCCTTACCCTTGGAGACCAGGATGGCGTTGGACTTAACGCCCTTGCAGACCTTCCAGGCAAACTCGAGCTCGGCCATCTCGGCGTCGGTGGGCTTGCGGTCGGTGGGGAACGTAAAGGTCGCGGGATCCTCGGTCACGTGGTCGACCTCCTGCACCAGCATGCCGCCGTCGACGGAGCGCAGCTCCACCTGAGCGCCGTGGTCCACGCCGCCGGTCGCCAACACGCGCAGGTTGGGGCGCTTGGCCATGCGCTCGAGCGCCTCGGCGGTGTAGCTCGGGGCGATGATGACCTCGACGAACTGCTTGTTCTGATCGGCAAAGTGCTCAACCAGATCAAAGGGAACCTCGCGGTTGCAGGCGATGATGCCGCCAAAGGCGCTCTTGGGATCGCAGGCGAAGGCGCGGTCGTAGGCAGCCGTGATGTCCTCGGCAACGGCGGAACCGCAGGGGTTCTGGTGCTTGAGGATTACGCAGGCCGGCTCGTCGAACTCGCGGACCAGGTTCCAGGCGGCGTCGGCATCCAGATAGTTGTTGTAGCTGAGCGGCTTGCCCTGGATCTGCTTGGAGCCCACGAGCGGGAACTGCGAGCTCGCGGTGTTCTCGCAGCCCTCGGCAAAGCGATAGACTGTGGCTTTCTGCTGCGGGTTCTCGCCATAGCGCAGGTCGTCGACCTTCTCCAGCGAAATCTCGAGCTTGGCAGAGGTGTCCGCCACGTCGCTTGCCTGGGCGGCGAGCCAGCGGGAGATGGCCGTGTCGTAGGCGGCGGTGGTCTGGTAGACCTTCACCTGCAGGCGACGACGGGTGGAAAGCGTGGTGCAGCCACCGGTCTCGTGCATCTCGGCCAGGACGGCATCATAGTCGGCCGGATCGGAAATGACGGTAACGCTCGTGGCGTTCTTGGCGGCAGAGCGCAGCATGGAGGGGCCACCGATGTCGATGTGCTCGATGGCGTCCGCGAAGGTGACCTCGGGGTTGGCGACGGTCTTCTCGAACTCGTACAGGTTGACGACGACCAGGTCGATCAGCTTAATGCCGTGCTGAGCCGCCTCCTGCATGTGCTGCTCGGAATCGCGGCGGGCCAGCAGCGCGCCATGAACCTTGGGGTGCAGGGTCTTAACGCGGCCGTCCATCATCTCGGGATAGCCCGTGAACTCCTCGATGGGGGTTACGGGAACGCCCGCGTCCTCGATGGCACGAGCCGTGCCGCCCGTAGAGATGATCTCGACGCCAAAGTCGTCAACCAGCGTCCGTGCGAAATCGACGACGCCCGTCTTATCGGTAACCGAGATCAACGCGCGTGCGATCTTCACATCAGATCCCATGCAGTCCTCCTGTCTGGTACGCCGCCGTGCTCTGTGAGTCGGTGATACGTCGATCTGCAGCGCTCGCGCAGCGGCATTGAAAATACTGATTTAATGTAGCGCATCGAGCGCATCGATGCACCCCGCAACGGGCGCATGTGCAGAAAAAGTTTGCGAGCGGAGGGGATGGGCATGGCACCGGGCACGGTGAGTTCATGGAACACAGGGGCACCATAATTAGATGCCAATGGCGTGGTAGAACTGTGCTCGATATGCATCCGCAAAAGAAAGAGGCACCATGGTCTCGCGGGTTCTCTACCGACCGTTTGATACCGAAGACTTCGACGCCATCGCGCTGATTCTGCAGCAACTTTGGCATAACAATTCGGATAACGATGAGTACAACCGCCTTGAGGCCGCGTGCGACCTCGCCTATTGCCTTTCGTCATCGACGTTTTCGCAGGTTGCGGTGATTGACGGCGAGGCGCGCGGCATTGCACTTGCACGCGCAGGACAGAACTCCGGCGTCGCTATCAACGAGCATTGGATGGATACCGAACGCGCACTGCTATCGCAGATGCGTGAGCTGGAGCCTGATGCCTGCGCCGAGTATCTCTCGTTTGTGCGCGCAACCATCCGAACCAACAACCGCCTGCTCGAGAGCAGCCCGTTGCCGCACGACAACGAGGTCACGCTGCTTGCCGTGGATCGCGATGTCCATGGCCTGGGCGTTGGCACGGTTCTGCTCGATGCCGCGGTCTCGCACCTGTCCTCGCTTGGAGCGACGAGGGCGCACCTGTACACCGACTCCAACTGCTCGTGGAAGTTCTACGAGCTGCACGGCTTTAAGCGCACGGCCACGCACCGCGCCAACCGCGAAGAGCGCCGTCACGACATGCCGCGCGAAAGCTTTCTCTACGAACTCGACCTAACAGCCTAAACCCGGCAGTTAGGGACGTTCCTTTTAATATGAGCAGGACATTGTCAAGAGGCAAAATCGGGCCTGGCCCCAACGATATGGGGTCAG
>CABUPE010000029.1 GCA_902493515.1 uncultured Collinsella sp.
CGTAGCGGGTGGTTTAAAGCTGGCCGCTGCGCGGCCAGCAGACTAAAGTCTTGAAAAAAGACCGCCGGCGCGGGGGCGGCGCCAGCGGTCACGTGAAAATCGGGTTTTATTGCCTGTTAAGCGGCGACGGCCTCATAGACCGTAGCGCCCGAGAAGCTGTCATGCAGGCTCTTGCCGGCAATCCACGGCAGCTCGACGACCTCGCAGACCGTGTTGACCAACTCAGAACAGTCAGTAAAGTGGCCCTTGTCGTTGAGGGCCTCGCAATCCTGAACACGCCAATAGCCATCGGTGTGCGTGATGTAGTACTCGTGATCGTTGATCGACACGAAAGCGCGCGTCTTGGAACGCAGCAGCTTCAGAAATCCTTCGAAATCGGTCTCGACGACATCTCCAGCCTGGAACATGATGTTACCTCCTGGCCCGGCGCCACCACGGCGCATTGATAAACGTTGGTACTCCTTTAGTAAAACCTTTATCAGAGGTTATGCGTTCGTCATTTAGGCAAGTGGTAAAAAACCGCAGGGTAGACGGGATAAAACGTTTAACCATCCCATTTGTTTGTCACATTCTGAAGGTACTTTTATGCAAACCTACTTTCCCAATTGGAATCTATCCTTTTGGCCGGGCAATTGACCGTCTATCGTTTAAGCCCGGCGGGTATGAACGAGGCATCTGCAACGCCACCGCAAGGAGACACCATGGAGACTATCGAAGCACTCATTCACCGTCGCAGCTGCCGCAACTACAGCGATCGTCCCGTCGAGGCCGAAAAGCTTGCACGTATTATCGAAGCCGGCCAATATGCACCGAGCGGCATGGGACGCCAGCCGGTGACGTTTGTCGCCGTCACCGACCCCGCGACCGTCGAGCGTCTCTCACAGCTCAACGCCCAGGTCATGGGCAGCAACAGCGACCCCTTCTATGGCGCCAAGACCGTTGTGGTGGTGCTGGTTGACCGCAGCGTGCCCACACATCTGGAAGACGGCTCGCTCGCCATGGGCAACTTGCTCAACGCCGCCTATGCACTGGGTGTCGATTCGTGCTGGATTCACCGCGCGCATGAGGTCTTTGACTCGCCCGAGGGCCTGGAGCTGCTGGCCAGCTGGGGCCTGCCCGCCGACGGCAGCCTGCGCGGCGTCGGCCACTGCATTCTGGGCTATGCCGAGGACACGCTACCCGAGCCCAAACCCCGCCGCGACAACGTCGTCTACGTAAGGTAATTAGTTCCGCCGTTCTACCGAACGGCGGGCTCGTTGACGCTGCGCGGGCCGCATTCACGCCAATCTGACGTTCAATTTCGAGGGCGCGACCAGAAGGTCAGCGCCCTCTCATTTCACGTCACCTTGGCGCAAATGCGGCTCGCTCGCTTTTGGCGACTGACATCGAATGAGCCACTGTCTTGGGCAGCTAAAAAAGCCCCGTCCCAAATTAGCTACCCCACTCGTAACTTATATTGACGTCGCCGTTGTCGTCGTTTCGTTCGTCTGGGTCGTTTCGGCGTCGTCGCCTTGCTTGTCTTCGTCCTTTTGAGCATCGGCGATGGTGGTGGCCGCCGCGACGATGCCGCGCTGGGGCGCGACGCCTGTCTGGGTCTGAGCGCCCTCGATAACTTCTGTGCCTGCATGCGCGAGCTCGGGCGATTTAAACACTGCGTCCAAGTTGGCGCCACCGCCGGCGTAGCCAAGCGCAGCGAGTGCGATGACGATCACTGCAACGACGGCCACGATCGGAACATAACGATGCCAACCAGCCGGATTGAGTCCACTGCGGCGAGCCGCCCCGCGGCTGATGTAACCGAGCGTTCCGTCGTGCTTGAGCTTTGAGCCCACCACGCGTTTGCGGCCCCACAGCGAGGACTCTGCCTGCATTGCCAAGCGGGCGCTTGCCGAAGGATAGCCGTATTTAGTGCGCTTGAACGAGCCATCAAACCCCGAGGCGTGTTTGCCCCACGTCACCGATGTCGTGCGTCGGTTAACCGGCGCGGCGCTCCGCCTTCTGCGGCTCGGTTTTGAAGTCTCAGCCATATGCCCTCGCACGCCGTAACCAAATCGAAACAATAACGCTTTGGACTGTAGCACACGCGTCGCGCGCGGTCACGGGCGCCTCGCTCAACGGTCATCGTCCTTCAGCAAGCGCCACAGCGTTGTACGGCTTATGCCCAGCACCTCCGCCGCACGGGTTCGGTTGCCGTGGAGATGGTCTACAACCAGATGCGCGATATCTCGCTCGGTATCGGCCAGCGGTCGCAGGATATACAGGTCACTTTCGAGCGTCGGGGCGCCAAAGGTTGCGGTCTTAATCACGTCCTCTTGGGCGAGCACTTCCTCCGCCACAGCTCGGTCCACCGTGCCCGTCCCCGCCAATATATACAGTCGTTCCGAGACCTCGCGGAGCTGCAGATAATTGCGCGGCCAGCGGTAAGCATCGAGCGTCTTCGTCGCCGCGGCAGACAGCGTGGGTGCTGCCGTCTCAAATGCATCAGCGAGATATTCCAAATAGCGCGCAACCTTCGTCGACGCGGCTCCCTGCTCGGCGATTGCCGGCGCCACGCTCACCGCGCAGGCGAAGCGCTCGGTCACAAACGCGGCTTGATCACTTTCGCCGCCGCCCGGCATGTCATTCGCTGTCAGCACCACATGGCAGCGCGTCGCCAACGCGGTGTCGGTCATCGTGGAGACCAGCTCGCGGAGGCGCTGGGGGCCAACCGCGTTCCAGCCCTCAATGCAAAGGGTCAGCCCCGTTTGGAACAACGGCGATTCGGCGCTTTTGAGCACATGGCGCCAACCGCGCTCGGTGAGCTCATCGAGCGCAACGGAAACAAAGGGCTGACCGGCAAAAGGACCGTCCAGATAGAGGCGCCTGGCGATCTCGACCTGACCCGCTCCCAGCTCGCCCTCGAGCATAAGGGGCACACCGCGCGCGTAACTCTCTGCAACCGGCGCAGCCACCGAGGCCGCCCCCTCAACGATGCCGTACGCGCTCGATTCGTAGCGGGCCTCAACTTCGTCGGCGTTGAGCCACTCGATACCCGCATGCGCCGCGGCACCGCGCACCTCGCGGACCACGACGACCCAAAGGCCCCCGCCCTCTTTGTCGGTGGGGCGAACGGTCAGGCTCAGGCGCGTACCCGCACGCCCCATAACCAGACGCGCGCCGTCTCCTATACGGTCGAGGCGCTCAGCGACAAAAGCCGCCACATCCCGCTCGAGCGCCGCGTCATTCATGGTCGAGATCGCGACGTCCCCACGCGCATCGATTGCCAATGCCGAGGCCCCGGCAGCAGCCAGGGCCTCGGTCAAGATGTTCAGCTTGGCATCGCTATCCATGATTTGCCCCTGTCCGCAGCGACGTGCAACCGCCGACGGTCGCACGACCGAGTGTTTCAAAATTGAACGATATTGCTCACCAAACACTATAGGGCAGAAAGCGCCGTCCTGCGAGTATAGGTGTTGCCCCGCATCGCCATCCTGGCGGGGCGATAAGAGCTCTTCGGGACTTATAAACCTGCGGACAAGCCATACCCGCAAGAGCTCCTATCGCTCCACCGCAGGCTTGCGCTCACCAGCACGCAGCACGCAGCACGCAAACAAGCTACTTCTCTACCAGATTCCCAGTACGTGTTGCATTCCCAAACTCATGCACGCAATGCCAATCCAGCAGCAAAAGCCCAGCGCGATGGGCTTGCCGCCCTTTTTGACCAGCTCGACGATATCGGTATTAAAACCAATAGCCGCCATGGCCATCACGATAAAGAACTTCGACAGCTCCTTGATGGGCGCCGTAAAGGACGCGGGAAGCTGAAGCACCGTGGTGATCACGCTCGCCAGCACAAAGAACAGCACGAACATGGGAAACGCGCGTTTAAGCGAGAACGTGCTTTTGGCGTCGCCGCCGGCCTTGCGCGCCAGATGCATCTGCCAGCATGCGAGAACCAACGTGATGGGAATAATGGCCAGCGTCCTGGTGAGCTTGACCACCGCGGCGCTCTCGAGCACATTGGCGCCGGGATGCATGCTGTCCCAAGCGCTCGCCGCAGCCGTTACGGACGAGGTGTCGTTGATGGCGGTACCGGCAAACAGGCCAAAGCCCTCGTTGGTCAGCCCGAGCATGCCGCCGAGCGTCGGAAACACGAGCGCCGCGATAACGTTAAACAGGAAGATGACCGAAATGGCCTGGGCAATCTCGCGATCGTCGGCATCGATGACGGGTGCGGTCGCGGCGATGGCAGAACCGCCGCAAATCGACGAACCCACACCCACAAGCGTCGCGATCTTACCCGGTACGTTCATGACGCGGCAGAGCACAAAGGCGATGACAAGCGAGGTCGAGATCGTCGCCACGATAATCGGCAGCGACTGGGCGCCCTTGGACAGAATCTGGGAGAGGTTCATGCCAAAGCCAAGCAGGATAACCGCGTACTGCAAGACTTTTTTGGACGTATAGGTAACGCCGGCGGCGAGCGGTTCGCGACGATTCTTGGGAAAGACGAGCGCCAGGACCATGCCAAAAAGGATGGCAAATACCGGCCCGCCGACCACCTCAATCTGTTTGCCGAGCAACGTCGCGGGAATAGCGATGATCAGGCAGAACAAGACGCCTTTCCAGCGCTCGCGTACGATATTTGCCAGTTGCATATGGGATTCCTTCTTTCTATTTCACGTTTGCGACGGCTTATGATACGGCAACATTGAGCGCAGCCTTGCGCAAACACAGACTAAGATGCCGCAATAGTTCTCGGGCGACAGCCGAATTACCCACCGCGGAGAGCTGATTCGCGGCATAATTAACAACTGACATATGAGTTTGATAGAACAGTTGCGAGGCGCTATGGAAGAATCGATGCACGTCGGCGAGCAGGAAACGAGCCTACAGGACCAGTCCTACCACACCATTCGACGCAAAATCGTCTACCTGGACTACAAGCCGGGCGAAAAGCTGGGCGTCAAGCAACTTTGCGACGACCTGGATATGGGGCGCACGCCCGTGCGCGAGGCTTTGGTTCGCTTGGCGCAGGAAGGCCTGGTGCGCACCGTGCCCCAGAGCGGCACCTACGTCTCGCCCATCAACCTCACCCTTGCCGAGAGTGCCTGTTACATCCGCGAGCATCTGGAAAAGCAGGTGATCGTGGAGTGCTGTGCGCGCGCCACGTCGGCCGGCATCGAGCAGCTCGACCGCGCCATCGTGCTGCAGGAAAAGGCCATGGCCGAAGAGGATCGCATCGGCTTCTTTTTGAGCGACAACCTCATGCATCACATGATTTTTAGCATCGCATGTCGCAGCACCGTGTGGTCGTGGCTCGAAGAGACCAATGCCGACCTGGAGCGCTTCCGCTGGCTGCGCGCCGCCACACAGGTTCTCGACAATCAGGACATCGTGAACGAGCACAAGCAGATTCGCCGCGCTATCGCCGGTCGCGACCCCATCGAAGCGAGCTTTTTGGTCAGCAAGCACCTGCACATGATGTTCCGCAACCAAACCGAGGTTCTGGACCAGTTCCCCGAGTACTTCGAGACCAGCAAGCTCCGCTAACCTGCCAAAACCACCACAAAGGGGACAGTCACCTTTGTGGTGGTTTCTCCGTACAAAAAGGCCCGGCTCCGTCTGATGACGCGGAGCCGGGCCTTGGTCGTTAGAACGGCGGAACCAACTACTCGACAGTAACGCTTTTCGCCAGGTTACGAGGTTGGTCGACGTCGCAGCCGCGCAAGATGGCGACCTCGCGGGCGAGCAGCTGCAGCGGGACGCTCGCCGTGATGGGGCTGAACACATCGCGGACGGCCGGCACGCGGATGATGCAGTCGGCGATCTTGTTAATTTCCTCGTCGCCCTCGGTGGCAACGACGATAACCTTGGCACCACGCGCCTTGCACTCCATAAGGTTCGACACGGTCTTGTCGTAGGTGGCGCTCTTGGTGGCCACGGCGATGACGGGGAAGCCCGGATCGATCAGTGCGATGGGGCCGTGCTTCATCTCGCCGGCGGCATATGCCTCGGCGTGCAGGTAGCTAACCTCCTTGAGCTTGAGCGCGCCCTCGTAGGAGATGGCAGCGCCCATACCGCGGCCCACGAACAGCGCCGACTGCGCGTCCTTACACAGCAGGGCGGCCTCGTGCACGGCCTCGGTCTGCGTGTCCAAAATCCACTGGATCTGCTCGGCCGTATCGGAAAGCTCGCGGAACATCATGCGCGTCTGCTTGGTGGTCAGACGGTACTTGACCTGCGCCAGCAGCAGAGCCAAAAGCGTCAGGCTCACAACCTGGCCGATGAAGCTCTTGGTCGAGGCGACCGCGATCTCCTTGTTGGCCTTGGTGTAGATGACGCCGTCGCTCTCACGCGCCACGGGGCTGCCCACCACGTTGGTGATGCCGAAGACCTTGGCGCCCTTGATGCGCGCGTCGCGAATGGCGGCGAGGGTATCGGCCGTCTCGCCCGACTGGGACACGGCAACGACGAGCGTCGTCGGCGTGATGATGGGGTTGCGATAGCGGAACTCGCTGGCAGCCTCGACCTCGGTGGGAATGCGAGCCCAGCCCTCAATAAGGTTCTTGGCGATGAGGCCGGCGTGATAGCTGGTGCCACAGGCGATCACGTAGACACGGTCGATGTCGTTGAGCTCCTCGAGCGAAAGGCCCAGCTCGTCGATGTCGAGCTCGCCGGCGGGCGTCATGCGACCCACCAGGGTATCGCGCACGACGCGAGGCTGCTCGTGGATCTCCTTGAGCATAAAGTCGGGATAGCCGCCCTTTTCGGCCATATCCAGATCCCAATCGATGTGAGTGACCTTGGGCTCGATGACATTGCCGGCCTCATCGGTATACTCGACACCCGCAGGCGTGAGCTTGGCAAACTGACCGTCTTCGAGAACCACGACATCGCGGGTGGCATCGATAAGCGCGATCACGTCGGAGGCAACGTAGGAGCCGGTCTCGCCCACGCCGACCACGATCGGGGAATCCTTGCGGGCGACGGCGATTACGCCGGGCTCGTCGGCGCACACGGCGGCCAAGCCATAGGCGCCCACCACGTGGGTACAAGCCTCGCGCACGGAGGCCATCAGGCCGTGCGTCTCGGCATAGGCCTCTTCGATCAGATGCGCGAAGACCTCGGTATCGGTCTCGCTCTTAAAGTGATGGCCGCGGCCCTCCAGCTCCTCGCGCAGCTCGGCGAAGTTCTCGATGATGCCGTTGTGGACGATGGCGATGCGACCGTCGCAGCTGGTGTGGGGATGAGCGTTAACGACGGAAGGCTTGCCGTGGGTGGCCCAACGGGTGTGACCGATACCGCAGGTAGCGTCGCTGTCGATGCTGGAAAGCTCGCTCTCCAGGCCCGCAACCTTACCCACGCGGCGGATAACGTCGAGGTGCGCCGCGGCGCCCTCGCCCACCTCGAGCGCGACGCCCGAGGAGTCATAGCCGCGATACTCCATGCGCTTAAGGCCTGTGACCAGGATGTTCTTTGCAATATCAGAGCCGGTGTAGCCGACAATTCCGCACATAGGATAAATCCCTTCGTTCGCGTGACTGCAAGACGTCCACGCACAGGGGGCGCTGAGACGTATAACGTTCGAGTATTGTACTCACGCAAGCGCAAGCTGATATACCAGAAGTGGTATCTCAACTTAGATACCACTCGATGCACACATGCCCAAACCACCACGGGGGGTGTTCCTATAGTTTTGTCAACTGGGCAATGCTGTTTTCGAGATTGAATCGCGACATGCTAACGCCAGGCCTTTCGGCCGATGGGCTCCAATCTGTTCGGAGCGCTTCGACTAGGCGGCGTAGGGCACCCTGTCCCGCATGATCGCGTAGATGACCTTCAGCCTCTTTCGTGCCAGCGCCTTGAGCGCCTTGCCGTGCGGCATGCCCCGCTCTCGGCACCTAGCGTAGTAATCGCCCCATCTTCCCTCTGTCCGGGTAAGGCAGTTGCACGAGAATATGAGCAGGTTCTTCAGCCTCTTGTTGCCTTGGCGCGATGCCGTCACCGAGGAGATCGAGGTCCCCGACTGGCGGTTGCGCGGCGCCAGGCCGCAGTACGACGCGAGCTTGTCGTGGCTTGGGAAGTCTTCGATATCTATGGAGATCGCGAGCTCGGAAGCGGTTTTGGGGCCGATCCCCGGCACCGTCAGGAGGCATCGGTAGGTATCGTCGCCCTCGAGGAGGGCGGATATCTCCGCCGTGATCACATCGATCTCCGCCGAGTTCTCGGAGATCCTGCGCGCGAGCAGCCTCACCGCCCGGTCCTCGGCGGCGATGGCCGCCGCGTCCGGCCTTGTCGAGGAGGCCGTCGAGCGGACGAGGGCCTCGATCTTGCCGCGCGCCGCCCCGCGCGTGAGCGCCGCCGCCCTGCGGGGCCCGGCGTCGGCCACCGACCAGGCCCCGCCGAGGGATGCCATGAGCCTCAGCTGGGGACCGTCGGACAGGTCGACCAACGCCTCGAAGGCGGGGCACGATTCCAGCAGGATGCTGCGCAGCCGGTTCTTGCTCCTGGTGTTTTCGCAGGTCAGGAAGTTTCTCTGGGCGGCCAGCGCCCTCGCCGCCGCGACCGTCGGGCCCGGATCCCCGACCGGCAGGAGTGCGTCGGGGATGCCCAGCGCCGTCTTCGCGATGACCATTGCGTCCCGCTCGTCGGTCTTGGCGTCGCCGGCGAAGAGCCTGGCGGCCCCGTGTGCCGCGAGTCCCGGCAGGTACGCCGCCGACATCCCGGCCGCCTTGGCGCGGGCGAGCGCGAGGGCGCCTATGTTGCGCGACTGGTCGACGACCACGAGCGCGTCGGGGAAGCGGCCGAACAGCGAGTCCAGATCGCCCTCCCTGTTCGCGACGGGGGCGCTCAGCAGTATCTCGCCGTCCCGGGTCGCGACGCATGCCCAATGGGACAATTTCCCGACATCGAGCCCGATGACGGCTTCCGGCATTCTAGGTGGTGCCACGGTGTTATCCTCCAATCGGTAGGCCGATCGGAACCCCTCCCTGCGACACCCACATTACCTGGCCGTGGCGCTTGCGCCCGGCAGTTTCCTATCAGTCGTCCGGAGCGGCGAGCGCCCCCGGTGGCAACACCCCCCGGGCCCTCTACGGGGCAGGGGCAGACGGCCATCCGGAGGCGCCCGATCGGCGGCCCCTCGGGGCTTGCCCGTATCGTAGGCAATGCGCCGAATGCTCGCCATCGAAATTTATCGGTGGCCCACTTCAGACTGTAATGGGACAGGCACCTTTGTGGCGGTTTGGGCTCCAGCGTTTGCCCAGATAAAACCTACCAAAATAAACCTATCCCTAATTGGCAGGTTTTGACACCCTAGGGGCGGGCGATGCTACAATCTGGCTTGTACTTGAAACGCATCAAAGGGGCCGCTATGGCAAAGGTAAAAATCAGCGACGTCGCGCGCGAGGCAGGAGTCTCGCTGGGCACGGTATCCAACGCGCTCAACCACCCCGAAAAGCTGCGCCCCGAAACCCTTAAACTCATCAACGACACCATCAATCGCCTGGGCTACCTGCCCAACCAAAGCGCTCGTCAATTGGCAGGCGGCACCACGAAGTCCTTTGGCCTCGTCCTCCCCCGCCTCGACCACGGCTTTTCGCTCCAAATTGCCAGCGGTGCCCACAACGAGGCGCGCAAGCACGGCTATGACTTACTCATCGCCAACGCCGACAACGACGATATTCTCCAGGACCATTACCTGCGCTATTTTATGGGCACCCAGATGTCCGGCGTCATGGTCCAGCCCATGGCGTCTCCCGACTGGCACCCCGCCATGGCCAAGATGCCCGTGCCGATCGTCTATCTGGACATCCACTGTTCCGAACCCGGTTATTACGTGGCCGCCGACAACGAGGCACAGGGGCGCATTATCGCCGAGCTCGCCATCGCCCGCGGCGCGCACCATATCACCGTTGTGGGCAGAGCTGCATTTATGCAGCTCACCCTGTGCGTGCTTGGCATTCACAAGGCCCTTGCCCTGCACCCCGATATCAAGATCGAAGTCATCGACGCCGGCGAATGGAATACCGCTGCCGACGGCTACGGCATCGGTGCCCAAATCGCCGAGCGCCCCGCGGACGAGCGCCCCGACTTCGTGGTCGGCCTCACCGACGTACTGGCCTCGGGCGTCATCTCGGCGCTGGTCGATAAAGGCATCTCCGTCCCCGAGCAGGTCCGCGTGGCCGGCTGCGACGGCAATCCGCTCGCCTGGAGCGGGTCGGTCCCACTCACCACGGTGGCACCGCCGGGCTACGAAATTGGCCGCAAGGGCGTGCAGCTCCTCATGGAGCAAATCGAGAACAAGCCCGCCGCCAAGACCAAACGCGTCCGCATCGGCTCCGCCGCGCGCACCGTCACCGCGGTCACGGCCATCGAGGACATCAACCGCCAAGAACTCGTGCGGCCGTTCCTGCTGGAACGCGCCAGCACTCAGGCAAGCAGCCAGGCCGAAGCCACCGCCATCAACCTGGGCGCCTACCTGTAGTAAAAAGCGCCACAGCGGAAACAGCCCCGCTGTGGCGCTTTTTACTGGCCCCACGCCCATTAGCCAAGGCTACAGCTACGGATATTTATGGAATGCAATCCATATTTTCATGAATTATTTTGATAAAATGGATTCGGTTCCATATTTTTTGTAATTTCATAAGAATATTGATTTTGCTCCAATGTTTTCAGAACCAGGGAGAGGCTTTATGGATTTGATTGACCGCAAACAGTACCTCGACTGGCTCATTTCGTGGAAAGACTCGCATGTTATCAAGGTCGTTTCGGGCGTGCGTAGGTCCGGTAAATCGAAGCTATTCGAGATTTACCGTGGTCATTTGCGCGACCATGGAACCACAGATGCCCAGGTTATATCCCTCAACTTTGAAGATCTGGAGTTCGAGTCTCTTACGTCGTATAGAGCACTCTACGACTACGTTTCCGCCAGACTCGTCCCCGATAAGATGAACTACGTTTTTCTGGACGAGATACAGCATGTCGAGCACTTCGAAAAAGCCGTCGACAGCCTGTTTATCAAAGACAATGTCGATCTCTACATAACCGGTTCCAACGCCTATCTGCTCTCGAGCGAGCTGGCAACCTTACTATCCGGTCGCTACGTAGAGCTCAAGATGCTGCCCCTCTCCTTTAAAGAGTTTTGCTCGGCAAAAACCAATGGCGGAAAGGCTCCTACCCAGCTGTTTGACGAGTACATCACCCGGGGCTCCTTTCCCTTTATCGCCGAAACGGGTATCCAGGGCTCCCAGGCGCGCGATTACCTTATGAGCCTCTACGACACCATAGTCATACGCGACGTTATCGAACGCCTGAAGGTCTCGGACGTCTCGACCCTGCGCGATATCACCAAGTTCCTACTCCATAACGTCGGAAGTCGAATCTCGGTTAAAAAAAACTCCGATACGCTCTCGTCCAACGGCAACAAAACCGACCAGAAAACCGTCGCCAAGTACCTCAAAGGCCTAACAGACAGTCTCGTGCTGTATTCAGCGCCGCGCTACAACGTACGCGGTCGACAGCTTCTTACAACAAACGGCAAATACTACGCCGTCGACCTTGGACTTAGAGGCGCTCTCGTCAAAACTCAGAGCAGCGACATCGGTCATATCCTCGAAAATGTTGTCTATCTCGAGCTCCTACGCCGCGGATACGACGTCTACGTGGGCGATATCGATGATGGGGAAATCGATTTTGTTGCCCTAGGCTCAGACGAGACGGCCTACTTTCAGGTTTCAGCCACCACGCTCGACGAAACTACCCTCAACCGCGAGCTGGCCCCCTTTAACAAAGTCCGAGACAACTATCCCAAGACACTTCTTACGCTCGACACGCTATTTGCTGACGCAAACTACGAAGGAGTTCGCAAGCGCAACGTAATCGACTGGCTCTTGGAGTAACTCGTAACGTCCAAAGCCCCGCCGACCCCTTGCCAAGGCAGCTGCCTCGGTCGCTTAAAGCACAAAGCCCCTCTTATCGGCCAAAACTGTAGTCTAGGCGAGATAAGAGGGGCTGGCTGTATCGACGCTTCCGCGCGGGCGTCGTCGTCACCGCTAGCGGCAGACAACGTCCACGGGCACGTTCAGAATCTTGGATATAGATGCGGCCACCCGGCTAAGCGGTTGGCCGCATCTTTAGAATGCTATTGAAATGGCTCGGGCGCAAACGCTAGCGCACGGCCTTGACCGCCGCCGTCAGATCGAACAACGAATCGAGCACGGCCTCGCAGCCATCTACCACGTCCTGCGGCAGCGGCACGATATCGGGAACAGCAAAGACATGGCAGCCGGCCGTGATGCCCGAGACGCAGCCGTTGCGCGAATCCTCGACCACAGCGCATTCCTCGGGGGCAAAGCCCGCGCGCTCGCAGGCAAGCAGATACATCTCGGGATCGGGCTTGCCGTGCACGACGTCCTCGCCGCAAGTCACCGTCTCAAACTTGTTAAAGAGGCCGACCATCTTAAGGTTGCGCTCGGCCGTAACGAGGCGCGACGACGTTGCAAGGCCCACGTGATAGCCCGCAGCCAGCAGGTCGTCTATGCACTCGGCAGCGCCGGCCTTAAGCTCCAGATCGGTCTTGACCATCTCGTCGCGAATCTCCTTGTGGCGATGATAGAGCGCCTCGGCGGTTTCTCTGCTGCCGTAATGCGCCTCAAGGATGTCCATGACATCGGGCAGTGTGCGACCGATAAACTGATGAATCAGCGTGTCATCAATCGCAACGCCCAGCTCAGCAGCGGGCGCTTTCCATGCCTTGATGCCCAGACGCTCGGTATCGACCAGCGTTCCGTCCATGTCAAAAATAACAGCCTTAATCATATCGGTCCCCCATCGCTTCGTGCTGCTGTACCACCGCAACTTTACCGCACTTTACAACTTGTATATAACGTATATAGCATATTGCACTTTCGTTACATAGGTAGAAATCTTATGACAAGCAGCCCGGTAGGATTATAGTTTTCGACCGAGTACTCAATGGCAAGGATCGTTTCATGTTTTCAGACACCACCGCACCTGCAGAGGAGCTTCAGGGCAAACTCGCAGCGCTCGAGCAGCTGCTTTTGGCATATGGACGCGTCGCCATCGGCTTTTCCGGTGGCGTCGACAGCAGCTTTTTGGCAGCGGTCTGCGCCCGCATCATGCCTGCCAGCACCCTTCTCGTTCACCTCACCACGCCGCTCATCGGCACGCCCGAGCAGGCTTCGTTTGAGCGGTCCGTTGACGGGCAAGCCGAAGAAGGGCCGCATTTTAAGCTCCCTGTGCTCAACCTTTCGGTCGATCAGCTGCAGCTCCCCCAAGTAGCCTGCAACGATGCCGACCGCTGCTACCACTGCAAGCACGCCGGCTTTACCGCTATCGTCAACCACGCCAAGTCGCTCGGCTTTCCCACCGTCATCGATGGCAGCAATGCAAGCGATCGCGGTGACTACCGCCCTGGCATGCGCGCGGCAGAAGAGCTCGGCGTACGCTCGCCGCTTATGGAGGTCGGCTTTACCAAGGACGAAGAGCGCGAGCTGCTGCGCGCATGGGGCTATCCCGTTTGGAACCTTCCGGCGGGAGCCTGTCTTGCCACGCGCGTTCCCACGGGCGAGGAGCTTACGCGTGAAAAGGTCGATTTAATCCGCGCCTGCGAGGATTACCTACACGATCTTGACCTGGCTCAGGTCCGCGCACGCCTGCTCGGCGGCTGCATGCATATCGAAGCCGCTCCTGCAGATGTCACTAAGATTGCCGCTCTCGGCGGTACCGCCGTCGACGCTGAAGGCAAGACCCCGCTGCCCGCCGCCATCGAGTCCGCGCTGCGCGAGCTGGGCTGCGACCACATCTCCCCCGAGGTCACCCCCTACATCCACGGCAACATGAATCTTTAAGTTACGCCGTTTTACAAACGGCGTAACCGCTCGGCGCTGCGCAGGCCCCGGGCACGGCAATCTGACGTTCAACTGCGCGGGCGCGACCAAAAGGTCAGCGCCCGCTTGTTTCACGTCACCTTGCCGCACCCGGAACCTGCTCGCTCGCGTATGCTCGACCTGAACCACATAAATTGCCACCTTCCAAATGGAGATAGGTTTATTTTGGCAGGTTTTATCTGGGGAAACGCAAGCAGGGCCGCAACGTCGTATGGCGTTGCGGCCCTTTTCCTTGGAGAAGGATCGATTGATTGAGCGGGAGGGTTATACCTACCCCTCGAGCCCGGCGTTAATAAGCTCCGCAATCTCAACAGGATCGGTGCTCGCGCGTACCTTATCGCGGAAGCCGGCGTCCATCAGCATCACGGCAGCCTTGGAAAGCAGACGCAGATGCGTGGTTCCAGCTTCGCCGGCGGGCACGTACAACGCAAGCGCGACATCAACGGGCACGCCGTCAAAGCTCGGCCACTCGACAGGCTCGGCCAGCTTGAGCACGGCAACGCCCGGCGTATGGATCGCGTCACTCTTGGCATGCGGGACGGCAAAACCGGCGACAAGGCCCGTCTCGGCCTCGTTTTCGCGAGCGATAAAGGCAGCCTCGACGGCAGAGGCATCGTCGGCAAAGCCAAGCTCAACAGCCTGCTCAGACAAATAGCGCAGCGCATCCTCGCGCGTTGCGGCAGCATGCCCAATCGTTACCTGGTTGGCAGATACAAATCCCATGGAAAACACTCCTTACAACACGGACCTGACCGCGGCCTCGATACCCTCGGCGTCCAAACCGTACTTGTGCAGCAAATCGACCGCAGGGCCGGACTCGCCGTACACATCGCGCACGCCGACGCGGCGCATGGGCACCGGGTGCTGCTCCGCGAGCACCGTGGCCACAGCCTCACCAAGACCGCCGATAATCGAATGCTCCTCTGCGGTGACCACACGGCCGGTCTTCTTGGCGCTGGCAACCACCAGACGCTCATCAAGCGGCTTGATCGTGTGCATGTTGATGACCTCGGCGTTGATGCCATCGGCAGCGAGCGCCTCGGCTGCCTCGAGCGCCTCGGCAACCATAAGGCCACACGCGACGATCGTGACATCGGAACCCTCGCGCACGACCACGCCGCGACCAATCTTGAACTCATAGTCCTCGTGATCGTTGATAACCGGCGTAGCCAGGCGGCCAAAACGCATGTAGACCGGTCCCTCAAATTCATACGCGGCGCGCACGCAAGCACGAGCCTCGATGTCATCGGCGGGAACGACCACCGTCATACCCGGAATCGTGCGCATGAGCGCGATGTCCTCACAGCACTGATGCGTGGCGCCGTCTTCACCGACCGAGATGCCCGCGTGCGTGGCTCCGATTTTGACGTTGAGGTGCGGATAGCCGATGGAATTACGCACTTGCTCGTACGCACGGCCGGCGGCGAACATCGCAAAGGTGCTCGCAAAAGCAACGCGGCCCGTGGTCGCGATACCGGCGGCGAGTCCCATCAAGTTGCTCTCGGCGATACCGGCATCGTAAAAGCGCTCAGGGCGGGCAGCCTTAAACTTACCCGTCTGCGTAGCGGCAGCCAGGTCGGCATCGAGCACCACAAAGTCATCGTGCTCATTGCCCAGCTCGACAAGTGCCTCGCCATAGCTAACGCGCGTGGCGACTTTCTTGACCTCTGCCATTAGAGCTCCTCTCCTGCTGCCGCGAGCTCGGCCATGGCCTGCTCAAACTGTTCGTCATTGGGCGCCTTGCCATGCCAGCCAACCTGGTTCTCCATAAAGGAGACGCCTTTGCCCTTCACCGTCTCGGCGATGATAGCGACGGGCGCGCCGGTCACCTCGCGGGCCTCGGCGAAAGCCGCCTCAATCTGCGCCATGTCGTTGCCATCGGCTAGCTCTATCACATGCCACTTAAAGGCACGGAACTTGTCCGCGAGCGGCATGGCCGAGTTGACTTCATCGATCGTGCCGTCAATCTGCAAGCCGTTGTGGTCGACGACGGCAACAAGATTGTCGAGCGCATGGTTGCCGGCAAACATGGCCGCCTCCCACACCTGGCCTTCCTCGCACTCACCGTCGCCCAGCAACGTGTAGACACGGTAGCTGTCGCCCCAGTGCTTAGCGGCAAGCGCCATTCCAACTGCAGCAGAGATGCCCTGACCGAGCGAGCCGGTGGACATATCGATGCCCGGGGTGTCGTTCATGTTGGGATGGCCCTGCAGTCGGCTGCCAATATGGCGGAGCGTCTCGAGCTCTTCGACGGGAAAATAGCCGCGATTTGCCAACACCGAATACAGGCCCGGCGCCGCGTGACCCTTGGAGAGCACAAAGCGGTCGCGATCGGCCCTGTGAGGGTCGGCAGGATCGATATTCATTTCCTCAAAGTACAGATAGGTCATGATGTCGGCAGCGCCGAGCGATCCACCCGGATGTCCCGACTTAGCCGCGTGAACCGCGGTCACGACACCCTTCCTGACCTCATTGGCGACCTTCGCCAGCTCCTGGTTGGTCATACGAATTCCTCTCTTGAGAACAACCCCGGCACCGGATGACGCGATGCCGGGGCAATCCACTCGTTAAGCCTGAGCGACGACCTTCTGCCAGTCAGCCTCAAAAGAGGCGAGGCCCTGGTCGGTCAGCGGGTGATGCAGGCACTTCTTGAGAGCGGCCATGGGCACGGTCGCGATGTCGGCACCAAGAAGAGCCGCCTGGGTCACGTGGTTGGGCGTGCGGACCGAAGCAGTGATGATCTCGACGGTGTCGTCGACGTTCTTGCCGGTCCAGTCATAGTTCTTGATGCAGGTCACGACATTGTCGAGCTGCGAGATGCCGTCCTCGGCGATGTCGTCAAAGCGGCCGACAAACGGGCTGATGTAGCGGGCGCCGGCGTTGGCGGCCATAAGGGCCTGCGTCGGCGAGAAGACGAGCGTCATGTTGACACGCACGCCTGCATCGGCCAGCGCGCGGCAGGCGGCGAGGCCGGCCTCGCAGACGGGGAGCTTGACCACAATGTTGGGGGCGAGGGCGGCAAGGCGCTTGCCCTCCTCGATCATGCCCTCGGCCGTGGTGGCGGTAGACTCGGCAGACACGGGCAGACCCTCGCAAAGCTCGGCAATCTTGAGCATATGGGGCTCAAAGTCGGCGAGCTTACCGCCGGTCTTGGCGTACAGGGACGGATTGGTGGTAACACCGGCCAGGCAGCCCCAGCTCTTGGCCTCGGCAATCTCGTCAAGGTTGGCGGTATCGATAAAGAACTTCATGGTGCAAACTCCTTCTAAGGAATCCAAAACTCAAAAAATAGGACAAAGGGGATGTCCCTTTGTCCTATGTGCCGGGCCCGCAGCTGGGACATGCCCCGGGCCCGGCGTCGTGTAGGAAAAGCTACTTAGAGAGCCTTCTCGATGCGGCTCGTGACGCCCTTGAGGTTAAGACCGACGACGTACTGCTTGATCGGGCGCTTGATGTGCTCGATCACAAAGCGCTTGCCATCGATGTCCTGGGCAGCGAGGTTGCGGTAGAGCTTCTCGACTTGCTCCTTGACCTCGGGGTCGTTGAAGGCGTAGTGACCGGAGACATCCAGAATCTTCAGGCTGAGCTCGTCGTCTGCCAGGATGTCATCAACCTGCAGGTTAACGTCATCGCCGGTCATCCACTTGCGCCAGCGCTCGGTCTTGATAGCCTTGACCAACAGCGTGTGGTACAGGTCGGAAGGATCATCGCACAGGCCGTTGTCGACCAGAATCTGCTCGGTAGCGCAGAGCTTGAGGTAAGCGCGGGTCTCCTCGGTGCCGTACTGAGGGGCGACATTGGAAGCGGTCACGTGTGCCGGGATGTGCTCGAGCAGCGTCGCATCGTCCAGGTAGTCGGCGTTGTGCTCCTTCAGGCCAACGCCGTAGCGCTTGGCCATGTCGGCGAGCTCGCGGGCATTCTTAAAGTTGTAATGACCGACCTGCTCAGTCCAACGGGTGAGCGTACCGGTCTGGCCGACGATAAAGGTGGGCATGGGGCAGCCGCGCTTCTCGAGCTCGGGCTGCAGCTGAGAAATGAACTCCTCGTACTTGTCGGTGGAGGTCAGGCCGCCATTGGTCTCCTCGGTACCGACCTCATAGGCAACCTCGGGCAGGTTATGCTCGCGACGGTACTGCTCAAGGTAGTCGATAAGATCAATCGTGCGGCGAAGCACCACGTCGAGTGGAATGACCTTGCCGATCTGATAGGGGTCCTTGGTGGGGTCGACCATCAGCAGGTCAAAGCCTGCCTCCATGTCGGCGACAAAGGACTTGCGGGCGAGCTCCATGGCCTCGTCCTCGGGCAGGTGGGCGTTACGCTCCTCGTCGCGCTGCCACGGACCGCCGTGATCGCGGCACAGGTAGTACGGACCGGCGTAACCCACCTCGTCGGCAACCTTCTTGATGTCGGCGGCAAAGCGCGTCTGGTCCCAACCGTTGACGTAGCCGGCGCCCATCTCGTCCATATCGACCTGGTTGCGGCTGGCGATAAACATGGGCGGGAAATCCTCGTCCTTGGCAAGCTCGAACACGGCCTGAATCAGGTTGGGGCTCATGGGGCCAATGCCGACCATGGTTGCGTGATCGCCGCTATCCTGCAGCTTGAGCATGCCCTGAACGGCCTGGCGGATGGTGAGGTTGGACATTTTGTTCTCCTTCTCCAGAGGATTTTTGACAAAAGTTCCCTGGGACCCAGATGTGGGCCCTATCAGTACGGATGGATTTTGTTGTGTAGGGGCGGTTGTGCGGAGTCAAATCCATCCCTCCGCACAGCCGGAGTCCTTAAAGGTTTACTTGGCCTGCTTATCGAGCGTGGGCTTCATGGCAATCAGGATTGCAGCGGCGACCAAGGAGCCAATCACGATGTCCAGGCAGAACAGCGCGACGTTGTTGGTGGCCAGGGCGACAATAAAGCCACCATGCGGAACGTAGCAGTCGATGCCCTGGAAAGCGGCAAGCGCCGCGCCCACGGCAGAGCCGATGCAGATGCCGGGCAGGGTGTGGCCAAGATCCTTGACCGCGAAGGGGATAGCGCCCTCGGTAATGCCGATGCAGCCCATGAACAGCGCGGAGATGCCCATCTGACGGTCAGCGTCATCGAACTTGTTCTTGGCGATGAGCGCGGCGAGACCACAGGCGATCGGGGGAATGGCGACGGCGACGCGGAACATACCGTTGGGGCCGTAGATGCCGGAGGCCATGATGGCCATGGTAAAGGTCGAAGCGGTCTTGTTGATGGGGCCACCCATATCGAAGGCGGTCATAACACCAATGACCAGGCCCAGGACGACGGCGGAGCCGCCCTGCAGGCTACCGAGCACGCTGGTGAGCCAATCCATCACAAAGCCAAGCGGCGTGGCCAGGATGTAGATGTAGGCCATGCCCAAGACGAGCGAGGTCAGAATCGGGATGATCAAAATCGGCATGATGGTCTGAATGGTGTTGTTGACCTTCCAGGTCTTCATCCAGCGGACAAAGTAGCCGCAGATAACCGCCATGATCATGGCACCCAAGAAGCCGGTCGAAACGCTGTTGCCGCTCGGGGTGACGACGGCGTTGTTAACCAAGTAGCCCAGGACGAAGCCAGGGGCAAGCGCGGGCTTGCCGGCCATCGAGTAGGAGATGTATGCCGCAAGCACCGGGATCATCATAGAGATGCCGGCCATGCCGATGGTGTTAAGGCTCACCATCAACGGGTTGGTGACCTCCATGCCGTTAGCACCGGCAGTACCGGATGCCAACGAGAAGGCGAGGAACACGCCACCGATAACGACAATGGGGATAAAATAGGAAACGCCGGTATTGAATGCATTGAGCAGCGTCTTGCCAGGATCGGCAAAGATAGACTGCTTGGACGCCGGTGTCGGGGCCTGCGGGGCAGCGGAGACGGCCTTCTTCTCTGCCTTGGCCTCGGCCTTGGGCGCGTCAACGGCGCCACCCGTCGCCTTGATGATCTCAACGGCCTGGTCGATGATCTTTACCGGATCGGCGATTACATCCGAGGTGCCGACCTTCAGGAACTTGCCCTCGGCCATCTTCTGCTCAAAACGATCCTCGTTCTCGACACCCACGTCGACGGACTCGAGCACCAGGTCGGCGGAATCCACGTCTTCCTGCGTCAGCTCGTTCTCGATACCCAGGCCACCCTGAGCCTCGACTTTGCACTCGATGCCACGGGCGGCGCATTCATCCTGAATCGCCTTCTGGGCCATATACGTGTGGGCAATACCCACGGTACAGGCGGCAACGCCTACGATCTTCATTGCTTCCCTCTTTTCATAGAGTTGCGTGCGCAAGACACCGTTTGCGGAGGCCTCCGGAGCATCCCCTGCCGTTTGGACTTGCTGTCTTTTCGACAAGACCAATATAGGTGCTCGTTTTTCTTAATGCTAGCTTATTTCGGTAAACGCGCTGGTCAGAGCGTTGGTTATGCTATTTGGTTATGCGTTTAACCAAAAATGAATCCTGCGATTTTACCCTCGATTTCAAAAGTCAAGAAGTATTTGATTTTCTCGGTGGACGGCAGATGCGCATGCCGGCCACAAATTTCGACCCTACCCGTATACCGCATTTGTTGCATACTCATATGAAAGGAAAAGGTCGCTCACCGAAGCGCATCCCTCACCAAGACTCAAAGTCATCATGTTGGAAAATGCTCATCTGTCGGAAGGAGTCGCTGTGGCAAAACAGCGCGTTACGATCGCAGACGTCGCTCGAGAGGCGGGAACCTCGACGGCAAGCGTCTCGTATTACCTCAACGACAAACGAGAAAAGCTTAGCGAGAAGACGCAGGCAAAGATTGCGCGCGTCATCAAGGAACTCGGATACGTTCCCAACGCCCAAGCGCAAACGCTCACCGGCAAGCAGACCCACGTCATTGCCATTATCATTTTGGATAACACCAACAAGTGGGCGGGCCTCGTCCTCAACGGCATGGAACAGGTCATGCTCCCCGCGGGCTACCAGACGGTCGTTTGCACGAGCAACTTCGACCCCGACACCGAGCTCATGTACGTCGACAAGATGCTCTCGCTGGGCGTCGATGGCTTTATCATCCAACCCACGGCAAATTTCAAAGCCGTCCACGACCGCATCAGGCGCGCCGGCAAGCCCGTCGTCTTTTTTGACGCGGCCATCTACAGCCCGGGCACGAGCTGGATCAAGACCAACCTCTACGACGGCGTGTACAATGCCACGCAGGCGCTTCTCGACGCCGGCTACGAGGACTTTTTCTCCATTGCCGCCAATATGACCGAAATGCGCACCCGCATGGAGCGTTTCCAGGGATATGCCGAGGCACTGGCCGCGAATGGGCAGCTCTACAAAGCCATCCCCATCGACCACAACAAGCCGTCAATCAACGAGCTCACCGAATACTTTAAATACAAGTTCAACCCCGCCAAGCGCACGCTCATCTTCGTGCAAAACCAATGGGCACTTCCGCGCGTCTATAAGGCGCTTCAGCCCATGGTCCATCTGCTCCCACAGCAAATCGGCCTTTTGGGACTCAACTGCGAAGACTGGACCAACCTCACCACGCCGACCGTCTCCACCATCATCGAGCCCGTCGACCAGGAAGGTCGCGAAGCAGCCGAGATGCTCCTCGCCCTACTTGACGGCAGCAGCGAACCCGGCGAGCAGCGTATTCTCGAGTGCAAACTCAATTGGCTCGATTCCACCTCGATCTAGCCATACGCCAAATATGAAGCAAATGAATCAGTAGCGTCTATCCCAAATCTTAAGTATTTGTTCGATAGAACGGCCCCTGCCGGCTCCTGCTAGACTGGTAGATTCCCAACCGTCCATCCAGGAGCCTCAATGTCGCGCAAGTCCGCTTACAAGCAAGTACTTTCCATCGGCACCGCCGTGGTGCTGGGGTTTGCGCTGTTTACGGGATCGATCGACGGAGCGCCCAAGCTGTTGTCGCCGCAAAGCGATGAGCAGGCGGCGGCTCTGGCCGAGAAGCAAAGCGAGAGCCCCAACCGCACCGACGACGAAGCGGACTTGGTCGCCCGGCTCGAATCGGGAACAGCGAGCTCCGAGGACTCCGGCGATGGCTCCGAATCCGCCACGACCAACACCAACGGCAACGTTGCCGAGGACAGCGCCGCCACCCCCATCGACGAGGTTGAAAACCCCGACCTCAACCGCGCCCGCGGTGTTTATCTCAGCAGCATTCCCGACTACGCCGGCAACCCCTACGTTGCCCTTCGCGCCGACAGCACGCACCCGCTCGGCACACCGTCATTCACGCTCGATGAATACGAGCGCGCCACCGAAGAGGGCTGCTTTAAGAAGTTCTCCAAGCTCGACAGCCTGGGCCGCACCCGCAAAGCACTCGCCTGCGTGGGCCCCGAATCACTCGGTCAAGGCGAGCGCGGCGATATCTCGCGTATCCATCCTGCCGGTTGGCACCAGCAGCGCTACGACTTTATTCCGGGCCAGAGCCTCTACAACCGCTGCCACCTTATCGCCTGGTCGCTCTGCGGCGAAAACGCCAACCGCAAAAATCTCCTCACCGGCACGCGCTATCTCAACGAAACGGGCATGCTGCCGTTTGAGGAGCAGATTCTCGGCTACATCCGCGACACGGGCAACCATGTGCTCTACCGCGTCACGCCCATGTATAACGAAGAGGAGCTTGTCTGCCGCGGCGCGCGCCTTGAGGCGCAATCGGTCGAGGACCACGGCAAGACCCTGTGCTTCCACGTGTACTGCTATAACCTACAGCCGCACGTGCAGATCGACTACGCCACCGGCCGCAACCAGGCATCCGGAGACTAATGCCGGCCGCGCTGCCCGTAACCAAAAAAATGATCCGTTTTCCTCCGTCCCAAAGGATCAAATAGGGCCGCCCCGGTTACCCAAGGCGGCCCTTTCGTCAGCACCTACATTGCAGGCAAAATCACACGCTACTTGGCGCGACCCTCCTCATAGCGATCGACCAGCTTGGCCTGAACGTCATAAGGCACCTGCTCATAGCCTGCGGGCTTCATGGTAAAGTCGCCCGTGCCGCGCGTGATAGAACGCAGACGCGTCGAATAATCCGTCAGCTCGGCCAGCGGCGCCTGGGCGATGACCACGGTGTCGCCGCGCTCATCGGTCTCCATGCCCGTCACGCGACCGCGCGATGCCGAGATGTCACCCATCACGGCACCGGCGTAGCTCTCGGGGATTGTCACCGTGATTTCCTCGATGGGCTCCAGCACCACCGGGTCGGCATCGGCGCATGCCTTGCGCAGGCCGATGCGAGCCGCCGCGCGAAACGCCATCTCGTTGGAGTCGACGCTGTGATACGAGCCGTCATACACCGCGACGCGAATGCCCGTGAGCGGATAGCCGGCAATAATACCGTCCTTCATGGTCTCCTGGACACCCTTGTCCACGGCGGGAATCAGCGAGCGCGGAATGCGGCCGCCCACGACCTCATCCACAAACTCGTAGCCGTCGCTCGTGCCGTCGGGCCCAATGAGCGGCTCAACGCGCAGCCAGCAGTCGCCATACTGACCGGCACCTCCGGTCTGCTTCTTGTGGCGGCCCTGGGCACTCGCCGTGCGGCGGATGGTCTCGCGATACGGAATGCGGATCGGCACGCTTTTGGCCACGACCTTGGTGCGATCTTCCAAACGGTTGAGCAGCACCGAAACCTGTGCCTCACCCACGGCGGAGATGATAGTCTGGCCCGTCTCCTCGTCACGATCGATGCTCATGGTCGGATCAGCCTTGCAGGCCTTCTCGATAAACGTGTAGAGCTTCTCTTCGTCGCCGCGATTCTCGGCCTCGATGGCAATGCGGTACTGCGAGTTGGGGAACTTAAACGCCGCAGCCTCGACCTTGCCGGTAATCGAGAGCGTATCGCCCGTCTCGGCCGCCAGCTTGGGCGCCACAATAATGTCGCCGGCATAGGCGTGACCGACCTCGGTCATGTCGCGGCCGCACATCACATACAGGTGGGCCAGACGATCGCTCTTGCGGGTACGCGCGTTGATCAGCTCAAGACCCGGCTCAAGCGTACCCGTCAGCACCTTGATAAAGCTGATGCGACCCTGCTGCGGATCAGCCAACGTCTTAAACACAAACGCCACCGGACGGTCATCGTCGCTCGAAATCTTGAGCGAATCACCGTCGATGAGCGGCATCTCGCCGTAGTCCGTCGGCGCCGGGAAGTATGTGGCGATGTCGTCCATCAGCGAGTTGACGCCCTGCTCCTTGATGCAATCGCCCGCAAAGACCGGCACAAAGATGCGCTCGGCGATCGCCTTCGACAGCAGGCCTTCAAGCTCCTCCTGCGTCAGCGTCTCCTCGCCTTCCAAGTACTTCATCATCAGTTCGTCGTCAGCCTCGGCCACCAGCTCGCACAGATGGTCATGGGCCTCCTCGGCCTGGGCACGATACTCCTCGGGAATCTCCGACTCAACGGCTTCGGTGCCGTTGCAATGGCGCGCCTTCATGCGCACCAGGTCGATGATGCCGTCAAAGTCCTCGCCCTCGCCCCAGGGAAGGGTCACGGCGCCCAGGCGCGTGCCAAAGCGCTCTTGCAGCAGGTCCATCGTGGTCGCAAAGCTGGCCTCGGAGCGCGACAGGCGGTTTACGAACACCGCGCGCGCCAGACGCAGGTCCTCGGCGGCATACCAGAGTTTAACCGTCGTAGGCTGTGGGCCGGCCTCGGCGTCGACCACAAACAGAGCCGTCTCGCAGACGCTCATCGCGGCAAAGGCGTCGCCGATAAAATCGGGGTAGCACGGGGCATCGAGCACATTGATGCGCGCGCCCTTCCAGTCGATCGGCGCGATGGTCGTCGAGATGGAAAATGCACGCTTGACCTCTTCGGGGTCATAGTCGAGCGTAGGCTTGGTGCCGTCGTGGCCGCCTAGGCGGGCGGTCTTGCCGGAAAGGTGGAGCATGGCTTCGGCGAGTGAAGTCTTGCCCACCCCGCCTTGGCCTACGAGCACCACGTTCCTTACGTTACCGGTCTTGGGAGCACCCATGATGACCTCCTTGCAGGGCCGCGCGCATTGCGCGACGCCAACGGGGAGAGTTCGCGGTCGGTGCCATCCCGGGAGCAGCATGGTCGGCAGCCGAGCCGACTCACCCTCCAAATGTCCTATGCCACCACCCTACCCTCACGGGCGGCTGTCCATGCATACCTTTCGGCGCACGTATGAATACAGGCGGCGAGAGGAAGAGGCAAGCTTGTGAGGCGATTATTGAACCCCGTCGATGCAAACAAAAAGCCGCCACAGACCGTAAGACCTGCGGCGGCTTCGCCTCAATTAATAGTTGAGTAAATATCTGAGCCTATCCCTCGATACGGCTCAAGAACTCACGGGTGCGCTGCTCGCGCGGATGGTCGATAACCTGATCGGCTGGCCCCTCCTCGACAATACGACCGCCGTCCATAAAGACCACGCGATCGGCAACATCGCGCGCAAACTGCATCGCGTGGGTCACGATCACCATCGTCATATTCTGCGCCGCAAGGTCTTTAATGACACGCAGCACCTCGGCCGTCAGCTCGGGATCGAGTGCCGAGGTCGGCTCGTCAAAGAACAGGATCTCCGGGTCGAGCGCTAGGGCGCGGGCAATACTCACGCGCTGTTGCTGACCGCCCGAAAGCTCACAAGGAACCTTGTTCTCGTTGCCCGTAAGCCCCATCTGCGCGATCAACTCGCATGCACGTGCCTCTGCCTGCTCGCGTGGGCGCTTAAGAACGCGGATCGGCGCATCGGTGATGTTTTTCATCACGGTATAGTGCGGGAACAGATTGTAGTTCTGAAACACCAGGCCAAATCGCGAGCGCGCCTGCCTGGGCACATCGCCCTTCGCATAAACCGTGCCCGAACCCGCATCCGTCGCAACGGCAAGGTCGCCAAACGAGAGCGAGCCTCCGTCGAGCGTCTCGAGCAGCGTGGCACACCGCAGCAGCGTGGACTTGCCGCCACCCGAAGGCCCGATAATCGCCACGACCTCTCCACGCTTTACCTCGAGCGAGATATCCTTGAGCACCTCATTGCCGCCAAACGCCTTACGTGCGTTTTCGATTTTCATCACTGAGTTAGTCATGATAATAGTCCAGCTTCTTTTCGGCGGCGCCCAGCAGCATCTCGACCACAAAGTTAAAGACCCAGTAAATCAGCGCCGCGATCGCAAACGGTACCATGCTCACCTGCGAGGCAACCAGGGCCTTGGCGGTCGAGAACATCTCACCCACGCCAATGGCAAACGCCAGCGACGTGTCCTTGACCAGCGTGATGATCTCGTTGCCCATCGCCGGCAGAATACGCTTGGCGACCTGAGGCATCACGATATACAGAAACGTCTGCACGCGCGAATAGCCCAGCACCTCGGCAGCCTCGTATTGACCGCGCGGAATGGACTGCAAGCCCGAGCGATAGATCTCGGCAAAGTAACCGGCGTAGTTGATGATGAACGCCACGACGCACGCCGTCCACTTGGAATCGGGCGTGAGCGAAATGCCAAACACGTAGTACGGGGCAAAGTAGATGGCAAACATCTGCAGCATGAGCGGCGTACCGCGCATGACCGAAATGTAGATGCGCGCAATCCAGCGAAGCGGCGCGATTTTGCTCATGCGCATAAACGCCACGGGAATTCCCAGCGGAATCGACCCGAGCAGCGTCAGCAAAAACAACTGCAAACTGACCAAGAATCCCTGGCCAAGCATCTGCATCATGACCTGAATAGACATTACTTGAGCACCCAATTATCGAAAGACAAACCATAGCTTGAATATTTATCGCAGAGGTCCTTGACCGTGCCGTCCTCGTAGAGCGCCTTGAGCGACTCGGCTACAGCATCGGCCGACTTGGTGTCGCCCTTCTTAAAGCCAACGGCGTAGTGCTCGCTGGACAGCGGCTCATCAAGCTGCGTATAGGCATCGGGCTTGGCGGCAAGCTGATACTGGGCAATCGAAAGATCGCACGCCACGGCATCGACCGCGCCGCTCTCGAGCTGCATAAACGCCGTGTTGTACTCACCGATGGTGTCGAGCGTGGCAAACGTCGCCGCCAGATCCTTCTGGTCACCCTCAAGCACATCCTGCGCAGCGGAATCGGTCTGGGTAATCACGGTCTTGCCGGCAAGATCGTCCCAGCTCTTGATGCCTGCATCCTTCTTTACCACCAGCACCTGCTCGTTGAGCATGTACGGCTCGGAGAACGTGTAGTCGTCCTCGCGGCCCTCCATGGTAAAGCCGTTCCAGATGCAGTTGATGGCGCCCGAGTTAAGCAGCGTATCCTTGGCATCCCAGTCGATGGCCTCGTATTTGACCTCCCAGCCCTGCTTATCGGCAACAGCCTTGGCCAGATCGAGATCAAAGCCGGTGTACTCGCCATCGTCGCCCACAAAGCCGTACGGAGGATAGGACTTATCAAAGCCCACCACGAGCTTCTTGGACTCCGCAGCGCCCTTCACATCCTTGGCCGCGGCAGAGCCAGCAGCGGAGCCCTTGCCGGCACCACCGCCGCAACCGACAAGACCAAGGCCAAGCACCGTGGCGAGCGAGCCGGCTAGACCAACAAACTGACGACGAGACATATCGGTATTCATGGTATTCCCCCTTGGTGGCACTTTAGTTAGGTAAAGTGAGTCATGTAACGTTCAGAATCATACACTTTAGTGAGATGGAGTACAAGGGAGGGTTTGCCCGGCGCGGGCGGGGAGCGGCGCGTAATTAAGTTTCCTGCTCTACAGTCCTGCGCAAGACGGAAAGCACATTAAGTGCTTTCCT
>CABUPE010000030.1 GCA_902493515.1 uncultured Collinsella sp.
TCGACACCGCCGAGTTCGCGATCCCCGGCCTTGACGACGAGTTCCGCGTCATCGTGTCTCCGTGGATCCTCTCCTCGCTGATCACCGATCGCCTTGCCGCTTACTACGAGACGGTCACCAAGCACAACCTCAACTACCGTCGCTACTATCACCAGTTCGACTACTAAGAGCAAATAACGTTTGTGTAATTGGGCCCCGCTCCTATATGGAACGGGGCCTCGCTTGGGTTGGAGAGTAATTATGAGCTATCCCCAGCTTGCCGTCATGAATATCAGCCATCGTTATTTTGACCTTGAGGAGTTCTTTTCTTCGGCGTCGGCTTCGGGCTACACGTGTTGCGAGCTTTGGACCGGGTCGATGCATCTGTATGTCGATTGCCATGGATACGATTCGCTCGAGCAGGTGCGGGAGCTATCACAGCGGTATGGGGTTCGGATTGTGGGGCTTTGTCCCGAACAGAACAACCCCAAGCCGTGGAATATCGCGGCGCGCGGGAATGAGGCGCGTGCCCGCACGCTCGCGTACTTTAAGAACGTTGTAGATATCGCGGCGGAACTTGGAGCCGAGCAGGTCATGGTCTCGAGCGGCTGGGCATTTTTGAACGAGCCGATCGAGGACGCGTGGGGTCGCAGCGCCTCGATGCTGCGTGCGATTGCCGAGCATGCGGGAGAGCGCGGCGTGCGACTGGTGCTCGAGGCCCTACAGCCGGTTGAGTCGATGATCGTGAACTCGGCGGCCGACACGAAGCGCATGATCGAGGCAGTTGATCATCCGGCACTTAAGGCGTGTCTGGATTTGGGCGCTATGGCGGTGGCGGGGGATACCATCGACGATTATTTCGATCTGCTTGGCGATGATGTCGCCCACGTGCATTTTGTCGATGTTGCGGCAGATGGTACGACGCATCTTGCTTGGGGTGACGGCGACCGCGATATGCGCGCCGACCTGGATAGGCTGGTGGCGCGCGGCTATCGCGGAGTTGTTTCGGCCGAGACCTATGACTGGCGCTATTTTGCCGACCCCGCAGCTGCCGACGCTCAGGTTATGGCGGAGTACCGACGCGCGATTGGCGTCTAGGTGGGGTTGGGTTGCGACAATCCGCTCCTATGTTTCCAAATGAATACGGTGTGAGCCGAGGAGGACGATTTTCCCCGCAAACACTCTAGTATGCTAAAGTACCCAGAAGACCGGCGGAGCTATGCCGGTCTTCTGCTCTATATGAAACACAGCATGAGGAGGCTCACCAGATGACGGCCACACCGTGGGGATTCCGGGACATATTGCCCGAGGAGGCTCAGGCGCGCGAGGAGATTGCGCTGACGGTGAAGGGCTGCTTTAGGGAGCATCATTACCTGCCGGTCGAGACGCCGCTACTCGAGGACAAGGGTTCGCTCGAGGAGGGCGGCCGCATTGCGGACACGCCGTTTAAGCTCTTTGACGATGATGGCCGCCTGCTGGTGGTCCGTCCCGACAACACATTGCCGATCGTGCGTCTGGTTTCGACCCGCATGCGCGCGGCCGACCTGCCCCTACGCCTTCGCTACGAGGCGCCGGTGGTTCGCGAGTGCCAGCGCAATGCCGGTGGCTCGCGTCAGTTTACGCAGCTGGGCTTTGAGCTTATCGGTGCGGGCGATACCGCGGGCGATGTCGAGATCGTCTCGCTCGTGGCCGAGGCCGTGCGTAAGCTGGCACTGCCCGATGCGCGCATTATCGCAGGTAGCGTGCGTCCGTTTAAGGAACTGCTCGCGGCGTGCGAGGATCGCGAGCTGGCTGCCGAGGCCCTGCGCTGCGTGCATGCTAACGACTTTGTGGGCCTCGATGCCCGCGTGGCGGTAAGCGTCGAGTCCGATGCCGTCAAGGCCGCCATTAGCGAGCTGCCGCGTCTGCACGGCGGTGCCGAGGTGCTCGACCGCGTGGACGCGCTGCTGGAGGCCGCCGGTATCGTCGCGCCGCTGACGCGCGAGCTGCGTGCCCTGGTCGAGGGCCTGGCACCCGAGGACGCCCAGGTGCTGTCGTTCGACTTCTCTATCATGAACTCTTTCGATTACTACACGGGCCTGGTCTTTAAGGCCTATGCCGGTGGCTTGCCCGATCCGGTCGGTTCGGGCGGACGCTATGACTCCATCTTTACCGGCGCGTTCGGCGACGGCATCGAGGTGCCGGCGGCGGGCTTCGCCTTTTCGCTCGAGCGCCTGGAGGCCGCGCGCACCTCGGCCGAGGATGCCGCTTCCGACGGCGATCACGCCGCGGGCCGTGGCGCTGAGGGCCCGCTGCGCATCGCCGTGCCCAAGGGCTCGCTTAAGGCTGACACGCTCGACGTGCTCGAGGCCGCGGGCCTGGATGTCTCTGAGCTGCGCGACCCCGGCCGTCACCTGATCGTGCGCGGTCGCGACACGCGCGCCGGCGAGGGCACGGTCGGCGATATCGAGTTTGTCATCGTGCGCCCCAGCGATGCGCCCGCCTTTGTGGGCTGCGGCGGCGCCGACTGCGGCATCTGCGGTTGGGACTCGCTCATCGAGGCAGACCTCAACCTGCTGCAACTGGTCGACCTGGGCTATGGTCTGTGCACCTTTATCGAGGCGGAGCCCGCGTGGCGCGCCGGCCAGGCCGAGCGCAACTATGCCCGTCGCGGGTCGCTTCGCGTGGCCACCAAGTACCCGCGCATCGCGAGTGCCTGGTATGCCGAGCGCGGCGTGAACGCCGATATCGTTTCGCTGCACGGTAATATCGAGTTGGGACCCATCGTCGGCATGACCGACCGCATCGTGGACATTACCGCCACGGGTGCCACCCTGCGCGACAACGACCTGGTCATCACCGGTCGCATCATGGACTGCACGGCCCGCTTCTTTGTCAACCCGGGCGCCGCGCGCCTGGATCCGCGCGTACGCAATCTGGCAGATCGCCTGGCAGCGGCCGTTAAGGACAAGCATTTTGAGCCCGTCGCGGGCTCGGCACAATAGCGCGAGCACGCACGGGCGTCCCAACGTCTGGGCTGCGGGCCGATTGGCGCCGCTGCCCAGTCGCTCGTTTTTCGAACACAACCTCGACCGATAGGGGATTCCGATATGAAGACCATCAAGCTTGCTCCCGGTGAGCGCCTCGTTACCAACCAGCTCAACCGTAAGGGCGTGCTGCCGCAAAGCATCGTCGACGCCGCCCGCGATATCGTGGCTAACGTGCGCGCCAACGGCGATGCCGCGGTGCGCGATTACTGTCAGCGTTTTGACGGTGTCGAGCTGCAGAGCTTCCGTCTGCCGCAAGAGCAGGTCGATGCCGCGCTCGAAGGCCTCGATCCGGCCTTTGTCGCCGCGCTCGAGAAGGCCGCGCGCCAGATTCGTGAGTTCCACCAGCGCGAGGTCGAGCAGAGCTGGTTTACCACGCGCCCGGACGGCACGATGCTCGGCGTTAAAGTGACCCCGCTCGCGGCGGCCGGCATCTACGTGCCGGGCGGTCGCGCACAGTATCCCTCCACGGTGCTTATGAATGCCATTCCCGCCAAGGTCGCCGGCGTTAAGCGCGTGGTCATGGTGACCCCGCCGCAAAAAGACGGCCTGATCAGCCCCTACACGCTCGCCGCGGCAAAGCTCGGCGGCGTGGACGAAATTTATATGGTGGGCGGCGCCCAGGCCGTGGCCGCGCTGGCATACGGTACCGAGAGCATTCCGCGTGTCGATAAAATCACCGGTCCGGGCAACGCTTTTGTTGCCGCTGCCAAGCAGATTGTCTCGGGCGATGTGGGAATCGACATGGTCGCTGGCCCGTCCGAGGTCTGCGTGCTGGCCGATGCCACGGCCAAGCCCATGGTGGTCGCGGCAGACCTGATGGCCCAGGCCGAGCACGATCCGCTGGCAGCCTGCTATCTGGTGACTTGCGACGAGCAGTTTGCGCGCGAGGTCGAGGCCGGCATCGACATCCTGGTGGCGCAGTCGCCGCGTGCCGAGATCACACGCGCCTCGCTCGACAATGAGGGCACCATCGTGGTGGCCGCCGATATGGCTGCCGCTGTCGAGGCGGTGAACACCGTGGCGCCCGAGCACCTTGAGCTGCACTGTAAGGATGCGATGGGCCTGCTCGGCGGCATTCGCAACGCCGGCGCCATCTTTGTGGGCGCGTGGAGCTCCGAGCCGCTCGGCGATTACGTTGCCGGCCCGAACCACACGCTGCCGACCGGCGGTACGGCCATGTTCTCCAACCCGCTTTCGGTCGAAGAGTTCGTTAAGCGCTCGAGTGTCATTTGTTATACACCCGAGGGCCTGCTCTCGGACGCTCCCGCGACGCAGCGCCTGGCCGAGGCCGAGGGCCTGTGGGCGCACGCGCTTTCCGCCGCTTTGCGTCGCCGCGTGTTGGAGCAGGGCGAGGATGCCGTGAGCGCTGCGTCGCTGGCTGCGGCCGACCTGACCAAGGTCGCCTGGCCGGGTGATACGACCGCGACGGTCGCCGAGGGCGTGAACCTGGCGGCTGCAGGCTCGGATGGCGCTGGCGCGACCGGCGAGGAGGCTTAACATGGCCGAACTCACGCCGCGCATGAAGGAGCTCGTCCAGCCCTACTTGGCCGGTATTGAGCCCTACGATCCCAACTTTACGCCCACGCGCATCAATCTTTCGGCCAACGAGAACACCTATCCCGTGCCCGCTGGCGTGCGCGAGGCGATCGACGCGGCCTTGGCTGCCACACCGCTCAACCGCTATCCCGATCCCATGTCCAACGAGCTGCGCGACGAGCTTGCCACTTGGCATGGCGTGACGCGCGAGAACATCTGCGTGGGCAACGGCGGAGACGAGCTGCTCTATAACTACCTGCTGGCGTTTGGCGGCGCGGGGCGGACCCTGCTCAACTGCCCACCGTGCTTTAGCGAGTACGCGTTCTTTGCGTCGCTCTGCCAGACCGAGGTGCGCGACGTGTGGCGTGATCCGACGAGCTTTGAGCTCGACCAGGCAGCCATGCTCGCCGCGGCGCCCGAGTGCAACCTGGCAATCGTGACCTCGCCCAACAATCCCACGGGTGATGTGGCACCGCTCGACTTTGTCGCGGCCCTGTGCGATGCGTGCCCCGGCATGGTCATGGTCGACGAGGCCTACGTTGAGTTTGCCGACGATTCGTTTGGTGCGGCCACCACGGCGCAGGGGCTTATCGCCGAGCATCCCAACCTGGTGATTCTGCATACGTTGTCCAAGGCGTTTGGCGCTGCCGGTACGCGTCTGGGTTACGTGATCGCGGCACCCGAGGTCATCGACGTGTTCGCGGCGATTCGCCAGATCTATTCGGTCAACGTGCTGAGCCAGGCGGCAGCGCTTGCCTGCGTGCGTGTCCGTGATGCCTACACGCCCGTGGTGGCGCAGGTCGCAACCGAGCGCGAGCGCGAACTGTGCGCCCTGCGCGCGATGGCTGCCGAGGGCCTGCCCGTGGAGGCATGGTCGAGCGCGGCGAACTTTGTGCTCGTGCGCACGCCGAATGCTACGCGCGTGCGCGAGCGTTTGCGCGACGAGTACTCGATTTTGGTGCGCGACTTTAGCTACGCGCCGGGGCTTGCGGACTGTCTGCGCGTTACCGTGGGCACGCCGCAGGAAAACGACGAGGTGCTGGCCGCATTTGCCGCGCTGGTGAAGGAGGAGATGTAGATGGGACGTTATGCCGAGGTGACCCGCAAGACGGGTGAGACCGACATTGTCGTCAAGCTCGACCTGGACGGAAGCGGCGTGTGCGATATCTCGACCGGCGTGCCGTTTTTCGACCATATGCTCAACGCCTTTGGTCGCCATGGACTGTTTGATTTGACGGTGCATACGGTAGGCGATGTGGAGGTCGACGCACACCACACCGTAGAGGACACGGGCATTGTGCTGGGCGAGGCGTTCTGCCAAGCGTTGGGCGACAAGGCGGGCATTACACGCTTTGCCGACGCGGCGATTGCCATGGACGAGACGCTCGTGATGGCTGCTGTTGATATTTCGGGCCGCGGGCAGGCCTACTGCGAGCTGCCCGTGCCGACCGAGCGCGTGGGCAGCTTCGATACCGAGCTGGCCGTCGAGTTCTTCTACGCCTTTGCGCGCGACGCCAAGCTCACGCTGCACGTGCGCGAGCTGGCGGGCGGCAACTCGCATCACATTATCGAGGCCGCCTTTAAGGCCGTGGGTCGCACGATGCGCCACGCCTGCGAGCTCGATCCCCGCGTGCAGGGCATCCCCAGCACCAAGGGATCGCTGTAACCGTCACAAGGGTAAAACCACCACAAAGGGGACAGGCACCTTTGTGGTGGTTTTGGATGATGAGAAGTGGAGGGGTCGCGTGGGCGAACCGAAGATCGTGGTGGTTGACTACCACAAGGGCAACTTGTCGAGCGTTACGCGCGGGCTTGCGCGCGCCGGTGCCGCCGCCTGCACGTCGGACGATCCGGAGCAGATCCGCAACGCCGACGGCCTGGTCATCCCGGGCGTGGGCGCGTTCTATGACGCGATCGCCTTTATGCGCCAGAGCGGCGAGGCAGACGCGGTGCTCGATGCCGTCGCCGCCGGAACTCCGCTGCTCGGCATCTGCCTGGGCCTTCAGCTATTTTTTGAGCGCGGCAACGAGGGCGTGCCTGCGGACGAGGGCGCGGTCGCCGACGGCAACGCCTCCGAGCAGGCTGGCGGTCCCTGGGTCGATGGCCTGGGTATTATGCGCGGCTCGTGCACACGCTTGGAGTCGAGCCGCCTGAAGGTGCCGCACGTGGGCTGGGACCAGGTGCACATGACGCCCGCCGGCGCGGCCGATCCGCTGCTTGCTGGTTTTGCCGAGGGTGCCAACATGTACTTCACCCACAGTTATGCGGTGGCCGACGACGCCGATGCCGCCGATGTGCTGGCGCGCACGCACTATACGCGGAGCTTCCCGTGCATCGTGCGCCATGGCAACGTGTGGGGCTGCCAGTTCCATCCCGAGAAATCCTCCGCGCTGGGTCAGCGCATCCTTAAGAACTTCGTCAACATCGTCGAGGAGGCTGGCCGATGATCCTGTTTCCCGCAATCGATCTGATCGGCGGCAAAGTCGTGCGCCTGGAGCGTGGCGACCGCAGCCGCTGCAAGGTATATTCCGACGACCCCGTGGCCGTTGCTCGCTCGTTTGCCGAGCAGGGCGCAAGCTGGGTGCACGTCGTCGACCTGTCCGCTGCCTTTGGCGAGGACGAGGACACATGCGCTGCCAACTCGGCGGCGATTAAGGCCATCTGCGGCGTCGACGGTCTGTCCGTGGACGTGGGCGGCGGCGTCCGCTCGCTCGCGCGCATCGACGAGTTGGCCGGCTACGGTGCGCGCCGCATCGCGCTGGGCACGGTGCTCGTGACCGAGCCGGGTTTTGCTGAGGTGGCAGCCCAAGGCTTTGGCGAGCTGCTGGTCGCCGACATTGCCGCACGCGACGGCCAGGTTAAGGTGAACGGCTGGCGCGACGGCGCGGGCGTGGTGCTCGACGATGCCGTGGCGCAGCTTACCGAGCTGGGCTTTAAGCATCTGGTGTATACCGACATCGCGCGCGATGGCATGCAGACGGGCATCGATGTGGCGGCGTATCGCCATGTGGCCGAGGTCGCGGGCTTTCCCGTCGTGGCTTCGGGCGGTATCTCGACGCTCGACGACATCCGCGCACTGGCCGCGGTGGGCGAGGTCGCGATTGAAGGCGCCATTACCGGCCGTGCGCTCTACGAAGGCAACTTTACGCTGGCACAGGCGCTGGCCGCCGCCCGAGGGGAGGAGTAGCCCATGCTTACCAAGCGCGTGATTCCCTGCCTGGACGTCAAGGACGGTCGTGTGGTCAAGGGCGTCAACTTTGTGAGCTTACGCGATGCGGGCGATCCGGTGGAGCTGGCGCGTGCCTATGACCGCGAGGGTGCGGACGAGGTCGTCTTCCTGGACATTACCGCCACGAGCGACAACCGTGCGACGACTATCGAGATGGCGGCGCATGCGGCCGAGGAGCTCGCTATTCCCTATACCGTGGGTGGCGGTTTCCGCGACTTGGCGGGCATGCGGACCATGGTTGCCGCCGGTGCCGATAAGGTGTCGCTCAACTCTGCCGCCGTGCGCGACCCGTCGCTGATCAGCCAGGCTGCCGCGGCGTTTGGCAGCCAGGCCGTGGTCGTGGCGATCGATGCCAAGCGCGTCGGTTTGCCCGGCGCATCTGGTGCCGACAAGTGGGAGGTCTTCACGGCGGGCGGCCGCAACGCCACGGGCATCGACGCGGTGGCGTGGGCCGAGGAGGCGGCTCGCCGCGGCGCCGGCGAGATCCTGCTGACCAGCATGGACCGCGACGGCACCAAGGCTGGCTTTGACCTGGCGCTCACCCGCGCCGTGGCGCGCGCGGTGCCGATTCCGGTGATTGCGAGCGGCGGCGTGGGCACGCTCGAACATTTTGCCGAGGGCGTGATCGAGGGCGAGGCCGATGCCGTGCTGGCGGCGAGCGTCTTTCACTTTGGATCCTTCAGCATTCGCGAAGTCAAAGAGTATATGGCCTCTCAAGGTATTCCTGTGAGGCTGGACTTCTAATGCTGTGGCTTGCCCAGGCACCCGACCTTCCGGCTCCAACCCTCCTCGCGTACTTAAGTACGCGTCGTCGGGCTTGTCGCTCGGAATCTCGGGCACCTGGACAACCCTCACCGACCTGCGAAGTTTGAATTTGGGGAGAGAAATGGAAGAGATAACCGATCCTTCAAAGCTTACATACGACGCCAAGGGGCTGATTCCTTGTGTGGTTCAGCAGTATGACACCGGCGAGGTGCTTATGGTTGCTTGGATGAACGAGGAGTCGGTGGGGCTGACGCTCAAGACCGGTACCACGTGGTTTTGGAGCCGCAGTCGCCAGGAGCTCTGGAACAAGGGCGCGACGAGCGGCAATATGCAAGCGGTCAAGGAGCTCTGGGCCGACTGCGATAGCGATACGCTGCTGGTCAAGGTCGACTCGCCGGGTCCGGCCTGCCACACCGGCAACCGTACCTGCTTCTTTAAGAAACTCGCGTAGAGCGGGCGCTCGATTAGACGCTCGGCCACCAGAAAGGATTGAACTATGGGTGTGCGCACCGCAAACGTTCAGGATGGAAATATCGGTGAGACGTTGACAGGTCTGGCCGAGGTGATTCACGGTCGTCGTGATGCATCGCCGCAGGAGAGCTATACCGTGCGTCTGCTGACCGACGTCGAGGACGAGCTGCTCAAGAAGCTTGCCGAGGAGGCAAGCGAGGTGATTATGGCCTGCAAGGATAACGATCACGATCACATCCGCTACGAGGCCGGCGACCTGGTCTACCACCTGCTCGTAACCCTTGAGCGCTACGGTATCACCCTCGACGAGCTTGCCGGCGAACTCAACGCCCGCCGCCACTAGTCATTGGGGACGTTCTTAAACGACTAGTCGTTTGGGACAGTCTTTGTTGGTGTAACGGGGTCATGGAAGTTGCGGTGAAATAGGGACTGTTTAAGCGCTTCATCAGGCAAAACAATCCCTATTCCACCGCAACTTATGAAGGGATGGCTAGTCGAGGGGTGTGGGTTCCCATTCGCCGGTGGGGTGGGGGATGTCGAAGGTTCGGTAGCCGCAGTCGTAGGCGTGGGCTTGTGCCTCGCGGATATTCCAGCAGATGTCGCAGGCGCGGTGCGCGTCCGAGCCAAAGGTGATGGGTACCTCGGCGTGGGCAAAGCAACGCAACAGCCCCGTCGAGGGGTAATAGTCGTCGAGGCCCTTGCGCGGCGCGGCGGTCGAAACTTCAACGCGGCGGCCTGTATCGTGTGCGCACTCTGCCATCTGCTCCCAAAACGGTGCCGTATCAAAATCGGGCGCAAAGCCTTCCTTCGAAAAGCGCATGAACAGGTCGGGGTGAGCCATCACATCAAAGTTAAGCGGGCTTTCGCAAGCGCGGCACCAGTCGTCGACGTAGCGCTCCCACACGCCGCGTACCCCCAGGTTTTCCCAAACGTGCAGGTCGGTGTCATCGTCGATCCAACCGCAAAGGGAATCGGGTGTATCGGGGCGAGCGACGTTTTCCGTTCCCGCCATACCCGCGGCACCGGCCATGATATCGCCTGGGTTGCCAATCCAATGCACGCTGCCCAGGCGTACCACGGCGCTCTGGGACCAGCGCTCAACCAAAGGCTCGCAGCCCTCGTACCAATCGCATTCAAAGCCATAGATAAGCTCGAGCTCCGGCGCAATCTGCGCGGCGAGTTTGCGGGCGTCCTCAAAGGCCAGACGATGTGCCGGCAGGTCGCCCTCAGTAACCTGCACTTCGCAGTTGGCATCCATGCTGGCAGGCTGGGTGAGATGGTCGGTCGAGACCATGACGCGGCAGCCGGCCGCAGCAGCGGCGCGAACGTTGTCCTCAAACGAGGCATGTCCGTCCGAAAACGAGGTGTGGGTATGGCAATCGACCAGCGGGCAGACAGACATGGCAGCTCCTTTGTGTCAAGCGAATCCGCTCCATTGTAATGGCGCAGCTCTCAACACGCCGGACACGCCGGGGGTCGAAATCGATTGGAAAGGCTGCGCGACGCGTGGTGCGGCCTCGCTTGCTCTCAAAACGTGTACGTCAGCCTCCAAAACCGACAAATAATGACATGTTTGGAGGCTGACGTACACGTTTGGATGGGGGCGAGGGCGGCGACGGACGAAAGTCACGCTTGTGCCACGTCCGATGTGCTAGCGTTTGGATGAACAAAACGAGCCCGCGCGGAAAGGAGCCGGACCGTATGCCATGCGATAGCACATCCCCGCTGTCCCGCGAGACCGATGCGCCCGAAACCATCGTCAAGCTGGAGTGCGACATCGACGATGCGTCGCCCGAGGTACTCGCCTATGCCGCCGACCGCTTGCGCGAGGCGGGCGCCCGCGAAGTGCACTGGCTGCCTCTCTACTGCAAAAAAGGTCGTCCCGGCTGGCAGCTGCAGGTAATCTGCGCCCGCGAGGACATTGACCGTCTGCAGATGATCATCTTTTTGGAAACCACGACCAACGGCATCCGCCGCCAGGTTATGGAGCGCGTTTGCCTGCCGCGCCGATTCGAGCAGGTGACAACGCCTTGGGGCGAAGTGTCCGTCAAAGTAGCCACCCTGCCCGATGGCACCGAGCGCGCCGCGCCCGAGTACGAGGACTGCGCCCGTCTCGCCCGCGAGCACAATGTGCCGCTCCAGCGCGTGATGCAGGCGGCACAAGCCGTGGCACTGCGATTTGAATAACGCGGCTGGTGGCGACATCCTGCGCCCAGCCATATCAACCCCATTCGAAAGGATCTCCCCATGAAATACCTCATCGCCTCCGACATCCACGGCTCGGCGTATTGGGCCGAGCGCCTGGTTGCCGCCATCGAGTCCGAGCAGCCCGACCGCATCGTGCTGCTGGGCGACCTGCTCTATCACGGTCCGCGCAACGACCTGCCGCGCGATTACGCCCCCAAGCGCGTGATCCCGCTGCTCAACGCCCTGGCCGACCGCATCATCGCGGTACGCGGCAACTGCGATGCCGAGGTCGACCAGATGGTCCTCGACTTTCCCGTCATGGCCGACTACGCCACGCTGTTCGACGAGACCGGCCGCGAGCTGTTCCTGACGCACGGCCATGTCTTTGGCGCCGGCATGCACAACAGCGTCGACCACGCGCCCGCGCTGCCCGAGGGCTCCGCGCTCGTCTACGGTCATACGCACATCAAGGTCAACGAGGAAAGTGCCGCGCACCCGGGCCTGTGGCTCTTCAACCCCGGCAGTGTGAGCATTCCCAAGGACGGCACGCACAGCTACGGCATCTACGAGGGCGGTGCGTTCCGCCACGTGATCCTGGAGGAGGAATAACCATGGCGCAGCATATGGCTCAGCAAAATGCCGAGGGCTCGCGCGATCTGTCCACGCTGATAGACGCGTCGGCCGAGCTGCAGCATCTGGTGCAGACCATCTGGCGTCTGCGTCAGCCCGATGGCTGCCCGTGGGATCGCGAACAGACACACCGCAGCATCGGCAAGAACATGATCGAGGAGGCCTACGAGGCACTCGACTGCATCGAGGCGGACGACGCGGTTCACCTACGCGAGGAGCTGGGCGACGTGCTCATGCAGGTCGTGCTGCATGCGCAGATCGCGGCGGATGCCGGCGAGTTTACGCTGGCCGACGTGGCGCGCGATATCGACGCCAAACTCATTCGCCGTCATCCGCACGTGTTTGGCGATGTAGATGCCGACAGCTCCGACGAGGTACTCAAGATTTGGGACGAGGTCAAGCTTGCCGAGAGGGCTGCCAAGGACAAGGCCGTGGCGGCAGGCGAGGCTGCGCCCGAGGGCCTGCTCGACGGCGTGCCCACGCATCTGCCGGCGCTGATGCAGGCTCAGAAGGTGTCGCGCAAGGCGGCTGCCGTGGGCTTTGAATGGGAGACGGTCCAGGATGTGTGGGACGAGGTTGCCGAGGAGCGTGCCGAGTTTGAGGCCGAGGTCCCTGGCTCGCCCGAGCGCGAAATGGAGTTTGGCGACCTGCTCTTTGCTTTGGTCAACGTCGCGCGCAAGGAGGGCATTGACGCCGAGAGCGCCCTTCGTGCCAGCACGGCAAAGTTCCGCCGTCGCTGGGCCGCGATGGAGCAGATGGCGGCCGATGCTCACGTGGATCTTGCCGAGCTTTCGACCCACGGCCTCAACGACCTGTGGGATGCCGCAAAGGCGGAGGAGTAAGACTGCGGGAACGACGGGCTGACACGCCTCATCGTTTCCGCTAAATTTTTCGAAAATCAAGTGTATCCCTCGGCTAGCTTAGGGCATAATGCAAAAAGTGCGACATGGCTAACTTATGAACCTGCGCGCCTCTACAGCGTGCAAGCCGCGTCGCCAAGCATTCAACCCGTTTCCAAGTGAGAGGGAGACAACATGAGCGATATTTTGGACGTCTACGGTCGCGAGGTGCTCGACAGCCGCGGCAATCCCACCGTCGAGGTCGAGGTCGTGCTCGAGGACGGCAGCTTTGGCCGCGCAATGGTGCCTTCGGGTGCTTCGACCGGAGCCTTTGAGGCCTGCGAGCTGCGCGATGGCGACAAGGGCCGCTACCTGGGCAAGGGTGTTTTGCAGGCCGTCGAGCACGTCAACAACGAGTGCGCTAACGCCGTCGTGGGCCTCGACGCCTTCGACCAGCGCGCCGTCGATGCCGCGCTGATTGCCGCGGACGGTACCCCCAACAAGACCAAGCTCGGTGCCAACGCCATCCTGGGCGTGTCGCTGGCCGTCGCCCGCGCCGCTGCCGAGTCGGCGGGCCTGTCACTGTACCAGTACCTGGGCGGCGTCAACGCCCATCTGCTGCCCACGCCCATGATGAACATCCTCAACGGCGGTGTGCATGCCGACAATAACGTCGACTTCCAGGAGTTCATGATCATGCCAGTGGGCGCCCCGAGCTTTGCCGAGGGCCTGCGTTGGTGCGCCGAGGTCTACCACACCCTCAAGGGCGTGCTGCACGAGGCCGGCCTGGGCGGCGGCGTGGGCGACGAGGGCGGCTTTGCACCCAACCTTAAGACCAATGCCGAGCCGTTCGAGTACATCACCAAGGCCGTGGAGAAGGCCGGCTTTAAGCCCGGCGTCGACTTCATGTACGCCATGGACCCGGCCTCGACCGAGTTCTACAACGCCGAGACCGGCATGTACGAGCTCAAGGGCGAGGGCGTGGAGTACACAAGTGCCCAGATGGTTGATTACTGGGAGAAGCTCGTCGACACCTATCCCATCATCTCCATCGAGGACGGCATGGCCGAGGAGGACTGGGACGGCTGGGTTGAGCTCACCCGTCGCATTGGCAACAAGGTGCAGCTGGTGGGCGACGACCTGTTCGTCACCAACACCGAGCGCCTCAAGAAGGGCATCGAGCTGGGTGCCGCCAACGCGATCCTGGTCAAGGTCAACCAGATCGGCACGCTCACCGAGTCGCTCGAGGCCATCGAGACCGCCAAGGAGGCCGGCTACGCTTGCATCGTGAGCCACCGTTCCGGCGAGACCGAGGACTCCACGATCGCCGACCTGGTCGTGGGCGTCAACGCCGGCCAGATCAAGTCGGGCGCCCCGTGCCGCAGCGACCGTATCGCCAAGTACAACCAGCTCATCCGCATCGAGGACGAGCTCGAGGGCAGCGCGCGTTACGCCGGCAAGGCCGCGTTCTACAACATTCGCTAGGCACGCGGAGGTCGCGGGGGCGGGGAAGACTCGGATTTGCCTTGCTCCAGCCGGGCGCTGTTGAGCACCATTGGGCGCTGGGCCATATGACTCAGCGCCTTTTTTATGTCGAGCAAAGGCTGGCGAAGGCGGTGCGGGCGCTCGTGCTATAACTAGAATACTTAGCGCAAACAAACCTCAACCGCACAAGGCGCACATGGATCAGATTTACGACAACAGGTACTATTCCGCCGGTTCGCGTGAGCCGTCGCCTCGCCGTGCGCGCACGGTGCAGCTCGGTGGGTCCGCCTACGCCGGCGCCGACCGCTCCATGCAGCGCCCGACAAGTACCTCGCGCCCCAATGCTCAAGTGAATACTTCGACAGATGGACCAGTGCGCCCGGCACGTTCGTCGCATGCTCAGCGCTCGTCGGCTCAATCGCACGATAGGTCGAGCAGGCCTTCGAACCGTTTTTCGGGCTCGGACTTTATGCACTACGCCAACGACAACGCGGTGGTCAAGGCGATCTACGACTTTACCCACGGTCCTCAGCGAGGGCTATTCATCGGCATTGTCGTTGCCCTGGTGCTCGTGAGCCTGTATTTCCCCGTGCGCGATCTGTACGTGGCAAAGCGTTCGAGCGATATCTTGGCCAAGCAGGTCGAGATTCGTCAGCAATACAATGATGAGCTGCAAAAAAGCGTCGACAAGCTGCTCTCGGAGGAGGGTATCAAGGACGCGGCATCCGAAGACTTGGGCCTGGTGATGCCCGGCGAGAAGAGGATTGACGTGCTGGGTCTGGATGACGATTTGGACTCGTCGTCGAGCAAAAAGTCCTCGAACGCCAAGAAGGCCAGCGAAGTTGCCAAAGAGATTGAAGAAGTCGGTAAGGACGCGCCGTGGTACATCCAGGCGCTCGACATGCTGTTTGGGTTTAACGGTGTCGAGGGTCAGACGGTCGTGTCCAACGGCAAATAGCGCCCGGAGGGGAGCCCGCAATGACAAATTGCAAACGCTATAAGGTGGCGGCGATCGACCTGGGAACGGTGTCGTCGCGACTGGTGTTGGCCCAGGTCGAGGGCGGGGCGATCGTGGAATCGTCCAAGCACACCGAGATTACCGACCTGGGCGAGGGCGTGGACGCGACAGGTCGCTTTTGCGAGGCGGCTGTTGAGCGCGTGCTCGCTGCGTGCCGGATGTTTGTGGACGAGGCCCGTGCCTTTGGGGCCGTGTGCATCTGCACCACGTGCACGAGCGCCGCGCGCGATGCGTCCAATGCCGCCCTGCTGCTGGACGGCCTGCGCGAGCTGGGGCTCGAACCGCAGGTGATTCCGGGCGAGGTCGAGGCGCGCCTGACGTTTTTTGGCGTGGCGCATGACTTTGCCGGCGAGCGCATTATTGTCGCGGATTCGGGCGGCGGGTCCACGGAACTCGCGACGGGCGTATACGCGCCGGAGCGCGGGGTCTTCGCGCTGGAGGGAACGCGTTCGCTGGACATTGGTTGCCGTCGTGTGACGGAGCGTTTCTTCTCGGCGTTGCCGCCTTCGGACGGCGAGCTTGCTGCCGCTGCCGACTGGGCGGGCGAGCAGTTCGAGGCTTACTTTGAGAGCCTGCCGAGCGATTTTGAGCGCGCCGAGCGCTTGGTCGCGGTGGGCGGTACCGTCACCACACTCGTGGCGCTGGTCCACGAGCTGGAGCCGTACGACTCGAGCTTTGTGCACCTGCGCGAGCTTTCGATGGAGCAGATCTCGGACGCTATCGATCATATGTCTACGCTGGATGTGGAGGGTATCGCTGCGCTGCCGGGCGTGCAGCCCAAGCGTGCGGGCGTGATTCTGGCCGGCGCCGTGGTGGTTCGCGAGCTCATGCGCGCCGGTAGCTACGAGTCGCTCACCGTAAGTGAGAACAGCCTCCTCGCCGGCATGGCCGCCACCATCAACGAGGCTCTCGACGGCGCGACTCCCACCATCGCCTGGACCCCCAGCCTCAGCGCCCTCTAAATAAGTTGCGGTGAAATACGGACTAAAATCGCCCTTTCGGGCACCAAACAGTCCCTATTCCACCGCAACTCAACAGCCGGCACCTGGGGACGTTCCTTTTCTGCAGGCACCTGGGGACAGTCCTTGCTGAGCGCCTCCGCAGCCTTTATGCCAGTTTGTCGATTTGCCCAATTTCCCAAAGCGGAATATTGACGAGCGTGCCCTCGTCTCTATATGCCGCCAGGGAGCTCCTCACGCAACGCTCGAGCTTGAATTTTTCGCAGGCTATTTTCAGACTCTTCGCTTTAAGGTTCTCTGCCGCCTTGACCTCAAGCGGAAGCACGGTCCCCGCATGGTCGATGGCAAAGTCGGTTTCGGCATTGCCAGAGGTAGAGGACCAATACGCGGGAGTTTTGTCCTGGAGCAAAAGCTCCTGCGCGACGTATTGTTCGGTCAGCGAACCTTTGAACTCGGTAAAAACAGCGGATCCGTTAAGAACGATGGCCGGAGAGAGACCGGAGAGCGCTCCGAGGATGCCGGTGTCGATGCAGAACAGTTTGAAGCCCGAGAGGTCTTCGTAGCTCGAGAGCGGCGCCTTTAGAGCGGAAACACGTGGCACCTTATGAACGATTCCGTAGTCCGTGAGCCACTGGAGGCTTTCCTCAAAATCGCGTGCGCGCGCTCCGGGGCGAAGGGCGCCATAGACAAACTTCTTGTTCTCCTTTGCAAGCTGGCCGGGAAGGGATTTCCAAACCAACCTCATGCGCTCGACGATGCGGGCGGGTGCATGTTTGCCAAAATCGGATTCGTAAGCCTCGATGATTTGCTGCTGAAGCCTTCGGGCTTCGATGAAGTCGCGTGTCTCGGCGAAAGCGGAGACAACTTCGGGCATACCGCCGACAACAAGGTATTCCTTGAGCAAGTGTTCGAGCTTTTCGGCAACGTTTGCCAGAAGGTTCATGTCTGCGGCAAGGATGGCGTCGGCGAGCGGGTTGCCGTCGACGGCACGAACGAACTCGGCAAACCCCATGGGACGCATGGTGAGCTGGTCGATTTTGCCAACGGGAAATGACTCGTTTTCGCGTCGGAGCGCGAGGCCCATATAGGAACCGGCTGCCACGATGTGGTATTCGGGTGCAAGCTCGTTGAAGTACTTAAGCGAGGTGATCCCGCGTGGCGCCTCTTGGATCTCGTCGAAGATGATGAGCGTGTCTGTCGGCGTTACGGTTTGGCCACGTAGGAGCTCTATCTGGGAGATGATGCGCTTGGGGTCGAGGTTCCCATCGAACAGCGAGCGTGTGCTCGGCTCGAGCATAAAGTCAAAACGAATGACGTTTCGATACTGCTGGCTTGCGAATTCGTTAAGAAGCCAAGTCTTTCCTGTCTGGCGGGCTCCCTTAAGCAAGAGGGGTTTGCGATTCGCCCTTGATTTCCAAGCGATAAGTTCACTCATAAGCTGTCGCTGCATATTGCCTCCCAACCCTCTCGGCTAGTATAAGGCCATTTGGGAGTTTCCATCGGAAAATGTGGGAGACAACCACGTTTTTCCATCGGAAAATGTGGGAGACAACCACGTTTTTCCATCGGAAAATGTGGTAGGAAACTCATTGGGCGGGCGGAAAAGTAGTCAAAAAAGCCCCGTCCCAAATGAGCTACTCTGCAGTTGACGGCGTCCAAAAGAGGCGAGCCCGCATCCCTTGGGGACACGGGCTCGAAAGCTCCATATGGTAGGGGCGGTGGGACTCGAACCCACAATCCTTGCGGCGAGAGATTTTAAGTCTCCTGCGTATGCCAATTCCGCCACGCCCCCGTGAGACTAGAAGTCTAGCACAAGCCGTCCGTTACGCGTTGACGGCCATCGAGTGTTGGCCCGACTTCTCCAGGAACTCCTGGAACTTGGCTTCGTCACCCTTGTTCTGGTATTGCAGGGCCAGCAGGTACTCCAGGCGGCAGCGCTTGACCGGGTCGTCGCCAACATCCTCGAGCATGCGCTCCAGCTCGGGAATGTCGTTGTGGCGCTTGAGGATCATCGTGTCGTACATCAGCTGACACTCGTGCGCAACTGCCTCGGCCTGACCGCCCTCAAAGCCCTTGATCTCGTGCAGAAGCTCCTTGGACTTTTTGCGGTCCTCCTGGCCAACATAGTAGTTAAAGGCTTTGATCACCAGGTCGACGCGCTGCATCTTGGGGAGGTTGAGCCCCAGCAGCAGGTCGAACATCTCGCTGGCACGCTCGTGGTCCTCGCGCAGCAGATAGGAGTTCAGGCGCAGGTAGTCGCGGTTGTAGCGTGGGTAAAGCATGCTGGTGAGTTTGCCGTCGAGCAAACGATCGAACTCGTCCCACTGCTTGGCAGCCATAAGCTGCTGCAGACGCTTGAACGTGGTGCGTTTTTTGACGCTAAAGAACACCGACACGGCGATGCAGATGATAACGACGGCGGTCCAGAGTGTGCGGGAATCGGGCATATTAGGGTCCTTAGTCGCTCGTAAAGCGAGCGGTATGACAACACGTACTAGATGTATTATACGCAGCGCGCAAGCAAACTGGCATAAAAGTGCATCGAGGTCGAGCGCCATCGCTCGCTGCGGTACACTTACCTAAAGTAAACCATGAAGGGAGACATTACCTATGAAGAAGATCGTTTTGGCTTGCGGTGCTGGCGCTGCTACTTCCACGCTCGTTGCCCAGAAGGTCGCCACCTTGCTCGACGCCAACGGTTACGCCGACAAGTACGAGATCGTGCAGTGCGCCATCTCCGAGGCCAAGGACTACTGCGACGAGGGCGCCGACCTGCTGATCGCCACCACCGTTGCCCCCGAAGGCCTCACCTGCCCGTACGTGAGCGGCGTGCCCTTCATGACCGGCATGAACCGCGTCGCTGCCGAGAAGGCCGTTCTCGACGTCATGGCTCAGTAGGCACTGCCTGTATGAGTGAGCAGAACGCCAACCCGGTCGAGCTCTTTGGCATGCGCGTTGCCCATGTGGGCATTAACGCCGCCGACCCGGCAGACGCCCTGGAGATCGCGGAGCTGTTCTCGACGATGATGGGCTTGCCCGTCATCGAGACCCCGGTTTCGTACTTTAACGATTCGCTGGTCGAGATCATGAAGCAGAACGGTCGTGGCACCAAGGGCCACATCGGCTTTGCCGTTAACGACATCGATGCAGCTGAGAAGTGGTTTGCCGAGCGCGGGCTCGAGGTCAACGAGGAGTCGCGCGTGCTGCTGCCCGACGGCGGTACCAAGCTCGTGTACTTTAAGCGCGAGTTCGCCGGCTTCGCCGTGCATCTGTGCCGCGAGTAGCGCACAAGCTGCCATAGCTAGCAAAAAGGGATAGGGCCGTGTGGCCCTATCCCTTTATTTATGCCGAGGGGCTTCCTGGCGCGGCAGGCGAATCGTAAAGCGGCTGCCGACGCCCTCGACTGAGGTCACGCCAATGACACCGCCATGGCTATCGACGATCCACTTGGCAATGGCAAGCCCCAGACCCGAGCCCTGCGCGCCGGCATCGCGTGCGTTGTCGGCGCGGTAGAACCGTTCAAACGCGTGAGCTGCGGATTCCTGGTTCATGCCGATGCCCTCGTCCTCAACACTTATGTCGATCGTGCCCGTGCCCGCATCGGGCGTTATGCCAAATGTGACGGTCGTTCCCGCATCCGAGTACTTGGCGGCGTTTTGCACGATCACGCGCAGAGCCTGCTTCACGAGCGCCACGTCGACGGGCGCGTCGCAGCGCGGGTCGCTGACAAGCGCAGCGTCAAAGGCCAGCCGATACGTGTGCTCGGTATCGATCATCTGCGATTCCTCGCATACCTCGCCGACCAGTGCGGCAAGATTGGTATGCGCGCGCCGCAGGACCGTGCGCCCGGCATCGCCGCGCGCCAAAAACAGCAGCTGCTCCACGAGCTCTTGCATGTGCTCGCTTTCGGCCTTGAGGGACGCGATGGATTCTGCCAGCACGTCCGGGTCGTCTTTGCCCCAGCGATCGAGCATGTTTACGTAGCCCTGAATCACCGCGATGGGCGTGCGCAGCTCGTGGCTCGCATCGTTGACAAAGCGCATCTGCTGCAGCTTTGCCTCTTGCATCTGGCGCAGCAGGCGGTTGAGCGCGACCTCGATGCTTGCCAGGTCGGCGTCGCCGGTGGTGACGCTCGGCGAGTCGACGCTTGCGCGCTCGATGGCCTGCTCCAGTGTCTCCATTTTGCCGCCGGCGAGTTGCATGCGGCCGAGTTCGTCCACGCGCAGTGCCAAGTCGTTGAGCGGTGCCATGGTGCGGCGTACGCGTCGGGCGCCGCCGAGCATGTTGAGCACGCTGATGACCTGCCAACCTACAACGACAAGGTAGAGAGGCCACAGCGCGACGAGGTCCTGCGCGAGGGGGAAGGTCTTGGTGGTACGCGCAAGCTCGACGGTATAGGTGAGCGTTGTCAGGTCCCAGCCGCGCGCGGGCGTCAGCGACATGCCGTGAACGGTGGCGCCGGGGATCCATCCTGCGGTAAACGCGCCGTCGGACAGCGTCTGGTTGTATCCATAGACGAGGATCGCCGTCGCAATCACCATCAGCAGCAGATCGAGCCAGACGTAGCTTATCAGGCGGCGCCACATATAGCCCCAGTTGATGGCGCGGGCGATGGAGGTGACGCGCTTGGCCTCGGCGTTACGCGCGGCAGACATAGCCCACCCCGCGCACGGTCTGGATGATGCGGGCACTGCCGGCGTCTTCGATCTTGGCGCGCAGGTGCGCGATGTGCACGTCGACGTTGTTGGTGTCGCCTACATATTCGTAGCCCAGCGCCTCGTGCGCGATGCGTTCGCGCGTGAGCACGCTGCCGGCATGCGCCATAAGCAGGGCGAGGACATCGAACTCGCGGGCCGTGAGCGCGATGGGCGAGCCGCCGACCGTGACTTCGCGGCGGTCGGGATCGAGTGCGACCGAGCCCACGGCGAGCGTGGCGGGGGAGGGCAAGGCGGAAGCTCGAGTCGAGTCGCTGACCGGGGGTATTGCAGCGGCGTCTCCGCCCGCGCCGGCCGCCATGCCCGTCTCGGCGCCGGCGCCGGAAGCCGCCCGCACGGCCTCCGAGCGCTTCAGCGCCACGCGGATCCGTGCGAACAGCTCCTCAATCGCAAACGGCTTGGTCAGGTAATCGTCAGCACCGGCGTCGAGCCCGGCCACCTTGTCCATCACGGCATCGCGCGCGGTGACCATGATCACCGGCACATCCTTGTGTTTGCGTACGCGCCGCAGCACCTCCATGCCGTTGAGCTGCGGCAACAGCACATCGAGCAGAATCAGATCGTAGTCGCGCTCCAGCGCCAGGTCCACGGCGGTGCGGCCGTCGGCGGCGTGCTCCACCTGGTAGCCCTCGTGCTCCAGCTCGAGCGTCACAAAGCGGGCGATTTTCTCCTCGTCCTCTACGATCAGGATCCGTGCCATGCGTGCCCCCGTCTGCGATTACTTGTCGTCGTTGAGATTTTGCTTGATGTCGTCCGCGGCATCGGCAGCGTGATTCATAAGGTTGTTGATGTTGCCGGGTACGTCGCCGTCGCTATCGATGCGGTAACGCATGCCAAAGAACAGGCCAATCAGCATCAGCCATATCGTGGCGCCCCAGGCAAACAGCGCGACGATGGGGATCAGGATGGGAATGTTGAGGATGATCGCGTCGCGGCGCGTGGCGATAAACTTGGTGTCCAGGCTCAGGCGGAAGAGCTTTTTGAGGTACTCCCACACGCTGTCCATCTTCTTGGAAAAGTCGGTCTTTTCGCTCGACTTTTCGTAGGCGGCCTGCGCGGCGACCATCTCGGCCGAGGGCTCGTCGACCGGCGCGGACTCGGTGGCGGCGTGCGCCGACGTGGTCTGGGTCTTGCCCTGCGACTCGAGCCAAATGATGGCATCCAGGACGTTGCCGTCGGCAGCGTCGAGCGCGGTCTTGGCATCGGTGTAGCTCACGTTGCACTTGGTGCGGATTGTTTCAACTTTTTCGAGGTCGTCCATGACCTGTCCTTTCGTTCGATGGGCGCGAGCGTTGCGTTCGGCGGCCTGCGTTGCGCGGCGCCGCCCCGCCCTTGGTCGAACTCTATAGTGCAGGTTATAGATTAAGCGATTCTTGAGCCAAGATTAACGTTGGATGAGTTTTTGGGTAGCGGTGGGAAAAGTATTAGACCTCTATAGCGGGGGATGTGGTGCCGGTGCAAAACGGCGTCAAAGGTTGGTCGAGCAGGCGGTTTCTCCATTGATGTCCGCACGGCATGTGACACTTACCCTGCCGCCCCGCTCTGCCGCGGCGGCATGCGTCTGAACAACGACCCTCTAAGGAGTTCGATACCGATGAGTGACAACGCAGAGCATCTCGCAAAGAAGCGCGTCAAGGACGCGGGGCCGTGCCTCGCGCTGTGCGTAGCCGGCGCAGCGGTCGCGCTGCTGGCTGTTCTGGGGCCATTCGACGTGCTCCGAAGTGCCAGTTCCCTGCACGTTTGCATGGCCCTTGCCGGCGCCATGATGACCGGCGGCGTGCTCGATCTGATTTTTTGGGTGCTTGACCCGTTTGGATGGAAGAACGAGGGGTAGGTCCCAAAGGATGGAAGGGCTGGAACGGTTGGCTTAGTGATCGTGCAGAATGTGGGCTAGCGACTTACAGGGAAGTGGTGATCCGATGACGGTCTATGTGACGGGCGATATTCACGGCGGCGTCGACATGCAAAAGCTTCGCGACTGGGATCTTGGGGATGGTCTGACGAGTGACGACTATCTCATCATCGCGGGCGACTTTGGCTTTCCGTGGGATTTCTCTGCCGAGGAATGTGCCGACATCGCCTGGCTGGAGTCGCGCCCCTATACCGTGCTGTTCGCCGACGGCAACCACGAACGTTTCGATCACTGGGCGGAGCGTCCCATGGAACTGTGGCACGGCGGCCTGACGCAGCGCCTGTCGGACACCTCGCCCATCCGACGCCTGACGCGCGGCGAGGTTTTTGAGCTCGACGGCTCAACGATCTTTACCATGGGCGGCGCCACGAGCGTGGACAAGGAATACCGCATTCCGTATTCCAGCTGGTGGCCGCAGGAGCTGCCGGACGAGCGCAACTTTGAGGAGGCGCGGGCAAAGTTCGACAGCGTGGGCTGGACGGTCGACTACGTGATCACCCACACCTGCTCTACGCGCATGCTTTCGTCCACGCTTTATCCAACGCCCGGCTGGAATTGCCCCTCCGTTGATCGGCTTACGGCATTTTTCGATGAGCTGGAAGACTGCTTGGACTACAAGCGCTGGTACTACGGGCATTTTCATCGGGATACCAACCCGGCCGAGCGTCACACCGTGCTCTACGACTGCATCGTTCGCTTGGGCGACGAACTCCAGCCCTGGGATGTTGCGTAGAGGCGGGGTGGCTGGCTACTCGACCGTTACAGTGATGTTCTCCCGATGCGCGCGGATGACGTTCCAGCTAAAGTGCTCGACCAGCTGCTCGGCAGAGCGCGGTGTGGCGTCCGGCGCGATGCCTGTTTGCCCGGCGAGCCATCCCAGCAGCGCCTCGGGCGTGCCAAAGCGTGCACGTAGTTCGCCCAGGTCCAGGTCGCGGTCTCGCTTGGATAGGCGGCGGCCGTCCGGCGACATGAGCAGTGGGATGTGCGCGTAGCGCGGCGTGGGAAGTCCCAGCAGATGTTGCAGGTAGATCTGGCGCGGCGTGGAACCAAGCAGGTCGCATCCGCGTACGATCTCGGTGACGCCCATGGCAGCGTCGTCGACCACCACGGCCAGCTGATAGGCAAACACGCCGTCGCTGCGGCGCACCAAAAAGTCGCCGCACTCGGTGGCGAGTGCCTCGCATTGGGCTCCGTACGTGCGGTCTACGAATTCGATCACGTCGCCCGCGAGGTCGTCGACGGTGGGCACGCGCAGGCGCGTGGCCGGAGCGCGCAGGATGCTGCGGCGGGCAACCTCCTCGGCAGAAAGGCCTCGGCAGGCGCCGCGGTAGATGGGCGTGCCGTCGCTGGCGTGCGGCGCGCTCGCGGCGTGGAGTTCGGCACGCGTGCAAAAACAGGGATAGGTGAGGCCGGCGTCTTGCAGCTGGCGCAGGGCGTCCTCGTACAGATCCAGGCGATCGTGCTGGTAGTAGGGGCCTTCGTCCCACTCGAGCCCCAGCCAGGCCAGGTCGTCAATCAGTTGAGCGGCAAGCTCGGGGCGCTTGCAGCGATCGTCCAGGTCCTCGATACGCAACACGATGCTGCCGCCCTGGCTGCGGGCCGAAAGCCATGCGCACAGGCAGCTGAACACGTTGCCCAAGTGCATGCGGCCCGAGGGCGACGGGGCAAAGCGGCCCACGACGGGGGTGGGCACTGCCGTTGCTGGCGCGTCCGCGGCGTGTGTTGCTATGTTGCGTGCGTTGATATCCATGCGGACGAGTATAGCGCGGGGCGCGGTGGGGGAGACGCTGCCGTGGCCTGCAAGTTGCCGAGGCCGCGCGTTGCGCGTGCCGGACCACCGGCTCGACAGCTCGATCGCCGCCCGCCAGCCCAACCCCTCAAACGACAGAAACCCCGGCAGCTCTTCGCAACTGCCGGGGTTTCCGCGGAAAAGGGGGACATGATCCTCGAGCGAACGGCAAAGGGGCAAACCGTTTTCGCTCAACTGCTTTATGCCCCTCAGCTGGCGGCTCAATCAGCGCATGCCGCGCCCACACAAAGCCGCTACACCTGTGACGGAGCTATGAAGTGGTATCTATTGCTGGCGCAGGCCATGCCAAGGAGTGTCCTAGATTGCCGGCAGATAAGGAACGTCCCTAGGTGCCGGTCGCGGGCGTGACTTTCGTCCCGTTTGATACTCCGCTGGCCTAGATGTTCGTCATGTGCGCCCGTAAACGTGGGACAATGGCGTTACTGGTATCACAGACAAAGGATGTGCCCATGAACGACTCCGTTGCCAAAACCTGTCGGCAGCGCCGCCTGTTTGCGCGATTCGCTTCCGTCTGCGTGCTCGTCGCGCTTGCGCTGCTGCTGTTGCCCGCCGTTGCACGTGCCGACGGGTATTCTATGACCCAAACCTACATCGGCGCCACGGTCGAGGCCGATGGATCGCTGACCGTTGTCGAGGGACGCCAGTTTGATTTCGACGACGACATCAACGGCGTGTTTTGGGAGATCAATACGGGCACCAACCAGCAGGGCGGCACGGCGGGCGTTGACGTGCTGAGTGTCGAGGAAGAGGACACCGCGTTTAACAAAGTCGATAGCGCGAACAAGGGCGACTCTGGCGTCTATACGGTCGAGCAGACCGGTGACGGCGTAAGGATTAAGGTGTTCAGCCCTCACGAGAGCGGCGACAGTGCAATCTACTACGTGAGTTATTCCATGACCGGTGCAGTCATGAACTGGGCCGATACCGCCGAGCTCTACTGGAAGTTCGTGGGTGACGGCTGGTCTGCGGATTCCGACGATGTCGAGATGGAAGTGCGCTTCGCAAATGCCGCTGCCGGGACGGCGGCCGTCAAAGGCGATAACTTCCGCGCATGGGGCCACGGTCCGCTGACGGGCGACGTGTCGCTCGATGAGGACGAGCCCATGGTCACCTATACCATTCCCTGCGTGCATCAGGGCGAATTCGCCGAGGCACGCATCGCCTTCCCCAGCGACTGGGTGCCGCAGCTTGCCGCCGCGGGCGAAGAGCGCATGTCAACGATCCTGAGTGAAGAGAAGGAATGGGCCGACGAAGCTAACGCCCGCCGCGCTCACGCTCGCATGATTGCCAATGCACTTGCCGTGCTAAGTGTTGTTGCGGCGGTGGCCTTTACCGGCACAATCGTTATGCTCAAGCTGCGCAAGCGCAAGCCCAAGCCGCTTTTCCAGGACGAATATTTCCGCGATGTGCCTTCGGCCGACCATCCCGCCGTGCTTTCGGCCCTCATGAGCTGGAACGAGGTGCCCGATCAGGCATATATCGCCACGCTCATGAAGCTCACTGACGACCGTGTGATCAAGCTGGAGCAGGCGACCGTGACCAAGGCCAAGAAGGGTCTGTTGGGGCGTGAAAAAGAAGAGCAGACGTATCGCGTGACGGTGAGTGATGCGGGCTGGAAGTCGGCCAAGGGCATTGACCACATGGTGCTCAAGGTCTTCTTTGCCGGTGCTAAGCCTGACGAGAACGGTGACCGTTCGCGCACGTTCGACGAGCTGCAGCACTACGTCAAGCAGCACGCTACACCCGTGGGTGATAAGCTCGAGGACTATCAGAACACCGTTAAGGGCAAGCTGGCCGATAGCGAGTACGTTGCCTCGGACGGCATTGTTGCAATGGTGTTTTGCCTGGTTCTTGGTATCCTGATTGCCTTTGTTCCCGTGGGATCCATCTTCTTTACCGATGGCGCACAGGCGAACATTACCGCCGCGGTTATCTCGGTGCCGATTGTGCTGGTGGGTATCGGCGTGGGCCTTACGTTCCGCCGCTTTACGCCGGAGGGCGCCGAGGTGGCGGCTCGCTGCATGGCACTTAAGCATTGGCTCGAGGACTTCACTCGTCTAAAGGAAGCCATCCCGGGCGATCTGGTGCTGTGGAACAAGCTGCTGGTGATGGGCGTTGCCCTGGGCGTTTCGAAAGAAGTGCTGCGACAGCTGGCCGAGGCCGTGCCTGCGGACCTGCGCAACAGCGACGATTTCTACGACAACTACCCCTGCTACTGGTGGTACTACCATCATTACGGTACCGAGTCCCCGCTCGATTCATTCGATGACGTGTATCACGAGACCATCCGCGAGCTGGCTTCGAGCTCCGATAGCTCGAGCGGCGGCAGCGGCGGCGGCTTCTCTGGCGGCGGTGGTGGCGGCGTCGGCGGAGGCGGCGGCGGAACGTTCTAGCGCGTTCTGATTTTTGGGATGGATCTTCTCCGGCGACTGTTGGCGGAAAATCTATCCCATTTTTATGCTTTGAAATGGGTCTATCTTTCCGTTACGGATCCCCACACAGGGGGCAGTGGGCAAAAAATGCCAAATATGAGTACTGTTGCCATTATAGTGACATATATTTGCACTAAATAATGGGCTCCTAATGAGATTATCTCTCGTTAGGGGCCCATTTTATTGAACATTTGTGGAAATACGTCAGCTCGCCTGACTGGCTGCTATGTCTAAAAGCCTCTAAAATGCCCCAAATCGCTGCTACTAAAAAGGTAACAGTACTCATATTTGATGTTTTTTGCCCACAGCTATTTGCAGACCCCTCTATAGGGCGACGCCAACGAGGGTTTCGTCGACTGTGTTACCCAAGAATGTCCCCAACAACTAGGTGCGGTTGCTGCCAAGGAGTGTCCCGGGGTGCCGGCACAGACGATATGAGCAGGACATAAAAACATTGAGAGCCCCTGCTGCAT
>CABUPE010000031.1 GCA_902493515.1 uncultured Collinsella sp.
CGTAGCGGGTGGTTTAAAGCTGGCCGCTGCGCGGCCAGCAGACTAAAGTCTTGAAATGAAAAAGGCGAGGCATAGACCTTCTGGTCATGCCTCGCCTTTTGAATGACAAATTGTCGTCCTGGGCGGCGCGCAGCGTCAACTGGTTACGCGGTTCGTAGAACCGCGTAACCCCCTAGCTCAGCATTGCATCCATCATCTCGGAGTTGACGGAGTCGTCGGCAGACCACTCGCCGTCGTCGTTGCAGGTGTACTTGAAGATAACCGTGGTCTTCCTGGGCTCGGTGGCCTTGGTCACATCGACCATAACCTGACCGGCCATCTTGTACAGCTCGTCATCGGAAGGAACCGTGTCAAGCGCGGCGACCTTCTCCTGATACTGGGTGGAGAAGTCCTCGACGATCTTGTTCATAGACTTGCAGGTGATAGAGACCTCGGCGGTCGCGACACCCTTGTCCTCGTCGACCGTCACGTCGCCGATCTTGTAGTCAAAGCCCTCGAGATAGGTCTTGGCATACTCCTTGGGATCGATACCCAGCTGCTCGAACTCGTCGCCCGAAGCTTCCTCCAGACCAGAAAGGAAGTCGTCGCCACCGTTCTTGACCTCGTCAAACTGCGTCGTAAGATCCTCGGTGATGAGCTCCTCAACCGAAGGACCTCCACAGCCGGAAAGCACGACCACGCATGCAACCAAGACGGCCATGAGGGGCGCAAGCAGCAGCTTCTTTTTCATGTTGTTCCTCCCAATGAGCGGCACCGCGCTTCCCGGACGCGGCACACGTTGTAATAAGTAAGCTCATACTATCCACTTATGAACACCCTCGGCAACGCGAAGGCGCGGTCGGTTCGTTTTAGCGTCCGAACGGTTTGCAAGCCCGCCCAACGCGCAATAAAACGCTTCCCCACGGTGCAATAAAAAAGGTGGCCGGAAAACCCGACCACCCTTGCACATCCTTTGAACGCCGCAGTTTACTTGCGAACGACCTTAACGATGGCGTCACCGGCGGCGACGGCGGACTCTGCCTCAACGGTGAGCTCGACGTCGGCAAACTCGGCGGTGTTGGACACGGCCACCACGACGCAGTCCTTGTAACCGGCAGCGGCGATCTTGGCGCGGTCGATCTTGAGTATGGGCTGGCCGGCCTTCACAACGTCGTCGGCCTTGACGAAGCCCTCGAAGCCATCGCCGTTCATGTTGACGGTATCGACGCCAACGTGCACCAGAACCTCGATGCCGCTATCGGACTGCAGACCCACGGCGTGACCCATGGTGACGGTCACCTTACCGTCGCAGGGAGCGTAGACCAGATCGTCCTCGGGCCACACGGCACAGCCCTTGCCCAGAACCTCGCCACCAAAGACGGGATCGGGCACGTCGGCCATCTTGATGACCTTGCCCTTGACGGGCGAGCACAGCACGTCGGCGCCGGCAGAAGCAGAGATGGAGGCCGGAGCAGCGGCAGCCGCGGGCTCAGCCTTCTTCTTGAACATATCAAACAGACCCATACGTTTTCTCCTCTTGATTAAGCGCAACGTTGTGCGCATGCCTACGGTAATTATAGTGCCAAATGGTTCAAATGCTAAGGTGGGGACTCGAATCGCGAGCCCTTCCCGGTAGTGCTCGTGGGATGAGCATCTCCTTTGTATCGCGGGTCGATAAGCCGAGTACCGCCCGCGCACGGGACGGGCAGAAGCGGGCGCGCCAAACCCGGCACTTCTTTTCGCTCTCGAGTCCTGTCGCCGCCTTGTCCCTAACACTTCCTGACACCGACCGAAGCGTGCCAAAATAAACCTGTCCCTTTTTGGTAGGTTTGGCGAGTGTGGATTTTTGGACGCTTAACTAGCGAACGTGGATAATCTCCCACTTTGACTTTGAGGCCGTCACCGAGCCAAAAACGGGAGATTATCCACGTTCATTTTGGATGACCCCCTTGTACCAAGCCGAGCTCCATGGTCAAGTAATAACGACTTCTCATCATTAGATTGTTTGCATCAATTCTAATAACTGTTTAATCCTTAAACTCGTTATTAGAATTGATATGATTAGCCTAATAACGAGTTTCCGGCACTAAAGATATGGAGGGCGCGATGCAAATCGAGGAGAACGGCCAGGGAACGCTCCGCAATAATCTATCGGGGAAATTGGCTTACTATTCGTTTTTTCCAACGCCCTTGCAATCATTGAGGCAGCTAAACCTCACCGAGGAAACCTATCGCACGCTTTCCGCATGCTCACGAAAGCTTGGAGAGCTTGAAGGCATGCTCTACTTTGTTCCCAACGCCGACATGTATCTGACAATGTACGTGCGCAAAGAAGCACTCCTTTCTTCGCAAATTGAGGGAACCCAGTGCACGTTTGACGACCTACTTAGTCCATCGCAAACACAGCTCCATCATAAAGATGTCGCAGACGTCGTGAATTACGTCCGTGCTGTCGACCGTGGCGTAGAACTGCTCAAAAAGATGCCCTTGTGCACGAGACTTCTTAGGCAAGTTCATGCGGTCCTGCTGGACGGAGTGCGCGGAACGGAGAAGAATCCAGGCGAGCTGCGCTCCTCACAAAACTGGATTGGCCCCTCAGGCTGCACCATTGCAACCGCATCGTTTGTCCCTCCAAACATTGAAGATTTGAGTAACACGCTCCAGGACCTCGAACGCTTTATCAATGAGCCTCAAGTCGAAATGGATCCGATTGTGCGGGCGGCGCTCGTCCATTACCAATTTGAAACTGCCCATCCATTCCTAGACGGAAACGGTCGCCTGGGCAGGCTTCTCATTACACTTATGCTCATCAATGATGGCGTTCTTCATTCTTGCTTGTTCTATCCATCGTTCCAGTTCAAGAAAAATCGAAGCGAGTACTACCGGCAACTCACATCCGTAAGGGAGAGAGGCACTTACGAGGAATGGATAGAGTTTTTCTGCAACAGTCTTCTCGAGAGTGCGAAGGACTCGGTAGGGTCTTTAAAAAACCTTGTTGACCTCCATAACCGTTCCACAGCAACCATTACCGAAAATCTCGGAAGGACCGCTGCAAACGGGCAAAGGCTGTTGGGCATTCTTGAAGAGCACCCCATCGTCGACACCGCATTCATCGCTGCCCAACTTGATATCGGCAGGAGTACCGCGAGCTCGCTCGTCAAATCATTTGAAGAATTGGGTATCCTCCGTCCGCTCGACGAGTCAAGACAGAGATACCGGCAGTACGGGTATGAAGAGTATCTTTCGATTCTCAGGGAAGACGCCGAGCCGATTAGATAGGCATCGCAGCCCAAGCAAATTAAAGCGAGCGCGGATAATCTCCCACTTTGAGCCCGCACACAGGCCAAAAACGGGAGATTATCCACGCTCATTTCTAACTAGTCATTGGGGACGCTCTTAAACGACCAGTCAAACAAGAACGTCCCCAATGACTACTACGGCAACACCGATGTTTTGGCAACGCCAGCGAGCGGGTCGCATTTGAGACAAGGTGACGTGAAACGAAAGGGCGCTGACCTTCTGGTCGCGCCCTTGAAGTTGAACGTCAGATTGTCCAAATGCGGCCCGCGCAGCGTCGAGCAGTTACGGCGTTTGGTAAAACGCCGTAACTAACGTGCTCCGTACTGCTCGTAGTAGGCGTCGATGGCGGTCTTGAGCTCGTCGTCGATGACAACCTTGCCGTCGATCTCGTGGTTGTAGAGGGTCTCGACGACCTCAGCCATGGAGACGATGCTCGCGACGGGGAAACCGTACTTGGCCTCGATCTCCTTCTGCGCGGTGGTCACACCGCCCTTGCCGACCTCCATGCGGTTGAGGGACACGATCAGGCCCTTGATCTCGACATCGGCAGCAGCCTTGACCTTGGGATAGGTCTCGTCGATGGACTTGCCGCTGGTGGTAACGTCCTCGACCATGACCACACGGTCGCCGTCCTTGGGCTCATAACCCAGCAGGTTGCCCTTATCGGCACCGTGGTCCTTGGCCTCCTTGCGGTCGCAGCAGTACTTGACCTCCTTGCCGTACAGCTCGTGGTAGGCAATTGCGGTCACGACGGCCAGCGGAATACCCTTGTAGGCCGGTCCAAACAGCACATCAAAGTCGTCGCCAAAGTTATCGTGGATGGCCTGGGCGTAATACTCGCCCAGCTTCTTGAGCTGATAGCCCGTCACGTAAGCGCCGGCGTTCATAAAGAACGGGGACTGACGGCCGCTCTTGAGCGTAAAGCTGCCGAACTTAAGGACGTCGGACTCGACCATAAACTTGATGAACTCTTGCTTGTAAGCCTCCATGCGGGCTCCTCTCGTAATCGCGTACGTGCCTTCCAGTTTAGCGCAGGCGAAGCGTCGATGCGGGCGCGCTTTGGGGCCACGGCATTCTGTAAAGGCTTTGTCAGGGGGAATGGTTTTCCGAACAATGGGGTTGACATGTCAAACCCCCTCATCAAGAATACGGGCGGATTAAAAAGGGGTACGAGATACCCAAAGCGCGCTGCGCTCAGCCTTTAGGAGGTGTGCCATGGAAGGCAGTCCTAGTCGAAAAACCTGCATGTCGCCCTCGGCACGCCGCGAGGACTCCGCACACGCATAAACGCCACCGGCAGATCGCCAAAACCACCGCAAAGGCGCGCTGCACCCTTTGTGGGCTCAAGAGCTTGACGTGAGCGACATCTAGGTTTTTTGAAGCAAATACGACACGTACGCTAACTCCCCTCAACAAGGAGGACCCTATGCTGATGCTCAAAACCGTCACGGTACTCGAAGCCATCTCCAAGCGCCGCCGCACGGCGCGCCCTGCCGCTCATACCGGCCTGTCCAAGAACACCATATTCGCCGCCACCCATAGTGCCGAGGACGCCCTCGTACTGCTTGACGCCACGGCAAACGGCCTCACCGTCGAGCAGGCAACTGAGCGCCTGAACGCCGTCGGCCCCAACACCATCGAGGCAACGACCAAAACGCTCGCCCGCCGCATCGCCGACGCGTTCATCGATCCCTTCGCCGGCATCCTCGCCGCGCTCGCACTGGTCTCGCTCTACATCGACGTGCTCGCCGTGCCCGAACCGCAGCGCGACCCCTCCACGGTCATCGTCATCGGCACCATGCTGCTGGTATCGGGCGGCATGAAGTTTATCCAGGAAGCCCGCAGCGGCAATGCGGCCGAGGCCCTCAAGGACCTGGTCTCCAACACTTGCACCGCCCTGCGCGACGGCGAGCGCATCGAGATCCCCTTCGACGAGCTCGTCCCCGGCGATGTAATCCGTCTCTCTGCCGGCGATATGGTGCCAGCAGACGCCCGCATCATCACCGCGCGCGACCTGTTTGTGATCGAGTCCGCACTCACCGGCGAGAGCGAGGCCGTCGAGAAGACCACCGCCGTCACCGTCGTCGAGGGCGCCGACGGCTCCGCACTGCCACTCTCTGCCTGCAAGAACATCGTCTTTACCGGCACCTCCGTGCAAAACGGCGCCGCCATGGCGCTTGTCGTTGCCACCGGCTCGGACACCTACCTGGGCGGCATCGCCAAGATGCTCAACGGGCGCGGCGAAAAGAGCGCGTTTGACCGCGGCGTCTCGAGCGTCTCCATGCTGCTGGTGCGCCTGATGCTCGTTATGGCGCCGGCCGTCTTTGCCATCAACGCCGCCACCAAGGGCAACGTCATCGACGCGCTGCTGTTCGCCACGAGCGTGGCCGTGGGCATCACGCCGCAGATGCTTCCCGTCATCGTGACCACGAGCCTGTCGCAGGGCGCCAAGGACCTCGCCCGTCGCCAGGTTATCGTCAAGGAGCTGCCGGCGATTCAAAACCTCGGAGCGATGGACGTCCTGTGCTGCGACAAGACCGGCACCCTCACCGAAGACCGCATCGTGCTCGAGCGCTACCTCAACACCGATGGCAACGAGGACGCGCGCGTGCTGCGCCATGCGTTTTTGAACAGCTTCTTCCAGACCGGCCTCAAAAATCTTATCGACCTGGCCGTAATCGACCGTGCCGATGTGACGCCCTCGACCGTCGCACCCGATTCCATGCTGGGCCAGAGCCTGCGCGACCGCTACACCAAGGTCGACGAGGTTCCCTTCGATTTCTCGCGCCGTCGCCTGAGCGTAGTTGTCGCCGACGCCCAAGGCAAAACCCAGATGGTTACCAAGGGCGCTGCCGAGGAAATGCTCGAGATCTGCTCCTTTGTCGAGATCGATGGCATCGCTCAGCCGCTCACCGACGAGAAGCTCGCCCAGATTCGCAAGCAGATCGCCGGACTTAACGCCGAGGGCCTACGCGTAATTGCCGTGGCGCAGAAGACCAATCCGCGCTGCGTGGGCGAGTTTGGCATCGCCGACGAGTGCGACATGGTGCTGATGGGCTTTTTGGCCTTCCTCGATCCGCCCAAAGCAAGTGCCGCGGGCGCCGTCGCCACCCTCGAGGCCAAGGGCGTGGCGGTCAAGGTCCTAACCGGCGACAACGACTGCGTCGCCGCCACCGTCTGCGAGCAGATTGGTATCGATGCGAGCAACGTCTTGCTCGGCTCCGAGATCGATGCGCTCGATGACGCCGAACTTGCCGAGCGCGCCGAGAAAACCCACCTCTTCGCCAAGCTCTCGCCGCTGCAGAAGGCGCGCCTGGTACGTGTCATGCGCGAGATGCTCGGCCACACCGTGGGCTTTATGGGCGACGGCATCAACGACGCCGCCGCCATGCGTGCGAGCGATTGCGGCATCTCGGTCGATTCGGCCGTCGATATTGCCAAGGAATCCGCCGATATCATCTTGCTTCAGAAGGACCTGGGCGTGCTCGAGCGCGGCATCATCGAAGGCCGCCGCACTTACGGCAACCTGCTCAAGTACCTCAAGACCACGGTGAGCTCCAACTTTGGCAATGTGCTGTCCGTGACCGTCGCGAGCCTGTTCTTGCCGTTTTTGCCCATGAGCGCCCTGCAGCTGGTGCTGCTGTCGCTGGTCTACGAGATCGTGTGCATCGCGCTGCCGTGGGACACCGTCGATGACGCCTGGACTGCCCGCCCGCGTGCCTGGGACGCCGCGTCCATCAAGGGCTTTATGCTCGAGCTGGGCCCCGTGAGCTCGCTGTTTGACATCGTGACCTTCGCCGCGCTCTTCTTTGTCGTGTGCCCCGCCGCCGTGGACGCAAGCTGGTCCGAGCTTGCCGCCGCGGGCGACGTCGCGGGTATGGTGACCTTTGCTGCGCTCTTCCAGAGCGGCTGGTTTGTCGAGTCCATGTGGTCGCAGACACTCGTGGTCCACATGTTGCGCTCCCCGCATCTGCCGAGCCCGCGCGACCACGCCGCGCCCGCATTGTGCGTTCTTACCGTGCTGGGCCTGGCGCTCGTCACCTGGCTGCCGGCAAGCCCCATCGCCGATGCGCTCGGCCTCATGCCGCTGCCCACGAGCTTTTTTGGGCTGCTCATTGGCATCGTTACCGCCTATATCGCGCTCACCCAGCTGGCAAAGCGCCGCTACATTGCCCGCCACGGCGAGCTGCTGTAGCAAGTAGACGGAAAACACCCTGCCAGCTGCCGTTGCCACTACCACAGCTGCCAACGCCGCTGCCGTTGCCTCTGCCGCCGCCGCAGTCTATCCCCCCAGCAGTTGCGGTGGAATAGTTCCTGTTTAAAGCCCCGTGACTTTAATTTAGGGACTATTCCACCGCAACTTATTGGGAGATTACCTAGTCCTTGGGTGTCCAGGACCAGAAGAAGTTGATAAGGGCCACGCGCGAGGCGGTGCCGGTCTTTTTGTTGATCGAGGTAATGTGGCGATAGAGCGTGGAGCGCGAAAGGAAAAGCGTTGTGGCGATGTCCTGAACGCTCTGGTCCGAAACGACCAAGACCTCAAGAATATCGTGCTCGCGCTCTGTAAGCCCAAAGGTGGCGACGAAGGCATCAAGGCGCTCATCGGGCGTGAGCTCCGCTGCCTCCACGGGCTCGGGGTCGGAGCATGCAGACGCAAGATCTGCACCAAGATCGTCGGTGGCAAGCGGCAGTCCGTCCCGCATCGCGGCATCATCGGCTCGTTGCCCCAACTGCCCCAGCAGCGTAATCGCAATGCCCACAAACATCACGAGCGCCGCACCGACCGCAGCCAGCACATTTTGACTCGAGATAATCGCCACTGCCGGCGCCGTCACGAACATCGAGCACACGTTGTTGACGACGCGACCCATGCACGGCCAAAAATATGACCAGCGCGCATAGAGCGAGACGGCGGCATATTTTGTGGTAAAGAACACCACGAAAAAGCCCGAGCCCAGATAAAAGATGATCGTGGCAGCAAGCTCGTTGCCGCCATTGCCATCGACGATGAGCACAAAGAACGAAAGCGTGGACAGTATGGCGGCACACGTCATGCCGATATTCATATACGAGCGGCCGTGCAGGTCAAATAGTGCGCCAGCGACCAACGAGCTCACGACAAGCAGCAGGCGCAGCCAATCGCCCAAATCGACGGCTCCGACAGCATGCAGGGTCGTGAAGCCCGCGTTGAGAGCGGCGAATATGCTGGAAAGATACGCCGTCGCCACGGTCAGGCGAACTACGGCGCGACGGAATGCCGCCTTTGCCTCGGGATCGTCATGCCACTTGGCGCCATATTCCAGAGCATCTACCGAAAGCCCGGCAGCACTGGGTTCAAAGTTGGGATCGGACTCGTCGCGCAGCTTGGCGCGTCGGGCACCGTGGAGCAACGCCACCTGCGCGATCGCACAGACGACCAGAACAGCCTGCTGAGGAATGCCGACAGGCATCACCATGTGGTTGAGAACCTGCACCAGAACGCCCATGGCGTAAGAAAGTGCGGCGGCGCGCGCCAAGCAGGGCGTTCGCGCAAAGCGCCTCGCAAAATTTGCATGAGCAGTCGATCCGCAGTAGCCCAGCGCGCAGCACGCCACCAAACCGCCGGCAATTACCACCTCAACCTGAACCGCCATAATCAACAGCAGCAATGCCGCCACCAGCAAAACGCCCGTGACGTCACTCGTTGCGTCGATAACATGGGGACGGCGATAGTACAGAATGGGACGCACAAAAAAGCCAATCACGCTCGCGCCGATGACAAGGCTCTCATAAATAACGACCTCGTTCGGAGACACGAACTCGGCCATGCGCACATCAAAAAGATACTCGCACGCCAAAAACGTGAAGAAGAACAGCGCCAGGCATATAATCTCCCGAATGCCCCGACGCAAATATGCGGTTGTGTCTCCCATGCCCCTCATGATTAACCCCCAGCCGCTCAATTGTCTGGAAATCTATTTTAATAAAGAACCAGTCTCAATATCGAAGCCAGGCTCGAAATGTTGCCAATTCGACCCCAGCCGTCCACATCACGCCGCGATTTTGAGCCGCATGGACCAGAAGGGACGCGCGCGATCTCTAGCTCGGCCAGGAGTGTCCCCAACTACCACTCATTTAAGTACGTCCCCAATGAGTGGCCGAAGAGTGTCCCCGGCGTCCAATCAAAAAATGGGCCATGTGTCCCAGTTGTGGAGACTCCTTGAGCCGTCTGGGTATCGCGAAGAATCGCACACTCCCCCATCATCAAAAGTGACACACGCTACCTGTTGATGGGAGGCAGCCATGGGCTTCTTTGACAAGATGTTCGAGAAGAAAGAGTGCGCGATTTGCGGTACCGAGCTGGGACTTCTAGGTAAGACAAAAATCAATGAAGGCTACCTGTGCAAAGAGTGCGCCGGCAAGCTCTCCCCCTACTTTCACGGCTATCGCTCCAGCACCGCGGACGATATCCGTGAGCAACTCGCCTACCGCGAGGCCAACGCCGAACGCCTGTCTTCGTTCAACCCCACGCGCACGCTTTCTGCCGGGCGCACCAATATTATGCTCGATGAGGACGCGGGCCTGCTGATCATCACTTCGCAGAGCCGCTGGCGCGACGCCAATCCCGACATCATCGAGTTCTCGCAGGTACTCGGCTGCGATATGGATATCGACGAGCAACGCACCGAGATCTATCGCGAGACCAAGGACGGCGAGCGCGAGAGCTACAACCCGCCGCGCTACGACCTGGATTGCGACTTTAATCTGACCATCCACGTCAACACGCCGTACTTTACCGAGATCAACCTGCGCGTGAACGACTCCACCATCGATCAGCGCGGCTCCATCGAATATCGCGAGGCCAAGCGCCAGGCAACCGAAGTCCGCGATGCGCTGGTGCAGCTGCGCCAGGAGACGCGCGACAGCGTCGTGGCCGCCAAAGCCCCCAAGACCGCGGTGACCTGCCCCTTCTGCGGAGCCACCACCATTCCCGATGCCAGCGGGCGCTGCGAATACTGCGGCGGCGCCATCGGCGCATAGCCTCCGGCAGCGAAAGGACCGATCATGGCCTTTGAGAGCATCAACTATCAATGCCCCGCGTGTGGCGGCCCCCTTCACTTTGCCAGTGCCGAGCAAAAGCTCGTCTGCGACTACTGCGATTCTCGTTTTGAAGTCGAAGAAGTCGAGGCCCTCTATCGCGAGCGCCAGGACAAGGCAGATGCCAAAGCCGATGCAGCAGCCGCAACGCCCAAGCCCGTCGCCGACGACGCGGTGCAGGAACTCGCCCAAAACGCCGGCTACATCTGCTCGTCGTGCGGCGCCGAGCTCGTGTCCGACGGCACCGTCGCCGTCACCACATGCCCGTACTGCGGCAACTCCGCCGTGGCGCCCGGCCAGCTCTCTGGCGACTTCTCGCCCGACCTGGTGATTCCGTTTAAGCTCGGGCGCGATGACGTCACGGCCGCACTCAAGGAACACTACAAGGGCAAGATCTTGCTGCCCAAGAGCTTTGTCACCGGCAACCACATCGACGAGGTCCAAGGTGTCTACGTGCCGTTTTGGCTCTACGGCGCCCGCGTTGACGGCGAAGTGTACTTTGACGCGACCAACGAGACCGTGACCGAGGAATCCGACCGCACCGTCACGACCACCGACCACTACGATGCCTATCGCAAGGGCAATATCTCGTTTAAGCGCGTGCCCGTCGACGGATCATCCAAGATGCCCGACGGCCACATGGACGCCATCGAGCCGTTTGACTACGACGCACTGCGTCCGTTCTCGGTCGCATATATGCCCGGCTACATCGCCAACCGTTACGACGAGGACTGCGAGACCTGCAAGGCGCGCGCCGAGCGCCGCATGGAAGAAAGCACGATCTCGGCCCTGCGCGAGACCGTCGTCGACGAATACGACGATGCCACGGTCGAAAGCAAGCAGCTCGACTACACCTGGGAAGACAGCGACTACGCCCTGTTCCCCGTCTGGATGCTCTCCACCTCGTGGAACGGCAAGAGCTACCTGTTTGCCATGAATGGCCAGACCGGCCGCTTGGTCGGCGAGCTCCCCTGCTCCAAGCCCAAGCTCGCCATCGCCTCGGTGCTGTTCTTCGTGATCGGATTTATCCTCTCCCAGATTCTCTTTATGGGGGAATACGCCTTCGATCCGGATTACCTCACCTTTGATATCGAGGGCATCCTCATCAACGTCATCGCGCCGCTGATCATCGTGATTATCGGAGACGTGCTACTGGTAGGCCAGCTCAAGACGGCCAACGAAGCAACCTGTGCCGATGAGTATTGTGGTGAGCTCGACCTGACCGAGAAGCACGACACCTTCAGCCACACCGAGACCACCGTTGTCATGAAAGACGACAAGGACGACTAAGCAATCCAACCAATACCACCTGGCCTTTGACGAGAAAGGAAGATCACCATGGGACTCTTGAAAGCTGGATTGGGAGCTGCCGGCGGCGTCATGGCCGACCAGTGGAAGGAATTTATCTACTGCGAATCGATGCCTGCTGACGTCTTGGCCTGCAAGGGCAGCAAACGCACCGGTGGCCGCAGCTCCAACACGCGCGGCGAGGACAACGTCATCTCCAACGGCTCGGTCATCGCCGTCAACGACGGCCAGGGCATGCTCGTGGTGCAAAACGGCAAGATCATCGAAGTCGCGCTGGAGCCCGGTGAGTTTGTCTTTGACACCGGCAGCGAGCCGAGCGTCTTTAGCGGCAACCTGGGCGATTCCATCAAGGAGACCTTCGCCAATATCGGCAGCCGCTTTACCTTTGGCGGCGACGCGGGCAAGGACCAGCGCGTCTACTTCATCAACACCAAGGAGATCATCGGCAACAAGTACGGCACCGCCTCACCCGTGCCCTTCCGCGTGGTCGATAACAACATCGGCTTGGACGTTGACATCTCCGTGCGCTGCAACGGCGAGTATTCGTACCGCATCACCAACCCGCTGCTGTTCTACACCAACGTATGCGGCAACGTGACCGATAGCTACACGCGCGACAAGATCGACAGCCAGCTTAAGTCCGAGCTGCTCACCGCCCTGCAGCCCGCCTTTGCCAAGATCTCGGAGATGGGCATCCGCTACAGCGCCATCCCCGGCCACACCACCGAGCTCGCCCGTGCGCTCAACGAGGTCCTCTCTGCCGACTGGCGCGACCTGCGTGGTGTCGAGATTGTGAGCTTTGGCGTCAACTCCATCGCCGCCTCGCAAGAAGACGAGCAGATGATCAAGGACCTGCAGAAAGCCGCGGTCATGCGCGATCCCACCATGGCAGCCGCCAACATTGCCAGCGCCCAGAGCGACGCAATGCGCGCGGCAGCCGCCAACCCCAACGGCGCGATGGCAGGCTTTATGGGCATGGGCATGGCAGGTGGCATGGGCGGCATGAACGCCAGCCAGCTGTTCGCCGCCGGCCAGGCACAGCAGCAGGCTGCCCCGCAGCCGGCTCCGACTCCCGCACCGGCTCCTGCCGCCGCACCTGCGACCGGCGCATGGACCTGCAGCTGCGGCGCCACCAACACCGGCAAGTTCTGCTCCGAGCGCGGTAGTCCCGCACCCGCCCCGGCACCGGCCAAGTGGTTCTGCCCCAACTGCGGCAGCGAAAACGGCGGCAAGTTCTGCAGCAACTGCGGAACGCCCCGGCCCTAGCCCCTCTATCTGGTAATTGGCGGGGGATCCGCCACCCCCGCATTTGCTTCTATGGGTTTTCACACAAGAAGGAGGACACCATGAAGACAACGTTCAAAAAATCCGTACTCGCATTCCTGACATGCGTCCTGGCGCTCGCCTTTGCCCTGACGGGCTGCAGCGGCGGCGGCAAAGACCCCAAGGCCAACTTCGTCGGCAGCTGGCAGTACTCGGGTGGAACCTTGGATGGCGAAGAGCTCACCGATGAGTACATGGATATGCTCAAGGAGTGGGGCCTCAACTGCGTCCTGATCCTCGACGAGGACGGCACAGGCGCCCTCGACCTGTTCCTTGAAGTCGTCGACCTTAAATGGGAGGCAAAGGACGCCACCACCGTAACGATCACCGCCGAAGATGAGTCGCACGACCTGAAGCTCAAGGACGACAAGCTCGTCCTTGAGGTGGAAGGCGACAAGCTTATCTTCACCAAGTCCGACAAGGATCTGTCCGGCACGGTGAAGAAGGATCGCGAGGCGGCCGAGAAGGAAGAAGAGGTCGATGAGGCCGTCGAAGACGACGACGTCCAGAGTGTCGAAATCTCCCCCGCCGTCACCGTCGCCGATGACGATCTGTGCACCATCACCATCACCGAGAAATTCAAGGACGACTGGGGCGACATCGGCTTTGTCGTCAACATCACCAACAAGAGCGACAAGGACCTGACCTTCTACGCTCCTTCCGGCAAGACCAACGTCAACGGCACTATGAAGGAACCCTGGTTCTCGGCTAACCTGATGCCCGGCACCAGCGCCACCGAGGAATTCACGTTCTCGAGCGGCGAGCTTGACAGCCTTGACGACCTGGTCAACACGACCATCGGCATCGACGCCTACCTGACCGATTCCTACGAGGACGTCGCCTCCTACAGCGCAACCATCGCGTAGCGACAGACACCGATAGCCGCGGATTGGCGGACATATCCGCGCACATGCCAGGCGGGGCCGCAGGAAATGATCCTGCGGCCCCGCCGCTTTTATGCCGATGCATAACGAGCGTTAGCGCTCCATGTTGGGAACGATGCTGCCCTCCGTTACTGCGTGCACGGCTAGGCGCATGATGTTGTCGTAGCCGGTCTTATTGAGAATCTCCGAGATGCGGCGTTTGATGGTGCCCTCGCTCATAAACAGCTCGGCCGCAATCTCGCGGCGGCTCTTACCCTCGCAAGCAAGGCGCAAGATCGACAACTCGACATCGTCGAGTGCCGCCGTGCCCGAAAAAATGCTCTCGGGCGGCTTGGGAAACGTGCAATAGCCCGCCAGCGTAGAGCGCATCACGGCGAACAGCTCGCCGATACCGACGTTCTTGTACACAAAGCTATCGACGCCCGCCTCGCGAGCCTGATCGACAAAGGTGATCTCGGGCATACCCGTCATGATAATGACGCGGCACTCGGGCAGTTGTTCTTTGATGCGCGCCGCCGCCACGATGCCGTTTGAATCGTGTTCGGTGCACACGTCCATCAGTATCATGTCCGGGCGCTCCTTGAGCGCGACACCCAAGGCCTCGGAAGCATCGGCAATGGCGGAAACAACGGTCATATCGGGCTGGTCGCCAACGGAGCGCGCCAGGCTCTCGCGCAAGATAGCCTGGTCTTCGACGATAAGGACGCGAATCATGAGTTTCTCCTTTGAGCTGTGGCGCTGGCGTTGAGCGGGATGGACACCGCAAGCGTAAAGGGCGGGGCGGCATGGATTTCCAGGCAGCCGCCCAGATCTTGCGCGACATGCCTCATACCTGGAATACCCGTTCCCTCGCGATACGATACGGGTGCAGGCGCGCCGTCGTTAGAAACGGTCATCCGCGCAACATCGCTGCCTTCCGACGTCTCCCGCCACAGGCGCACATGGACCCGATGGGCCTGTGCATGCTTGGTGGCATTGGTCGAGGCTTCGCGGATAATCTGCAGAAAGGCTGCGGCGACACGCGCGTCCTCAGGCAGCTCGCCCTCCACATCGATCTGCACGCTCACCAGGCCAAAGGCATGGACGATATCGCCCAGTTGCTCTGTCGGTTCGGTGTCGCCCCCACTGCGCAGATCGGCAGCGATTGAGCGCAGCAGCGGGTCGATCTGCTCGAGTGACTCGTCATCCAGGCGCCCCTCCTCCAGATAACGATGGAGGATGGACAGGCGCTGCCCGATCACGTCGTGCACGCGAGCGCGCATACGCAGATAGGCCGCATTGTCAGCAACTTTTTTGACTTCTTCGATCTGGGCTTGGAGCTCTTGGCCCGCAAGCTCAAGCAGGTGGTTGGCTTGCGCCAGGCGATCATGAGCATGCGCATACTCTGTTACATCCAGGCCGATAATACGCTCAAAGAGGCGGCCCGAAACCATAACGTCATCGTGCACAAACAAGCGAATCTCGGCGGGAGAAACCTCGACCACCGCCCGCGCCTCACCAAAGCGGTCCAGATTAATCCGCACACGGTTCTGGCTGCTTTCGGGCATTTGCATGCTGAGTTTGCGCAGGTCGTTCCATGTGCCGCTCATATCGCCTAGGTCGGTGGGCATATGAAGTTCCACCAGGTTTCTGCGCATGCAGCGGTTCATGAGCAGCGGACGGCCCCTCGGGTCTAGATACAGGATGCCCACGGGAATCACGTTGATGGTCTCGATCGTCGAGAACATGGTGATATCCTCCTGGCGGTTACGGACGTCCATCAAGAGCGCCGCGATGGAACGGAACAGGAAGAACGCTCCCTCTGCGATAAGGACAACGGTCCACGCCGAGCCCATGGCAAAAACCACCGGTGGTGTAACGGCGACAACAAGCGACAGCTCGGCCAGCATGACGGGGCGACGATAGCGCACCATAAGCACCACGCCGTAGGCAAAGATCACGGCATTGAGCCACAGCGCTCCGCCCATTGCCCTGGCGCAAACGTCAAGCGGCGCCACCAGATATGAGCCAGACGACGCGAACAAGATGAGCGCCGAAACCACCAGGTGAACCACGAGGCTCGCCTCGTAGGCGCAAATCACCTTACGGTTATAGGACGAGCGGCGCGATGCGATGAGCGGGACGTGGATCGTCTGCAGACACGCAGCCAGGGCAAAGACAACATCGAGCGCAACGATTTGGGGAAGAATGAGCGAAATCTGCATCGTCACTCACCCGCCCTCGGCATCAAGACGATCATGCGCAGCTGGCCGGGCTCGCCCTCAAGGCGGTATGCCACGTTGCGCCCTTGCAGAGCGCTTTCGAGCTCTTGCGCAGCGGGCGTCTGCGAAAGATCTGCATCATCGTTGGAAAAAAGCGTGGCGCGCAGCTCGACACTGCATCGGTCATGGTCGCCCAAGTGATACATAAGCGCCGGATGGTCGGTGGTGTAGGCAAAAAACGCAAAGTCATACACGCAGTCGTACAGGGCGCTTACCGTACTGGCGTGCAACGGGAGCCGTATGGCGATAATCGAGGCGCAATCGATATCGATGGTGCGCAGGTCGCTTACGAGCTCGTTGGCGATGAGCTGAATGCGGTCGCGATCAAAACCGCTCTCCCCGTGCTGCGCCAACGTGAGCGATCCCTTGCGCTTGCAATAGGCGACAAGCATCTTGGCGCGCTGCAACATACGGTAACGCTCGTGTGAAGACGTTTCGTCGGTCAACGGCGGCAGCGAGCTCAGCAGGTCGTACATCCCTTTGAGCGCGCGGGCAAGCGCCTGGTCCACGTCTTGGACCAGCAAGGTCTCGGCCTCTTGATCTGCCAGGTACGTCTTAAGGTCGTAGTCGGCGGCGAGCAGCTCGTTTTGACGCTGCAGCTCCATGCGACGATGCGCCAGTTCACGGTTAAGCTCGTTGAGCTCCGACACGTCTTGGGCAAGCAGGGCCGATCCGCCCAGCAGTGGAAAGGCACGGTACATCACATCGGGATCGGACGCCACGGCAAAGGCATGGGCGCGGCCATGTTCCTGGGTCCGCAACTCCTCGCGCACGCCTACCGGCGTTGGCTTTGACACCGGCGTGGCATAGACCTCCTGCAGGTCGCGTGTTAGAACTTTGAGGTCAAGCGGCAAGGTGTCGAAGATGCCGGCGATGTCGTGATACGACGGAATGACACCGCAATCGAGACAGATTTCCATCGCCACCACGCACAAGACGCAATAGACGAGCGAAAAGTTGAGCCTCCATGCCCAGGGCACGCGCAACGCATAGGAGATGGCAAAGAACGCGCCGCCCAGCAGCACGAGCGCCGCCGTGCCCGAGAAACGTTGGATGCGAAAGGACGAGGACCGGCCCACCAGGATAAAAAAGGCCACAAAGTTAAAGGCCGTCCACACGAGGACGGCGAAATAACCCCAGCCGTACGTGTAATCGTTACTCCAGGTGTCGCTTGTACGGTCAAAGTGGAAGACCTGCTGGTGAAAATCGTTGGTGAGAACAAATCCGATAAGCAGGATAGCCACAATCCACAGCGCAGCGCAGTAGCGGCGACCCAGGCGGTGTTGCTCCAGGCCCGCAAGGCGCAAACCACACAACTGGTAGAGCAGCGGAATGAGCGTCATGGGCACGTAGTACAGGTACCACAGCACGGTGGCATAGAACGGCGTGAACGACTTGTACTTGAGAATGACTTCGATCATCCAAAGGGCGCAGATGGTGGCGACGGCAACAAGGCGGCGGCGCAGCACATAGTCCAAACAGCGCAGATAGACCGATACGCCCCAGATCGAAAATGCAATTGCGGCAACAAGCAACGGCAGAGAGCTCGAATGGACGAGCGCATCCACGACCTCTTCGGACACCTCGCTATAGGCGGGCACGGCGTTAGAAAGTTTGGGGTCGAAGGCGAACAGCGCCGGCAAGACTGCCAAAAGCATGAGGAACATCGCGGTGATGACACCGGCGATAGCAAAGACGCGGTGGCGGTACACCTGATGTGTTATGCCAACAAGGAATCGCGGCATGGCGAAGAGCCTGCCGCCCCTGGGATCCGCCACGGGTGCGGATCGGGCGGCCGCGTTGCCGATATGTCGCTCGCGGGTACCCATAGTGCTTTTAGTGTACCGACAGATGGGTCGAAAAAGCGGGCCGCATGTCCCAAAATCCGCAGACGGCAAGGCGCCCGGCAAGCATTAACTGCTCGCCGGGCGCCTTGGTCAGGAGGCTACGGTTATCGGGAAAGCCTAGGCCAAATCTTCGCCGTTGGTGGCGATAACCTTCTTGTACCAGTCGAAGCTCTTCTTTTTGGAGCGCTTGAGGGTGCCGTTGCCCGCATCATCGCGGTCCACATAGATAAAGCCGTAGCGCTTGGACATCTCGCCCGTACCGGCGGATACCAGGTCGATCGGGCCCCAGGTGGTGTAGCCCAGCAGGTCAACGCCGTCCTCGGTCACCGCATCGCGCATCGCGGCGATATGCTGGCGCAGGTAGTCGATACGGTAGTCGTCGTTGATGGAACCATCCTCCTCGACAACATCCTTGGCGCCCAGACCGTTCTCAACCACAAACAGCGGCTTCTGATAACGGTCGTACAGGTCGTTGAGCGTAATACGGAAGCCCAGCGGATCGATGGCCCAGCCCCACTGGCTCTCCTGCAGGTAGGGGTTCTTGGCGCCGGCGAAGGCGTTACCCTGGGTGCGCTCGACATCGGGGTTATCGGCACCGGCGGAGCAACGGGTGCTGTAATAGCTAAAGCTGATGAAGTCGACGGTGTTAGTGGCCAGGATCTCGCGATCCTCGTCGGTCATGCCCACATCGATGCCTAGACGCTCGAGCTTCTTGACGGCATAGGTCGGGTAGTAGCCGCGACTCTGGACGTCGACGAAGAAGTAATTGTCCTGGTTGTCGAGCTGTGCCTGGCGCACATCGCCCGGACGGCAGCTGTAGGGGTAGTAGCTACCTGCGGCGAGCATGCAGCCGATCTTGATCTCGGGGTCGATCTCGTGGGCGATCTTGGTTGCCCAAGCGCTGGCGACAAGCTCGTTGTGAGCGGCAAGGTACTCGACGGCCTCCTTGTTCTCGCCCTCCTCAAAGACCAGACCGGCACCCATAAACGGCAGGTGCAGGATCATATTGATCTCGTTAAATGTAAGCCAGTACTTCACCAGACCCTTGTAGCGGGTGAAGATCGTAGTCGCGAGGTTCTTGTAGAAGTCGATGAGCTTGCGATTGCGCCAGCCGCCGTACTCCTTGATGAGGTGAATCGGGCAGTCGAAGTGCGTGATGGTCACGAGCGGCTCGATGCCGTGCGCCTGACACTCACGGAACACGTCCTCGTAGAAGGCCAGGCCAGCCTCGTTGGGCTCGGTCTCGTCACCGTTGGGGAAGATGCGGGTCCACGCCAGGCTCATACGGAAGGCCTTAAAGCCCATCTCGGCAAAGAGAGCAATATCTTCCTTGTAGTGGTGATAGAAATCGATGCCAGTCTGCGCGGGATAGTAATAGCCGTCCTCGAAGTCGAGCATCTTGCGCTGGCCAGAGACCACCGCATAGCGCTCGGAGCCGTGCGGAGCCACGTCCACGTTGGCCAGGCCGCGGCCGTCCACGTCGTAGGCGCCCTCGCACTGGTTGGCAGCCGTTGCGCCGCCCCACAGGAAGTCATTACGGAAAGCCATGTATCAATCCCTTCGCACGCTGTTGTCATAGGCTCAGTATCCCTGCAAACAACGCGTCGCTCAACGGCAACGGCACGGGCCGATACTTCTTTTCGCACACGGCGGCCCAGCAGCCGCCCCGTCTGACACTTTTTGATACCCGCCCGCCCAATCCACCACAAAGGGGACAGGCACCTTTGTGGTGGTTGGGGGCGGTTTGTCTCGATCTGTAACGGCTAGGCCGTCAAAACCGGGCCCGGTGTTACAGATCGAGATCTTTCGGGCAGCCCCTGCAGTTTGTCTAAATCTGTAACAGGTAGAGACGATTTAGCCCGCTAGATGTTACAGATCGAGACAGAAGATTCTAGTCGCAGGCGATGTCGAGGTTTTGCCGACGAGGCCTACGTAACCGCCTTCGCTCAGCAATTCATTTGACTGAATAGGAAAGAAAGGAAAAAATAGGAAAAAAAGGAAAGGAGACTTATGACTGAAACCATCTTCTCCCCCTCATTTGGAAATCGCCCGTCCTATCTGGTGGGTCGCGGGAACGTGATTTCGACATTCATCTCCGGTCTTGAGCAGGAGCCGGGCAATCGAGACCGAGCCATGCTCATGCTCGGCCAGCGAGGCAGCGGCAAGACGGTTCTTCTGTGGGAACTTGCCGACCGCGCACGCAAGCTCGGTTTTGTTGTCGCCACACCCACCGTAGCCTCCGAAGATATGCTTGAGCGCATTGTTGAAAAAATCCAAGAAGCAGGCGAGCCTTATGTCAGCAAGCGTCATCTCCCCAAACTTTCTGGCGGTAGCTTGAGCGTCTTCGGCTTCTCAGCCGGTCTCGAGTTCACACGCGATGTGCAGGAGACCAAGAGTTTCCAGTTCAAACTCACGCAGCTGGCGCGCAAGCTGACCGAGCAGGGGCACGGCATCCTCATCCTTATCGATGAGCTCCAAGCTAATTCACCTGAGATTAGACAGCTCGTCACCGCCTATCAAGAGCTGGTCGGTGAGGGACTCAACGTCGCGCTTGTTATGGCAGGTCTCCCGGGAGCCGTCTGTGCAACGCTCAATGACCGCGTGCTGACATTTCTCAACCGCGCTCGCAAGGTCACGCTCGAACCGCTTTCAGTCGGAGATGTCGATGCCTATTATCAGCGGGCTTTCGAAGAGCTCGACCTTGATATTCCAGGCGATCTTCGCCTCCGTGCCGCTCGCGCAACCCAAGGCTCGCCCTATATGCTGCAGCTCATCGGCTATAACATCGGCAATCGCTGCAAGACAGGAGAACACGTAACGCCAGAGCAAGTCGACGGAGCTATCGAAGCGTCAAAAGCCGATTTCGAAAACGATGTTTGTGAAACGACGCTCGCCGCGCTATCGGACCAAGACGTCGCGTTTCTCGACGCAATGACTGATGACGAAGACGCCGTTTCGCGCATTTCCGATGTAGCGAAACGTATGTCAGTCACACCCGACTATGCGCAAAAGTATCGCCGGCGCCTCATCGACGCCGGCGTAATCGAACAGGCGCGCCGCGGTTACGTGCGTTTCGCCGTTCCATATATGGCTGACTATCTGCGCAGCCAACTCTAGGCAGCCACCACAAAGGGGACAGGCACCTTTGTGGCGGCTTGGGCCCGGTTTGTCTCGATCTGTAACAGGTAGAGACGATTTAGCCCGCTAGATGTTACAGATCGAGACAGAAGATTCTAGTCGCAGGCGATATCGAGGTTTTTGCCGATGAGACCTACGTAGCCGCCCTCGGCAGCCTTGGGGCTGTCGGCGTGGCAGAGGACCCACTTGTCGGCCTTCCAGTAGCAGTAGCTGTCACCGGTGGCAGGCATGTCGGCTGCGGCCTCGGGGCGCGGGCCGTTGGTGCCCGCCGGCAGCGCCACCATCACCTGGAAGCCGCCTTCGTCGACCATGCAGGGCGTATAGTGGAGCGTGGTGTTGAAGACCTCAACAACCGTACCCGCCGGCACGCGGAACGCCTTGACGCACGCGGTGTCGAGCTTGCCGTCCTCGATCTCCCAGCGATGCGCCACGAGCAGAATAAAATCGCGGGCGCCCAGGTTAAACTCGCTGGCGCGGTGGTACTCCAGGCAGTTGAGACGCGTGTTGTGGCCGTTGCACCAGCCGAGCTGGAAGGGACGGCCGCCAAACATGAGAAAGCCCAGTTTATCGGCATCCTTGACGCCCTCGAGCTCCGGCGCGCTTGCAACGTACTTGCTGCCCTCGGGAATGGGCGCGGCAGAGAGTGCCTCGAGCACGGGCGACGTGAGCTCGGACGGGACGTCATCCCAAACGTTGCCATAGGATTTGAACTCGGGATCGTTGACAGAGTAGATATGCATGTTCACTCCTGTTCGTAAATGTGACTATACGAACATTCTAGAACAAACATGAGCGATTTTGAACGCTCGTCCCGACCAATCAACAAAAAGGCGCCCCCGCATAAGCGAAGGCGCCCAATGCGCTCGTTTTGGGCGATAAAGCCCTTACGCCTGCTGATAGTGCAGGTGCTTCTCGTCGATATCGGCCAGGTCGCGGTTGAGGTAACGGCGTGCGAGCCAGTTAGCCATAGGAAGGTTCTGGTCCAGGTAGTTACCGCACTCCTCGGGAGCGGCACCGGGGACATCGCCCTCAAAGTCGGCGACAAACTCAAACAGCTCGCGGACGAGCGGCAAGATCTTCTCGCTCGTCAGCTCGCCAAAGACAACCAGGTAAAAGCCCGTGCGGCAGCCCATGGGGCCAAAGTAGACAATGCGGCTCGACCACTCGGCATGATTGCGAAGGAACGTCGCGCCCAGGTGCTCGATGGTGTGGCACTCGGCCGTGTTCATGACCGGCTCCTTGTTGGGCGTGGTCAGGCGCAGGTCAAAGGTGGTGACGGCGGCCCCGGTCGCCGGATCGCGGTCGATGCGGCTCACATACACGCCGGGCTCAAGCAACAGATGGTCAACGGAAAAGCTCGCAATGCGCTCCATGGCAAATCCTCTCGGTAGTCAATTTGGGACGGGCTCTTTTAGCTGGTTCGAATGGTCGCACCAATCATAACAGTCAAAAAAGCCCCGTCCCAAAAAGACAACTTAGCCAAGGACACGGGCCATACGCGTCTTGAACTCGGACAGGAAGCGCGGAGCATCCACGGTCAGCGCCACCAGCGCGCTCTTGTCCGGATCGGACAGGCGGCGCTCATCGCAGATGGTGCGACCGCGGTACTCGCCCAGCAGATCAACACGCAGGTTGCAGCCGAGCGCACCTACGAGCGTGGGGTCGATCGCCACGGCAACAGCCAGCGGATCGTGCAGCGCACAGCCACCCAGGTAGGGTGCGTTCATCTCGTACGAGCCAATGTAGTGCTCGACCATGCTCGCAAACGCGCAACCGGCCATGGTGCCCGAGCCCGTCCAGCCGGCAATGTCGCGGCGTGTGAGCACCACGCGATGCGTCACGTCCAGACCCACCATGGTGAGCTTACGGCCCGAGCGCAGCACCGCGTCGGCTGCCTCGGGGTCGCTCGCCATATTGGCCTCGGCGCCCGCGCTCACGTTGCCGGGCACGGTAAGAGCGCCGCCCATCACGACCACGCGGCCAATGGACATCATCGTCACCGCATCGCGCTCCAGGGCGAGCGCCAGGTTGGAGAGCGGGCCAGTCGCTACGTAGACCAGATCGGGACCATAGGTGCGCGCGGCATCGATCAGATAATCGACCGCAGCGTTGCCGTCGGCCGAGGTCGCCCCCACCGGCTCGTAGGGCGACGCGGGCACGCTCGCGCCGCCGATGCCGTTCTTGCCGTGAATGAGCGCGGTGGACGCCGGCGGCGTATAGGGCTCAGTCGCCTGCAGAGGACGGTCGGCGCCCAGGTACACCGGCACCTCGGGGCGACCCAGCAGATCGAGCACCGCCAGGCAGTTGTGCGCCGATTGCTCGACGCGCACGTTGCCAAAGCACGTGGTGATGCCCACGAGCTCCACCTCGGGGCTCGCGATGGCATAGGCCAGCGCCATCGCATCGTCCACACCCATATCCAGATCAAGGATCAGCTTCTTGATTGCCATTGTTCTACTCCGCTTCTCCGTCTTTATCGTTTAACCAAACCAATGTTCAACTTCGGCGCGCGTGGGAATCGATTGCTGAGCGCCCAGGCGCGACACCGTCACTGCCGAGGCGCGAGCACCCGCAGCCATGCACTCAAAGAGCGGCAAGCCCTCTAGGCGAGCCGCCGCCAACGCGCCGATAAACGTATCGCCGGCGGCCGTGGTATCGACTACCGTACTCGAAAGTGCCGGCATGCGCAGCAGCTCGCCGTCATCGCCGAGCGTAACCGACCCGGCGCCGCCCAACGTGATGACCGCAGCTCCGGCGCCCTTGTCGAGCAGCGCATTGAGCGCGGCGACGCAACTCGCATCATCCGTGGGCAGAATGCCCGTCAGCACCTGGCACTCGGTCTCGTTGGGACAGACCAGGTCGACCGCGGACCAGGCCTCCGCAGGCACATCGCAGGCAGGCGCCGGATTAAAGACTGTATAGAACCCGAGCTCGTGAGCGCAAACAAGCGCCTCGGCCGTCGCTACAAGGTCACATTCGCTCTGGGCGATAAAGACGCTTCCGGCAGCCGGGGCAATCTCGCTGGCGTCGCCGTCGAGCTCATGGGCCACCAGACGCCTCAGCGCGCAGGCAACGTCCGCGCCCGCAAGCGCATGGTTGGCGCCCGGTGACAGTACGATGCGGTTGTCGCCCTCGCAGCGAATGATGGTCGCGGTACCGGTCTCCACGTCATCGCGAAGCGCCACGAACTCAACGCCCACGCCGGCATCCTGGAGCCCTGCCACAAGCGCATCGCCAAAGGTATCGCGCCCAACAGCGCCGATCATGCACGTGCGCGCGCCCATGCGCGCAGCGGCGACGGCCTGGTTGGCGCCCTTACCACCGGCGTTGGTGATAAAACCGCTGCCGCCGACGGTCTCGCCCGCGCGCGGCATGCGCTCGCACGCCACCGAAAGGTCCATGTTCATGCTGCCGAACACCGCAACGATGCCGCGATCTGCCATGGAAACCTCCTCGTCTGCGGGCCTTATGCCCACCGTCGGCCGTCGATCGTGCGCCCTCGCACCCCTATAACTTTAGTTCACTTTGATGTGAACGCGCCCTTGAGGTTGCGCCAGCAGCAAGCATTCACAGGAGCAGGCAGCTACAATGAATATGTGCTGATTATTCTCGTCATTGGATGATGTTTTATGGAACAATTCCCACAATCGAGCCCACGCGGCCCGCGCCGCGTGCCCGATAACCAGGCGCCGCACGAACGCCCGCACGCCGAGCGCCGCACCGGCGAGTCGCGACGCAGCCCGAGCCCGCATCGAACGCCCACCAACAAGGACGCCCATGCAGCCAAGACCAACACCGGCGCCACACGCTCGTCCGTTACCGACCAGCAGGCGACCGCTCGCCCCAAATCTCGCTACATTCCTGCGCTCGACGGTCTGCGTACGCTCGCCGTCGTCGCGGTGGTGCTCTATCACCTCAACCTCACGTGGGCTCAGGGCGGCCTGCTCGGCGTCACGATCTTCTTTGTGCTTTCGGGCTATCTGATCACGCGCTTGCTGCTCAACGAAGTCGCTAAGACCGGCCGCATCGACCTTAAGAGCTTCTGGATTCGCCGCATCCGTCGCCTGGTCCCTGCTGTGGTAACGGTAGTATTCGTGACCTGCGCGCTGTGCACCATCTTTAACCACGTGATGCTCACCAAGATGCGCCCCGACATCCTGCCGTCGCTGCTGTTCTTCAACAACTGGTGGCAGATTGCCCAAAACGTCTCGTACTTCAATGCTCTGGGCGACCCCTCGCCGCTCACGCACTTTTGGTCGCTTGCCATCGAGGAACAGTTCTACCTGATTTGGCCGCCACTGCTGTTTGCCATGGTATCCATGCATGCGAGCAAGCCCAACACGCGCCGCGTGGTTCTGGGCCTTGCCGCGGCATCTGCCCTCGCAATGATGGTGCTTTACAACCCTGCCGCCGACCCCAGCCGCGTGTACTACGGCACCGACACCCGCGTGTTCTCGCTACTGCTGGGTGCCTGGATGGCCTTTATCCCCGATCGCGACCTGGCGCCAGTGCGTCTCGCACATCGTTTGGGGCTCAATCGCCTGGCTGGCGCCGCCAAGCACGGCAAGAACGCCGAGGGCAAGTCTGGCGAGAAGGCCGGCGAAGCAGCCGAGACCGCTCCGGCACAGCCGAGCGCCCTCGTGCGCTTTTGGTCCTCGCCCGCATCCATCGATGTGTTGGGCGTCGTGGGTCTGGTTGGCCTTGCCGCCATGGTCGCGCTCACCAACGGCTACACCGCGTTCCAGTATCGCGGCGGCACGCTGTTATGTTCCATCCTCACGCTCATGGTTATTGCGGCATGCGTGCAGCCCCAGGGAATGGTTGCCCGCGCGCTGTCCGCCGAGCCGCTCGTGTGGGTTGGCAAGCGCTCGTACAGCATCTACCTGTGGCACTATCCGCTGCTGCTGCTCATGAACCCGGTCGCCAACATCAACGACACGCCCTGGTGGCAGTATATCTTGCAGGTACTTGTGGTGGTCGCCGTGGCAGAGTGCTGCTATCGCTTTATCGAGACTCCGTTTAGGAAGGGCGCCTTTGGGCGCACCGTCGCCGAATTCCGCGATGGCACCACCACGCCCGCCAACTGGGTGCGCGCGCACGTCCCTGCCTGCGCAGCCTGCGCTGTCGTGTTGGTCGTTGCACTGGGCGGCCTGATCTTTGTGCCCGAGACGTCTGCGCTGAGCGGCGAGGGCGCCGAAGTTCTGAACAAGGAAGCCAAGAACACCGCGCCCACCGACCAGCAGGCGGCCGACGACACCGACAAGGACAACGACGGCTTCCCCGATGGCTCCTACGATCTGCTTATGATCGGCGACTCCGTGTCGCTGCGTGCCGTAGACACCTTTGACGGCGTGTTCCCGCACAGCCATATCGATGCCGAAAAGGGCCGCCAGTTTGATGCGGGGCGCGCGACATTTGAGGGCTATATCCAGCAGAACCTTGCCGGCAAGATCGTGGTCTTTGCCCTGGGCACCAACGGCTTGGTAACCGACGACCAGATCGACGCCATCATGGCCGATGCAGGAGATAAGCGTATTGTGGTGTTTGTGAACACGCGCAGCCCGCAGCCGTGGGTTGGCTCTACCAACCAGGCCATCGCCAACGCCGCTACGCGCTACAAGAACGTGCGCGTTATCGATTGGTACGGATACAGTGCCAACCGCAACGACCTGTTCGATGGCGATGGCACGCACCTATCGACCACTGGCGTGACTGAGTACCTCAACTTGATCCACGACGCAGTCAAGAAGGACCTGCCCGTGCATCCCGAGGATCACGTCAACGATCCGCAGCCGGCAGCCGTCAAGTCTGCCACCGACGCACTCATCAATGCGCTTGCCTTCAAGCCGCACAAGTTGGGCACCGACAAGTAACCTGCAGCGCAAACTTCCCACATCCGGAGGGGGTGTCTGCCACGGCAGACACCCCCTCCGGCAGTTAGGGACACTCCTGGCGCAGCCAATGAAGACCTCTACGGATGAATTCCAGGCCGCTCCGTCGCTCCAGACATCGTTTCCGCGCCTCGTGCCTGCCCCAAACAATCAAAACAAGCCCTTTTCGCCGCACCCTCAAAGGTCTGTGGGCAAAAAAGGGCAAATATGAGTACTGTTACCATTTTAGTAGCAGGCAAAACCACCCAAAATGACGTCCGAGCGACCCCTACAA
>CABUPE010000032.1 GCA_902493515.1 uncultured Collinsella sp.
GCGCAACGCGTTGCGCTGAGTCCTGAGGCTGTTGCAATGAAAATGAGAATCAAGGGCTGCCTAATTCTGCCACATTCATTTTTCGAAATCTCACTCATTTCCTTTATAACTTGGGTATACTTGAATCAGAAATTGGTCGTAGGGCGCGACCAACGGAATCAAAAGAAAGCCCACTGAGAAGATTTTGGTCGTAGGGCGCGACCAACGGAATCAAAAGAAAGCCCACTGAGAAGATGCCTTCAATCTCTTTGGGTTGGAGGCATTTTCTTTTTCGGAGGGTCTGCATGAATTCTAAAATCGTCTTTTTGACAAACTCGTTCTACAAAGATCATCCAAACCCGCCGTTCAAAGAGATGGAACAAAAGCAAAATCGTCCTTACATCGTCTTTTTGGTCGAAATCGAGGGACATACGTGGGCCATACCATTTCGCTCGCATATTCGCCATGGGCACGCATTCTTTACCGATGCCGAAAACAAATGCGGAATTGATTATTCGAAAGCCGTTGTTGTAGACAGGCCAGAATATATAGATCAACAGGTGCGTCCACACTTGCGCCAGAACGAATATGAAGCTCTCCGCGGAAATGAATTCGCAGTTCAAAAGGGATTTGAAAAATATATCAAGCTTTTCAAGCGGGCTGTTCGATCGGGACATCCGCGCTATCAATCGCTTATCAAGTATTCTACGTTGCAGAATTATGATTTGTAGCCTAGTTGGAGCATAGTGGATTCAGGCTCCGCCGTATGCTTAAATCATATTCACACGAGAATTAAAGGAAGGGATGCCATGTGAAGGCCACAAAGCGTCCCTTCTTTTCCTGATTGACAGCCGGGGTCAGGCTCTCAGTGTGTCGGACACCAGCTGGGCCTGGACCGATGCTGACCACCTGGAGCTTAACGGCAACGTCGCCCAAGACAAACATAACGACCAAGACCACGATGACCAAGACTCGCTGCCCGCATCCTCCAAGCCAAGAGCCACCACTGCGACCGCAGAGACGCTCCCCAAGACCGCCGACAACAACTGGATAGCCGCTTCCTTAATGCTTTTCCTTCTTGGAACAGCACTCCTGGCTGCCGCATATCGCTGCTAAGGCCCGTTAAAGCGAGACCAGGGGAGGGGTGAATGCAGCTACTGCAGAAGTCTTTAGCCTACTACTGAATCAATTTCTTAGAGATTGGGGTGTATCGGCTATAGCTGCGACGGCACTTTTTAGCTGTGCTTGATAGCTTCACAACCCGTTGCCGATGTTGAACCTTACTCTTCATCTGATCGAGCGATAAGATAATTGCAATCCAAATGCTGCCATTTATAAAGCTCCATTTGGGCCCAATTGCCTACATCGTTGGAGACCAACCATGAGAAACTACTATCAAATTAAAACCGTCGCTTCGGCCCCTCCAAGAAGGCAAATTCAGGCAGGGAAGGTCATTTGCGTTAACGGGCTTATATTTACTCTTGGCAGCCCATTTATAGCTTGGCTACTCAGCGTTGGAGTAAATCGCGTGCCGTCTTTCCCCTTAATATTTTTCGGCTTGTTCTTGTTTTTGGATGGCCTCCTAATTATCTTGATCGCCTCGAAGCAGCAAGAAGCGCTTCTTAAACTACGCCAATCGCTCCTAGAAGATGATCCTCAAATCGCTGCGAGCGCCGATGAGTTTATGTCTCAGCGAAAGGCCCTGACACAGCAAGGCGAAATTACTGGCATCTTCATTGTCCATAATGCAACCAAAGATCTGTACTACGTAGGCCAAAGCGCAAAAGCGATTGACCGGGCGGCTATACAGTTTCTCGGTAGGGGCAATTGCGATGTGTATGCCGACTACAAGTACGGCGACTCGTTCAGCGTGCGCATAGTCCCGCTGTCAGAAAGCGGCTACGAAAGTCTCAATGAGCTCAAACGTGCAGCGATACAAGCGCTTGAGGCTGCTGGCGAGGAGCTTTATTAAGGGCGAATGTTAGGATAAATGCAATGACAAGCTCAAATAACACAGGCAACAACGAGGAATTAACGCCGTCCGTCGAAGAAACGCTTCTTAACGAATCTCGCTCGATTGCCAGGGTCAAATCGTTCTCATGGATTTGGTTTATCAATAAGGAACGAATCCACAACATAGATCCCGTCCAATGCGGCAAATGGATGTTCTTCTTCTCTCCTTTCAAAACGGCCCTCATGGACGACATTGTCGGAACCGCAGTTCTTGACGGCGTCGTCGTAGAGGCCAAATACTCGAATCCCGAAACGCTCATCGCGGCGGGCTCGAAACAAGGTGTCTGCTGCTTTTACCTAAACGGTAACGACAGAGAAAGCCATAAGAGGGTACTGAGCTACATGCTGGAAAACGGGCTGATCAGGAAGACAAAGACAGGAAAGCTTTATAACATTTCGTTCAAGTTCGACTCTGAGACCTATGCAGGAAAGTACAAGGGAAGCGGCTTCTACGGAAAGATAAAGCTCGCGGACTTCGTAGACCCGGAGACGGGAGAGTTTATTTAGGACAGTGGGCGGAGTGATGAACTAGACGCTATGAGAATTCGGTATCCTCGGCATTGGCGCTCGCAAAAACGTTACACCGTAGCATCGAAGACCTCGTCTGGCAACCTTGCGTACGCTCTTGCCAAGAATAGTGATTCTGGTAGCACCAATTTATTTTTAGAATCACTCTTGGTTTCAGTTTCAAAAATAAAATAGGCCAGAGGAAAAACCTCTGACCTGATCTTTAGATGGTGGGCGATACAAGATTCGAACTTGTGACCCCATCCGTGTGAAGGATATGCTCTACCCCTGAGCCAATCGCCCGTCGCCTTTCGTCAAAAGAGATACTAACATAGCTCCGCTCGGTTTTCCAAGAACTTTTTTGTCCTCGCTTTTAAATTCACGGCCATTCGCGACCACTCGTTGGCTACATCCAGCTTTTAACGCATATCCACCCTGCTGACGTCATCGAACGTTTTCCCCAAAATGATTACGCTCATTAGTTGAATTATTCACTCAATTAGCAAGCAATTGTGGAGACAGGGACCTCAAGCTCTAAGCAAACACCTGCGGTTTTACTACATGCTTCTACCATTTAGCAAAACCCGTCTAGCTTTTGGTCAGTGTTTGGTCAGCTTCCGGAACTTACCCGCATGATGGCCCCATAGATAATCGGCCTCACCCGCAACCCGCACAGCCTGCGGCCAATCCCAGGGGAGACCAACATGGACGAGATCGTCTGCGCAAACACCGCATTCCGCTACTGGCGCTGCCCGCCCCAGGTGCGCGACCTCTATCCACGCCTGCCCAACTCCGAAGACGGTTGGCGAGCCTTATCCCAGTCGCCCTTCGTGGTCGACGTTCTCAAGGCTCCAATTATCACGGCAGCATCAACACGAAGTAACTTACATTCCGATCTGCGACACACCATTCGATGGAATGAGGCTTATGCAGACAATATATCCATCGATACCGGTATGGGCTTCAGTGTTTCAGATCCGCTCAATACGCTATTCACCATGACGCGCAACATATCTCATAGTGACTTGGTGCTAGCAATGTACGAATTCTGTGGCTGGTTCTCCATTTTCAAGCCATCTGCTTCATCCGAACTTGCCCTTGAACTGGCAAGTTCGGATGAAGCGTGCCCTAGCACCGAAAAGTTATTTGAGCTTGATGAGGCCCAGGATGAGCCACCCTGGAAGCGCGTCTATGCAACCGCACAGCCAAAGAGCGACGAAATGGGCCACCAGGGAGGGGAAGAAAACAATAAAGAGAGAGGGAAGGGAACATCGCTCTGGATGAGAAAACCCCTCATTGAGATTGAAGAATTGCAGAGATTCGCAGCTAGGGTAAAGAGTGAAATGTGGGGGAGGCAATTCTACGAGGCCGCCCAGCAAGTAATTGGTGTCGCTGCGTCTCCGCTTGAGGTGGCCGGGATCATGTTGCTCAGTCAACCAAGGCGACAGGGTGGAGCAGGATTCAATAACATTTACGTCAATGATCTAACGCCGCTATCAGTTTCGGCCCGACAGATAGCAGGTCAGAAAGAGTGCTACGGCGACATCGTGATAGTAAACCCAATAACGATGAAGGCCGTTATCATCGAAATTCAGGGAGAGGTGGTTCACGGCTCGGGCGCAGTGCTCGACCACGATGCCACTCGAATGACCGCCTTGCAAAGCATGGGATACGACGTAATTCTAGTAACCCATGACATGCTCAATGATCACAATCAACTTGATACCATCATTCACAGTGTGTGCGATCGCTTGGGGCTGAACTACAAGCCAAAAACTAAGGCGATGCGGCGCGCAGAAACTAGACTACGCGCCAACGTGCTTTCCAACTGGCTCGAAATAGGCATGTAGCAAATCCGTACGCGTCAATTTGGGCCTCGCGAGGGCATCTGTCTGTTCTGTCACTTCAAAACTATGCCGGTTTACTACGATGAATCGATGACCACCGAGCACGCCAAATTTGCCGCTTACAAAACAGCAGGTAGAACGCTTGGCAATTTCGCTAAAAGTCAAGTGTGGTCGCACAGCCCGGATTCATCGTAGTAAACCGGCATAGTTTTGACGTAGGCAGGACGGGAAGGGTCACGACCGGACCTAGGCAAGCCGTTCAGAGCGGCACCCGCGAAAGTTTTTCCAAAATTGTCCTTGCATCGCCGTGCGAGTTCCCGTATAGTACTTCTTCGCACGGGGGCGTAGCTCAGCTGGGAGAGCGCTTGACTGGCAGTCAAGAGGTCAGGGGTTCGATCCCCCTCGTCTCCACCCGAGCATTGAATGAGGCTCCAACGCAAGTTGGGGCCTTTTTTCATATCAGTCAAATACTACTTCGCTCGAAGACCACGAGAAAGATCGTGCGTTGAATGAGCATCGATCGCATGGTAGTATTCTTCGACGTGGCGAACTGTCAAGATTGTCTTTACTAAGGCTGTGCGAGTTCATCACTTACAAGGGCTCTTGGCGCAACGGTTAGCGCAGGGGACTCATAATCCCTGGGTTCTGGGTTCGAATCCCGGAGGGCCCACCAGGTTTTTCAACAGGCCAGGCAATTTGTCTGGCCTGTTTGCTTTTAAAGGCAACAATATCTGCCAGCAAGCGGCCAGGTTGCCCGCTTCTGGACGCCTTGGGGCTACCGCGCGGGATGCGCCGGCGAAAGTTTTTCCAAAATTGTCCTTGCATCGCCGTCCGAGTTCCCGTATAGTACTTCTTCGCACGGGGGCGTAGCTCAGCTGGGAGAGCGCTTGACTGGCAGTCAAGAGGTCAGGGGTTCGATCCCCCTCGTCTCCACCCGAGCATTGAATGAGGCTCCAACGCAAGTTGGGGCCTTTTTTCATATAGGCACACAAGGTCAAAGGCGGCACCATGATCCTTCTGGTCGACAAGATCGAAAAAAGCTTCGGCGCACGCGTCCTCTTTAGCGGCGCGTCCTTCCAGATCAACCCCGGCGAGCGTTTCGCCCTCGTGGGTCCCAACGGCGCCGGTAAAACCACCATGCTCAAGATCATCATGGGCATCGACAGCCCCGACGCCGGCCAGGTCCAGTACGCCAAGGACTGCCAGGTGGGCTACCTAGAGCAGGAAACCAACCTGGAGCATAAGGACACCACCATCCTCGCCGAGGTCATGGCGGCCGCTAAGGAAATCCGCCGCATGGGCGAGCGCGCCAACGAGCTTCAGGCACAAATCACCGAGCTCTCCGAGCAGGGCAAGGACGTCGACGCACTCCTGAACGAATACGGCCAGGTCCAGGACCGCTTTGAGCACCTAGGCGGCTACGAGCTCGAAAGCAACGCCCGCAAAATCCTGTCCGGTCTGGGCTTTAAGGTCACCGACTTTGAGCGTCCCTGCTCCGAGTTTTCCGGCGGCTGGCAGATGCGCATCGCGCTCGCCAAGCTTTTCCTGCGCCACCCCGACCTGCTGCTCCTGGACGAGCCCACCAACCACCTGGATCTCGAGAGTGTCCAGTGGCTGCGCGGCTTTATCGCCAGCTACGACGGCGCCGTCCTCATCGTCAGCCACGACCGCGCCTTCATGGACGCCTGCGTCGACCACGTCGCCGCTCTCGAAAACCGTCGCGTGACCACCTACACCGGCAACTACAGCAGCTACCTCAAGCAGCGCGAGGACAACCTGGAACAGATGCGCGCCAAGCGAGCCGCCCAGGAGCGCGACATCGCCCACATGCAGGTCTTCGTTGACAAATTCCGCTATAAGCCCACCAAGGCCGCCCAAGCGCAGGAGCGCATCCGTAAGATCGAGCAGATTAAAAAGGAACTTGTCATCCTGCCCGAGGGCCACAAGCACATCGACTTTAAGTTCCCTGACCCGCCGCGCTCCGGCGACATGGTCGTCGGCCTGGAGGGCGTGTCCAAGTCCTACGGCAACAAGCACATCTACAGCGACATCGACCTCAAGCTCTACCGCGGCGAGCACGTGGCACTCGTCGGCCCCAACGGCGCCGGCAAGTCCACGCTCATGAAGATTCTCGCCGGCCTGGAGCCGCCCACTACCGGCACGCGCGACCTGGGCACCAACGTGGGTGTGGCCTATTACGCCCAGCACGCGCTCGAGGGCATGACCGAGTCCAATACCGTCCTGCAAGAGATCGACACCGTCACGCCCAAGTGGACCGTGCCGCAGCAGCGCAGCCTGCTGGGCGCCTTCCTGTTTAGCGACAACGATTCCATCGAGAAGCAGGTTCGCGTCCTCTCCGGTGGCGAAAAGGCGCGCCTGGCCCTGGCCAAGATGCTCGTGGCCCCCGAGGCGCTCCTGTGCCTGGACGAGCCCACCAACCACCTGGACATCGACTCGGTAGACATGCTCGAGAACGCCCTGCAAAACTTCCCCGGCACCATCGTGCTGATCAGCCACGACGAGCACCTGGTACGCGCTGTGGCCAACCGCATCATTGACATCCGCGATGGCAAGGTCACGGTCTACGACGGCGACTACGACTACTACCTCTACAAGCGCGAGGACCTCGCAGCCCGCGCCGCGGCCGATGCGGCAGGGGAGAGCGCACCGCCCGCGACCAAGTCCGCTAAGGTCACCGCGGCCCAGCCCGACACCCCCGCCACCGCCTCCAAGCCCGCCGAGGGCAAAAAGACCAAGGAGCAAAAGCGCGCCGAGGCCCAGGCCCGCGCCGCGCTCAACAAAAAGCTCAAGGGCGTGCGCAACCAGCTCAAGAAGATCGAGGCCGAGCTCGACAAAAAGCGCGCCCGCTATGACGAGCTTATGGAATTGATGGCGAGCGAAGAGCTTTATGCCGATCAGGACAAGTTCAATGCCGCGCTGGGGGAATATAACGGCCTTAAGCAAGAACTGCCCAAGCTCGAGGACGAATGGCTGGAGCTTTCCACCCAGATCGAAGAGGAGACCGCGCGTGAATTCTCGTAAGGCCGCTGCCGTGGCGATGAGCGTCATCGCCATCGCCTGTCGCATCTGCGGCATCTTTATGAGCGCGATGACCGTGCTGCTGTGCTTTAGCGGCCTGACCGCCAAGCTGCAGATTGTCGGCTTTGTCGTTGAGCTTTCGCGCGCACTGCCGAGTGCCATCGCCGGCTACGGCGTCATCACCTCGCCCTTTGGCGGCGTGTTCCGCTTAGATTACGCCATCGTGGCCGTCATCCTGTTTGTGGCCGATTACCTGCTCACGCGCGCCTCGCGCCGCGTCCGCTAGGGAAGCGCCATGTCCAGCAGCTACCTCATGAACCTGCTCGCCAGCGCCGTTGCCGTCATCGTCGGCATCGTGATCCACGAGAGCGCGCACGCCGCCGCGGCCTGGGCGCTCGGCGACAAGACGGCCCGCTCCCGTGGCCGCGTCTCGCTCAACCCGCTCAACCACATCGACCCGTTTGGCACCATTCTCCTGCCGCTGCTCATGCTTGCCGCCGGCGGCCCGGTGTTCGCCTTCGCCAAGCCCGTGCCCGTCTACCTCAACAACCTCAAGCACCCCAAGCGCGATGAGGTCCTGGTGAGCGCGGCCGGCCCCGCATCGAACATCGCGCTCACGTGTCTCGCAGCCGCCCTCATGCACGCGGCATACGGCAACCTCTACACCAGCATGTCCTTTGCCGTGGCGTCACAGATCATGAACTTCGGCGCCACGTTTATCGTGGTCAACCTGTCGCTTGCGTTCTTCAACCTCATCCCGATTCCGCCGCTCGATGGCTCGTCGATCATCGTGCCCTTCCTCAAGGGCAAGGCGCTCAGCAACTACTACCACCTGCAGCAATACGCCATGCCCATCCTCATCCTAGTGCTGTACCTGCTGCCTATGTGGACCGGCATCGATGTGATCGGGCGCTATTTCGACGTTACCGTGTATCCGCTCGCCGAGTGGCTGCTCAACTTCGCAATCGCCGGCATCTAAGGTAAACTTACAGGTCGACCGTGCTAAACGGTCGCAACATGCACCCAAACCGCGCCGCGAAGGCGCCGTCAAAGGAGGTCGAAGATGTCGTATCGCGTGTCGACGCAGGTCTACAGCGGACCGTTCGACCTGCTGCTGCAGCTGGTAACCCGCCAAAAAGTTGATATCGGCGCCATCTCGATCAGCGAGGTGGCCGAGCAATACCTTGCCGAGGTCGAGCGCATTGAGGCGCTGGACCTTGACGTGGCGAGCGACTTTTTGCTGGTCGCGGCAACCCTTTTGGACATCAAGGCTGCCTCTCTGGTGCCGCAGGAGGCCCCGCGCAAAGCCGATGACGACGATGACGAGTTCAACGAAGACCTCGAGGAGCTCAGCACGCTCGACGGCGACGCCTTGCGCGAGGTCCTGATCCAACGTCTAATCGCCTACAAGCAGTTTAAGGGCGCGGCTGCGGCCCTTGGCGCGCGTATGCAGGCCGAAAGCCGCATGCACCCGCGCGTTGCCGGCCCCGACCCCGAGTTTTTGGGCCTCATGCCCGACTACTTGGCTGGCATTACCCTGCGCGGCCTGGCCGTCATTTGTGCCGACCTGGACGGCAAGCGCCAGACCTTCCTGCTGGAGGCCGAGCACGTGGCGCCGCATCGCGTGCCGCTCGACCTGACGGTGGCCTCGGTCGACCGCTTTACCATGGCGCACCAAACCTGCACCTTCCGCGAGCTACTCGACGGCGATGCCACCACTGAGCAGCTCGTTGTCACCTTCCTGGCCATGCTTGAGCTCGCCAAGCGCGGCTCGCTCACGCTGAGCCAGGACGAGATCTTCGGAACCATCTGCATCAACCGAGTCGAGGGTGCCGAGGCATATGTGCCCGGCGAGGGCCCCGAGCTCACCGAATAGGAGCCGCAACCATGTCAACCCTTTCCACGCTGGAGGCAAACAGCCTCAAAGGTGCCCTCGAGGCGCTGTTGCTGGTATCGAGCGACCCGGTGAGTGCGCCCGCGCTGGCCGGCGCACTGGATATCGCCCCCGGCGAGTGCGCGTCGCTGCTCGCCGAGCTCAAGGTTGAGTACGAGGAGGCCAACCGCGGCTTTCAGCTGCGCGAGGTCGCCGGCGGCTGGCGCTTGTTTACGCACCCAGCCTACCACGATGCGGTCGAGGCCTATGTGTTGAGCTGGGATACGCAAAAGCTGTCGCAGGCGGCGCTCGAAACTTTGGCCGTCATCGCATACCACCAGCCCGTAACGCGCGAGGTGGTCAAGGGCATCCGCGGCGTCAACTCAGACGGCGTCATCGCGTCGCTCGTGGACAAGGGTCTGGTGCGCGAGCTCGGCCGTGACCCCCAGCGCGGTCAGGCCATCATTTACGGCACGACCAACGCCTTCTTGGAAAAGTTCGGTCTGCGCTCCACCCGCGACCTGCCCGATCTGGAGCAGTTTGCCCCCGACGAGCAGTCGCGCCAGTTTATCCGTGAGCGCCTGAGCGGCCGCAGCATTCAGTCCACGCTCGAGGAGCAGGCCGAGGACCTGGACGAAGAGCGCGAACTGCTTGATACCAATGTTGAAGATGTTGAGGCAGTCGAGGACTTGGAGACCCTGGTCGTCGACGAGACCTCGGAGGATTTGCATGACGAGGACTAACGAAGCAGGGGAGACGCGCGCCATGGACAACGCAGTACCCGCAACCGACGCCCAGCCCGTCTACCCGCATACCATGCGCCTGCAGCGCTTTTTGGCGCGTGCGGGCGTAGCGAGCCGCCGCGGGTCGGAGGACCTGATGACCGCCGGCCGCGTGACGGTTAACGGCGAGGTTGCGACCGAGCTGGGCACCAAGGTCGATGTCGACCGCGATCACATCGAGGTCGACGGCATGCCCGTCAAGCTCAACCAGGGCGCCGTGTACCTGATGCTCTACAAGCCGACCGGCTACCTTACCACCATGAGCGATCCGCAGGAGCGCCCTTGCGTGGCTGATCTTGTCCCGCGCGACCGCTTTCCGGGGCTCTTCCCGGTGGGTCGCCTGGACCGCGACACCACGGGCCTTTTGCTCTTTACCACCGACGGCGACCTGTCGCAGGACCTGCTGCACCCCAGCAAGCACGTCTACAAGACCTACCAGGCGCTCGTGGACGGGCAGCTGACCGACCGCGATCTGGACCCGCTCCGCCGTGGCATCGAGCTCGACGACGGCCTATGCCAGCCGGCAATCTGCCGCGTCATCACCGCACGCGAGGCCGAGGCCGTGGCGCCACAGGGCGTCAGGCCCGGCACCACCGCCGTGGAGGTCATTATCCGCGAGGGTCGCAAGAATCAGGTTAAGCGCATGTTGAGCAAGATTCACCATCCGGTAATCCGCCTGCACCGCTGCAACTTTGCCGGCCTTGAGCTCAAGGACGTGGCCAAGGGCTCGTGGCGCGAACTCACCGATCGCGAGGCGCAGATCCTCAAGGCCGGCGGCATCCCGCCCAAGCAGGCCAGCTCCAAGCGCGTCGCCGCGCCGGCGACCAACACCGCCAGCCGCACGCGTCACCACGGCAGCCACGGCTCCGCACCCAAGCGCAACACCTACCGCGAGCGATACACGGGCTAGGCAACCCGCCGCGCCCCAACGCCCGCGAACCATACCAGCACGTCAATCATCGAAAGGAAGCATTGCATGATCGTCGCCATCGACGGCCCCGCCGGTTCCGGCAAGTCCACCATCGCCAAGGAGATCGCCCGCCAGCTGGGCTTTAACAAGCTCGACACGGGCGCCATGTATCGCGCCGTCACATTCGCCGCGCTCGACCGCGGCACCGACCTGGACGACGAGGCGGCCATCGACGCCCTCGCCGAGCAGATCGAGATTCGCTTTACCAACGGCACCGGCGAAGACACGCGCCTGACCATCGACGGTAAGGATGCCTCGGCTGCCATCCGCACCCCGCAGGTCGACGCCAATGTGTCCAAGGTCTCGGCCTACCCGGGCGTGCGCGCCGCCATGCTCATCCACCAGCGTCGTGCCGCCGAGGACCGCGACATCGTCGCCGAGGGTCGAGACATCGGCACCGTCGTGTTCCCCAACGCACAGGTCAAGGTGTTCCTGACCGCCGACCCGCGTGAGCGTGCCCGCCGCCGCGTACTTCAGCGTCACCAAAACGATGCCCAGCCGCTCACGCCCACGCAACTCGAGGCCGAAGTCGACGAGACCCTCGACGCCCTTAAGCAGCGCGACAAGCTCGACAGCAGCCGCGAGGTCGCCCCGCTCGTGCCCGCCGAAGACGCCGTGCACGTCGACTCCACCGCCCACACCATCGATGAGGTCGTCTCGATAATCGAGGACCTCATCAACCAAAGGAGGTAACCCATGCGCCTGTTTAAGCAGACGCCCGAGGATTACTACAACGCCCCCTACGCCGAGTTCCCAGCGTTCATCCGCGGCACCGTCGTCGTAGTCATGGCCATCCTTTGGGCCTTCTCCAAGTTCATGTGGCGTTGGAAAGTCGAGGACGCTGACCTGCTGTTTGAGCGCCAGGAAGGCCGCGGCAGCGTGGTCATCTGCAACCACACCTCGATGGCCGAGCTCCTGGCCGTTGAGACGGCGTTGTTCTTTGGGGGCCGCCGCATTCGTCCCATCTTTAAGTCCGAGTTCGCCAAGAGCAAGATTGTGCGCTGGGCCTTTAGCCGCGTTGGCGGCATCCCCGTGGAGCGTGGTACTGCCGATATGAAGTGCCTGCGCGCCGCTCAGCATGCGCTGCAGCGCGGCGAGGACGTCCTGATCTTCCCCGAGGGCACGCGCATCCGCTCGCGCGAGATCAAGCCCGAGGTCCACGGCGGCTTTGCGCTCATCGCCCAGATGGGCAAGGCGCCCGTCAACCCGCTCGCCATCTGCGGCTGGTCCGACATCACGCCCGCAGGCAAAAAGCTCATGCGTCCCAAGAAGTGCTGGATCCGCGCCGGCAAGGCCGTCTCGCTTTCCGACGCACCGGCTGGGCTTAAGCGCACGGAGCGCCTGGAATGGTTTGAGTCCGAGGCCATGAACCGCGTCTACGCTATGCGAGACGAGCTGTGCGCCGAGCATCCGGGCAGGTTCTAGCCATGAGCGAGGAAGTCATGAACACTGCCGAGCCTGCGCCTGGCAAGGCAGACGCTCCCACCATCGAAATCGCAGCCCACGCCGGCACCTGCTACGGCGTACAGCGTGCGCTCGATATGGCGCTGGCCGCCGCCCCGCAGGCAGGGGAGAGCACTCAGGTCCATACCTTGGGTCCGCTCATTCATAACCCCATCGTGGTACGCGAGCTCGCTGAGGCAGGCGTTGGCTTGGCCGAGAACCTGGATAATGCCGCAACCGGCACCGTGATCATCCGCGCCCACGGTGTGGTGCCGCAGGTCATCGATGCCGCTCGCGAGCGTGGCCTTAACGTCATCGACGCCACCTGCCCTTACGTCAAGAAGGTTCACGTGGCAGCCGAGCGCCTGGTGCGCGAGGGCTACCACGTGGTGGTCGTGGGTGAGCCGGGGCATCCCGAGGTCGAGGGCATTCTGGGTCACGCCGGCGACGATGCGCAGGTCGTGAGTTGCGCCGCTGATGCGGACGCGCTGCCGTTCAAGGGCAAGGTAGGCCTCGTCGTGCAGACCACCCAGACCGCGCAGAACCTCGCCGAGGTCGTGGCAGCCATCACCCCGCGTGTGCAGGAGCTGCGCGTGATCAACACCATCTGCGCCGCCACGAGTGAGCGTCAACAGGCAGCAGCCACACTTGCCAACCGCTGCGACTGCATGGTAGTCGTGGGCGGCAAAAACTCGGGCAACACCCGCCGCCTGGCGCAGATTTGCGCAGACGCCTGCGAGCGCACGCATCACATCGAGGAAGCTTCCGAGCTCCAGGCCGCGTGGTTTACCGACGCCCACCACATCGGCATCACCGCCGGAGCCTCCACCCCGCAAGAACACATCGAACGAGCCGTCGCTCGCATCAAGGAGCTTTACCACTAATCATGGACCAGACCGTACCCGCATACGCCGCCGAGGTGGCCGATTACGGGCGCAGCCGCGACCCCGAGCCGGGTGAGGGCGCGCTCGTAAAGAACGTGCGTCCCGATTCGCCCGCGTGGGATGTGGGTATCGAGCCGGGCATGCGCGTGCTCACGGTCAACGGTGAGCAGCTGACCGATATGATCGTGTGGCTCTGGGAGGCCGACGACGACACCGTCGAGCTGGAGGTATTCGACCCGCGCGACGGTACCGTCACCCCCGTCGAGCTCGACCGCTTTCCCGGCGAGGATTGGGGTTTGGAGTTCGATGGTCCCATCTTCGACGGCATGCGTACCTGCGTAAACGCCTGCGTGTTCTGCTTTATGACCATGCTGCCCAAGGGCGGCCGCTCAACGCTCTATATTCGCGACGACGACTACCGCCTGAGCTTTTTGCAGGGCAACTTCGTCACGCTCACGAACCTCACCGACGAGGACGTGCAAAACGTCATCGCCCGCAACATGAGCCCCATGAACGTGTCGGTCCATGCCGTGAGCCCCGACGTCCGCCGTCGTATGATGGGCCGCAACGCCCAGCGCGGCATGGACGTACTCGATGCCATCATGGCCGCCGGCATCGAGATCCACGCCCAGATCGTACTGTGCCCTGGCATGAACGACGGCGAAGAGCTGGAAAAGACCCTGCGCTTTTGCGAGGAGCACGAGCAAATCACAAGCCTGGGCATTGTGCCGCTCGGTTTTACCAAGCATCAGAACCGTTTTAGCTGGTCCTACAGCGACAAGCCCGAGCTAGCGCGCGAGACCATTGCCATGATCCGTCCCTACCAGGATCGTGCCTACGAACGCTTTGGCCGCCACACCTTCCAGATGAGCGACGAGTTCTATCTGGACGCCGGCATCGATCCTCCCGAGGCAGACTTTTACGACGGGTACCCGCAGTACTACGACGGCATTGGCATGATCCGCTCGTATCTGGACGAGACCGACGACGTGCTGGCTACAGACGCCGAGCGTCTGGCCCGCGTCCGCGAGGCCGTCGCCGCCCGCAACCAGCGGCTTCTGTGTCTCTCGGGCGCCAGCGCACGCGACACGGTGGCCCGCTTTGTGGAGTCGCCCCGGGGACTCGCCGGCACTGTCACGGCCATAAAGAACCGCTACTTTGGCGGCAACGTGGACGTGACCGGCCTCATCGTCGCGTGTGACATTCTGGAGCAGCTGCCCCAAGACCTGTCGGGGGTTATGCTCTTTGTGCCTAAGCTCATGTTCAACGCTGACGGCATGACGCTTGACGAGTATCATCGTGACGATTTACTCGCAAGCCTTACCAGTCGCGGCGCCGAGGTTCATGTGGTGTCGACTATGCCGCATGAACTGCTCGATACCCTGGAGCACATCCTTGGCATTGTGCCCGCGGACTCTAACATTTCCACTGACCCTACCCATTAAAGGAGTGCAGATGAAACCTATCGTCGCCGTCGTCGGACGCCCCAACGTGGGCAAGTCCACGCTCGTCAACCGCCTGGCCCAGACCTCGGACGCCATCGTCCATGAGTCCCGCGGCGTCACGCGCGACCGCTCGTATCACACGGCCGACTGGAACGGCCGCGAGTTCACCATCGTCGACACGGGCGGTATCGAGCCGCTCAAGAGCGATGACGTGTTTGCCACGTCCATCCGCGACCAGGCGCTCGCCGCCGCCGAGGAAGCCGCCGTCATCCTGTTTGTGGTCGACGGCCGCACCGGCGTCACCGAGGAGGACGAGTCGGTCGCCCGTATGCTCAAGCGCTGCGACAAGCCGGTCTTTCTGCTGGTGAATAAGCTCGACAACCCCGATCGCGAAAACGACAGCATCTGGGAGTTCTATTCGCTTGGCATCGGTGAGCCCACGCCGCTCTCGGCCCTGCATGGTCATGGCACGGGCGACCTGCTCGACGATATCGTGGCCCTGTTGCCCGAGGAGGAGGACGAGATCGCCGACGAGTTCCCCGATGCGCTGAACGTCGCCATCATCGGCCGCCCCAACGCCGGTAAGTCCTCGCTGTTCAACCGCATCCTGGGCGCCGACCGCTCTATCGTGTCCAACATTGCCGGCACGACGCGCGACGCCATCGATACCGTCGTCGAGCGCAACGGCAAGCACTACCGTATGGTCGACACCGCGGGTATTCGCAAGAAAAGCACTGTGTACGAGAACATCGAGTACTACTCGATGGTCCGCGGCCTGCGCGCCATCGATCGCGCCGACGTGGCGCTGCTCGTCGTCGACGCCTCCGTGGGCGTTACCGAGCAGGACCAGAAGGTCATGGGTCTTGCCATCGAGCGCGGCTGCGCCATCGTGGTGCTGCTCAACAAGTGGGACCTGCTCGACGATGACCGCAAGCGCGAGGCCTGCATGGAGACCGTCGACCGCCGTCTGGGCGTCATGGCTCCCTGGGCTCAGTACCTGCGCATCTCAGCCCTGACCGGCCGTAGCGTCGAGAAGATCTGGTCGATGGTCGACGCGGCCGAAAAGACGCGCTCGCAAAAGATCAGTACCTCACGCCTCAACACGTTCCTCACCGACCTGCGCGAGTTCGGTCATACCGTGGTGGACGGCAAGCGCCGCCTGCGCATGCACTACGTGACCCAGACGGGCGTCAACCCGCCGACGTTCACGTTCTTCGTCAACCACAGTGACCTGGTCAACGACACCTACCAGCGCTACGTGGAGAACCGCATGCGCTCGACCTTCGACTTTGCCGGCACGCCCATTCGACTCTTCTTTAGGAAGAAGGAGCAAAAGGATGCATAATCCGATTCTTCTGACCGCCATCTGCGCCGTGGTCTCGTTCTTTATCGGGGCGATTCCGTTTGGTCTGATCCTGGGCCGCGTGTTCAACCACACGGACATTCGTAAGGCGGGCTCCGGCAACATCGGCACCACCAACGCCCTGCGCGTGGCCGGCCCCAAGGTGGCCGCGCTCACGCTGCTGCTCGACTGCCTTAAGGGCGCCATCTGCGTCCTTATCGCGCGTCCGCTCATTGCCGACTTGGGCTATGGCTTCCCCGTGAGCATTATGGCCCCCGGTGCCGCCGGCGACTGGATGCTCGGCGTCATCTGCCTGGCAGCCGTGTGGGGCCATATCTTCTCGCCCTACCTCAACTTCCATGGCGGCAAGGGCATCGCAGTTGGTCTGGGCGTCATCCTCGCCTGGTACTGGCCTATTGGCCTGTCGCTGCTGGGCATGTTTATCGTGGCCGTCGCCATCACCAAGTTTGTGTCGGTGGGCTCGCTTGCCGCGGCCATCGGTCTTCCCATCGCTGCCTGCGCGGTCTTTCCGTACAGCAGCCTCGGACTTAAGTTTTGCATGGCGCTGATCGGCATTACTGTGGTGTGGGCCCATCGTGCGAACATCAAAAAGCTCATGACGGGTAAGGAGTCCAAGCTCTCGTTTACCAAGCGCGTCACCGAGCCCGACGATAAGTAGGAGAGAGTCATGAATGTTGCGCTGATTGGCTCCGGCTCCTGGGGAACCGCCGTCGCGGGCCTTGCTGCAGCGCGAGCCGAGCGCGTGACCATGTGGGCCCATAGCGAGCAGACGGCCGCCGGCATCAATGGCGAGCACCGCAATCCCCGGTATCTGGTGGACTACGAGCTGCCCGGCAACGTTGTCGCCACCACGGACCTGTCGCAGGCGCTCGACGGCGCCGACTCCATTATCTTTGCCGTGCCCTCCACACACCTGCGCAGCGTATGTCATCAGGCAGCACTCTTCATCGCCGCCGGCACCCCGGTGCTCTGCCTCACCAAGGGCATTGAGCCCGAGTCTGGCCTGCTCATGAGCGAGGTCATCGCCAGCGAGATCGGCAACGAGTCGCGCGTGGCGGCGCTCTCGGGCCCCAACCATGCTGAGGAAATCTGCCGCGGTGGACTTTCTGCCGCCGTCATCGCCAGCGAAGATCCGCAGATAGGGGAGACCTTTAAGGACCTGCTCCTGTCCACGGCCTTCCGCATCTACCTGTCACAGGACATGACCGGCGTCGAGGTTTGCGGCGCCATGAAAAATGTCATCGCGATCGTGTGTGGCATCTCCGCCGGTACCGGTGCGGGCGACAACACGCTCGCCCTTATCATGACGCGCGGCCTGGCCGAGATCAGCCGTCTGGTGCATGCCCGCGGCGGGCAGGCTATGACCTGCATGGGACTTGCCGGCATGGGTGACCTCATCGCCACCTGCACCTCGGAGCATTCGCGCAACCGCACCTTTGGCTACGAGTTTGCCCACGGCGTGTCGCTCGACGAGTATCAGGAGCGCACGCATATGGTTGTCGAGGGCGCCGTCGCGGCCCGCAGCGTCAGCGAACTTGCCCGTTCACTGGGCGTAGACATTCCGCTCACCTTTGCCGTGGAGCAAACGCTCTACAACGGTGTTACTTTGGATAGGGCGCTCGAGATTCTTACCGATCGCGTCCCTTCTCAAGAGTTCTACGGACTCACCGACTAGCGCAGAAAGGCTTCTACCATGGGTTCCATCAAAATCGCTCCGTCCGTCCTTTCGGCCGATATGGCCAACCTCAAGGGCGAGCTCGACAAGATCGCCGGTGCCGACTACGTGCACTTCGACGTTATGGACGGTCACTTTACCGGCAACCTCACCTTTGGCGTCGACATCCTCAAGGCCGTCAAGCGCTCCACCGATGTACCGGTCGACGCGCACCTGATGGTGTCGAACCCCGACGAGACGGTCGATTGGTACACCGATGCCGGTGCCGATATGATCACCGTCCACTACGAGGCTTCCACGCACCTGCACCGCACGCTCACCCATCTGCAGCAGCGCGGCGTCAAGGCAGGCGTGGTGCTCAACCCCGCCACCCCCGTGTGCGTGCTCGAGAGCATCATCGACGTCGTCGATATGGTGCTGCTCATGAGCGTGAACCCGGGCTTTGGCGGCCAGAGCTTTATCCCGAGCACTATCGCCAAACTGCACGAGCTCAAGGCCATGTGCGAGCGCCACGGCGTGTCGCCCATGATCGAGGTCGACGGTGGCATTTCTTCCAAGAACATTGCCGAGGTCGTCAAGGCTGGTGCCAACGTTCTCGTGGCCGGCTCCGCCGTATTTAAGTCCGAAGATCCCGCCGCCGAGGTTGCGCTGCTGCAGAAGCTGGGCAATGAGGCCGCACAGGAGGCATAAACCCTTATGACCGCAGGTCAAAACCGCATACCCGTGAATCTTGACTACGCCGCCTCGACGCCCATGCGCGCCGAGGCGCTCCTTGCGCAGCGCGAATATGACGACAGCGAGCTTGCAGGCGTCAACCCCAACTCGCTGCACTCGCTCGGCCGCAAGGCCGCCGCGCGCCTGGAGGTTGCCCGTCGCGAGATCGCCCATAGCTTTGGCGCACGCGTCCGCCCGTCCGAGATTGTTCTGACCAACGGCGGCACCGAAGCCAACCAGCTGGCGCTGCTCGGTCTTGCCGAGGGCGCCCGTCAGCGCGACCGCAAGCGCAACCGCGTGATCGTATCTGCCATCGAGCACGATTCGATTCTGGATAACCTGCCGCTGCTGCGTGCCGCCGGCTTTACCGTCGACCTGGTGCAGCCCTGCCGCATGGGCTACATTGAACCCGCCGCGCTTGTCGAGCTGCTGGGCGACGACGTGGCGCTCGTGAGCATCATGGTTGCCAACAACGAGACCGGCGTGGTGCAGCCCATCCGCGAGCTGGCCGCCGCCGCACATGCTGCCGGCGCCCTGTTTCATACCGATGCCATCCAAGGCTACTTGCATATTCCGCTCGATGTCACCGAGCTGGGCGTCGATGCTATGACCGTTGCCGCGCACAAGATCGGCGGCCCCGTGGCATCCGGCGCGCTCTATCTTAAGAACCGCACGCCGCTGCGCCCGCGCATCTTTGGCGGCGGACAGGAAGCCGGACGTCGCGCCGGCACGCAGGATCTGCGCACGCAGCTCGCCTTTGCCGCTGCCGCCCGCACGCTGACGCTCCATGTGGCCGAGGAGCGCGAGAAGCTGCAAGCCCTTTCCGACAAGCTCTACGCCAAGCTTACGGCCCATCCGCGCATTCACGCCACCATGGGCGACTATGCGCATGCCGACCGTCTGCCCGGCATGGTATCGATCTACATTGACGGCATGGACTCCGAGGAGCTCATCATCAAGCTCGACGCCGCCGGCTTTGAGGTTTCGGCCGGTTCTGCCTGCTCGAGCGGCAGCATGGACCCCAGCCATGTGCTCAGCGCCATGGGTATTGGCCGCGAACAGGCGCTGGGTGCACTGCGCATCTCCTTCGATGACCGCGTGAACCCTGCCGACCTGGATGAGTTTGCCCAGACGCTGCTCTCGATCGTAGGTGCCGCATGATCGTCGCCGAGCTTGAACGTGCGCTGCTGGCGCGCTATCCCAAGACGAATGCCGAGGGCTGGGATCATGTTGGGCTATCTGTGGGAGATCCCGCTGCAAAGATCACCGGTGTTGCCTGCGCACTCGACGCGACCGAGGCCAACGTGCGCCGCGCTCTCGAGGCCGGCGCCAACGTGCTGCTGACGCATCATCCCATCTATATCAAAGCGCCCGAGGCGTTTTGCCCGGCCGATTCCGCGCGTCCGCAGTGCAGTGCTGCGCTGTACGAGGCGGCTCGTTGCGGCGTGAGCATCATCTCGCTTCACACCAACCTGGATCGCTCGCACGAAGCGCGCGTTCGCCTGAGTGAGTTGCTGGGCGCTGAGCCCGTGAGTTCGTTGGAGCATGTGGACGAGCCTGAGCTCACCGGTCTGGGCGCACTCGCGACCCTCCACGATGCCTGCAACCTGCACGATCTCGCCAACTGTGCCGCCATAGCCTATGGCAGCGACCCGCGTGTGTGGGGCGAAGCCGATCGCCCGTGCCGCACCGTCGCCATTTTGGGCGGCTCCCTGGGCGACTTTGGAGAGCTCGCCATCACCGCGGGCGCAGATGTTGTCGTGACGGGCGAGGCGGGCTACCACGTGGCGCAAGACCTTGCCTTGCGCGGGCTGCCGGTGATCTTGCTCGGCCACGACCGCTCTGAGGAGCCGTTCGTTGATATATTGATGAACTCTACAGTTGACGCCGGGGTCGACCCCCGTCATGCGATTAAAATACTGAACCCTTGCCAATGGTGGACTGTGACAAAAGGAGAGAACTTATGAGCGCCGGCGCTACGCTACTCAAGCTGCAACAGATCGATTTGGAGCTCGCCCGCAACAAGAGCGAACTTGCCAATATGCCGGAGCTCAAGGAGCTCGCTTCCAAGCGCAAGACCTATGTGAAGCTCAAGGCCGAGATGACCAAGCTCTACGCCCAGCGCAAGGACCTGGACATTGAGCTGGACGATCTCAACACCACCGAGATCCAGACCAACAACGCCATCGAGGCCGCCAAGAAGCGCCACGTCGACGGCTCTGACTACCGCGAGGTCCAGGATCTGGAAAACGAGCTTGCCACCCTGGCCAAACGCCTGGACAAGATCGAGCACACCCGCAAGGACGTCGTGGTCGCCCATAAGGAAGCGCTTGACCGCGAAGCTCGCGCGCAGGCCATCATCGCCAAGTTCGAGGAGGGCGTAAAGGCCGACACCAAGGCTGCCCGCGCCAAGGCTGCCGACCTGCAGGCTCAGATTGACGCCGCCACTAAGGAGCGCACCGCGCTTGCTGCCACGCTGCCGGCCGACGTGCTCACCGACTACGAGCGTCTGCTCAAGCAGTTCCGCGGCCTGGCCGTCGAGACCATCCAGGGGAACATCCCCACGGTCTGCCACACCGCGCTTCAAGCATCGTCCATGAGCGACCTCAACCACGACGGTAGCGAGATTACGCACTGCCCGTACTGCCACCGCCTCCTGGTACTCCCGAGCAAGGAAGCTTAAACGATGGCGGCACCCAACAATTCAATGCAACTTGAGGGAAAAACGATCCTGCTGGGTATTACCGGCGGGATCGCCGCCTATAAGTCGTGCAATATCGTGCGCCTGCTGCAAAAGCGCGGCGCGCGCGTCAAGGTCGTCATGAGCGAGCATGCCACCGAGTTTGTGGGCCCGCTCACCTTCCGTGCGCTCACCAACGAGCCCGTTGCCGTGGGCCTATTCGACGATCCCTCCGACCCTATCCACCACATTTCGCTGGCGCAGGAGCCCGATCTGGTGGTCGTGGCGCCCGCGACGGCCAATATCATCGCCAAGATGGCCAACGGCATCGCCGACGACCTCATCTCCACCACGCTGCTGGCCACGCCGCGACCCATCGTGATCGCACCCGCTATGAATAACGGCATGTGGAAGGCTCCGGCGACGCAGGCCAACATGGCCACGTTGCGCGACCGCGGCGTGCATGTGGTGGGACCCGGCAGCGGCTACCTTGCCTGCGGCGACGTGGACACGGGACGTATGAGCGAGCCCGAGGACATCGTCGAGGCTGTCAGTGAGGTGCTCAACCCCGCGCCTCAGGACCTGGCGGGCAAGCGCATCGTGATTACCGCCGGCCCCACGCACGAACCGATCGACCCGGTGCGCTTCATTGGCAACCGCTCATCAGGCAAGATGGGCGTCGCCCTTGCAGGGGAGGCCGCACGCCGCGGTGCCGAGGTCACGCTCGTGTTGGGACCGGCATCACTCGATGTGCCCCGCGGCGTGGAGTGCGTGCGCGTGCAAACCGCCGCAGAGATGCTCCAGGCGGCACTGAGCGCCTTCCAGACGGCCGATGCTGCAATTTGTGCGGCCGCCGTCGCCGACTATACCCCCGCCACCCCTGCGGACCATAAACTCAAAAAGGCCAACGAGCGCCTGGATCGCATCGAACTGATCGAGACAGTCGATATCTTGGCCGAGCTCTCGCGCCAAAAGGGAGAGCGGTGCGTGATCGGCTTTGCGGCCGAAACCGATAACGTTGTGGAGTACGCGCAGCGCAAGCTCGCCCGCAAGGGTTGCGATGCCATTATCGCCAACGATGTCTCGCGCGCCGATTCGGGCTTTGGAACCGATACCAACAAGGCCTGGATCGTGAGTACAGCGGGTAAGCAAGAACTTCCCGTGCTAACAAAACACAAGCTCGCAGATACAATTTTGGACTTGCTTCAATATTTATAAAAAAGTTCTTGCACAAGTCTAAAGTTTCGGGTTAATATACTCCCTGTTGCGAGCGAGAGCAGAGCAACAAACAAAAGCTTCGGGACGTGGCGCAGCTTGGTAGCGCACTTGACTGGGGGTCAAGGGGTCGCTGGTTCGAATCCAGTCGTCCCGACCAGAAGTTTGCAGGTCAGGCACTTAGTGCCTGACCTTTTTTGTTTTAATCACCATGATTATTTTGCTTAAAGTAACAACGTTCCCGATCGATGTAATCACCGAATCAAAACGTGTACATTAGCCACCAAAATCGACATTTTTCGAAATGTTTGGAGGCTGATGTACACAAATGCATGGTCTCGCCCCGCTCACAACACCCTCCACATGTCTGGACTCTCTATGGCTTGGCTGGATAGACATCGCAGGAACGGGTATAATATCGAAAGTTTTGTCGTTAACCAGCGGGGGAGTCCTGTGGGCATCAAAAAGAAGATCAAAAAGGAGCTTATCGGCACTTCCGATTACCCGTCGAATAAGATCTTTACGATCTCCAATTTCATCACCTTTACGCGCCTGATCCTCACCCTGGTATTTCTGTACCTGTTTGTGACGGACAACAACCGCGTCATCGCCATCGTTATCTACGCCGTTGCCGCCTCCACCGACTGGATGGACGGTCAGATCGCCCGCATGACTAAGACGGTCTCGTGGCTCGGCAAGGTCATGGATCCCATTTGCGACCGTGCGCTGCTGTTCACCGGCGTCTTGGGACTGGTGGTCCGCGGAGAGCTACCCATCTGGGTCTGCGTGCTCATTATTGGCCGCGACATCTATCTGGGCATCGGCACGCTTATCGTTCGTCATTATCACCGTCGCCCCATCGATGTCGTCTTCCCGGGAAAGATTGCCACAGCGCTGCTCATGACTGGTTTCTCGCTCATGCTGCTCGGTTTCCCCGTTATTGACGGCCTGCATCTTTTACCTTCATCCCTTACGGCCTTCCCGGGCCTCAACGGAAGCTCGGTGCCCCTCGGCATCTTCTTTGTGTACGGCGGCGTGATCTTCTCCATGCTCACGGCTGTCATCTACTCCATTAAGGGCGGAGCGGCCATTAAACAGGCTCTCGCGCATCCCGAGGACGAGGACATCGACTTTCTGAACCCTGAAATCGAAGACTGATTCGTTGGGGTATGATTACGTACGGTTCATTATTTGCGGCAGGTCCGCGATAAGTTAGGGGTTGTCATGGACAACATGGTTAACAATATGCCTCAGAATGATAAGACCGCGGACGCTACCTGCGTATTCCGCGTTCCTTCAAGCGACGTCACCGTTCCCGACCTCATGGCCAACGTGCGCATCACCGCCCCCGTTCTGTCCATCGTCAAGGGTCCACAGACTGGTGCCGCTTTTGAACTCGAGGACGACGTGACCACCATCGGCCGCGATCCTGCGAACGGCATCTTCCTCAATGACATGACCGTTTCGCGCAGCCACGCGCGCATTATTCGCGAGGGCCTCGGCGCTCGCATCGAGGACTTGGGCTCGCTCAATGGCACCTGGGTCGACGGTGCCATCGTCAATGCAGCCCCGCTGCACGACGGTTCTTCCGTCCAGATCGGTACGTTTACGCTCATCTACCACGAGAGCACGCCGGAGCGCATCGAAACCGGTGAGTAGGGCATGGCCGAACGCAACTATCTGAGTATCGGCCAAGTCGTCAACCTACTTCGAGGCGCATACCCCGATCTTTCGAACTCAAAAATTAGATTTCTAGAGGATGAGGGGCTCATTACCCCTCATCGTACGCCAAAGGGATACCGTCAGTACTCCAAGGAGGACGTTGATCGCCTGGAGGTCATTCTGCACCTGCAGAAGACCCGCTATATGCCACTCAACGTGATTAAGCAGCGCTTGGAAAACGCCACGGACCTGTCAACGCTCGCCTACGAGGTGGGCTTGCTGTCCGATGTTCCGCTCAAGACGGAGCCCAAGGAGACTAAGCAAAAGCTGCATCCCATCGAGACCATTCCCGATATGCTGGGCGTCGAGATTTCGTTTATCCGCTCGCTCGCCGAAAACGACCTCATTCGCATCATCAAAAGCCCGCAGAACCGCGAGCTCGTCGATGGTCGCGATTTTCCGATCATCCGTTACTGCTCCGAGCTGTCGCGCTTCCATATCGAGCCACGCAACCTGCGTCAGTACGTGTCTTCCGCTAACCGCGAGTCCTCGATGTTTGAGCAGGTGCTCGTGAGCATGCTCGGAATGGATACCTCCGATGACGAGCGCGACGCCAAGCTCGAGCGTGCGTTTAAGAAGCTTCACGACCTGACGGAGGGCGTGCACACCGCGCTGCTCAAGAACCGCGTTTTTGAGTCGCTCAACGCCGTGGTCGAGGACGCCGACATCGATGCACTCGATGAGGAAATCACGCGTTCCGAGTCCACCAAGGCCAAAAACGAAGAGCCAGCCGCGCCGGTTTCGCACGAGGATTCTCTCGTAAAGCCGCTCAAAGTCGTCGCCCCTTCGCAATCCGGCGCCGCCACCGCGGGCAAATAACCGCTGCTGAAATTTCGGCAATCCATGAAAGGTCACGCCATGTATGACTTCGAATCTCATATCGTCGATATTCCCGACTATCCCGAACCCGGAGTCGTATTTAAGGACATCACGCCGCTCTTTGGCAATCCCGAGGCTCTCAAAGCCATGACCGATGCCCTCGCCGAGCACTTTGCCGGCATGGGAATCACCAAGGTCGTGGGTCCCGAGGCTCGCGGCTTTATGGTTGGCGTACCGGTGGCTGTAGCCCTTGGCGCCGGCTTTATTCCCGCACGTAAACCGGGAAAGCTGCCGCGCGAGACCGTGAGCCAGAGCTACGAGCTCGAGTACGGCACCGATTCAATTGAGATCCATGCCGACGCTATCAGCTCTAAAGATACCGTGTTGATTCTGGACGACTTGGTCGCGACGGGCGGAACCGTCGAGGCAACAGGTAAACTGGTTCGAGATATGGGCGCAAAGCTTGTCGGTTATGGTTGTATCCTTGAGCTTGCGTTTCTCAACCCGCGCGAGAAGCTCACGCCGTCTGATGACGATGTGGAGCTCTTTAGCCTGGTGACGGTGGACTAGCCGTTACCCTTAGTTACTGGAAAGGAAGCTACATGCGCACAGCAAACACGCACAAAAACATGGCACGCTGCGCTGCTACGGCAACCCTCGCTTGTGTTTTGGGCTTGGGCCTCGCGGCTCCTGCCTACGCCGATACCGCATCCGACCTTGCCGCTGCTCGTACGAAGCTCGAGCAGATCGGTACCCAAACCCAGCAGATTTACGATGAACTCGCCACGCAGACGCAGGCGCTCGATCAGACTGCTGGCGAGATCACGCAAAAGCAGCAGGAGATCGCCGATGGTCAGGCCAAGCTCTCGACCTATGTCGCCGGCGAGTACAAAACCGGCGGTCTGAGCCTGCTTCAGGTTCTGACGGGCGTCGATGACCTGAGCGATATGCTCAACCGTCTGTTCTACTACGGCAAAGTTTCCGATAAGCAGGCTCAGACCATTCAAGAGGTCAAGGAGCTCAAACAGCAGCTCACCGATAAGCAGGGCGAGCAGGAAAAGAACGTCGCCACCACGCAAAAGAAGGTCGACGAGCTTAATGCCCAGCAGGCTGAAGCACAGAACGTCGTAAACTCTCTGGATTCACAGCTGCAGGCTGAGCTTGCCGCTGAGGCCGAGGCCAACGCCGCGCTGCAGGCCGGCATCAACGCCAGTACCGCCGAGAAGGCCACGGTGAGCAACGAGACTGCCGGTGCGACCGAGAACACCAACAACGGTGGCCAGACCAGCAATAACAACAACCAGGGCGGCAACACTCCGGCTCCTACGCCGGCACCTGCTCCGACACCGCAGCCCTCCACGCCTGCCCCGGCTCCGACGCCTTCTGCTCCGAGCCAGTCCGTCGATGGCGGTTCTGTTGTCTCGCGTGCATACAGCAAGCTTGGTTGCGCCTATTCCTGGGGCGGAATTGGCCCGAACAGTTTCGACTGCTCTGGTTTTGTTAGCTATTGCCTCACTGGTCGCTATTGCCGCCTGGGCACCACGGGCACCTTTATGGGCTGGACGCGTGTGTCCGATCCGCAGCCCGGTGACGTTGTGGTCAACTCGTACCACACCGGCATTTACATCGGTGGTGGTCAGATGATTCATGCTTCCGACTACAACACGGGTGTTATCATCAGCTCCGTTGCCGCCGGCATGAACAACAACTACATTTTCGTGCGCTACTAAGTATTCAGATAAAGCAAACGGATATGGACCTCGTGGCTTTGAGTCATGGGGTCCATTCTTTTGCCTTTAGTGCAGTCCGCTAGGTTGATTTTCAATCTCAACGCAACAGCCTGAACGGACCCCGCGTTTCCGCAGCTAG
>CABUPE010000033.1 GCA_902493515.1 uncultured Collinsella sp.
GCGGGTGGTTTCTGATGCGGCGCGCTGCGCGCCCCGCACAGGCTAAAGCCCGTAACAAAAAAGACGGGGCTCGCAATGCGAACCCCGTCTGCAAAGAAATCTGGCGAGAAAGCCTGATTACTTGAGGGTGACAGCAGCGCCAGCAGCCTCGAGCTTCTCCTTGGCAGCCTCGGCGTCCTCCTTCTTGGCACCCTCGAGAACAGCCTTGGGAGCGCCCTCGACGACCTCCTTGGCCTCCTTCAGGCCAAGGTTAGTGAGCTCACGGACGGCCTTGATGACCTGGATCTTGTTGTCGCCGAAGCCCTCGAGCACGACGTCAAACTCGGTCTTCTCCTCGGCCTCAGCAGCGCCAGCAGCGGGAGCGGCGACAACAGCGGCAGGAGCAGCGGCGGAAACGCCGAAGGTGTCCTCGATAGCCTTAACGAGCTCGGAAGCCTCGAGAAGGGTCATTTCCTTAAGAGCATCGATGATCTCATCGGTGGTAAGCTTAGCCATTTCTAAGTCCTTTCGGTTTCCGTGTCTGTGCACGGAGATCAGTTAAAACACGGCGCGAATGCGCCAGGGGTGCGGCGTTGCCGCCGCGAGTGAAAACAGCGACTAGGCTGCCTTCTGCTCGGAGACCTGCTGGATCGAACGAGCGAGACCAGAGGAAACGCCGTTGACGCAGACAGCGATGTCGCGAGCGAAACCGGAGATGAGACCGGCGATCTGGCCGAGAAGCTGATCCTTGGTGGGCAGCTCGGCGATAGCCTTAACATCATCAGCGGAAACGGCCTTGCCGTCGGAGATACCGCCCTTGATCTCAAGGACGCCCTTGGACTTAGCGGAGAAGTCCTTAAGGGCCTTAGCGGCCTCGACCGGCTCGGACTCGTAGAACACATAAGCGACGGGGCCGGCGAGAATCTCGTCGAGCTCGGGCTGCTCCTGGTTCTTGAGAGCGATCTTGACCAGGTTGTTCTTGTAGACCTTCATCTCGGCGCCGCACTCGCGAAGCTGATGACGCAGCTCCTGAGCCTGCTTAACCGTCAGACCGTTGTAGTTGACGACGAACAGACCGGCGTTCTCGGCGATACGGGACTCGATCTCTGCAACCTTGTCGATTTTGTACTGCTGGGGCATGAATTACACCTCCTCGAATTCTTTCCGGGCACGGTCCGCCACAAGGACGTGACGGGGGCATGTCCAAAAAGAAAGCCCCCGCGCTGCATGAGCGACGGGGGCGAGAAGACATATCTACTCGACCACCTCGGCTGGCGGGAAGTCCCATTAAGCTCGCGGGTAAGGCCCGTTTGCGCCGGCTGTCTCTGGCAGCGGATTCGTGCGTGAACCGAAAGTATTATGACGGGGACCCCGGCGTCGGTCAACGGGCGCGAGGATTCGTACACAAACCCTGCATACGCTCCGACCGGGAGGGGCAGGGCGAGTTTTCCGCTCGGTCAAGTCCTGGGCTCGCACGAAGGCCACATTAAGTGGCCTTCGGCTCGTGCGGAATCTACGGAAAACTCGCCCTGCCCCTCCCGGCCGGAGCTACGTTGCCTTTGCTGCGAATCCTCGTGTCCGTTGAGCGACGCGCCCCACTCATAATGCTTGGGTCGGTGGGCTGATGTGTTGCATCCCTGAGGGCTACAAGGTTGAAATGAAGGTGGACAGGCGGTGGAGGCCTTCGTCTAGGTCTTTGTCGGAGACGCAGTAGCTTAGGCGGATGTGGCCTTCGGTTCCGAAACAGTCGCCCGGGACTAGGGCTACGTTTGCTTCTTTGATGGCTTTGATGCAGAAGTCTTCGCTGGTTAGGCCGAACTTTTTGATGCTTGGGAAAGTGTAGAAGGCTCCTGCGGGCTCTACTACGTCGAGGCCCATGGCGTCTAAGGCTGCGAGTACGCGTTCGCGACGGGCTCGATAGACTTCGAGCATGGGGGTTGGGTCGACGGTGAGGGCTCGGGCTGCGGCGTCCATCTCGAAGGAGACGGCGCTCGATACTAGGTATTGGTGAGCTTTTGCGATCTCGGCGATGACGGGGGCTGCGGCTGCGAGCCAACCCAGGCGCCAGCCGGTCATAGCCCAGGGCTTGGAGAAGCTCTCGATGACGACCGTCTGCTCGCGCAGCTCCGGGTGTCGCTGGGCGAAGCGCTCGTAGCCATCCACATAGACCAGGCGGTTGTATACGTCGTCGCAGACCACGTAGATGCCCATCTGCTCCGCCACGTGCGCCACGGCGTCGAGCGAAGCCGCGTTGAGGATACAGCCCGTAGGATTGTTGGGCGAGCAGATGACGATGGCCTTGGTCGCCGGCGTCACGCAAGCACGAAGCGCATCCTCGTCAATCTGAAATTGCGCAGGCTCCGTATCCAAAAAGACTGCTTTGGCGTGGTTGGCCACGACGATGCTCTCGTACAGGCCAAAGGCCGGCGTGGGAATAATGACCTCATCGCCGGGGTTGAGCATGGCCATGAATGTTGCCGACAGGGCCTCGGTCGCGCCGTCGGTCAGGATGACCTCGTCGGCGGAAAACGTAAGGCCCGCGCCCCCCATGTAGGCAGACAACGCCTCACGCAGGGCGGGGCGACCGTTGTTGGGCGGATAGTGCGTGTCACCGCGGTCCAGTGCGGCGGTCACCTCGGCACTAATCACATCGGGCGTGGGAAAATCGGGCTCGCCAAGCGCAAGCGCGATGCACCCCGGGTGCTGGGCAGCGAGCGCGTTGATCCGGCGGATACCGGAGGGCTTGAGCGTGGCAAGCGAGGTATTCATGGGCAGTCGCATGGCGTTCCTTTCGTAAGGGTTGCACTAGGATAGCGCGGCGAGGCGCCGCCAGACGGTGTAACCTAAACGGAAACCAACCGGAAAGGAGGCGGCATGGAGACGACCGCACGCGGCGATGTACCAAAAACGTTGCAAACCATTGCGTATATCAGTATTCCCAATAGCGCCGATCTTGAGTTTTTGCTCTGGGACCTGCAGGATGCCATCGCCGCCTATGCTCAACTTTCCGGCACCGCACTCCCCCGCCCGGTCGACTTGAAGGCGGATGATGCCGACGGCGTTGCCGATGGCATCGTGCTGGCCATTGAAGATATGGCTGACGATGAGACGTTGACTGCTATCGAGCAGGCGCTTGAGCGCTTTGGCGGTACGGGAACGCGTGTCTATGCCGTGATCCGAGCCGCACGACAGGGCGCTGAACAGGCGCGTGGGACCGCCGTTCGTCTGCACAAGGCATGCGAGCGCCATGACCAATTGTGGTGTGGCGGCGTTGCCATCTGCGCCGGCAGCGGCATTGCGGCGCTTCGTCGCTCTCCGCGCATGGGACTCTTGCGCCGACCTTTTTCGGAAGCGATGGATAAGCTTGTGGGCGCTGTGCGCATGGGCTGCTCCGTCGAGCATGCACAGCGACTTGGCGGCGGCAATGCCGCCAACGTCGGCACCGACGGCATGGTTTGCGCCGAGCCAGCCGTGCCCGCGCCGATCTGGCGAGGCGTTCTGAAACGTCTGGGCGCCCACGCTCAAACAAAAATCTAAATTAAATAACAGCCCAGTCAACGGCTTCGTGCCAACGCTCGACAAGCCGCTCCAAACGCCACGCCGCGTTGGCAGGACTCGTCGACGGCAGCACGATGGCGGGTAGCCCCGTCCGCTCTTGTAGATAGCGTTTGTAGAGTCGCCCTGCCGTACCGCCGTTACAGACAACGACCTCGATCGGCGCGGCATCGGTAATGCGCTCGATATGTGCCGGCACAACGTTACGAATGCTCGCGTCGCTCGAGCCCTTAATGTCGCAGCTCTCGATCACATCCCACAGGGCCACGCCGCCGTTCAGCAGCATGGCCCGCTTGGCGGCAATGGAGGCATCGAGCGTCGCGGGCTCACCACTTGCCAAAGGGTCGCCCTCGTTGGGTGGCACAGGCACACCGAGGCACGCGGCCATCACGCGCCAAAAGCGATTCTGAGGGTTGCCGTAATAAAAGGCATTGGCGCGCGAAAGCACCGAGGGAAACGACCCGAGCACCAAAACGCGCGAGTGCTGGTCGAACACAGGCTCAAACCCATGCTCAATATGTTGATAGTCCTCGTCAGACACGGCCATGGGCTAGGCTCTCAACAGATAGCGCACCTCGTAGGGCGCAAGCTCAAGGGTACCCGTCAGCTCGACCGTGGGCGCATCGTCGGCAAGCAGGTCGACGAAGGAGCCGTTGAGTTCGCCGGCACCAAAGGTATAGGGCTCGTTCACGGCATTGACCGCCACGAGCACCGTCGCGTCGTCGCAGGCGCGCTCGAACAGCAGCTGCTTGTTCTGGATCACCACGTTGCGGTACGCGCCGTAGTTGAGAGCGCGTGCCGCCGCACCGTCTGTCGAGCGCAGGTGCGCGAGCTGCTTGATGAAGGCCGTCAGCTCGTTGGGCGCAGGCTCATCGAGCGCAGGTCGCAGCGCCCAGTCGCCATCGGGGCCGCCCTTTTCGCCAGGAATCCCCCACTCGCTGCCATAGTAGACGCACGGAATGCCCGGCATGCCAAACAGCATGCCATAGGCGGGGCGCAGGCAGGACTTGTCGGTAAGGATGCTCGCCAGGCGCGGCACATCGTGGTTATCGACAAACGACAGCAGATGCTTGCCGCAGTAGATGCACCACGGGTCGCCGCCAAACTGACGGTGCAACGAATGGGCGATCTCGAACATGTTGACCGAGTTAAAGCTGGAGTACAGGCCCTTGTAGCACTCGTAGTTGGTGCAGGAGTCGAGCATCTCGTCGTTGACAATCTGGTTGTAGTCGCCGTGGAGCGTCTCGCCGATCAGCACAAAGTCGGGCTTAAGCTCACGGGTAAAGGAGTGCAGGCGGCGCATAAAATCGCGGTCGAGCATATAGGCGACGTCCAGGCGCAGACCGTCGACGCCAAAGACCTCGGCCCAGCAACGCACGGACTCAAGCAGGTAATCGACCACGGCGGGATTTTGCAGGTTGAGCTTCACAAGCTCAAAATGGCCCTCCCAGCCCTCGTACCAAAAGCCGTCGCCGTAGCACGAGTCACCGTCAAAGCTGATGTGGAACCAGTCCTTGTAGGGCGAGTCCCACTTGCGCTCCTGCACATCGCGGAAAGCCCAAAAGCCGCGACCGACGTGGTTGAAGACGGCATCGAGCACCACGCGAATGCCATGGGCATGCAGCGTCTCGCACACGGCGGCAAAATCGGCATCCCCGCCCAAGCGACGGTCGAGATGGCGCAGGCTACGCGTATCGTAGCCGTGGCTATCAGACTCGAGCGGCGGGTTGATGAGCACGGCGCCGACGCCGAGTTCCTGCAGGTAATCGGCCCATTGGGCGATTTTCATGATGGGGGCATCGGGGTTGGGTGCAGTGCCGGCAGCTTGGGAGAGTTCGTCCTCGGCAACGGGTGCGGCGTTTTCGCGCGGAGCTCCGCAAAAGCCCAGCGGATAGATCTGATAGAACGTCGTCTTGTATGCCCACATAGCAACCTCCCGGTAAGCTCAACACAACGACATCCATTGTATGCCCGGCTTGTATCCTCTTCCCCAAAATAAGTTGCGGTGAAATACGGACTGTTTACCAGGTTTACTGGGCTAAACACTCCGTATTCCACCGCAACTGATGAGGAGGATGTGGCTAGGCGACGGGCTTTGCACGGCGTATGGCTGGGAACATCACCGTGATGGCGAGGATAACGCCCACGACGGCAATCGCCCCGCCCACAAAGCCGATCCAGGCGATACCGGGACCCGAAACCACGGCTCCGCCGATCGCGGTACCCGTGCCGATACCGAGGTTGAACAGGCCCGAGAAGATCGACATGGCGACGGCCGACGAATCTGCCGGCGTGTGCTTGATGAGCTCGGCCTGAAACGCCACGTTAAAGGCCGTGGCGCAGCAACCCCACAGTGCGCAGACGGCAAGCACTGTCACGAGCGACGATGCGGCCGGCCCCATGAGCAGCAGGGCCACCGGCACGCCGGAGAGCGTGATAGCAAGGAACGGAAAACGGTGCCCGTCGAACAGGCGGCTGAACAGCCAGCTGCCCACCAAGCCGGAACAGCCAAACGCCGTCAGCGTCATGGTGATGGCGCCCGCATCGACGTGCGCGACCTGCGCCAGGAAGGGCTCGATATAGCTGTAGCTTGCGTAATAGCCGGTCGCCATGAAGACCGTGACTGCGTAGAGCGCGATGAGGAGCGGGTTCTTGAGCAGCTCGGGCAGCTGTTTGACGGTAAAGCGCTCACCCGCCGGCATGGCCGGGAACACCGCTGCCTGGTAGACGACCGCGATGGCTGAGAGGCCCCCGACCACGGCAAACGTCATGCGCCAGCCCACGGCCAAGCCAATGGCGCGACCGAGAGGCAGGCCAAAGATCTGCGCGATGGACGAGCCCGTGGCGATCATGCTGATGGCGAGCGCGCCGTGGCGAGTGTCGACCAGGCGCGAGGCCATAATCGAGGCGACTGACCAGAACACGGCATGTGCGCAAGCGACCACCAGGCGCGCGCAGACCAGGATGGGATAGGTCGGCGCCACAGCGGACAGGAACTGACCGAGCGAGAACACGGCCAGCACGCCCAGCAGCATCCGCTTGAACTCGAAGCGCGAGGCAAACACCATGAGCGGCAACGACAGCAGCATGACGCCCCAGGCATAGACCGAGATCATGATGCCAGCTTGGGCCTCGGTGAGCGAAAACGATGCAGCGATGTCGGTCAGCAGGCCGATGGGCATGAACTCCGACGTGTTGAATACGAACGCGCAGCAGGTGAGCCCGATGAGCGGGAGCCACTGCCTGAGCGTGATGCCGTCTTGCTTTGTTTGAGCCATATAGGAAAACCTCTCCGATTATCTTGAGCGGTGGGCGATTATATAGCAACGGCCCCGCATCCGTCAGTACAGATGCGGGACCGCAATCAACTCAATACACAGAGGTTGCGCCATCAATAAATTACTAAGCCAACCCCAGCAATATGCCCGCCGAATGCACGACAAACGCCACGATCCAGGCAACGGCGACCTGAAACGCGAACACGGCAACGGCGTAGCGCGCGCCCAGCTCGCTCTTGACGGCGCCGATGGCAGCCACGCAGGGCGGGTACAGCAGCGTAAAGACCAGGAACACGTAGGCGGTAAACGGCGAAAACATGGTCGACAGCGCCGCGGGCGACGTTGCGCCCAAAAGCACCGTGAGCGTCGAGATGACGCTCTCCTTGGCAATGAGTCCGGTGACGAGCGCCGTGGATGCGCGCCAGTCGCCAAAACCGAGCGGGGCCAACACCGGCGCGATGATGCTACCCAGACCGGCAAGCAGGCTTTGTGACTGGTCGGCGACCACGTTAAAGCGGATATCGAACGTCTGCAGGAACCAGATGACCACCGTAGCGGCAAAGATAATGGTAAAGGCCTTGGTAATAAAGTCCTTGGCCTTATCCCATGCCAGCATCACCGTCGTCTTGACGCTCGGCAGGCGGTAATTGGGGAGCTCCATGATAAACGGCACCGGGTCGCCCTTAAATGCCGTGCGGTTGAGCACCAGGGCGGCAATGCAGCCGACCACGATGCCGATCAGATAGAGCGAAACCATGGCGGGAACTGTCGCCTGCGGGAAAAACGCCCCGCACAGCAGACCGTAGACCGGCAACTTGGCCGAACAGCTCATGAACGGCGTGAGCATGACCGTCATCTTGCGGTCGTGCTCGGATGGGAGCGTACGGGTCGACATGATAGCCGGCACGGTGCAGCCAAAACCGACGAGCATAGGCACGAAGCTGCGGCCTGACAGGCCAAAGCGGCGCAGCACTTTATCCATGACAAAGGCCACGCGCGCCATGTAGCCGGAGTCTTCCAGAATGGAGAGGAACAAGAAGAGCACGACGATAATCGGCAGGAAGGTCAGCACGCTGCCCACGCCCGTAAGCACGCCGTCGACAGCCAGCGAGCGCACCACGTCGTTGGTGCCGAACGCTTTGAGACCCGCATCGGCCGAGGCGATGATGGCAGCGATACCGTCCTCCATAAGTCCCTGCAACGCCGCGCCGATCACGCCAAACGTCAGCCAAAAGACGAGGCCCATGATCACCAGAAACGCCGGAATGGCCGTGTAGCGACCCGTCAGGATGCGGTCGATCTTGACGGAGCGCACGTGCTCGCGGCTCTCGTGCGGCTTGACGACGCAGCGCCCGCACACGTCGCCGATAAAGCTAAAACGCATATCGGCCAGCGCAGATAGGCGGTCGGTGCCGGCCTCGCCTTCCATCTGGGTAATGATGTGCTCGATAGCGTCGAGCTCATTGCGATCCAGATGAAGCGCCTCGGTTACCAGCTCATCGCCCTCGACCAGCTTGGTCGCCGCAAAGCGCACCGGGATGTGCGCCGTCACGGCATGGTCCTCGATCAGGTTAGCAATACCGTGGATGCAGCGATGCAGCGCACCGCCGTCCGGACCGTCGGGCGCGCAAAAGTCCAGGCGACCAGGGCGCTCGCGGAACCGCGCCACGTGCAGGGCGTGGTCCACCAGCTCGCCGATGCCCTCGTTGCGGGCAGCGCTAATGGGGACAACAGGCACGCCCATCAGGCTCTCGAGCAAGTTGACGTCCACGGCGCCGCCGTTGGCGGTCACCTCGTCCATCATGTTGAGCGCGATAACCATAGGACGGTCAAGCTCCATGAGCTGCAGTGTCAGGTACAGGTTACGCTCGATGTTGGTGGCATCAATGATGTCGATGATGGCGTCCGGGCGCTCGTCAAGGATGAACTGACGGCTCACGACCTCTTCGCCTGTGTACGGCGACAGGGAGTAAATGCCAGGCAGATCGGTAACGCTTGCCTCGGGATGGTTACGGATGGTGCCGTCCTTGCGGTCGACCGTCACGCCGGGAAAGTTACCGACGTGCTGGTTGGAGCCCGTCAGCTGGTTGAATAACGTGGTCTTGCCGCAGTTTTGGTTGCCGGCGAGGGCAAAATGCAGAGGCGCGCCCTCGGGCACGGCCGTCTTTGCCGCACGGGGCGAATACGTCCCCTCGCCCAGGGCCGGATGCTCCGTCGTGCCGATTGCGGCGTTAGCGCGCGGACCCGTATCGGTGTCGTGAATACCCACAAGTTCGATGCGAGCGGCATCGTCCTTGCGCAGTGTCAACTCGTAGCCACGCAGGCGGATCTCGAGCGGGTCGCCCATGGGGGCGTACTTCATCATGGTAACTTCGGTGCCCGGCGTTAGACCCATGTCCAAAATATGCTGTCGGAGTGCCTGATCGTCCGATGCCACCGATGCGACAACGGCGTCCTTTCCAATCTCGAGTGTATCGAGCTTCACGTCCGTGTTCCTCCCCCGGCGCCCACAGGGCGTTGTATTTATGTTCACCATGGCTAACCGTTTGCCATGGCTAACCAATTTTAAGCTTACATGATAGCGTGAACACACAACGACGTTCAATCAGCAGATTGGCGCAATGGGGACAGGCAGGAGAGTTCAGGGCCATAGTTTCCCGATGAGGCCTCTCGGGGAAACTACATCCCAGAATTCTGGCTCGAAACGGGATATGGTTTCCCAAACAGGCCTCTTACGGAAAATGCATCCCGGAATCCCCACTCGAAACGGGACGCACTTTCCCAGTCGAGGCCCTATGGGAAACTGCGTCCCACCTTGAAAGGCAAAACTGGGACGCAGTTTCCGGGCGGGGCATCAAAAACAAAGTTGCGGTGGAATAGTTCCTGGATGGGCTGGTTGATGCCCCAGATCGGAGCTATTTCACCGCAAGTTATTGAAGGGCTGGGATGCCGAGACTCTTACAGATGGCGCTCCAGGAAGCGGAAGGCTAGGCGAATCCAAGGGCGGACCGCCACCTGCTTGTCCTCGTTGTCGACCGCGGTGTTGGCGTTGCCGAGCGAAAGGCCGTGACCGCCCTGGTCAAAGACGTGCATCTCGCAAGCGACACCCTCCTCGGCCATGCGCTGCGCAAACGGATAGACCTGTGCGATCGGCGCCGTCTTGTCGTCGGACACGCCCCACACAAAGGTCGGGGGCATCTGGCGCGAAACGTGCGTGGTGGGGCAGATGTCGGCCAGGTGCTCGTCGGTCGCCTCGCCGCCCGTCACCATCGACAGATAGTCGTTGAGCAAATCGCGCCCCGTCTTGCCGCCCGTCTTGGGAACGCGCAGATCGATACGCGGGTCGCGCGTCTGCATGTCGCGCACATAGGCAAAGTCGAGCAGCGGATAGCCCAGCACCACGGCATCGGGACGAATGTCGTCCGGACGCGCCCCGGCAAGTGCCGCGAAGGGGCCGGTCTTCCACTGTGTTGCCAGCGAGGCACAGATCATGCCGCCCGCCGAGAATCCCACGACGCACACGCGCTTAGGATCGACATGCCACTCGTCGGCGTTGGCGCGCACCGTGGCGACCATCTTGGCAAGATCTGCCTGGGGGTGCGGAAAGCTCACGTCACCCGTAGAACTCGTCACATAGTTGAGCACAAAGGCCTGGTAACCGTGATCCAAAAACGCAAACGCCACGGGATCCTGCTCATGCGGAGCGATATGCGTAAACCCGCCTCCGCCGCAGATGATCACCGCGGGGCGGCGGCCATTCGGTTTATCGGGCAGCGGCTCGGCACCCAAATACGTAAACGTCGCCGGATAATCCTCGGTCGGCTCCTCGCCCCACAGCGCATGGTTCTCGACAATCATATGTGCTCCCTTCGCGCAAATTATGCGCCCTTGTTTTTCGCCTTCAAGCGTACCCCACTTGAACCCGTGGCGCAGAAACACACCAGCAATAAGTTTCCCTCCAACTGATATATCACATAATCCCAGCTCAGAGGTATCGCTGAGCAGCGTAGAATAGGGGCGTTGACCAAGCCGCGAAACACATATGAAACGTTTCCGGCAAACCAAACGCGCGATATGCGCCTATTTAAGTTGGAGGCAACTATGGGTCTGCTCGATTCGCTTAAGTCCACCTTCACCTCGACCGGCGAGGCGTCCGTTCCGCCCGCAGCAAGCTTCGCCACCCGCGAAGGCGTCATCTATGCCCCCGTCAACGGCGTGCTCGTCAACCTGGACGAGGTTCCCGACGAGACGATCGCCTCGGGCATGCTTGGCCAGGGCTATGGCATCGAGCCCATTACCGGCACCATCTATGCGCCCGCCAACGGCCGCATCGGCGCCACCACTGTCACCAACCACTCCATTGGCATGATCACCGAGGACGGTCTTCGCGTGTTCATCCATGTTGGCCTGGGCACCGTGGAAATGAACGGCAAGGGTTTTGCCCGCTTTGTCGAGATGGGCGATGTGGTCAAGGCAGGCCAGCCGCTCATCAGCTTCGACCGCGAGGCCATTAAGGCCGCTGGTCACGAGGACATCGTAACCGTCATCGTCTCCGAGCTCGATCGTCTTAAGAGTATCGACCATGTCGGCGAGTCTGGAACGCTTATCGGCGGCAACCCGCTCGTCAAGCTTGGCGACCCGCTGCTGGTAGCCAAGACCAAGTAGCCAGGCCCCGCGCCACACAGCCAAAAGGCACCTCGTCAAGTGCCCGCGACCATTTGGCCGCGGGCACTTTTCGTTTGAAAAACCATCCCGCCAATGCCTTATCTGTATAGCTCAAATGAGCCGAGCTGCTAGAATATTGAACTGTATGGATAACTATCATTCAACCGTTATGGGAGGATACGTGAACCGCACCAAAATCGCGCAGCTCTATGCCGATGCCGAGTCGCTCGGCGGCCAGACTGTCACCGTCGCCGGCTGGGTTAAGTCCGTCCGCGACATGAAGAACTTTGGCTTTGTTACGCTCAACGACGGCAGCTGCTTCCGCGACCTGCAGGTCGTCATGAACCGCGAGGCACTCGACAACTACGACGAGATCGCCCATCAAAACGTCTCGGCCGCACTCATTTGCACCGGCACCGTCAAGCTGACCCCCGATGCGCCCCAGCCTTTCGAGCTTTCTGCCACCTCCATCGAGGTCGAGGGCACGAGCGCCCCGGATTACCCGCTGCAGAAGAAGCGCGCAACCGTCGAGTTCCTGCGCACCCAGCAGCACCTGCGCCCGCGCACCAACCTGTTCCGCGCCGTGTTCCGCATCCGCTCTGTCGCGGCTGCCGCCATCCACCGCTTCTTCCAGGAGCAGGGCTTTGTCTACGTCAACACCCCCATCATCACCACGAGTGACTGCGAGGGCGCCGGCGAGATGTTCCGCGTGACCACGCTCGACCCCAAAAATCCGCCCCTCACCGAGTCCGGCGAGGTCGACTGGAGCCAGGACTTCTTTGGCAAGCATGCAAGCCTCACCGTGTCCGGCCAGCTCAATGCCGAGAACTTTGCCATGGCCTTTGGCGACGTATACACCTTTGGTCCCACCTTCCGTGCCGAGAACTCCAACACCACGCGCCACGCCGCCGAGTTTTGGATGATCGAGCCCGAGATGGCCTTTGCCGACCTTAACGACTACATGGATAACGCCGAGGCCATGCTCAAGTACGTCCTTAAGGACGTTATGGCCACCTGCCCCGACGAGCTCAATATGCTCAACAAGTTTGTGGACAAGGGTCTGCTCGAGCGCCTGGACCATGTCGCCAACTCCGACTTTGCCCGCGTTACCTACACCGAGGCCGTCGAGATCCTGGAGCAGGCAGTCGCTGCTGGCCACCAGTTTGATTACCCCGTCAGCTGGGGCATCGACCTGCAGACCGAGCACGAGCGTTTCCTGACCGAGGAGCACTTTAAGCGCCCGACCTTCGTGACCGACTACCCGGCCGAGATCAAGGCGTTCTACATGCGCATGAACGAGGACGGCAAGACCGTCGCCGCCGCCGACTGCCTGGTTCCCGGTATCGGCGAGATTATCGGCGGCTCCCAGCGCGAGGAGCGCCTGGATCTGCTCGAGGCCCGCATCAAGGATCTGGGCATGAATCCCGAGCAGTACAAGTACTACCTTGACCTGCGCCGCTACGGTTCCTGCAAGCACGCCGGCTACGGTCTGGGCTTCGAGCGCTTGGTCATGTATCTGACCGGCGTGGGCAACATCCGCGACGTCCTGCCGCACCCGCGCACCGTGGGCAACGCCGACTTCTAATCGTCGGACGCTAGCTCGCGTCGCCACACGCCAACGCTCATCGCATAAGCGTCTCTCGACATCGGTCGAGAGACGCTTTTTTCAACAGCATCCGTCAAGCTTTTGGCAAGTTTTTGGTCAGTTGAGCAGGGCTGTTGAAAACTCGACCCGCCGTTTGCCGACGACTATCGACCGCCCAGAGCGCCCTGCGCCCCTGGGAAAGCCCCACGTCCTAGGCTCCATACCGTCGCCACCCAAAACGGAAAGGACGTGGGCACCATGACCGAAGCCGCTGTTGAAACCTACGACACCACGACTAGAGGCGCCGCCTCGATGGCAGCCTATCGCGCCGTTCGCATCCTGCAACTATTAAGCGAAAACACCGGCGAGGACAAGGCCATGCTTTCCGATGAGCTGATCCGGCGCCTCGCCCATCCCGACAACCCCGCCCGCATGCCCATCTCGGCGGCGCGGCGCAGCATCTACACCGCCATCTCCGCGCTTCGCCATGCCGGATACGAAATTGAGTACAAACGCGGCGTGGGCTACAAACTTCTTACCCGCCCGCTCACCGATGAAGAGATCATCCGGCTCCACGGTATGGTCATGCGCAACCGCTCCACGCCTATCGCTATCCGCAAGAGCATGGCGCAGCACTTAGTTGCCATGGCGAGCGCCGACGTTCGCGGCTACCTCGATACACCCGAACCCGCTCCAAGCGCAGGCAGCAAGGCTACCAAGGCAACACGCACGCCCATCAAGCGCATCGACACGTGCGAGCTCGTCGAGCAGGCCATCGACCACGGAACCACGGTGAGTTTTGATATTTCGAGCGTCACGACGCATGGCGAAACCGAAGCAGCACGGATGACACTCCGTCCCTTTGCCATCAAGCAACGAGACGGCATCTCGTATTTGCTGGGAACGGTCTATGACGCCCGAGGCGCCGATGACACGTTGCGTACCGTAGAGATTGGCCGAATGAGAAACGTCACCACACGTCTCCTCGACGGCAAGAAGCTCTTCGCCGCCCTCGACGAGGAGGAGGACGCCTCCTCCGCCGCATAAGACCCTCCGCCGCCCATTCGACTACCCGTACCGCCCATCCGATTCTGTATTAAAAACCCGCCAGGCTGTTGTAAAAATGGACATCAGCGCTACTATAGTTCCACTTGCACTTTGTCCCAGTGCAGTGTTTCCAGCCATTTTTATACTGGGGGTAATGATATGAAGGACATCACCATCAGCCGCAGGAGCCTTCTGGTCTCCGCCGGCCTGCTCGCGCTCGCCCCGCTCGCCGGATGCGGCGGCAACTCTGGTTCCGGCTCTGCTGCCGCCGGTTCCGACTACACCATCGGCGTTCTGCAGCTCACCGAGCACTCCGCACTCGATGCCGCCAACGACGGCTTTGTCAAGGCCATCAAGGAGAGCGGCCTTAAGGTCAAGATCGACCAGAAGAACGCCCAGAACGACCAGTCCACGTGTAAGTCCATTGCCGACAAGTTTGTGGGCGACAACGTCAACCTGATTTATGCCATCGCCACACCCGCCGCACAGGCTGCCGCCGGCGCCACGGCCGATATCCCCATCGTGGGCTGTGCCATCACCGACTACGCCGCCTCCGGCCTGGTCCAGGACAACGACAAGCCCGGCACCAACGTCACGGGCGCTTCCGACCTCACCCCGGTCGCCGAGCAGCTCGAGATGATGCAGAAGGTCCTGCCCGACGTTAAAAAGGTCGGCCTGCTCTACTGCACCGCCGAGTCCAACTCCGACGTCCAGATCAAGGCCGCCAAGAAGGAGCTCGACAAGCTGGGCCTCGAGTACACTGACTTCACCGTCTCGAGCTCCAACGAGATTCAGTCCGTCGTCGAGTCTGCCGTGGGCAAGGTCGACGCGCTGTACTCCCCCACCGACAACACCATCGCCGCGGGTGCCTCGCAGGTCGGCCAGATCTGCAAGGAAAACAAGCTTCCCTTCGTGACTGGCGAGGAGGGTATGTGCATGGCCGGCGGCCTGTTCACCCTCTCCATCAATTACGAGGACCTGGGCTACGCCGCGGGCGAGATGGCCGTTAAGATCCTGAAGGGCGAGGCCAAGCCCGAAGACATGCCGATCAAGCACCTCTCGAGCAAGGACCTGGTCGTCGTCAAGAACGACGAGATGGCCGAGGCCCTGGGCATCGACCTTTCCGCTCTGGACGCGTAATGCCATACGCGGCATGCGTCTAGAGCCCGTGCTCGCGCTTTAGCTGCGTTATTCAATATCTGAGCCACAGGGGCGGGCGCTGTAGACCGGCGTCCGCCCTGCTTGTTTCAGGTAAAACAAAACGTCTGTCCGCAGCTCTTCTATGCATTGTTACCGCTATTATGGAAAATCACGTGTCCACCCTATCCTAGGAGGTATGAAGCATGCTCATTGCATTGCAGGGCGCCGTTTCGCAGGGCGTCCTCTGGGGCATTATGGTGCTTGGCGTGTTTATCACGTTCCGCCTGCTCGACATTCCCGATATGACCTGCGACGGCAGCTTTGCCCTCGGCGGCTGCGTCTGCGCTGTGCTCATCGTCAATAACAACGTCGACCCGCTGCTCGCCGTGCTGGCCGGTATGTGCGCCGGCGCCATCGCGGGTGCCGTCACGGGCATTTTGACCACCGTCTTTGAGATTCCCGCGATCCTCGCCGGAATCCTCACCCAGATCAGTCTGTGGTCAATCAACCTGCGCATCATGGGCAAGTCCAATACGCCCATTCTTGCCAAGGGCACCGTGTTCTCGGCCGTCAGCAATATGACCGGCCTGCCGCAGTCCACCGTTGCCATCATCTTGGGCATCCTGCTCGCCGTGGCTATCGTTGCCATCCTGTATTGGTTCTTTGGCACCGAGATTGGCTCGGCGCTGCGCGCCACCGGCAACAACGAGTACATGATCCGCGCCCTGGGCGTCAACACCAACTCCACCAAGATGATCGCCCTTGTGCTCTCCAACGCCCTCATCGGCCTTTCGGGCGCGCTCATCTGCCAGAGCCAAAAGTATGCCGACATTGGTATGGGCACCGGTGCCATCGTTATCGGTCTTGCCGCCATTGTTATCGGTGAGGTGCTCGGCCGTCTGCTGCCCGGCGGCCTCACGCAGTTTAGCGTCCGTCTTGCCTCCGCCGTCTTTGGCTCCGTGGTCTACTTCCTTATCCGCGCCATCGTGCTGCAAATGGGCATGGACGCCAACGACATGAAACTGCTCTCCGCCGTGATCGTCGCCGTGGCCCTGTGCGTGCCCGTGGTTTGGGAGCGCTATAAGCTCCGCAGCTCCTACACGAAGGGGGATGAGGCAGATGCTTAAGCTCTCGCACGTCAAAAAGACCTTTAACAAGGGCACCGTCACCGAGAAGCGCGCGCTCACCGGCGTCGACCTCACCCTGAATGACAGCGACTTTGTAACCGTGATTGGCGGCAACGGCGCCGGCAAGTCCACGCTGCTCAACATGATCGCCGGCGTATATCCGCTCGATTCGGGCGTTATCGAGCTCGACGGCAACGATATCTCGCGTCTGAGCGAGTCGCAGCGTGCCAAGTACCTGGGCCGCGTGTTCCAGGACCCCATGCGCGGCACCGCAGCCGACATGCAGATTGCCGAGAACCTGGCCCTCGCCAAGCGTCGCGGCCAGCGTCGCGGCCTTTCGTGGGGCGTCACCAAGGCCGAGAAAGATGAGTACGTTGAGCTGCTCAAGCGCCTGGACCTTGGTCTGGACACGCGTCTCAACGCCAAGGTCGGCCTGCTCTCGGGCGGACAGCGCCAGGCACTCACCCTGTTGATGGCCACGCTCACCAGGCCGCGCCTGCTGCTGCTCGACGAGCACACCGCGGCCCTCGACCCCAAGACGGCCTCTAAGGTGCTCAACCTGACCGAGGAGATCGTCGACGAGAACCACCTGACCACGCTCATGGTCACGCACAACATGAACGACGCCATCCGTCTGGGCAACCGTCTGATCATGATGCACGAAGGCCACGTGATCTACGACGTGGCGGGCGATGAGAAGAAGTCGCTCACCGTAGCCGACCTGCTGCAGAAATTCGAGGAGGTCTCGGGCGGCGAGCTCGCCAACGACCGCATGCTGCTAAGCTAAACCTACCAAAAAGGGACAGGTTTATTTTGGCAGGTTTTATCTGCGCAAACGTCAAAACCGCCGCTAAGGGACAGGCGCCCTTGCGGCGGTTTTCGCATATTATGTCGATAATCCGATATTCAACCAGACATTCTGGCTAAGGACTAAGGAAACTGCCATGAAAAGACTCCCCCGCCTTGCGTTAGCCACCGCGTTGTTTGCCGGCGCGCTCGCAGGCATCCCAAGCCTCGCTTTCGCGGGGAACCTGCCCGCCGCTATTGACGGCTCCGTGGCCGTCATGCACACCAACGACATCCACGGCAGCTACAAGTACAGCTACAACGCAAGCAAGGGCACCGGCACTGTGGGCTTTGATGGGCTGGCGGTTCTCTATAGCGCCCAAAACAGCGCCCCCGATCTTTTGCTCGATGCGGGCGACACCTTCCACGGGCAGTCCTTCGCCACCATGAGCGAGGGCAAGAGCATCGCCGAGCTCATGGACACCTTCTATGTAGACGGCTACGACGCGACCACGCCGGGCAACCACGACTGGAGCTACGGCGCGAACAAACTCCGCACCATGACCGGCTACAGCACCACCGGCACGCCCTTCGCCATGCTCTGCGCGAACGCGAAGTCTACGAGCGGCGTATGGAGCTCGAGCATCACGAAGACGCTCGATCGCACCTGGGAGGATAGCGAGGATCACTCCACATTCGACTACAAAATCAAGGTCGGCGTCGTGGGTGCCATGGATGAGTCGCTGGGATCCTCGCTGCGCGCGGACCTGGTCGCGGGTACGTCGTTCTCGAGTGCCGCGAACGCCATCAATGCCGAGGCAGAGCAGCTGCGCAAGGAGGGCTGCGATGTTGTTGTGTGTATCGCGCACACGCTCGACGCCAAGACCTTTGCCACGCGACTCCGTGGCGTCGATGCCCTTATCGCAGGCCACGAGCACATCAACCTTAACGAGAAGGTGACGGGAGCCGACGGCAAGACAATCCACGTTGTCGAGGCGGGCAGTGCCTTTGCCGAGGTGGGACTGCTTTCCATTCCGTACAAATACGACACGAATGGCACCGAGACGACCGACGACGACACGGTCACGGTCCCTGCAGACGACAGCAACGAGAAGCTCTACACCGCCAAGAACGTCAACGACCTTTTGGCAGACCCCGACAAGGGCTCCGACTACCAAAGCCGCCTTGAAGCCGTCCGCAACAAGATCAAGCCGCTCGACGAGGACTTTGAAAACGAATCGAACAAGGTGCTCGGCACATCCACCACCAACTATTTCTACGGCGAGGACGCCGCAGGCACGCATGGTTGGGAAATGGTGCGCACCACCGATTTCCGTCCCAGCAAGGAGGGCGACACCACCAAGGCCCAGACCATCGGCCACGTGATTTGCAGCTCCTATCTTGACCTGACGGGCGCGGACCTCGCTATCGAAAACGCTGGCGGCATCCGCGGCGGCATCGCGGCGGGCAACGTGACCGCCGGCAACGTCATCGCCATCTCGCCCTACGGCAACACCGTGGAGACCTGGACCATGACCGGCGCGGACTTCCTCGCAGCGCTCGAGCACTCGCTACAAATCAGCGACGATTGCAACGACAGCTACGAGCTTCAGCAGGCTTATGTGGCGGCCGGTCACACCGAGCAGGAGGCGCAAGACAAGTACAAGTGGCGCGATGACTCTGGCAGCGTTCTCTCCTTTGGCGGCATCAACGTGACGATTGATTGGACGCAGCCCGAAGGCAAGCGCATTGTGAGTGCCACACTCACCAAAGACGGCAGCACGCTCGACCCCGCCAAGACCTATACCGTCGCCACCAACAACTACATCATTACCAACACGACCGATTTTCCCACCTTTGCACACGCCACCAAGTACACCGAGTGGGGCACGTGCGAGGCGGCGCTGAGGGCACTGATCGGGCAGGACAGCTGGGAGAGCAAGATGGCCTCGCTCGCGGGCACCATCAGCTTTGGCTCCGCTGCCGTGGACCCCACGCCCACACCGGCCCCGACGCCTAAGCCCTCGCCTAAGACGGACACGACGGCCACGAAGGTCATCACCAAGAAGACGACCGGTAAGCTTGCCACAACGGGAGACCGCACGCTGGCAGTAGTTGGCGCGTGCCTTATCGGCGGCATCATCGTCATCATGCTCGGCATTATCTGGAAGCGTCGACGCTAAGCTACACCGCCGGGCCTTACAGCCCCGCCGCGTAAACCTTATATCGAGCACAGAAGCCCGTCCGAATTTGATCGGACGGGCTTCTTGGTGGGTATCATGGTTGGACGATCATAAGGAGGTTTTCCCTACATGGAATTGTTTGAGCCGATTCTTCATTTCTTTGAGCAACGGTGGGTCCACAACATCATCTGGGCCGTCATCTTGGCGATAGGCACCGCCGTCGCCACCAAGGTCGTATCCAAGACCCTGCGTCACCTGCTCAATCGCGACGACAACCCGCTTCCGGCATCGAGCATCTTCATCAACATCGCACGCGCCGTCATCTGGATGATCGGCGGCAGCTTTATCCTCGACAACTGCTTTGGCATTAACGCAAACGCGCTCGTCGCCGCTCTTGGCGTCGGCGGCATCGCCATCTCGCTCGGCTTTCAGGACACGCTGTCAAACCTTATTGGCGGCATGCAGGTTACGTTTATGGGCATCATCAAGCCTGGCGACAATATCGAAGTCGGCGGCGTGTCGGGCGTGGTCCAGGACATCACCTGGCGCCACACGACCATCGAAGATGCCTGCGGGCAGACCATCATCGTCCCCAACTCCAACATCTCCAAGAACACGCTCGTGCATTTGATGCCCTTTGGGCGCGTGGCTGTGCCCGTTGCCGTAAAGGACACGTCCAAGTGGGCCTCGCTCGACGTGCTGGCAGACGAGCTGACCAGCGCCACCAAGGCCGCCGTGCTTCCCATCTCGGGCTTTGACAAGGAGCCGTATGTGCTCTTTAGCGAGATCGGCGACTTTGGCATTAAGGGCAAGATCATCTTTATCGTCAGCGACGACAGCACCACTTTCACCGCTGCCGACGCCTGCATCCGCGCCATCGCCCCCATCATTGCCTAAACCACCACAAAGGGGACAGGCACCTTTGTTGTGGTTTTCATTCGTGGTACCATGGTTCATATAGTTGTTTAAACGACTAAGGGAGCAACATCATGGAAGAGGCCTACCGTCAAGCACGCAAGCGCGGCGAGCAAGGACGTCGACGCGCCATTAGTCAAAGCGAGTATCCGTACCTCACGGACCTCGATAGCTTGGTTGCCCAGCTCCCCTTAGGCCAGCGAGAGAATGTCGGCCTGAGAGACATTCCGCTCGAAATGGTCGTCGGTACGGTTACCAAGGGCCGTCAGTCCGCCTTTTCATGCAACTTTATGCCCCTGCTGCCGTTTGGCACCGAGTTCGCCCGCAAGTGGTCCAACCTCTACGACATCCAGGTAACCGAGGGTTATCGCGACCCCATCATCGTCACCGAGTTCATGCATCGGTTCTATGTCCAGGAAGGCAACAAACGCGTCAGTGTCCTCAAATTCCTGGACGCTCCGACGGTTTCGGCCAAGGTCACCCGTCTCTACCCCGGCACATGGGATTCCGTCGAAAGCCGCCTGTACGGCGAGTTCTGCGCGTTTTGGCGCGTCTGCCCCCTATACGAGATCGAGTTCTCGCGTGAGGGAAGCTACGAGACGCTCGCCAAGATGCTCGGTCAGAACCTTATCGAAAAATGGCCGCAGAAAAAGGTCGACTACCTGCGTCACACCTTTCTGCTCTTTAAGCGCGCCTACCTTCGCGCAGGCGGCGACCACCTGGACATTACGCCCGCCGACGCCATGCTCGTCTACCTCAATGTGTACAACCAGGACCGCCTGCTGGATACGCCGACGGATATCGTCGTAAACCGCCTGTGCAAGATCTGGCGCGAGCTGGTTATTGCCGGCAAAAATGACGAGGACAAGGTCGATCTTGTCGAAGCACCGAGCGTCGACGAGGAGGAGACGCCCGCCAAGTCCACCTCTGGCGTGCTCAACTTCTTTATGGGCAAGACCGTCTACTCGACGGCCAACCCCCTGCGCATCGCCTTTATCCATGAGTTCCCCTGTGCGACGTCGAGCTGGGACAGCCTGCACGACCAAGGGCGTCAGTATCTCGATGAGCACTTTGGCGGTATCGTGCGCACCGAGGCGTTCGAGGACTGTCACGATCCGGATGTGTTCTACGCCGCCGTGGAAACGGCTGTCAAACATGGAGCAAACGTCATCTTCTCGACCTCGCACCGCCTGATGGAATACACGCTCAGGGCTGCCGTTGAGTATCCCCGGGTTCGGTTCCTCAACTGCTCTATCGGCCTTCCCCATCAAAGCGTCCGTTCGTACTTTGGCAAGATGTACGAGGCCAAGTTTCTGCTGGGCGCCCTTGCGGCCAGCATGGCGGACAACCACCGCATCGGTTACCACGCGTCGGTCTTCGCCTCGGGCGCACTCAGCGAGATCAACGCCTTTGCGATTGGCGCCTCGCTGCTCGACCCGCGCGCGCAGGTCATCCTCACCTGGGGCGATGTTCCCGCCGGTGGTCTTGCCGAAGCCATGTGCCGCGAAGGCGTAAGCGTCATGACCGGCGCTGACATGTCAAAGTCGCTCGAAGACCCAACGGCCTACGGGCTTCACCGCTTGGTCGACGGCAAAGTCACCGGCATCGCCATGCCCGTATGGAACTGGGGCCGTTACTACGAGCTCATCGTTCGCAGCCTTCTTCACGGCACGTGGGACGAGACCAGCGACGACAACCAAGTGCGCGCTGTCAACTACTGGTATGGCATGAGCTCCGGCGTTATCGACATCCGTTACGCTCCGGGCCTACCCTACCAAACGCGCAAACTCGTGCAGTTGCTCCGCAACGGCATTGTTGTGGGATCCATCAACCCCTTTGGCGGCGAGCTCCACAGCCAGAACGGCGTGGTACAGATCGAAGGCTTCCCTCCGCTGCCGAGCACGCAGATTGTCGAGATGAATTGGCTGGCGGACAACGTGGTAGGCACCATTCCGCAGCTCGACGATGAGCCGAAAGTCCCTGCCCTATGAAAATCCTTGCCATAGCCGATACCGAAGAACGATGCCTTTGGGAGTGCTTTCGCAAGGAACGCTTTGAGGGAGTCGACCTGATTTTGTCCGCCGGCGATCTGGACCCGGACTATCTTGAGTTTTTGGTTACGGTCATCAACAAACCGCTCATCTACGTGCGCGGCAATCACGATGACCGCTACGCACGTCATGCACCGGGTGGATGTATCTGCGTAGAGGACAGCGTGTACACGTACCGAGGGATTCGCATTGCGGGCCTTGGCGGGTCCATGCGTTATCGCGACGGCGCCAACATGTACACCGAACGCGAGATGTCCAAGCGCATGCGTAAGCTGTCGCGTAAGGTTAGGATGGTCGGCGGGTGCGACATTCTGCTTACCCATGCACCCGCCGCCGGTATGGGTGATCTGGACGATCTGCCGCATCGAGGATTCGAGTGTTTTAACACAGCACTCGAATCCTGGAATCCCGACTACATGGTGCACGGGCATGTGCACCAAAGCTACGGTTGCGATTTTCAGCGCGAGCGTCAGCATGTGTGTGGAACGACGATCATCAACGCTTGCGGCTATACGCAGTTTGAGCTCGACCAGACGCACTACCCCATCCGCGGCTGGCAAGCAGCTTGGCTCAACTCACAAACCATGCGCCGCGAGCTCAAACGCCACGAAGCCATCGAGTCTTCAACAGCCAGAACACCCTGGTAACCACCATAAAGGGGACACTGTCCCCTTTATGGTGCTTTTGACGCGATAGCAAGAAACCCGGTCCTGCACAAGGCAGAACCGGGTTTCTTTAGCAATGCTTGCTGTACTCAGGCAGTAACTAGCAGTTACTCAGCCAGGAAGTCACGCTGGACAGCGGGATCGACCTTGACGCCAGGGCCCATGGTGGAAGACACGGAGATGGACTTGACGTACTTGCCCTTAGCAGAAGAGGGCTTGACGCGCAGAATCTCGGTGTACAGGGCAGCGTAGTTCTCGACGAGCTGCTGCTCAGAGAAGGACTTCTTGCCCAGGGGCACGTGGCAGATGCCGTAGCGGTCGGCGCGGTACTCAACGCGGCCAGCCTTGAGCTCGGAGACCATCTTGGCGACGTCCATGGTCACGGTGCCGAGCTTGGGGTTCGGCATGAGGCCACGGGGACCAAGGATCTTACCGATGCGGCCAACCTTGGCCATCATGTTCGGCGTAGCGATAGCGGCGTCGAAGTTGATCTCGCCCTTCTGAATCTGGGCGACGAGCTCGTCGGAACCGATGATGTCGGCGCCGGCAGCCTCAGCCTCACGGGCCTTCTCGCCCTCGGCGAAGACGGCAACACGAACGGTCTTGCCGGTGCCGTGGGGCAGGGAGATGGAACCACGGATGTTCTGGTCAGCCTTACGAGTATCGATGCCCAGACGGAAGTGAGCCTCGACGGTCTCGTCGAACTTGGCGGTGTCGAGCTCCTTGATGAGCTTGGCAGCCTGAAGGGGGGTGTAGAGCGTGGCGCGGTCGATCTTCTCGGCAGCGGCGTTATAGCTCTTACCATGCTTAGCCATGTGCATTACCTCCTGTGGTTAAACGGGCGTGAGCCCTCCCACATCGTATCGTGTGCCCTATTGCACACATTTAACGGGCGCCCCGGTCGGAGCACCCGCCGTTACCATAAGAAATCGCTACTCAGCGATGGTGACGCCCATGGAACGGGCGGTACCGGAGATGATCTTCTTGGCGGCGTCAATGTCGTTGGCATTGAGGTCCGGCATCTTGATCTCGGCGATCTTGGTGAGCTGCTCCTGGGAGAGCTGACCAACCTTGTCAGCCTGGGGCTTAGCGGAACCAGACTTGAGGTTCAGCTCCTTCTTGATAAGGTGAGCCGCCGGCGGGGTCTTGGTGATGAAGGAGAAGGACTTGTCCTCGTAGACAGAGATCTCAACGGGGATGATGTCACCCTTCTTGTCCTGCGTCTCGGCGTTAAAGGCCTGGCAGAACTGCATGATGTTCACGCCAGCAGCGCCCAGGGCGGGGCCGACGGGAGGAGCAGGGTTTGCTGCACCAGCAGGAATCTGGAGCTTAATGACGTTGGCAACCTTCTTCTCAGCCATGGTCATTCCTTTCGAATCACGAGTGTGAAGTACTTGCTATATCGTAAGCACGCACGTGTTAGAAGCACTCCTGAGATGAGCAGTCACAGAAGAAGCACGCTCGCGCGAACGGACGAAAACTTAAGCGATGACAGCGACCTGGTTAAAGTCGAGCTCGACCGGCGTCTCGCGGCCAAAGATCATCAGCGTGACCTTGAGCTTGCCAGCCTCGGTGTTAACCTCGGAGACCTTGCCATCAAAGTCGGTAAGCGGGCCATCGGTGACGCGGACGGACGTACCGACCTCAATATCAACCGAGGTGCGCTTGGGCGAATCGCCCTTACCGGGACGACGAGTCATCTTGTTGTACTCGTCGCGGGAAAGCGGAGCGGGCTTGCCGTTGCCGCCTAGGAAACCGGTGACGCCAGGCGTGTTACGAACACACGTCCAAGCATCATCATCCATCTCCATGCGGACAAGGACATAACCCGGGAAAATCTTGGAATCCTTGGTCTCACGCTTGCCACCCTCTTTAATCTCGGTGACACGCTCCATAGGAATCTCGATATCAAAGATACGGTCCTGCATGCCCATAGTCTCGATTCGATGCTCGAGATCGGACTTAACACGGTTCTCGTATCCAGAGTAAGTGTGAACGACGTACCAACGCTTAGACATGGTTTAGCCCCTCAATCCAGAGAACAGAGCAAGAGCCTCGCCAAAGCCAGCATCGAGCAGAGCGATGACGACGCCGACGACGATCAGAGAAGCGCAAACGACGACCGAGTAGTTCACGAGCTCCTTCTTATCGGGCCACGTGACACGCTTCATCTCGGACTTGACCGAAGCGAAATACTTCTTGGTGCGGGCGAAGAAACCAGGCTTCTCGTTCTTCTTGGACTTCGCAGCCTTCTCGTTCTTCTTGGCAACGGCCTTCTTGGCCTCAACCTTGGAGTTGGCAGCAGCGTTGTTGGCAGGCGCCTGCTGCTGAGCCTTCTTCTTGTTCTTCTTGTTGGCCATTTGGGTTACCTCCGCGCAATGCGCTTATACATGAGTAAACCGTAAGCCCCCAATTGGGAGCTTACGGAATAATGACTGGCACGCCAGGAAGGACTCGAACCCTCAACACTCGGTTTTGGAGACCGATGCTCTACCAATTGAACTACTGGCGTATGTGACTAGAGACTAGCGAGTCTCTTTGTGCAGCGTGTGGTGACGGCACCAGGGGCAATACTTCTTGATCTCCATACGATCAGGCATGGTCGACTTGTTCTTGGTGGTCGTATAGTTGCGGCGCTTGCACTCAGTGCACGCAAGAGTAACTAGAGTACGCATGTATCCTGAACCTTTCATTTCCGCCCCGTACGGGCACGAGTTGTTACTTTATCAGCTCCACGTAAGTGCTGTCAATGAAAACCTCGAGTCAATTGGTTCTCGGTGGATCCATTCATATTTGGAACACATCAATGAAGCCATCGAGATCTAATCGACGGTGCATCCAGGACCATTGTCGATCCTCTCGACACCAGCAACGGCTCAATATCCATTGCAGAAAAGAACCCGGCACCCATATAAGTGCCGGGTTCTCTAAGTCAGCTATATCAAAGAGCTAATTTACTCAATGATCGTGGAGACGATGCCCGAACCGACGGTGTGGCCACCCTCGCGGATAGCGAAGCGCAGGCCCTCCTCCATGGCGATCGGGTGGATGAGGTCGCCCTCGATGGTGATGTGGTCACCAGGCATAGCCATCTCGGTGCCCTCGGGGAGCTTGACCGTACCGGTAACGTCGGTGGTACGGAAGTAGAACTGAGGACGATAACCATCGAAGAACGGGGTGTGACGGCCGCCCTCCTCCTTGGTCAGAACGTAGATCTCACCGGTGAACTTGGTGTGCGGGGTAACCGAACCGGGCTTGCAGAGAACCTGGCCGCGCTCGATGTCCTCGCGCTTGATGCCGCGGAGCA
>CABUPE010000034.1 GCA_902493515.1 uncultured Collinsella sp.
GAATCCTATACGCCGCACCAATTGAACTTGAAGCCTCCGGCAACGGGGGCTTTTCTTTTACGCCGGCACCGCACGGATTCGGACCTCGGTCGAGGCGCGGGCATCTTAATCATCACTTCGTAAAATTTTTCCAAATTGTCGCTTGACCCATCGAGGGGTCACGTGCATAATAATCCGTGCGTTGCGGCGTTACCTCAGCTGGATAGAGGGTCTGACTACGAATCAGAACGTCATAGGTTCGAATCCTATACGCCGCACCAATTGATTTTAAAGCTCCCGGCAACGGGAGCTTTTCTTATATCGCGATGCGTCGAGGATCGCATCAAGTGGTCTAAATGAGTAAAAATCAAATTCAATAACTTTTTTTGAAAAACGCTTGACCTTTATTCAGTCCATGTGCATAATAATCAACAAGTCGCGGCGTTACCTCAGCTGGATAGAGGGTCTGACTACGAATCAGAACGTCATAGGTTCGAATCCTATACGCCGCACCAATTGAACTTGAAGCCTCCGGCAACGGGGGCTTTTCTTTTATGTCGCCGCTGCATGGATTCGAACCTCGGTCGAGGCGCGAGCGCCAAGAAAACGCGGAGCGTTTTTAGCGAGCGGGCGAGCACGCCGGCAGGCGGGCGAAGCCGGTGCGGATCCGCGCAGCGGATGCGCGGAATCCTATACGCCGCACCATTTGAGATTAAAGCTCCCGGCAACGGGGGCTCTTCTTTTATGTCGCCGCTGCATGGATTCGAACCTCGGTCGAGGCGCGGGCGTGAAGCGGACGATTTCTTATCGACTCGTGTAAGATTCCGAGTAGGTATCGCGGCCCATCCGCGACCACTCCTTCTCTCAACGACCGATCAGGGTGATATTTCGTGGCAGAGCGTCCGACATACAAGCTCAGGTTTCTCGATCCCAAGAAGCGCTTTCCGGCGATACCCGAGCAGCCTGCGGGACGCTCATATGGCGTGGTCTGGAAACTCTTTGGCGAGGATCAGCATGAATCTTGTTATGTCGTCGAGTTCGTTGGCAAAAGTCATGTGTCGCTTTTGGGCTACGTAAGCGTTTCGGGTGAGGTGTACAAGGTGGACCGCCCCGTCAGCGAGGCTCCGCTGCCCAACGATCCCGACATGGAACTGGTCCTTGACGAGTCGGACTCCAGTATTGGTGAGATTATGGTAAGGGAAGCCAACGGTGCAATGCACGCATGTGCGCAAACTGTCGGTTCTCCCGAAGGCCCCATGCGCGAGCGGTCCGACCACGAGACATGGAATTCGATCCGCGCCCTTCCTTACGGCGAGTTCATGGCATCGATGTTCCTGCGCTACGTGATATTTGCCAACTCCGAAAGCGCTATTGCGAACACGGCGGGCGTCGACGGTCTCGATGCGGACATGCAAAACGTTGTCGACAAAATAAAGCTCGTAAAGCTGCCCGAGCCGGTCGAGGTGTTTTTGGGCTTTAACACGGCACCGCTCCCCGATGCTATCGAGACGCTGCTTTACCGCGTTGACCATGCCGAGAATCCGAGTGGTATCGAGCGTTATGCCGCCGCCCTTATGAGCGAGGTCGACTTGCCCCGTTTGCGCACCATTGCCGCCAAGTCAGAAATGAGCCTAGCGCGCATCGACCGGTCAAAGTTGTTCTATCTCAATTTTGATCGTAGCCTGTTGGACCAGGACGAGATTGACATGCTGCTTGCCATCGAGTGCCGTCTCAACCGCCTCTCCGGCATCCTTGAGCGCATCGGGGCCGGATTGGCCCCTGCGGCATCCTCGCCGAGCCTTGAGGGCTGCGCGCTCTTTGATGCGTGGCATATCGCCAAGACGACCAACGATGTTCCCCGACTGCTCGATACGGCTTCGAGCGATAACCCGTGGGCCAAGCCGGGAACGGTTTCGTGCCAGCCGGGCGGCGAGTGGGACGTGCGCACCCGTTTTGCGCGAATCGTTGAGGCGCTCAACGTGGTCACGCGGCTCGACTATACCTATCGGGCAAACGTTGCCGAGGGGATTATGCTCGTTCGGTTTGGGCAGTCTGTCGTTGATGCCATGCTGCAACGTGAATACGACGCTCAGGATGACGCCTGGCGCGAGCTGGACGAGGACACGCGCGCGATCTGGGCCGCGGAGCACGATGCGCGCGTGGCACTCACGCTTGCGGCAGCGTGTTTTGCCGCGGGCACCTGCATCACGCGCTGCTATGTGCAGATTGCTGCTCCCGACAGTGAGCAGGGCGAGCGCGTTGTTGCAACGTATTTCTTTGGGCGCGCGGCCTATCTGGCCGATTGCGTGCCTGTCGCCAAGGATCTTGAGAGCATGGACATGGACGATATGCCGTGCAAGCGTGTGCTTGAGGCGTATGAGTCAACCGCTCCGGAGACGATTGAGCCTGCGGAGGTTCATGCTCGTCCGCGTGATGACCATCGCACGCTGCCGCCGGCGCTGCGCGATCTGCTGCTTGCCGATACGGCTGACGAGTTGGAGGTAATGGAAGAGGACGACGACCCATACGTGGCCCGTGTTGTTGAATTGCGCGAGCAGGCAAAAGTAGACCGTACAGGTGCTTTTGAAGGCTTTTCCCGTCTTGTCGAGGAGTTGGAGGCTAAGTGCACTGTCGCCGAGCTTTTGGCGACAGGTCCGGTTCAAACGCAGTTTTGCGATAACCAGCTGGTGCGCATGGTGTTACCGGTATTGGAAGAAGACGACTCTGTGCGAATCCTTCGTGCGCCCGATGCGCTGTACTTTGCCCAGCACGAGATCTGCAGCTTTTACGCCGAGCAAGAGGACTTTGAACGAGCACTGCCCGAGGTGCGCCATCTTTACGATCTGGCGCGCTCGTCCATGCAATCGCACTTTGCGCTCGTCAACGTGCTTGCGCGTCTGGAGCGCTTTGACGAGATTATCGAGGTGGCGCGCCACGGCCTACGTATTGCCAGCGATCGTTCTGCAATTGGCTACCTGTTCTATCGCTTGGCGTTTGCCTATTGGAATTGCGATCAGCTCGACCTAGCGCTGGCTTGTTACCGTCTAGTGCCGCGCGGCGAGGAGTCGGGCAGCAGCGCGCTGGAAGAAATGCAGGGCCTTATGAACGAGATGGGCGTCAGCGAGCCTCCGACGTTCGAAGAAGCGGTTGAGACCATCCACAAGGCTGGACTCGAGCTGCCGCCAGTGTCCGCCGTGACGGATCAGCTGGCAGATGCCGCTGTTCAACTGGTCGACAACGGCTTCTTTTTCCTGGCACGCGGTTGCATCTTCCAAATGTGGCGCACTATGGGCAACGACGAGCTCGGCTCCCTCAACCGCTCGCTGGGGTAGGGGCGATATAGAGGGGCCGCACCGCGCTATTTGTATCGGCGCGGGCGGGAGGACCCGACAGAATCGGTAAGGCATAAAGCCGCCGAGCCTGCTAAAACTGTTAAACTCTGCTAAAGTTGCTAAACTTTGTTAAAGTTGTTAAAACTGGCAGAGGAGGTCGAATGTCAAAAGCTATTAATCCCTTTAAGCCAACAGCGGGCATGAATCCACCTGAGCTTATCGGACGCGACGCTGTTTTGGATGACTTTGCCGAAGCTCTTGAGAATGGCCCTGGTGCCCCCGATCGACTCATGCGCATCTCGGGTGTCCGAGGCACGGGTAAAACGGTGCTCCTCAACGCATTGGGCGATCTTGCGCGCAAAAAAGGATTCGAGGTTGTCGACGTCGCCTCAAATGCCGGTTTTTGCGACAGAATTCTCGAGGCTCTGCAGCGAAATGTTCGTCTTGCATCAATGTCGATTTCCCCATCGATTTTAGGAGTCAGCCTTGGCTCCGTAGAGCTGTCGAAGTCAGCCTCTCATCTGGGGGAGGCGATGTACGATGCCGCGAAGCGAGGTGGTTTGCTCATCACACTCGATGAGATTCAGGACGCCTCAACTGAGGAAATGCGCGAGCTGGGTAATGAAATGCAGCTCTTGATTCGCCAAGGGGCGAATGTCGCCTTTGCATTCGCTGGTTTGCCAACCTCGGTGGATGGCGTGGTGGTGGATGATACGTTGACGTTCCTTCAGAGGGCGAAGCATATCGAGCTCACGCGGCTTTCAGATTTTGAAGTCGGCGGATCGTTTGAGGATACGATGAGGCGTGCGGGCAAGGAACTCGACGAAGGCGTTGCTGAGCTTTTAACAAAGGCTTCGGCAGGCTATCCCTTTATGGTCCAGTTGGTCGGATATTACGCTTGGCAGGTTGCTGCGCGCAGCGGGTCGGAGAGCGTGAGTGAAGAGGCGGCTCGCAAGGGTGTCCAGGCGGCTCTTGATAGTTTCAATGCCATGGTGATTGCCCCCGCGCTGCGCAGGGTGTCGGAGCGGCAGTTTCAATATCTCGCGGCGATGGCGCAATGCGAAGGCGGCGAGATTACGAACGGTGATATTGCCAAAAAGATGGGATTGCCGGCGAATAAAGTCGGGTCGTATCGCAAACGTCTGATCGATACGGGACTGATTGAGCCTGCCGGCTACGGCTGTGTTTCGTTTGCAATTCCGTACATGCGCGATTATCTGTTGGAGACCATTCGAGCGGACTAATAAAGACTGGAGGCATCGACGCCGCCGCTGTGGTTGCCCCCGCATCTTTGTCTCAATCTGTAACATCTAGAGGGGATTACGGCATGCAGGTGTTTCAGATTGAGACATTTGCGGATGGCGCTGACTGTTTGTCTAAATCTGTAACATCTGGACGAAGATTCGGCCTGTAACTGTTACAAATTGAGATGATTGGCTGAGACGTCTACTGGCAAATCGGAATCGCTCCAAAATTCCCCCTTGCCCATCCTTGGCTGTTTGGTTACTATAGAACGGCTGTTACGGAGAGCTGACCGAGAGGCCGAAGGTGCTCGCCTGCTAAGCGAGTATGCCCCAAAAGGGCATCTGGGGTTCGAATCCCCAGCTCTCCGCCAGTAAGACTTTAAAGAAGGGTTCCGAAAGGGGCCCTTTTTTAGTTGAACCACGTTAGCTGGGGATTCGAACCCCAGAGGGCACGGGCGTTAAGCAAACGCGAAAGCGTTTGTAGCCCGTGGGAGAAAAGCTGCCAGGCTTTGAAGCCGGAGGGCATGCGCAGCGTGCCCGGACATCCCCAGCTCTCCGCCAGTACGAATTTGAAGAAGGGTCCCATTTGGGGCCCTTTTTTATTATCAAGAATGGCGGCTGGGGATTCGAACCCTCAAAAAGGAGGCATCCTTTCGGACGCCTCCTTTCAGTGGACTTATTATTCTTGCGCCCTACATCTCAGGAGCCTTGGCTACGGTCTCGCTCTCTGCCGCAAGTGGGCGGTTGTCGATGCGGCGGCCCAAGCGATCGAGCTTCACGAGCAGCCATTCAATGGGATTCGGCCCTGCGCCTTCCTCGTCGGCAACCAGGTCCATGACGGCGATCTTGGTGCCGTCCTGCTTGAGTGTAACGCTGCCCACCTTGTCGCCCACATGCACCGTGCCCGAAAGATCGTCGTAGCTAACCTTTTCGGTCACCTCGCCGGCAAGAGAAAACACGGTCGCTTGCGCCGTGGGATCGGCGAGCGTGGCGTCGATTGTCTTATCCGTCCAGTCGGTTTGACTAATGCGCGCCATAAGCGGGTTGCCGTTGGCGGTCTTTTCTTGCGTGTTGGCGATTGCGACCGTCACCTTGTGGTCGTAGTACCAGTTGGCAAGGGTGGCGGTATCGGTAAAGCGCTGATCGGTGGTGGTGGAGTTCAAAATAACGGTGTAGATCTCGTCGCCGTCGCGGTTGTAGGCGCTCGTAAAGCAATAGCCCGCGTCGTCGGTGGTGCCGGTCTTGCCGCCGATGTTGCCATCTTGGCCCAGCAAATAGTTATGCGTGTCCATGGAATGCGAATGGTCGGTGCCGTCGGCGCCCGTGACTTCGATCCAGGAATCCTCGCTCGCTACGACCTCGCGGATCGTGTCGTTTTTCATGGCCTCCTGCATCATCAGCGCTACGTCGTGTGCGGTTGAGTGCATATTGCCAGCCCACTCATCAAAGTCCAGACCATGCGGGTTTTCAAAAAGCGTACCGGTGCAGCCGAGCTTCTTAGCGCGCTCGTTCATGGCCTTCACAAATGTGGCCTCGGCGTCTTTGGTCTTAGGGTCGATTTTCTTGCCCACATATTCGGCGAGCACGATGGCGGCGTCGTTGCCCGAGGGAATCATCAGGCCGCGCAGTGCCTGCTCAACGGTAAGCTCGTCGCCTTCGAGCAAGCCGGCGGTCGAATTACCCACGGTGGCTGCGGCGTTGCTCACCGTGACCTTCTCGTCCATCTTACAATTCTCGACGGTTAGGATTGCGGTCATGACCTTGGTGATCGAGGCGATTTTGACCTGCTCATCGGCGTCGCGGGCATAGTAGACGGTGCCGTCTTTGCCCATGACGAGGGCATTGGTCGCATCGATATCGGGCAGGTTTTCGGCCGTGATGCCGCGCGCATCGGCGGTTTTGCCGCAAACATTGTCGGTCGTGAGCACTTGGGCGCCGGCGACGGTGGGCGCGCCAGCGGCAAGGGCGATAGCGCAGACAAAGCTGGCGGCAAGCTGGGCTGAGCGCTTTGCAAAAGAGGTGAGGGACTTCACGGATTTCGCTTTCGACGGGATGGTCTCTTCTGGAACTAGAGTATATCGTTTGCCGGCGTCGGCGATCATCGCGTGCGTGCGTGGCCCACATCCGCGCCCGAACGGGCGCAAGGGTGCTTAAGGCCGACTTAATCACCCACGCTTGTTGTGTGTGGCGTGCGCAGCCCCGGGCATAATGGAGCGCGAGAGGAGCACGCATGAACGAGCGCATTTTGGTAGTTGATGACGAGAAGGCCATCGCCGACTTGGTTGGTATCTACCTTACAAAAGAGGGCTTTGATGTCCAGATTGCCTATAGCGGGGCCGATGCCGCCAAGGCAATCTTGGAGCAGGAGTTCGATCTGGCGCTGCTGGATGTCATGCTGCCCGATATCGATGGGTTTGAGCTGCTGCGTACGATCCGTTCCAGCCATACCTATCCCGTGATCATGCTGACGGCGCGCGATGCCCAGCAAGACAAGATCGGGGGCCTTTCGCTTGGCGCGGACGATTACGTGGTTAAGCCGTTCCGTCCGCTGGAGCTCATCGCGCGCGTGCACGCTCAGCTTCGCCGCTACACCAGCTACGGTAGCCGTGCACAGGCGGCCGAGTCGCCGACCATTCAGCTCGACGGCTTGGAGATCAACCGCGATGCTCGTTCCGTGACAGTGGACGGTTCACCGGTTCGCCTCACGCCCACCGAGTATTCAATCTTGCTGTATCTGGTCGAGCATCGCGGCAGCGTGGTGGCCGTGGAGGACCTGTTCCGCGCGGTGTGGAACGAGGACTTTATGCCCGGCTCCAACAATACGGTGATGGTGCATATTCGCCACTTGCGCGAAAAGATCGGCGACGACGCACAAAAGCCACGCTTTATCAAAAACGTCTGGGGCGTCGGCTACATCATCGAATAACGCTTTTCGCTTGTGAGGACCTTGATATGACAAAAGACGATAGGCAAGCGTTCGAGGTGCCCGATCGGCTCTTTGAATACGTGAGGTCGGTCGTCGACAACCGCGCGCTTGCAACGGTGCTGCTCTTTTTGCTGAGCCTGCTGCTGATTGGCATCGATAACATCGCTGGAATCTTGGCGGTGCTGCTTGTCGGCTTTTTGCTGATCGATCGATTTGAGATCGTGCGCCGCTGCATGGTGATTGGCGGCGCCGCGTGGGCCATGACGTTGGCGATTGGCGCCATGGCGCTCGGCGGCATCGAAGGGCCGGTGCTGTTCGATGCCGGCTTTGTATTCAACATGCTTGGCTTTGTGCTGGCGCTTGCCGCGTGCGTGCTGTTCTTGTGTGGCCGCGCCCTGTACTACCAGGGCTACGAACAGGGCGAGCAGCATGCCGATTGTGTGCTGGCCGCTCGTATTCAAGATCGCCTGATCGATCACCCCGACACCTGGGACAACATCGACGGCGACTTCTTGGAGGTCGAGGGCGCCCTTAACCGCGTGCGTGACCGTGAGCGCAAGGTGCAACAGGCCTTGCGTGACGAGTCGCATCGCAAGGACGATCTGGTCACGTACTTGGCACATGACCTACGCACCCCGCTTGCCAGTGTGGTGGGCTATCTTTCGCTGCTGCAAGAGGCTCCTGAGCTGCCGGTTGAGCAACGTGCGCACTTTACGGGCGTGGCTCTCGACAAGGCGCACCGGCTCGATGCACTCATCGAAGAGTTCTTCGATATCACACGCTTTGACTTCCACGATATCGTGCTCACGCGCGGCTATGTTGATCTGGGGTTGCTGCTGGCTCAGGTGGCTGACGAGTTCTATCCCATCCTCAACGAGCAGCATAAGGAAGCCCAAGTTGATATTCGCGAGGACCTGACGGTGCTCGTGGATGGCGACAAGATGGCTCGCGTGTTCAACAACATCATGAAAAACGCCGTCGCCTATAGCTATGAGGGCTCGACTATCACGATTGAGGCCAGACGCCGGGACGACGGTGGCGTGCGCGTGCGCTTTATCAATCAGGGCGATCCCATCCCTGAGGCAAAGCTCAAGGTGATCTTTGAGAAGTTCTATCGCCTGGATGCGGCGCGTGCGACCAATCGCGGTGGTGCCGGTCTGGGCCTTGCTATTGCCAAGGAGATCATCGCGGCACACGGCGGTACCGTTGCATGTGAATCGACGCCCGAACACACGATATTCACCATCGAGCTGCCCGCCGCATAGTCAGCGTGCCCTTACAAACACTTGACAATGCGCTCACGTGCATATGAGCCGCGATTTCTACTATCGATACTGCTGAATTGATATCGATGTGGAGGTATGCGGTATGACGGCTGCTGCGGCTGTGGAGCCCACGGAGCTTAAAGAACTCATGAAAGCGCAGGCCGAGGCCGCGCACGAGCGCGAGGTTGGGGATGCGACTCGCCCCACGGCAGAGGATCTTGCCGCCTCGCCGACGCGCATCGATATCGAGGGCCTCGACCTGTTCTATGGCGACCATCATGCGCTCAAGGACGTGAATATCAAGATTCGCGACAAGCAGATCACCTCGTTTATCGGGCCTTCGGGCTGCGGAAAGTCCACGTTGCTGCGCTGCTTTAACCGCATGAACGACGGCATCAAGGACTGCCGAATCGAGGGCAAGATTGCGCTCGATGGTCAAGATATCCTGGGCGATTACGACATCTGCCGTTTGCGCCAGCGCGTGGGCATGGTGTTTCAGCGCCCCAACCCGTTTCCCATGAGCATCTACGACAACGTCGCCTACGGTCCTCGCGGAATGGGAGTGCGCGACCGCGTCGTGCTCGACGAGCTGGTCGAAGACTCCCTGCGACGCGCCGCCCTGTGGGACGAGGCCAAGGACAAGCTCAAAGAGTCGGGTCTGGGTCTTTCGGGCGGCCAGCAGCAGCGTCTGTGCATCGCCCGCGCACTTGCCGTGCAGCCCGACATTCTGCTGATGGACGAGCCGACCTCGGCACTCGACCCTGTGTCGACGCTGGTGGTGGAGCAGCTGGCCTGCGAGCTCAAAGAGACCTGCACGCTCGTGGTCGTTACGCACAATATGCAGCAGGCGGCGCGTATCTCCGATTCGGTCGCATTCTTTTTGCTGGGTGAGCTGGTGGAGCACGCGCCCACCGCGCAACTCTTCAAGAATCCGACCGATCCGCGCACGGCGGATTATTTGACGGGGCGTTTTGGCTGATACTATCTAGTAAAGGTACCTTTAGGGTTAAGATGCGGTCATGCCGGCCGCAAAGGGGTTCAACATGATCTATTACGTCGAGGACGATGACAACATCAGGGATTTGACGGTCTATGCGCTGCGCAAGCAGGGGATTGAGGCCGAAGGCTTTTCGTGCGACGGTGAGTTTAAGGCTGCCGTGGCGCGACGGGTACCCGATGCCGTCCTGCTCGACATCATGCTGCCCGATACCGATGGCTTGGCGATTATGCGTCGACTGCGTGCCGATCGCCTGACGGCGACGGTGCCCATCATGATGCTTACCGCCAAGGATACCGAGCTCGACAAGGTGATGGCGCTCGATGGCGGTGCCGACGATTACCTGACTAAGCCGTTTTCGCTCATGGAGCTCGCCAGCCGCTGCCGCGCACTGCTGCGTCGCGGCGGCATGGTCAAACAGGCAAGCGATGTGCTCAGCGTGGGCGACATTGTGCTCTCGCCCAGCCATCGCGAGGTGACTGTTGCCGGCGAGTCGCTTAAGCTCACCCTGCGCGAGTTCGACCTGCTCGAGTACCTCATGCGCAAGCCCGGCGTGGTCTTTACCCGCGAGTCGTTGCTGCAGAGCGTGTGGGGCTGGGACTTCGACGGCGGTTCGCGCACCGTTGACGTGCACGTGCAGACGCTTCGCCAAAAACTGGGCGAGCATGCCAGCGCCATCGAGACCGTGCGCGGCGTGGGCTACCGCTTGGCCGAGCCTTCTGCCGGTGATGGTGCCGAAGGTGACGACACCGCGGCCACCGCATCGGAGGAGTAACCCGTGGTCTTCGCCCCCCAGGGAAAACATACGCTGTCGCACCGCGTTTTTGTGACGATCTTTGTCTGCGCCATGGCGGTTATCGTGGCGTTTACGGTGCTGGGTGCGTTCTTTGTGCAAAACACCTTGGCGGATGCCACGAGTGCCAACCTGGCGCAAGAAACCGAGCTCATTGCTGCCGCCCTCGACGAGCAGCAGGAGCCCATCCCGTTCTTGCGTAGCCTCGATCGAGAGGACTTGCGCATCACGCTGATTAACAAGGATGGATCGGTTGCCTACGACAACGAGGCGTCGCCTTCCACACTGCCCAACCATGGCGATCGCCCCGAGGTCATCGAGGCCTTTGAGAGTGGTTCGGGTTCCGCGGAGCGCGCAAGCTCTACGCTCGACGAGATTATGCTGTATCGCGCCGTCGCCCTTGATAACGGCCAGGTTGTCCGCTTGGCGCAGGCCCAGCCTGGCGTTGCGGCGATTTTGCTGTCGATGGTGGCGCCGATGCTGCTTATCGCAGCAGCGGGTGCGGTACTCTCGTTTTTTATGGCGCGCCGCGAGTCCCGTGCCATCATCGCGCCTTTGCAAGAGGTGGATTTGGACCACCCACGCCGTAGCTATGAGCACGCCTATGCCGAGATGGTCCCCATGCTTGAGCGTATTGAGTCGCAGCGCCAGGAGCTCAAGCGCCAAATGGCGGTGCTGGCGGACAACGACCGTATGCGCCGCGAGTTCACGGCGAATATCACCCATGAGCTCAAGACGCCGCTTACGGCGATTTCGGGCTATGCCGAGCTCATCGCAAACGGCATGGTCGAGGGCGAGGGCGACCTGCGCAACTTTGGCGGTCGCATCTATCGTGAGGCGGGCCGCTTGGCAGCGCTTGTCAACGATATCCTTACGCTGTCTAACTTGGACGAGGCCGAGCGTGCAACTGAGGGCGAGGCGGTGCCCATTGGGTCCACGGAGCCTATTGAGCTCTCGCGTGCCATCTACGCGGTTGAGCAGCGTCTTGAACAGGTCGCCCGTCAGGCGAATGTGACGATAAGTCATGAGACCAAGCCTGTGGTCATCGAGGGCGTGTCGCGCTTGATTGACGAGCTCATCTATAATCTGGCAAGCAACGCCATCCGCTACAATCGACCCGGCGGTACGGTTACGCTGCAGTGCGGCACCAACGACGAAGGCCATCCGTTCCTTGCGGTCGCCGACACGGGAATCGGTATCGCGCCTGAAGAACAGGGCAAGGTATTTGAGCGGTTCTATCGCGTGGACAAGAGTAGGTCCAAGGCGCGCGGCGGAACCGGTCTGGGGCTTGCCATTGTCAAGCATGCGGCCCTGTATCATCACGCCACGCTCGATCTGTCGAGCGAGTTGGGCGTGGGAACCACCATTACGGTGACGTTTCCCATACAGCAGGACGAGCCATTCGCATAGCGATACAACATAGATATTGATGTAGACGCCGCATTTGACTTTCGGGTGCGGCGTTGTTGTGCAATTTTACGATTGCTTCCGACATTTTTACAGGAGAGCCTGTTTCTTATGTATAGAGTTTGGTCTCGGCAAAAAGATGCGATAACATACGGGCAGTTTTGTCAATACGAACTGGGGAAATGAAAGGCAAGCTGCATGACCCTTCTCGAACTGTTCCAGCTGCTGAAGAAGCACCTTAAGCTGGTCATCACCCTTCCGGTGGTCTGCGCGATCGCCATGGGCATTGTGTCCTTTGTTGCGATGGACAACACCTATACCGCGACGACGAGCATGTACATTCTCGCCAAGACCGACGATAGCGGTCAGATGAGCTACAACGATCTCTCGGCGAGTCAGATGCTTTCCAACGATATCGCCACGCTGCTGGATAGCGATAGCGTTAAGAGCGGCGCAGCCAATGAACTGGGCCTCACCGATCTGGATGACTACAAGGTGTCTGTTTCCTCCGAGACCACCACGCGTGTCATTACGCTTTCGGTTACCGGCACCGATGCCAAGGAGACGGCTAAGGTCGCAAAGGCCATGGCCAGCTCGGTGAGTACGGTCGCTCAGAACGTCGGCGCTGCCCAGAGCATCAACGTTATCGACGAGGCTAAGACTCCCGAAGTCCCCAGCGGCCCCAAGCGCACGTTGTACGTTGCTGTCGCGTTCCTCGCCGGTATCTTTATCGCAGTTGCCTATGTCGTTTTGGCAGACATGCTCAATACCCGCATCCGCGGTGCCGAAGAGGCAGAAGAGCTCCTGGGCATTCCCGTTGTTGGCCGAATTCCGGCTATGAAAGGTGGTAAATAGGCATGGCTAAGGCAAAGAACACCGATAAGCTCGTTGTACAGAATGCCGCCAAGACCCTTCTGGCCAACATCCGCTTTGCGAGCGTGGACGACCCCATTCGTACCATTACCGTCACGTCCTCGATTCCCAACGAGGGCAAGTCTACGGTTTCCATTAACCTTGCTCAGGCAATCGCCACGAGCGGCAAGTCCGTGCTCCTGGTCGAGGCCGATATGCGCCGCAGGTCTCTTTCCGATATGCTCGGCGTTCGTTCGGGCGGCGGACTCTATGCGGTCCTTTCCGAGCAGATCTCCATTGACCAGGCGATTGTCGAGACGGGTCAGAAGAACTTCTACTTCCTCGATGCCGAGCCGCATATTCCCAATCCTGCCGACATCATCGTCTCTCACCGCTTTGCCAAGCTGGTAAAGGCACTGTCCGCCAAGTTCCAGTACGTCATCTTTGATGCTCCCCCGGTCGGCACCTTCATCGATGCTGCCGAGATCGCAAGTCTGACCGACGGTGCGCTTTTTGTCGTGCGTGAGGATTTCACCAAGCGCGAGGAGGCGCTCAACGCCATCGGTCAGCTTAAGAAGTCCGAGAAGGTCAAGCTCATTGGTACCGTTATGAACTACTGCGAGACCGAGACCAGCGAGTACTACTACTCCTACTACACCAAGGACGGTAAGAAGGTGAAGAAGGGCTCCGACGATCAGGGGACTTCCAAAAAGGGCATCTTCACCAACCGAGCAAACGTTTAGTTGATTAAGGCTGACCTATGCGTGACATTCATTGCCATATCTTGCCGGGTGTAGATGACGGCGCCGCCGATCTCGATGAGAGCTTGGCGATGCTCGAGGCTGCCAAGCGGGCCGGTGTAACCAGAATCGTTTGCACTCCTCACTGCCGTGATCCCTATTTTGATTACGACAAGATGTGGGATGCCTTTGAGCTGCTGCGTGATAACGCTGACGGTTTTCCGCTCCAGATGGGCTTCGAGGTCAACCATCGAAAGCTCGTTGAGCTTGGTATCGATGCCGCGGAGCACTTGCATTTCGATGGGACCAACGAGTTTCTGCTCGAGCTTTCGACGCATGCCGATGCGTATGCGTTTAGAGAGTACGAGAACACGATTTACGATTTGCAGTGCCGTGGCTACCAGGTGATCATCGCTCATCCTGAGCGCTATCGTGCGGTTCAAAAGGATGTAAGCGTGGCGGAGCGCCTGGTCGATATGGGCTGCAAGCTGCAGGCTTCGGCGGACTTTATTGCCGGCGGTCGATTTGGTCGCGAGAAAAAGCCGGCACAGCGCCTGTTCGATCAGAACCTGTACAGCTTCATCGCGAGCGATGCCCATAACGTGGGTCATTACGACTGCCTGGCGAAGGCTCGCGCGAAGTTTAGCGTGCGCGGAGCTCATTTTCGCTAATATCTGTCCCTAACGTTCGCATTGAATGAAAGGGCAGCCATGGATATCCAACTTAAGACGGGATGCTTTGATGACGCGGCGTTGGTGCGCCGCGTCGTTTTTATGGACGAGCAGGGCTACGAGAATGAGTTCGACGCTATCGACGAGGATCAGAACTGCATTCATGTGACGCTCTATGTAGACGGCGAGCTTGCCGGTTGCTCGCGCGTGTTTCCCGAAGAGCTTGAGCGCGTGGCTGACGCAGAGGCCCCGGTGTTGCCGGCATGCGACATGGACGAAGGCGTTGTGGCGGGGGAGACCTACATTATGGGGCGCGTCGCCGTGCTGCCGGCTATGCGTCGTCGCGGACTGGCGAGTGCGATCGTCGATACCAGTGCTTCGTGTGCACGCGATGCCGGCGCTAAGCTTATTAAGCTGCATGCGCAGGAATACGTGCTGCCGCTCTATGCAAAGGCGGGCTACACGCAAATCGCCCCGGTAGATTACGAAGACGAGGGCCAGCCCCATGTCTGGATGGCCAAGCGCGTAGATGGCAGATAGGGACGTTCCTTTTCTGCCGGCAGCTGGGGACACTCCTTGGCATCCGCCGCACGGTCGTTTCAACAAACAGTTTTTCGATTCCGTATGTATATATGCGCGCTAATGGGTTATAAAATCTAAGTCTGAACATAGCAGGTCTGCGATGCGGCTCGGGCGACCGGGCCGTTTTTGCGGACGGGGGTAGCGCGAAAGGACTGCACATGCGTCAATTTAAGACCGAGAGCAAAAAACTGCTCGACCTCATGATCAACTCCATCTACACCAATAAGGAAATCTTCCTGCGCGAGCTTATCTCTAACGCGAGCGACGCCGTCGACAAGCTCAACTTTAAGAGCCTGCAGGACCCGAGCGTCAAGATCGACCAGGGCGACCTGGCCATTCGCGTCTCCTTTGATAAAGACGCCCGCACCATTACCATCTCGGATAACGGCATTGGCATGACCTGCGAGGAGCTGGAGCGCAATCTGGGCACCATCGCCCATTCCGGCTCCGAGGAGTTTAAGACCGAGAACGCCGAGCAGCAGGGCTCCGATGTCGACATCATCGGTCAGTTTGGCGTGGGCTTCTACTCGGCTTTTATGGTCGCCAGCCATGTGAAGGTCGTCAGCCGCGCCTATGGCGAGGATGTCGCCCATGTGTGGGAATCCGACGGTCTTGAGGGCTACACCATCGAGGACGGCGAGCGCGCCGAGCACGGTACCGATGTCATCCTGACGCTGCGCGAGAACGAGAAGCTCGATGCCGACGGTGAGGCCGAGACCTACGATCGCTTCCTGACCGAGTGGGGTCTCAAGAGCCTGATTCAGCAGTACAGTAACTATGTGCGTTACCCGATCCAGATGATGGTGTCCAAGAGCCGCCAGAAACCCAAGCCCGAGGACGCCGGCGACGATTACAAGCCCGAGTACGAGGACTACCAGGAGCTCGAGACCGTCAATTCCATGACACCGATCTGGAAGAAGCACAGCTCCGATGTCGAGCAGAAGGACTACGACGAGTTCTACAAGTCCACGTTCCACGACTTTGACGATCCTGCGCGCACCATCAGCTTCCACGCCGAGGGCACGCTCGAGTATGACGCCCTGCTGTTTGTGCCGGGACGCGCGCCGTTCGATCTGTACAGCAAGGACTACGAGAAGGGTCTGGCGCTCTACAGCTCCAACGTCCTGATCATGGAGAAGTGCGACGACCTGCTGCCCGACTACTACAACTTTGTCCGCGGCGTCGTGGATTCCGCCGACGTGTCGCTCAACATCTCGCGTGAGACGTTGCAGCAGAACCGTCAGCTTAAGGCCATCGCCAAGCGCGTGGAAAAGAAGATTACCGCCGACCTTGAGGATATGCGTGACAACGACCGCGAGGCCTACGAGAAGTTCTTTGAGAACTTTGGTCGCGGTCTTAAGTACGGCATCTACTCGAGCTATGGCATGAAGGCCGATGAACTCGCTGACCTGTTGCTGTTCTGGTCTGCCAAGGAACAGAAGATGATTACCCTGGCCGAGTATGCCAAGGGCATGCCCGAGGATCAGAAGGCCATCTACTACGCCGCTGGCGACTCGCGTGAGCGCTTGGCTAAGATGCCCGTGGTGAAGGGCGTGCTCGACCGCGGCTATGACGTGCTGCTGCTGACGCAGGACGTGGATGAGTTCACCTTCCAGGCTATGCGTGAGTACGTTGCCGCCGATATGCCCAAGATCTACGAGGACGATGCCGCCCGCGAGGCTGCCGAAAAGGCCGTGGCCGATGGTGCCGAGCCCGAGGTTGAGGATCGTCACCTGGAGCTCAAGAACGTCGCAACCGGTGATCTTGACCTGGCGACCGAGGACGAGAAAAAGGAGGCCGAGGACGCCACCAAGGAGAACGAGGACCTCTTTAACGCCATGAAGGAGGCACTCGGCGACAAGGTCGAGAAGGTTGCCGTCTCTGCGCGCCTGACCGATGCTCCCGCGTGCATCACCACCGAGGGCCCGCTTTCGCTCGAGATGGAGAAGGTGCTCCAGAAGGGTCCCGAGGGCGCGCCCGACGGTATGCCCAAGAGCCAGCGCGTGCTCGAGCTCAACGCCAAGCACCCGGTCTTTTCCAAGCTCGTCGCCGCTCAGAAGGCGGGCGACGCCGACAAGATCAAGCAGTACTCCGGTTTGCTCTATGACCAGGCCCTGCTGGTCGAGGGCATTCTGCCCGAGGACCCCGTTGCCTTCGCAGCAGCTGTTTGCAACTTGATGTAGTTCGGGGATACGGCACCGTAACTAGATTAGAACGAGAGTGGATAATCTCCCACTTTTGGCTCGAATGCGGGCTTGAAGTGGGAGATTTTCCACTCTCGTTTCCTTTTGAATGATCCCTTCGTCCCCAAGGGATCATTTATTTGTGCGGGTTGTGGTTTTGTGACCTGCTGAAATTTAGGATACTGTACATCTGTACGTTAACTCATCTTCGTAGTATATTGCTACCCGCAAAACTCAACACCATTGTGCTTTGAGACGTTAAAGCGCCTACTACAATGGTTGTCGATAGTACGATTCGATTTAACGACAGGATGGATGGTCCAAGCGTGAGTCTCGGCAGCAAACTATCCAATGCAAAGGTGTCCTTTGCGATATTTAAGCGCGACATTAAGCGACTGCTTATGAACCCCGTTGCCTTGGTGGTTACCCTGGGCGTGTGTGTCATTCCCTCGCTGTATGCCTGGTATAACATCGTGGCAAACTGGGATCCGTATGGAAACACCCAAGGCATCAAGATTGCTATCGCCAACAACGATCGAGGCACCCAAAACGACTTGGTGGGTGAGCTCAACGCTGGCGACAAAGTGGTCGACCAGCTCAAGGAGAATCATCAGTTGGGCTGGACGTTCGTCGACTCGACGGCCGATGCCAAGGAGGGCGTCGAGAGCGGCGAGTACTATGCCGCTATCGTGATTCCCAAGAACTTCTCGGATAACCTGGTTTCGATGCTCGACGGCAACTACCATCAGCCCAAGCTCACGTACTACGTCAATGAGAAGAAGAGCGCCATTGCGCCCAAGGTTACCGATACCGGTGCAAACACCATCGAGGAGCAGATCAACTCGGAATTTGTCTCTACGGTAGGCAAGACTGTTGCCGGTATCGCCAAGGATGCCGGAGTCGATTTAAAGGACAAGGCAACCCAGACTCAGGATTCGTTGGCCGGTTCGGTATCAGAGGCTTCCGATACGTTGGGCGAAGTGCGTGATTCGATTGGCGACATGAATGCCGCCATCGATAAGACGAGTGGTTCCATTGCCTCGGCAGATGCGGCACTTGCCGGTCTGCAGGGTCAGGCGCCGTCGCTGACGCAGGCGATCTCCCAGGGCAATGACCTGCTGGGCGAGGCTCGCGCCACGGCGGGCAACTCTGTCGCCTCGCTCTCCAAGGCGCTCTCGGAAGGCAGCCTTGCGCTTACCAAGACGTCGGCCTCTGCGAACGCTGCCATCGGCAAGCTGACGGGCACGGTCACATCTACGACCACCCGTATCGACAACTCGCTCGAGTCTCTCCAAGCGACGATCGACCACAATAAGGCCGTTATCGGGCACTTAGAGATTCTCGCCAATGACACGTCGACAGGTTCCGAGGAAATTGACGCGCGCATTGTATCGACCATCGATTTGCTTCGAGAGCAGAATGAAAAGCTTCAGAGCATCAAGGACGGTCTGTCTGCGCAGTCGAGCGCCATGGCGAATGACGCCGCGGCTGTCTCGGGTGCCAGCGACGCTATCAATAACGCAATTCAGACCGGTGCGACCAACCTTGGCCAGGCCCAGACGGACCTGGGTCAAAACGCGCTGCCGAAGGCCTCGAGCGCGCTTGATTCCTTTGCCGCCGTCTCGGGTGATTTGACGGGTATCGTATCTGGCCTCACGCCCACGATTGCAAGCGCGCGCGGTACGCTTTCGCAGCTTAACGCTACGCTCGGCCAGGCCAAGACCACGCTGTCCCAGACCGATTCCTCGCTTGCCAAGGTCCAGGACAAGCTCGCAACTGCCGCCAACGACATCGCGGCGCTACAGACCTCCGAGTCCATGGGCGAGCTGGCCGACCTGATGGGCGTCGACGTCAATGACGTCGCAGACTTCATGGCATCTCCGGTTGAGCTCGCGTCCAAGTCGATCTATCCGGTTAAGAGCTTCGGCTCGGGCATTGCCCCGTTCTATACCAACCTGGCGCTTTGGGTGGGCGGCTACGTGCTTATCGCCATCTACAAGCTCGAGGTCGATCGCGAAGGCATCGGCAGCTTTACCGCGCGTCAGGGCTACTTTGGCCGCTGGTTGCTCCTGGTGATCCTGGGCGCGTTGCAGGCCATCATCGTTACGGTAGGCGATCTGGTGATTGGCGTGCAGTGCGTCAGCCCGCTGCTGTTCGTGCTGGGCGGCATCGCCATTTCGTTCACCTACGTCAATATCATCTATGCGCTGTCCACCACGTTTAAGCATATCGGCAAGGCTATCGGCGTCATTCTCGTCATCGTGCAGATCCCGGGTTCGTCGGGCATGTACCCCATCGAGATGATGCCCGGCTTCTTCCAGTGGCTGCACCCGCTGCTGCCCTTTACCTACGGCATCAATCTGCTGCGCGAGACAGTCGGCGGCATGTATTCGTTCAACTACCTGTTTAACCTGTGCATTCTGGGCGTGTTCTTGATCGTGGCGCTCTTTATCGGCCTGCAGCTGCGTCCGCTGCTGCTCAACCTTAACCTGCTCTTTGATAAACAGCTCTCCACGACCGGTATGATGATTTGCGAGTCCAACGACCTGCCGCGCCAGCGCTACTCGCTGCGCACGGCCATGCGTGTCATGCTCGATTCCGATTCGTACCGTCGCGAACTGCTCGATCATGCGGTCGCCTTTGAACATCGCTACCCGTACTACATCAAGGGCGGTTTTGCCGCCGTGGTGGGCGTTCAGGTCCTGCTTTTTGTCCTGTCGACGGTTCTCGATATCGACAATAACGGCAAGATCATCCTGCTTGTCATTTGGATCATCTCGGTTATTGCCATCTGCGGCTGGCTTATCAATATCGAATATATCCGCGCGAGCCTCAATACCCAGATGCGCATCTCGGCGCTTTCGGATGAGGACCTGCGTCGCGAGATGCGCGAACACACGGCCGCCATTCCTGCCGCCCGCCACATGTTTGGCCTCAACGCCAGCGAGCGTGGTGCCAAGGGCGGCGATCAGTCCACGGGCCGCTTGCCGCATATCGGCTCGCACCATAAATCTCAGGGCAGCGACAGCACAGCCACAAATGATGGAGATACCACCGCGCTTGGCAAGCACTCCAAAGGAGGTGAGGCATAAATGAAGAACATCCTGCATCTGTTTAAGCGCGATGTCCAAAACGTGTCTCGCTCCGTGATCGGCTTGGTTGTCGTGATGGGCCTCATTATCGTACCGTGTCTGTACGCGTGGTTTAACATCGCCGGCAGCTGGGATCCGTACGGCAACACCGGCAATCTTAAGATCGCCGTGGTCAACACCGACGAGGGCTACGAGAGCGATTTGATTCCCGTCGAGGTCAACGTGGGCGAAAACGTAACCGCCACCCTGCGCGGCAACGAGAGCTTCGATTGGGTTGTGCTCAACAATCGCGAAAAGGCTATCGAGGGCGTTAAGTCGGGCGCGTACTATGCTGCCGTCGTTATCCCCAAAACGTTTAGCGCTGACATGATGACGCTTTTCTCGACCGACGTGAAACACGCTGATATCGAGTTCTATGAGAACCAGAAAGCCAACGCCATCGCGCAGATCGTGACCGAGAAGGGTTCGAGCGCCGTTCAAAGCCAGGTTAACGAAACTTTTACCGAGACCATTACGAGCATCGGTCTTAAGACGGTGTCCAGCCTGCTCGATTACATGAGCACCGACCAGGTCAGCAACTTTATCGCCAACCTGTCCTCGACGCTCGGCGATTCGGTCCAGGACCTGCAGGACGTTCAGGCCAGCGCAACGTCGCTTGCGGGCATTTTGAGCTCCACGTCCGATTCGCTGACGTCGGCGAGCGGTATGCTCCAGCAGACGGGTACGGTCGATGAGTCGACAAAGCAGCTCATGGAACATGCCAAAAGCGGCATCGATGATTCCAAAGAAGCGCTTAAGGCGGCAAACGATGCCATCGATGCCGCAATCGATGGAAGTGCGGGTTCGTTCGACAATGTGTCTGCCGAGTTCGCGAAGGCGTTCGACACCGCAAACCAGCATGTCGACCTTACGGTGTCCCAACTCAACGATGCCGCTGCGGCCCTCAATGCGCGCGCCAAGGATATCGATACGGTGGCCGATCAGCTCCGCAGCCTTGCCGACCAGGTGAGCGATGAGAATTTGAAGGACGGCCTCAAGTCCGCCGCGACGTCGCTGGGCAGAATCGCCGTTGAGTACCGCAACAATGCCAAGGATCTGGCGGCCACCGCGAAGTCTCTCTCCGATAGCATGGCCGAGGTCAACAACTCGCGTGCCGAGGTCGATCAGGCCATCGCCGATGCCAAGGCCGGCATCGCGGGTGCCAAATCCGATTACGATTCCACGTTCTCGGTTAAGGCCAAGGAGCTCAAGAAGACGGTTTCGGGCATTTTGGACTCGCTTGATGGCATCTCGGGCGATCTTGATAGCGCTGTTGCCGGTCTAACCGATGCATCCGGTTCGCTGGCAAAGGGCCTCTCCAAGGCTGCAAAGCTGGTCAACAAGGCTTCCGATCAGCTGGGCAAGGCGTCGGACAAGATCAGCGCGTTTAAGGACGAGCTCGACGGCGCCTTGATGTCAGATGACCTCGCTACGATCAAGACGATGATCGGCAATGATCCCGAGGGTCTGGCCGTGTCGCTTTCCGGTCCCGTCGCGCTCGACCGCAAGCCGGTCTATCCGATTCGCAACTACGGCTCGGCCATGGCACCGTTCTACACGATTCTGTCGCTATGGGTCGGCTCGATCGTACTGGCAGCTATGATGAAGGTCTCGGTCGACGATGAGCTTATCAACGAGCTCATCCCCGTGCGCTTACACGAGATCTACCTGGGCCGCTACCTGTTCTTTGGCGGTCTGGCTCTACTGCAGGCAACGCTCGTGTGTGCGGGCGACATCCTGTTCTTTGGCATTCAGTGCGACAACCCGCTGCAGTTTGTGCTGGCGGGCTGGGTCGCGAGTCTCGTGTTCTCCAATATCGTCTACACGCTTACGGTGTCGTTTGGCGATATCGGCAAGGCTTTGGCCGTAGTGTTGCTGGTCATGCAGGTCGGCGGTTCGGGCGGCACGTTCCCCATCGAGATGACCGGCCCCGTGTTCCAGGCGATCTATCCGTTCCTGCCGTTCACCCACGGCATCAACGCCATGCATGCCGCCATGGCCGGCGCCTACCATATGGAGTACTGGGTTGAGCTGGGCATTCTGGCGAGCTATCTGATTCCGTCGCTGGCCCTGGGCGTCGTCTTCCGCCGTCCGGTCATCAAAGCCAACGACTGGATTATCGAAAAGCTGGAGTCAACCAAATTGATTTAGTTCAGACACGTAAACGCTGTCAGAACATCGAGGCCTTCCAGTTTTACACTTTATTATGCTGGATTGCGATGCAACGCCGGTTGTTGCTACAGTAGCGGGGCGTGCCGGGGGTCCGGTGCGCCCCGTTTTTATTTGACCATGAGGCGGCACGCAGCCATACGCGTGCGGACACCACGCCAAGATTGAGTGTGAGGATGTTCCATGGCCCAATACGCTGCCAACGAAATCGAAAACATGCCCGATAGCCCTGTCGCACGGGAGGACCTGGGCGCCGGCGGCACCTCCCGCGGCGCCGGCGCACGCTCGCCGCTGTTCTGGAAGGTCTTGCTGCTTTCGATAGCGGTCATCTGGGGCTATTCCTTCACCACCATGAAGGATGCGCTCGATACCGTTCCGGTGTTCGAGCTGCTCTACATTCGTTTTCTTCCGGCGTCGTTGGTCATGCTTGTCATCTTCCACAAGCGCATCATTGCCCATTTCAACGCTCGAAACCTGATTGTTGGACTTGGCATGGGCGCGCTCATGTGGGGTGCCTACGGTTTGCAGACGATCGGCCTGGCACAGACCACGGCAGGCAAAAGCGCGTTTTTGACGGGCACGTACTGCATCTTGGTTCCGTTTGCGAGCTACGTTCTAAGCGGCGAAAAGCTTACCCGTTACAACTTGGGCGCCGCGTTGCTGTGCCTGGCGGGCATCGGTCTGGTGGCGCTCGATAGCGTCGAGTTCAATGTCGGCGATGTCATCACACTGGGCGGTGCGGTCTTCTTTGCCATCCAGATGGCGGTGACCGCCAAGTATGGCCGCAAGATGGACATCAACGTCATCACGTTTTGGATGTTTGTGGGCAATGGCGTCTTGAGCTTGGCAACGTCGCTGCTATTCGAGACCCAAGCGCCCGCGTCCGTGTGGACGCCGAGCTTTATCGGTGTGATGGCGTTTCTATCGGTGGGCTGTACGTGTGTGGCTCTGCTCATCCAAAACGTCGGCCTGGCGCATGTCCCGGCCTCAACGGGCTCGCTGCTCCTTTCGATGGAGTCGCCTTCGGGTGTGCTGTTCTCGGTGCTGCTGATGGGGGAGGCGCTTACCTCGCGCCTGCTCGCCGGCTTCGCGCTCATCTTTCTTTCGATTATCTTGAGCGAGACGCATTTCGATTTTTTGCGTCGAAAGCCGCGTCCGCAATTGTAAACAATTTGTTGCGCCGCCTCCCGGGCCGGCATTTTTTATGTGTCGCCCTTAAAGTAGTACCTTGCACTTTACGCTATCAAAGTGCTTGCTGCAAAAACGTTACTGGAGGGCATCTATGGCACCAGCACTGTCCGATCTTCAACCGCAATCAGCGCCCAAGGCCACCGCGGCGGCGCAGACCGCTATCGGTGACGGTCTTGTTGCAGAAGCTCAGGCTTTTGCAGATGAGCTCGCTGCGTGGCGACACGATTTACATCAGATGCCCGAGCTGGGTAATAGCCTCCCGCAGACCTCTACGTATATCCAAGCGCGCCTGACCGAGATGGACATCCCATTTGCTACGCTCGTCGATGGTTCCTGCGTTGTGGGCCTTGTCGGCGCCGGTGCCGCCGCGGCCCAAGGCAATGGCATCTGCACGAATGAGCAGGCCGGTACGGTCATCATGCTTCGTGGCGACATGGACGCCCTGCCCGTTGCCGAGGAATCCGGCGAGCCCTTTGCATCCACCAACGGCTGCATGCACGCTTGCGGTCACGATATGCACGCGACGGCGCTGCTTGGTGCGGCTCGTATGCTCAAAGCGCGCGAGGCAGAGCTTGTTGATGCCAACGCTACGGTTAAGTTGCTGTTCCAGCCGGGCGAGGAAACCTTTGAGGGTGCCCGCGCCGCCATCGCCGACGGTCTGCTGCAGAACCCGCGCCCTCAGGCGGCCTTTGCCATGCACGTTAACAGCCAATCGCCGCTCGGCCTGGTGCTCTATGGGAGCCCGGCGCTTTCGGGCGTGTATGGTTTCCGCATCACGCTGCAGGGCAAGGGCGGCCATGGCTCGAGCCCCGAGATCTGCATCGACCCCATCACGACCGGCGTCCATGTGCACCTGGCGCTTCAGGAGCTCATCGCTCGCGAGGTGCCGGCCGCCAAGGAGGTCGCACTGACCGTGGGTAAGTTTGCCGGTGGCCAAGCGGCCAACGTCATCCCGGATACCTGCGTGCTCGAAGGCACGCTGCGCGGCTTCGACGTCGAGCTCATGGAGCACCTCAAGACCCGCATCGCGGAGGTCGTTAACGGCGTTGCCACAACATATCGTACGCCGGCGACCATCGAGACGCTTTCGGATGTTCCGCCGCTTGTACTCGACAGCGATATGACTCAGGCGTCGCTTGGCTACGTGGGCGCAGTGCTGCCCAAGGCGGCTTTCTTGCCGCTTTTCCATGCCATGGCGAGTGAGGACTTCGCGCTTATCTCGAGCGAGATACCGAGCGCATACTTTACGATCGGCGCGGCTGTGACCGATACGGACGAACACTTTGCCCAGCATCATCCCAAGGCGCGCTTTAGCGATGCCGAGCTGCCACTTGGTGCCGCGGCTTACACGGCGGTCGCTTTGGGCTATATCGCCGACCACCGGTAGTACCCAACCTTGCCTTTCAAGCCTGCGGGCATGGCCATAAGGCCTATGCCCTTGTCTTTCAAGGCAATCTTGGGCACCGTGGGCGCCATCGTCTCGGGCGTGCTGTTCGATGCCACGGGCTCCTTTGCGAGCACCTGGATTGTGTGCCTGGCGTGCTCCGTGGTCATGCTCGTGTTCCTGCTGGCATCCGAGCCCGTCGCCGCCAAGCTGCGCGCGAGCGTGGCGGGGGAGTAGACGTTCGTCGCTCTTTTCAGATCGCCCCGTTCTGTCCGTGGCCGCCCTGGAAGCCGAATGGATGCTCGTACCATCATTCGGTTTCCAAGGCGGCCACGGGCCTACGAAATGATCCGTTTTCCTCCGTCCCCAAGGGGTCGCGTGATCCGAAGGGGACGGAGGAAAACGGATCGCAAACAGCGGCGGTGCGTCAGGCCGAACGAGTCCCCATGGTTGATTTTCAATCTCAACGCAACAGCCTGAACGGACCCCGCGTTTCCGCAGCTAG
>CABUPE010000035.1 GCA_902493515.1 uncultured Collinsella sp.
AAAAAAAGACGAACCCCTGATAAACAAGGGTTCGTCTAACTTTCATGTGGTGGAGGCGCGGAGAATCGAACTCCGATCCACGAAAGCCCCCTGATTGGCATCTCCAAGCTCAGTCGCTGGTTTTGTCTCGGACGCTTTGCGCGCAGCGACACGCTCGCGGCGTCCTAACCGGTTCGGTCTTAGCCTGCGCCATACCGATTACGTGCGCAGGAGCATTCCCCTAAAATGACGTCGCGCCGGTGTCGGGGAAATCACCGGGTTGACGCGCCGCTATAAACTAAGCAGCGAGAGCCATAGGCTCAAAAGAAGAGTTGTTGTCAATTCAATTTGACGGTACCCCTGTTTAACGAGGCGAGGAGACCTCGGCTTGCTTCCTCTCTCAGAGCTATCGTGTCGAAACCAGTCGCCCCCGAATGTCGGGAAAGTCTGGATGGTATTGGGCACGAGCACCCAACACGCGTCGACTTTTCAAGGAACATACGGAGCGAGCCCCGCTTGTGGAGTGTTATCTTACCACGTTCTGAAAGCGGACAGCTGTTCTATGCACGAGCTGTGAAGACCCCAATGTGCGCCGCACTTCGCACTTTTGCTACCGATCTCGTCACGTATATTTTCGCCAAGCACAATCGACCCGTCGAAAGGACCGTTATGGATACCAAGCAGCAACTCGTCAATGCCCTCGCAGGCCTGGGCTCAACCATTACCGAAGCTATGGACGTCATCGAGGGCTTTGTCCCCTGCGGACATCCCGCCCTCACGGTATCGAACGCACTCGTCGCGCTGAACGCTGACGATGATGCGGCTCTCGCCCAGCAGCTTGAGACCGTCGAGGGCTTTATCGACCATGTGAGTGAGAACCGCGGCGTGGCCGCCCACCACGGCATCGAGGTCGAGCTCGCGGGTCCCAAAGCCGACTTGCTCGCAGCAATCCGCGAGGTAGGCGCCCTTATGCAGACCGCAGGCGTCAAGAACACCCAGGTCAACGAGTGGGTCTACCGCAGTCTGGCAGCACTCGACAGCTCCGACGAAAAGGCAGCCGAGCAGCTCGCAGAAAGTCCCGCCATTAAGGCCGAGCTTTTGTAAATAGAAGACGCGGGCCCCTTGGCGCATCGTCGTCCATGAGGCCCGCAAACAGTTCGCGTCAACCGATAGCTGCGCCGCCGCGTTCGGCCAAAGCAAGAATCGGCATCATTTGACGAGGTGTCTTTGCTGCAAGATCGGCATGTTCGAGCAGTTTGCGATCGTTGGTCACCAAGTAATCGACCTGCGCGCGCTTGCACGCGGCGAGTACCAAGTTGTCCTCGTAATCGCGATGGAGCGACAGATATTTGTCGGCTAGCCACAGATCGGATGCATCAGCGCCCACGGCCATAGCGTTTTCGGTCATATTCCGAACAAACGCCAGCGCCGCATCGCCAATCGCGCGGGCAGAAGGCTCGTCGAGCGCTCCCCCGCTGGCAAGAACGCTACGCTTTAGCTCGTGTTGGACAACGTACAGTACGTCCTTAGCGATATGCACCGGGAAGAACAGCAACGCCCCCGTCTCCGTCGCCTGCCCAATAAACGCACGCGCAGCAAGCGACTCGGCATGGTCAACGCAAAACGAATCAACCCACACATTCGCATCCACCATGATTTTAAGAGGGGCTCCGCTCACAGGATCATCCCCTTTTGGCGATAGCGCTCGTCCATGGCTTCGGAATAGATTGCGTCCCAATCGCGATCGTCGGACACAGGCGACGTAGCGATGCCCATGTCCGCGTAAAGCTGATCCGCCGCCGCCCATGATGCGGCGAACGGCGTATCGGGCGCGATGGTCTGCTGCCGGTCATCGACGGCCGCAAGCACTTCCTCGCACTGCCCGCCACCCTGCGCGACCTTGGCCACCACCTTTTTGATGAGCTCGGGCAGCGACCCGCCCGAAAGCCGCAGCGCCTCCTCGGCACGGTTCTTGACCTGGCGATCTACGCGAACGTTCACCTGCGCCATGCCGCTAACAGAACCCACGTTGATCCTGCTCCCTTCAATTGCTAGCATCTCTAGCAACACTATATTGAGAAGCTAGCAAATGGTCAAATGCAAAAGGCCTGCGCCCGGACGACACCGATGCCGTCTGGGCGCAGGCCAGATAACGTGGGCGAACGCGTCTGCTAACGCAGATACGCTTTCGCGTTGCCCAAGCTGTACGCAATCGTCGAGCCGTTGTGCAGCAGCGATGACGCTTGCGGGGTAATCGCGCCGGTAATGCCCAGTGCCAGGAGCGCCGAGTTGGTGAGCATCACCTTAGAGTAGGAGCTCGTCAGACGATCAACGAGGCCCTGGCTCATGCGGCGCAGACGCACGATCGCGGCAAGATCCGTATCGGTCAGGATGATATCGGCGACCTCCTTGGCGATGTCGCTTCCGCCACCCATGGCCAGACCCACATCGGCCAGGCCCAGCGCCGGTGAGTCGTTGACGCCGTCGCCCACCATGGCAACATGGCGCCCCTCGCTCTTAATGCGCTCCACATAGGCGTACTTGTCCTCGGGCAGCAGCTCGGCCTTAAACTCGTCGACCCCTGCCTCTCGCGCAATGCGCTCGGCCGTGCGCTCGGAGTCGCCCGTGAGCATAACGACATGCTTGACGCCCAGCGCATGCAAGTCGGCGATGGCCTCGCGGACCCCAGGCTTAAGCGGGTCCTCGATGCCGAGCACGCCCACGACCGTGCCATCGACCGCCAGATACAGCGGCGACAGGCCCTGCATCTGGGACTCGATTTGCTCCTTAATGTCGGCCTCGAGCTGCGCGCTCTCGTCCTCAAACACAAAGTGTGCCGAGCCGATAATCGCGCGACGCCCTTCAATGGACGAGGCGATGCCGTGCGCCACAATATACTCGACCGCAGCGTGACGCTCGCGGTGCTCGAGCCCGCGCTCGCGGGCGGCGTTGACCACGGCACGCGCCACCGGATGCGGGAAATGCTCCTCCAGGCAGGCAGAAAGGCGCAGGACCTCGTCCTCGCTCCAGCCATCGGTCGTGAGCACGCAAGCTAGACGCGGCTGCGCCTCGGTGAGTGTGCCGGTCTTATCAAACACAATGGTATCGGCCTTGGCAAACGACTCAAAGTACTTCGCGCCCTTGACCATCACGCCCATCTTGGCAGCGTCGCTCATGGCAGTCATGACGGCAACGGAACCCGTGAGCTTGAGTGCACACGAGTAGTCGACCATCAGAGCCGCTGAGGTCTTGATGAGGCTGCGGGTGGTAAGCGCAACCAGGCCCGCGAGCAGGAAGTTCCACGGGACGATCTTGTTGGCAAGGTCTTCCATGTGCGACTGGCCCTCGGACTTGAGCGAGTCGGCCGCCTGCACGAGCGAGACGATCGAGCGCAGCTTGGTCTGAGCCGTGTTGGCGCGCACGCGCACCAAGATGCTGCCGTCTTCCACGACAGTGCCGGCGAACACGTCGTCGCCTGCGCTGCGCTCGACGGCAAGCGGCTCGCCGGTCAGGGTCGCCTGGTTGACCATGGCGCTTCCCTGCTCGACCACGCCGTCGATGCAGATGGACATGCCGGTGCGAACGGCGACCAAGTCGCCGGGCTCAAGCTCGGTGGCGGCAACGCTTACCTCGGTGTCGCCGACGACCTTTTGCGCCTTGTCGGGCACATCAAGCAGCGAGTTGATGAGCTCCTTTTCGCTCATGGCGCGCGTGTAGTCCTCGAGCAGCTCGCCCACGTTGAGCAGGAACATCGTCTGGCCCGCGGTATCGACATCACGTTTGACAAACGAGATACCGATGGCCGAAGCGTCGAGCACGGGAACGGTCAGGCGCGGCTGCGAGAGCTCGTGGAGAGCGGCGCGCAAAAAGGTCATGTAACCGGCCACGACAAAGATGGCACGCAGCGGCGTAGGCAGGAACCAGCGGCGCGCATAGTGCGCGCCGACAAGCGTGGCAAGATCCATGACGAGTTTGTGCCTACGTGGCTCAAGCTGCATCACGTAACCCGACTTGGCATCGGCGATGGCTTGAGCATCGAGTGCGCCCAAGGCGTCGAGCACGCTCGCACGACACTGCTCGTCATATTCGAGCGCCATCTGGCCAATACGGCCATATACGCGCACTTTGCGCACGCCGTCGATTTCGCCGCCAAGCTTAAGAAGTGCATCGAGATCGCTCTCTGGCACAGGACCCGCCAATTGAAGACGGGTCCTGCCGGGGATCTCGCTAATAATCGAGAATCTCATAGTTTGTGCCTGGGAGCGTTACTCGGCTGCCTCATCAGCAGCGGCCTCGCTCTGGGTGATGTAGGCAGCCTCGGCAACCATGTCATCGACATTGGCCTTGGCCTGCTCGACCATGTCCTGGTAGCAGTTCTTGACGCGCATACCGCACGCGATGCCCTGCACGCAGGCGTTTTTTACCGGAGCGCTGGTGAGCAGCTTGATGCCGGCCGTACCAAGCAGAAAACCGCCACCGACAAGCAGGGTGTTAAACGTCGACTTCTTCATGTTGCTTCTCCTTTTGCCGCACAAGCGCGGCATGGTGCCTTAGCACCCGAGTAAACAAGTTTGCTCGAGCACACTTTTGGAAAATAGTTTAGTTTATCTAACTATTAAGTTCAACAATGGTTAACTTTTTGGAAACTATGGGGGTGAACTCAATATGACAAAGGGACTGCCCCTTTGTCATATTCCTACAGCTGCCAGTCCGCCGCCTCCTTTTGCAGCGCAACCATGCGGGCGAATTCTCCACCTGCCGCCTTGAGCTGCGCCGGGGTGCCCTGTTCGGCAACCACTCCATTCTTGAGCACAACGATTTTGTCGGCATTTTCCACCGTACGCATACGGTGGGCAATAACGATAACCGTCTTACCTGCAAGCAGACGGGAGAGTGCCTGCTGTACCACGGTCTCGTTCTCCACATCCAAGCTTGCCGTCGCCTCGTCCAACAGCACGATGGGTGCGTCTTTGAGCAGCGTGCGGGCGATGGAGATGCGCTGGCGCTCGCCACCGGACAGCTTGGAGCCGTTCTCGCCGATCATGGTGTCGTAGCCCTGCGGCATGCGGCACACAAACTCGTCGCAGTTGGCGGCACGCGCGGCCGCAAGCACTTCCTCATCGGTGGCATCACGACGCCCGAGGCGGATGTTTCCCATCACCGTGTCGTCAAAGAGCAGCACGTCTTGGAACACGATAGCGTAGTCGCGCAGGAGTACCTCGGGATCGACGCCCGCAACATCCACACCGCCCACGGTAACCTTGCCCGCAGTGGCATCCCAAAAGCGCGCGGCCAGGCGGCTCACCGTAGACTTACCGGAACCCGAAGGACCGACCAGCGCCGTAACTTCGCCTTCCTTGGCGGTAAAGCTCACATCGGTAAGAACTTTCTCGCCGGCGCGGCCGTCCTCGCCCGCACCATAGCCAAATGCCACGTGATCGAACACCACATCGTGACCCGCGGGCTCAAATTTCTCGCTGCCCCGCGCCACAGGCTCTTCCATGATGGAACGCATGCGCTTGGCAGACGACTCGGCGGCAAACAGCTCGGACATTAACATTAACGCCTGGTCAAAGGGCGCATAGATACGGCTCACCATAAGCAGGAAGGCAAACATCACCAAAAAGTCGACCTGCCCGGAGGCGACCATCGCGGCACCCGTGACCAGCGTGGTGGCAATGCCCAGACGCAGGATGGCAAAGGCGGAGTTGACCAAAAGCCCGTTAGCGAGCTCGCCCTTGGTGGTCTCGCGCTCCTCGGCATCGATCACGGCGTTGAGTCCCTCAAGATAATGGGCCTCCTGGTTGGTGGCACGGATCTCGCGAACGCAGTCGAGCGTCTCTTGAATCGCCTCGGTAACCTTGACCTTCTCGGCGCGCACGCGATCGAACACCGGAGTCATGGGGCCGCGTGTTAGATACAGCACGGCAAAGGCCACGGGAACGCTCCAAAACGCCGCGATCGCCAGCTGCCAGCAAAAGAACAACGACGCCACGAACACAATGGCGCTTGCGATGATGGCACCCCAAAGCTCTCCCAGCACGTGGCTGTAGGCGTGCTCCATGGCCTGGACGTCACCCATGATAGTCTCGGTTAAATCGGCCAGATCACGACGACCAAAAAACGACAGCGGCAGTTTGCGCAAGCGCTCGGCGATCTCCATGCGCTGCTTGCCGCACTCCTCGTAAAAGATGCAGTAGGTGTAGTAATACTGCTGCCAGTTAGAGACAAAGAGCAACACAAAAAAGACCAGGAGGCCGCCCACGATCGACAGGGTATCCGGCAGGTCAGCCCCGCTGGCGAGATGCTCGACAAAGCCGGCCATAACCAGGAATAGAAAACCCATGCCGGCCATGGAAATAAGATTGGTGAGCGTGGTCCAGAAAATGCCGCGTTTTACGCCGGCGACGCCTTTATCGGATAGGAAATACTTCTTTTGGAATGAGGCGAACATTTAGGCCTCGCCTCCCTTCGTGACGGCGGCATCCGCGGTCGCAGCAGTAATCTTCCAGCTCGCGGCCTGCTCGTACTCGGCCCGCATCTTGGCATACAGGCCGTTTTGGGACAGCAACTCGGCATGGGTACCCGACTCCTGCACGCTGCCCTGGTTGAGCACCACGATTTGGTCTGCGCCCACTACAGTCGAGAGTCGGTGCGCGATCATAATGACCGTGCGGCCCGCCGCCAGCTTGCTAAAGGCGCGCTGGATGAGCGCCTCGTTCTCGGGATCGGCAAACGCCGTGGCCTCGTCGAGCACCACGATAGGCGCGTCTTTAAGGATCGCGCGGGCGAGCGCCACGCGCTGGACCTCGCCGCCCGAAAGATATGCTCCGCCGGCGCCGAGCATGGTATTGATACCCTGTGGGAGCTTGGCCACAATGTCGTCGCACTGAGCTGCGGAGAGGGCCGCACGCACTTCGTCGTCAGTGGCCGTAGGCTTGGAGGCGCGCACGTTATCGGCAAGTGTTTGCCGGAACAGCTGGTTGGTCTGGAACACGAAGGCGACCTGGTCCATAAGCTCGTGCGGATCCATATCGCGAACGTCCACACCGCCTACGAGCACTCGACCCGAGGAAACATCCCAAAAACGCGGGATCAGGCTTGCGCAGGTTGACTTACCGCCACCCGAGGGACCCACCAGGGCGAGAGTGCTACCAGCGGGAACGCTGAAACTTACATGGCTAACGGCAGGTGCCTCGGCGCCCTCGTACGTAAAGCTCACGTCCTCAAATCGCACGTCGCTGCCGGCAGGGTGCTTGGGTTGGGCGGGCACGGAGAGCTGCTTGGAATCCATGACGCTTCGAATACGAGCCAACGAATCGGCACTCATCTGAGAGGCCTCGCCCACAAACATGAGCTTGGTCATGGCCGTCGGTACCACGGCCGAAAATATCGCGTAAAACGTGAAGTTGGTCATAAAATGCGCGAAGTCCGTCTCGCCTGGCGCCAACAGCAACGCCACGGGCAACAGGAATGCCACAAGGCCATTGAGCGCGGTAAGGTTGAGCACCTGCGGACCTCGGCAGAACGTGCCCGCATAGTTTTGCGCCATGTCGGCGTATTCGGCGATCGCATCGTGGAAGGCCTTAAAGGAGTAGACCGTCTGCTGAAACACCTTGACCACGGGGATGCCTCGTACGTATTCGGTGCCGGTCTTGTTCATCTTGACCAGCGCTCCCATGTAGGCCTTCATGAACTCGGCGCCTTTGCCGCTCATCATGGTAGCCATGGCGCCAAACGAAATGGCCACCGAGATGAGGCATGCCGCGCCCAAGCGCCAATCGAGGGCGAAAAGCAGCACGAGCAAGCCCACGACCATGGCGACGGCGCCTGCGATATCGGGCAGCATGTGTGCGAGCAAAGTCTCGGTGGAGGCGGCACACCCGTCTACAATGCGGCGCAGCTCGCCGGTGGCATGCGTGTCGAAGTAGCCGAGCGGCAACTTAAGCAGGTGCTCGCTCGTAGCCTTACGGATATTGGACGCGCAGCGAAACGCGGACAGATGCGTGCACATGAGCCCCACGAAATAAGTTACGATGCTTGCCAGCGCAAACCCCACGGCCCACCAGCCATACATCGCGATGTCGCAGGCTTCGCTCCAGTTAGGTGCCACGGCGATCAGGTCGCGAGCGACAAGCCAAATGCACACGTACGGGCCAAAGCTCAGCAGCTGCGAGAGCGCCGAGAGCGCCATGCCCAAATACGTTAGGAATTTACGGTCACCGGCATACGCGAGCAACTCGCCGATGCCTCCACCTTCCCTTTTTGATCCCTTTGCCATGAGATTCCTTTCTAACGGCTTGAGAGTTAACCGTAATGAACTTATCATTGATGTGTTAGCCATGGCTCACAATCAAGCCAGGCGTGGACGTTTCTGCAAAGGAAAGGGACGCTTTTGCAAATACGGCGGGCAGCGACCGACATAACCGAGCTCTACGCACCACAGTTTGAGCAGTTTGGCCTGGAGCTTTCCGGCAAGGGCGCTGTCTTTACCGGCGAGGTGGCAAACGATCGGGCGCACGGACGCGCATGGATCATGCCCCTCTCCCCTGCCTGCATCGTCATGGAGCATTTCATCACCCCGACGCACGATATGTACCTGACCGAATACACACCCGAGCCATATGCCTGCGTGAGCGAGGTCAGCGCGCCCACACTTACATGCATGCCCGAGGCTGGCATAACGCCCGCGAACCTCAAACCATTGCATGGACCGTGGCCAAACAATGCCGTTTGCAGCTTTATCCAAGATAACTGTGGCGAGGAATTAAGCCCGCTGTTTGCGGGGGAGCTCTATCACTCGCGCTCGGTGCTCTTTTTGCCTGAATATTTTGACGAACTGGAGCACCGCTATCCCACCGAGTTCGCGGGAATCTTTGAGGCGTTTGCCGAGCCATGGCACGAGGAAGCGACGTCTGCCATCTGCCACACGCTGCGCCGGATTAACGAGGACCGCGCTCGCACCGTAGGCGGACACGTCTATATGCAGGGCATCGTGGAGACCATGGTCGCGGAGCTCGCCTGTTCGCGCGCGGCCCACAAGCAGGCGCGGCAGGCGGCAGACACACGCGTCAGCATAACCATTGCCGAAGAAGCAACGGCAATGATTGAGCGCGCGCTCGACAAAGGCAGACGTGTGGGTATCAACGAGGTGGCCGAGAGGCTCTACACAAGCCGCTCCAAACTATGCGCCACCTTTAAGGCCCAAACTGGCGAGTCCCTGGGCACCCACATTCGCAGACGCCGTATGGAGCGAGCAAAGGACCTTTTGGCCGATAGCGCGCTCACAATAGCGCAGGTGGCAGAGCGGCTCGGCTACCCTCAGCAAGCCGCCTTCGCCCAAGCCTTCAAACAACACACCGGCACCACCCCCACCGCTTGGCGAAGCAAGCATCGCTAAGGCCCAAGCTCCCTGGCCGTAACGGAGCGATTAATTAGCCGCCGCCCGTCAGCTCACCCAGGATCTAAACGTCAAGATGCGCACAATCAAGCGCCTTTTTGATAAGAGGGACAGATCGATCAGCCAAATACAACGGAATGTTGAGCACCCCGTCGTCGAGCTTTAGGTTCTTAAGTGAGTAGCGGACCCTCAATGGAGTCGTCTCCGCATGCTTGTCGGCATAGTACTTAAGGCTCTTGGAATGAACGACCTCTCCCGATTTGACCTCGACGGGAACGATTTCGTTTCCGACTTGAATCAAAAAATCGACTTCGTGCTTCGGCTTCTCGTTTGTCCAATAACGCGGAGCAGCATCTAACTGTGAAAGTAATGCCTGAAGCACATAGTTCTCGGCGAACGAACCTTTGAACTCCGAAAATAGCGCATCCGAGATGGCAAAAGCGGACGCATCCAGCCTTGCCATGCGGCGCAGCAAGCCGACATCAAGACAGTAGACTTTAAATGCCTTGAGGTCATCGTACGCAGAGAGCGGCACACCACCGGCAGCATTAAGGCGAACCGCCGTGATGAGCCCAGCATCGGCAAGCCATTCCAGAGCATCCTCGTATTCTCGAGCACGAGCCCCCTCGCGCACCGCACCCCAAACGAACTTTTTGTTCTCGCGCGCCAACTGAGCTGGAATCGAGTTCCATATTTGCGAAAGCTTGGCGAACTGCGCACGGCCACCATGCTTGGCAAAATCGCGCTCGTAGGAATCCAAGAGATCAGACAACACCTTATCGACCTGAACGATATCGCCCGTCTCCGCCCACCGGCCAAGAGCCTCTGGCATGCCGCCGCATGCAAAATAACGTCGAAGATGCTCGACGAGACGGACATGGAAGAAATCGGGCACTGTCTCGATCTGATCCAGGCCGCCAAGGTATTCGTCGTAGTTTGCAGCGCCCTCGGCTTTCAGAAACTCGGAAAAGCTCATGGGGCGCATCTCCATGAACTCGACCTTTCCCACCGGAAAAGCGCTGGTCTCACGGGACAAGCGAACGCCCAACAAAGACCCTGCGCATGCGACGTGATACTCGGGGGCCTCGTCACAGAAGTATTTAAGGGCACCGACTGCAGAAGGACAATCCTGGATCTCATCAATAATAAGCAGCGTCTCGCCAGGATCGATAGGCTGTCCAAGTGCCAGGGAAAGATTTGAGATGATCCGTCGAGGATCGCGCGTACCTTCGAAAAACTGAGCGTACTCGCTCTGTACCCCAGGCGACGGCTCCTCGAGCGTCAGATACACATAATTGATGTACGAGGTTCGGCCGAACTCCTTAAGCGCCCACGTCTTTCCAACCTGGCGCGCCCCCTTAAGGATAAGCGGCTTACGATATTCTGACGCTTTCCAAGCGTTAAGCTTGGCAATGATATCTCGCTGCATGGCCGAACCTCCCGCAAAGAAACTTCCGTAAACGTGATATTTCCCACATTTTACCCTAGGTAAAACGTGACATTTATCACATTTACGGAAGTTTTAAGCTCATTTCGCCACACTTTCATCACATTTATTGCAATGTGACAAAGGGACAGTCCCTTTGTCACCCGCACAAAAATGGACGCGCCAACGGCGCGCCCATTCACTCTATTCCATTCAGCCCCACCTGACCCGAACGGCCGAGTCGTTGCCAGAACCCGGGAGCCCCGGCAGGGCGGGTGCTTGCTCAAAATAAGTTCCGCACGCAAAGAAGGCCACTTAATGTGGCCTTCGTCTTGCGCAGGACTGTTTGAAATTTTGAGGAAGCACCCGCCCTGCCGGGGCTCCCGGGCTCCGCTTATGAGAGCGACGTTCTCAGCAACTCGTTGAAGAGCTTCGGGTTGCCCTTGCCGCGGCTCGCCTTCATGCACTGGCCCACCAAAAAGCCGATGACCTTCTGGTTGCCCTCACGATACTGCTGCGCCTGATCGGCACAGTTTGCCAGCACCTCGTCCACGATCGGCTGCAGCGCGCCGGCATCGCTTACCTGACGCATACCGCGCTCGTCGACGATCTTGTTGGGGTCGTCGCCGGTCTGGGCCATGGCCTCAAAGACCTCGTGCGCCTGGTTGGAGCTGATGGCATCGGTCGCCAGCAGCTTGGCGAGTGCCGCCACCTGAGCCGGCGCAATGCCGGACTCGGCGAGCGACACGCCTGCGCCCTTAAGGTAGGCGATCATCTCGTTGACCAGCAGGTTTGCGACCGTCTGGGCCTCCTTGCCAGCCATACCGGCAGCGGCGGCCTCAAAGAACTCGGCAAACTCCGGGTCGCCGGCGATCTGCTCGGCGTCCGCTGCCTTAATGCCAAAGTCGGCCTCAAAACGGGCACGCTTGGCATCGGGCAGCTCGGGGATCTCGCCACGGCAGCGGTCGATGAACTCGTCATCCAGATCAAACGGCGCCAGGTCGGGATCGGGGAACAGGCGATAGTCGTCGGCCGTCTCCTTCACACGCATAACAACGGTGCGCTTGCGACTGGGCTCCCAGTGGCGGGTCTCCTGGTAGATAATGCCGCCCTCCTCGAGCACCTCGGCCTGGCGGCAGATCTCGTAGGCAAGGCCGTCATGCAGACTCTTAAACGAGTTGAGGTTCTTGAGCTCGGTCTTGGTGCCCAGCTTGGTCTCGCCGCGGCGGCGCAGCGACACATTGCCGTCGCAGCGCATGGAACCCTTCTCCATGGAGCAGTCCGAAATGCCCAGCGTCACAAAGATGCGACGGAGCTTCTCCATAAACAGGCGAGCCTCCTCGGGCGTACGCAAGTCGGGCTCGGTCACGAGCTCAATCAAAGGCGTGCCGCAGCGGTTGTAGTCGACGAGCGACTCGGCCGCGGCGGTAATGCGGCCCTCGGCACCGCCCACGTGCACCATCTTGGCTGCGTCCTCCTCCATGTGGATGCGCAGGATGCGGATGGGCACCGTGTAGGAACCGTCCTCGCGACGTTCGGGCATCTGCAGGTTGGACGCGTCATAGCTGGCCAGGTGGCCGGCGCGCTGGGTGCCCTCGCGCATGGTCGACGTCATGGACGTGGACAGGCCCTCGGCGTTGGCCGAGGCGCTCGCCAGGCTCTGGGCCTCGGCCTCGCCAAATGCGCAGTCGGGGCGCTCGGCGGCACCGCGACCGGTCACGTCCAGGTCCAGGTGACCGTACATGGCAAAAGCGACCGGACCCTGCGTGGTTTGGAAGTTCTTGGCCATGTCGGGGTAGAAGTAGTGCTTGCGGTAGAACATCGAGTGGCGCTGGATCTCGCAGTTGGTGGCAAGACCGGCCTTGACGATGCTCTCGATGGCGCGCTTGTTGGGCACCGGCAGGGCGCCGGGCAGGCCCAGGCACACCGGGCACACGTTGGCGTTGGGCTCGTCATCGTGGCTGAGCTTGCAGTTGCAGAACATCTTGGTATCGAGTGCAGTAAGCTCGGTATGGATCTCCAGGCCAATCACGGCCTCCCAATCCTGCAGAACCTCGGAAAGCTCCTTCATTACAGCTCGCCTCCCTTCCCGGCAAAAGCGGGCGCGACGGAAAGCGCGGGCGCACCCGTGGCGGCATCGGCAAAGCCGCGCTCCAGGGCGCGGGCAAACGTGAGCAGCTGACGGTCCTTAAAGGCCGGACCAACCAGCTGGGCAGAAACGGGCAACTGAGTATCCTCGCCCAAGCCCAGCGGCACCGAGATACCACCGTTGCCGCAGATGTTGAGCGAGATGGTGTACAGGTCGGAGAGGTACATCTGCGTGGGGTCGCTGATCTCGCCAAACTTGAAGGCCGTGCGCGGCGAGGCGGGCATGAGGATGGTGTCCACCTTGGCATACGCAGCGTCGTAGTCCCGCGTGATGAGCGTGCGGGCCTTTTGCGCAGCGTAGTAGTACTTGTCGTACACGCCCGAGCTCAGCAGATAGGCGCCGAGCATCTGACGGCGCTTGGCCTCGGCGCCAAAGCCGTGGGCGCGCGAAAGCGAGCTCTGGTCGGACAGGTTGGCGCAGCCCTCCTCCTGATAGCCGTAACGAATGCCGTCGAAACGTGCCAGGTTGGAGAACGCCTCAGCTGGGCCGATGACGTAGTAGGCGGCGATAGCGGCGTCCAGGTGCGGCAGGTCGACCTCGACCAGCTCGGCGCCCTGGTTCTGCAGCTCCTGGGCGGCGCGCTGAACAGCGGCCTTGACCTCGGGCGTCAGGCCCTCGGCCTCCATAAACGCGGGGATGATGCCCACGCGCTTGCCCTCGATGCTGTCGTTGAGATGCTCGGTAAAGTCGACGGCGCAAACCTGGCTGGTGCAGTCGTACGGATCGTGACCCGCGCCGGTAAGCGCATTCATGGCCAGCGCGACATCCTCGACCGTGCGACCAAAGGGGCCCACCTGGTCGAGCGACGAGCCAAAGGCGACCACGCCGTAACGGCTCACGGCGCCATACGTGGGCTTAAAGCCCACCACGCCGCACAGCGACGCCGGCTGGCGGATGGAGCCGCCGGTGTCCGAGCCCAGCGAGAGCGCGACCTCGCCCGCGGCGACGGCTGCAGCGGAGCCGCCCGAGGAGCCGCCGGGCACGCGCTCGGTATCCCAGGGGTTGTTGGTGCGGTGGAACGCCGAGCTCTCGGTGGAGCTGCCAAAGGCAAACTCGTCCATGTTGGCCTTGCCCATGGGCAGGCAGCCGGCATCGAGCATGCGCTGTACGCAGGTGGCGGTGTAGACACTCTGGTAGTCCCCGAGCATGCGGGAAGCGCAGGTGGTGCGCGTGCCCACAAGGTTCATGTTGTCCTTAATGGCCAGCGGCACGCCCGCAAGCGGGGGCAGCGACTTGCCTGCGGCACGGTCGGCATCCACGCGCGCAGCGGCCTCGAGCGCAAGCTCGGGCGCCACCTGCAGGAATGCCTGGACCCCGCCCTCGCGCGCCTCGATGGCGGCAAGGGAGGCCTGGGCCACCTCGGTAGCGGTAAAGTCGCCGGCGGCAACGCCCGCGGCGATCTGGGCGGCGGTAAGGGAATCGAAGCTCTGCGCCATTACTCGCTCTCCCCCTCTCCCAAAATGGACGGCACGCGGAAGTAGCGGTCGCGCGCGCTGCCGGCGTTTTCGAGCGCGACGTCGAGCGGCAGGTCGCGCTCGGGCTCGCGCAGGTCATCGCCCATCACGTTGGACAGGCTTCCGATGGGATGGAACGTGGGCTCCACGTCGGGCAAGTCATATTGCAAGACGGGCTCGAGCATCTGGACGGCGTCGTTCATGTAGGACGTCATCTGGGTGAGCTCGTCATCGGTCAGTGCGATCTTTGCGTACTCGGCGATGCCGCGCACGTCTTTCTCGCTGAGTGCCATAGGCGCTCCCTTCCGCATAACAGATAAACCGCTCTAGTATACAAGGCAACGCCGCTTGGAGCAGGTGCTTTAGCCAAATGCAGCGAAAACGTAACGAGGGCGGCGGGCTGGCGGTCCTGCAACGAAACCGCACCGTCCATAGCGAAAACCGTCTCGTCCGCAGCGAAAAGCATCACAACATTCGACGCTTTTCGTCAAAATCGCGATCTTCATCGAATGTTGTGATGATTTGGAAGCCCCGACCACCACAAAGGCGCCTGTCCCCATTGTGGTGGTTCTGAACGATGTCTTATGCCGAGGCCTTGGCCTTGCGGCGCTTGCGGATCGCGTGGATCACGATGTCCAGCAGCAACAGCACAATGGCTACGACCACGATGAGCACGGCAAACTCGCGCTTGCCCCAGTGGCGGCTGGCCAGCGACTTTTGCTTGTCGACGTCCTTTTTGCTGTACTTGGTGCGCACGCAATGCACCAGCAGGCGATGGTCGTTCACGCCGTAGGGCGTGCAGGTGACGAGCGTCACCTTGTCGGCGCCGGGCTCGATGGTTAGCGACTCCATCTCCTCGGGCAGCACCACCTCGGAGTCCACCATCTTGTAGGCGAGCGTCTTGTTCATGGTGTGCAGCAACACCAGGTCGCCGGGCTCCAGCGAGTGGATGTCGTCGAACATGCTCAGGTTGCGCATGCCCGAGTGCGCGGTGAGCACGCAATGAGTCGAGGTGCCGCCCACCGGCAGGCTCGTGCCCTCCAGGTGGCCGACGCCCGCCATAAGGACTTCTTCGCTCGTGCCGTGGTAGATGGGCATGCTCACGTCGATGGAGGGAATCTCGACCCAGCTCATCATGGGGTCGCGGTCAAAGATGAGCTGCTGAGCGTAGGGCTCGATCTGGTCGGCGGGAAGCTCGGTGGCCTCGCCCGCCAGCTGCTCGTTATAGGAGCGCGCCTGAAGCAGGATGCGCTCGCGCTCCTCGGCAGACAGCGCGTCCACGGTGCTGGACACCGTGCTGATCTGGTTGAACACGCCCGAGGCCTCGAGCCGGTCCAAGATCCACGGCCAGGTCATAAGGCCCACGCCAATAAGAATGATGACGATGGTGATGAGACGGTCGGCCCAGCGCGGCAGTCGCTTGCGGCGGCGCTTGGGCTTTGGTTGAGGTTTGGGCTGAGGGCTTGAGCCGCCGTTGTCCGCGGCGTTATTGCTCTTCATATGTTTGGCGCCCTGCACCATCGCCAGTCACTCCTCTATAGCTCAGGTTGTCTAAACAAATAATAGCCGATTAGCGAGCTTCCGCGCCGGACAACGCAGCCTAGCAGCATTGCGCAGCGCGAGTATGGGCCCGCATTTGAGTTTTCAAAATGTTCCGAATCGGCGGGGCGATTCGGGATACAATGTCAATAGAAAACGACGCACCCCGCGTAAGTGTACGAGAGCGCGGGCGGCCTAGTTTTCAGCTTTTGTTAAATGCCCGGGATCCGACCCCCGGGCATTCTTATTTGCGCTTTCGACGCAAATGCCGTCCACCGTCCGCACCGCGCGTGCGCCTACGGACCTTAAACCGAACCTCATACGAGTCAAGAAACACGATGACGAACGAGCCCACCGCCGCGAGGGCGGCGAGCGCGTTAAGGAATTTCAGCATTTGGGGACCTCCGATCGAGTCGTCGGCCGCCCGCGCACGGGATGCGTCGCAAGGATATTTTACTGCGAGTGTATGCACCCACGCCTGGTAAACGCGATTTTGACAAACATTTGTTCGATAGTTACACACACGGTTCCTCGTCCGGCGGAGCCTGGCCGCATTGTCCGGGTTTGCCCGACGTGTTTGCGTTTTCAAAATGTCCCGAATCGGCGGGGAGATTCGGGATACAATAGCTACAGGAAACGACGCACCCCGCGTAAGTACTTTGGAGCGCGGGCGCCCAGTTTCCGGTGTTGTTAAATGCCCGGGCCTCTAACCCCGGGCATTCTTATTTGCGCTTGTTGCGGCGCAAATGCCTTCTACCGCCCGCACCGCGCGTGCGCCTACGGACCTTAAACCGAACTTCATACGAGTCAAGAAACGCGATGACGAACGTGCCCGCATCGGACGATGGAGCCTGGCTGCGTTATCCCGAAAAAACGGGGCAGACTCCAGTGCGGAGTCTGCCCCGAAAAGAGAATGGCAAAGCAAGAACGTCGATGGACGAGAAAAGTGTCCGCAAGTCTCATGGCCATCACATCCCACCTGCCAAAGGGATGGGTGAGCGAGCGTTACTCCTGCTCGGACTCCTCGGCCTGCTTACGGCTGCGGATGAGGTGCGCCACGCCAATGCACAGCACCGCGCCACCAGCGATCCAAGTGAAGGTCACGCCGTTGAGACCGGTCAGCGGGAGGCCAGAGCCCTTCTTGTTCCGAATGGTGACGGGAATCATGGTCGTGGTCGTGTTATCTTCAATCGTGGCAGTGACCATATCGGAACCAGGAGTCACGCTGAGCCTTTTAAGCGTGCCGTCTGCATTGAATTCAGGCTTCACTGTGATTTTGAAGTCGGCGATGGTATTGTAGCCCGCAGGCGTCTTGCTCTCGGAAATCAGGTATGTGCCCGCAACAAGCCCGGGAATAGAGACCGTGTTGTGCTTCCCCGTGGTTTCAAACGTATAGGCGTCGTTTACGTTGTTGCTGAAGCTGCCGTCTCGCTTCAAATATTTTTCAACTTTTTTATTGGACCCTTCCGTGATCATTTTGACCTTAAACCCCGCAACGAGTTTGGCGTTAACGTTGTTCGGGTCAGCGTCAGCCTTAGTGACATTGAAGCCAAAGACGTAATCAGCGACCTTCTTGGGTTCGGAAGTGCCGGTGCCGTTAGACATAGGATCGTTGGAATAGACAAGTTTGACCTCATTGGTGTTACCGGCAGTCGTGTATTCGGCTTCGCTGGTGAGTGTAGCCTGATAGGTCACAACGACATTTTTAATGTCACCGGCTGCAATGCTAGCGTTGGTGGTATCTTCGATGGCCTTAAGGTCATCAAAATAGACCCTGAGCAGTTCTGTCTTGGAATCCGGGTTCTTAGTCGCAGTTACCGTATAGCCCTTGCTGGCATCCTCCTTGACCTCAGCGTGAGTGCCGTCATTTTTTACGATATAAACCTTAAGATTCAACGGGTTGCCATTGGCATCCTTCACAACATCCAGACCTTTGCTCAGCGTATCCTGGAATTCGTACTGATATTTATTATCATACGAAGTAATATTGTCCGCTACGGTACCAGTCAGCTTGTAGTCGACTACCTGCCCAATCCAGGCATCGCCCACGTTTTTCCAGTCGTCCTTCGTGGCAGTATCGGCCGTCTTGTCTGCGGTGTCATCGAGAATCTGCTTATCGACCGTGGGGATGCTGGTCTTCTCGGTGACCGTCACGGGGTTACCACCCACGATAGCGAAAATCGGGGAGGTGCCAGTGTTCGGCTTGGTCGTATCCGTAAGACCGTCAGATACGAAGAGGTAGTAGCCATCGTTCGAACACGTCCACGAATCGCCTGCCTTGATAGAATTGCCGACAGCGGTCTCGTTATTAATCACAGCTTTAGCAATCGAGTACAGTACTTCGCCAGGAGCGACTCGCGTCCCCTTGGCACCATTCGCGCTGGCAGTAGTAGTCGTAACATTTGCGGAAAGCCAATCTGCCACATCTTGGGCAGTTATGGGATCCTCTGTTGGCAACTGGCTTTTAGAATCCGAATAGTCTTTGCTACCCCTAATAGCCGTAATAATGTCCTTTTGGGCCTGATCGCCCACTGCCCACTTAACGTCAGAAGCAATCTTGCCGCTGCCGTCCTGGGCGTCAATAACCTTGGCCGTGAAGATCTGATAAGCCTTGAACGTATTGACCTTCTTGGCGTCGTCGACCTTATTGATCGTGATCCTGCCCGTCGTACCATCAGCAAACGCCATGGTCACCGGGGCCATGACGCCGCCGAAGCTCAGCGCTGCTGTGAGGCCGGCGGTTACTGCCAGGCGTGCGATGTTCTTGCTCATGCTCATCTTCTTTTCCTCTGCTTTCTGCTCGAATTCCATTTGATCTAAATCTGTCTGTATGTGTCTTAGCATCTGCTTCGCTATGTCTCGCCCCGCTCTCTGCGGGGCTGCCAGCTACTCTTTATGGCTGCCACCTCCCCGCTTGACCAGGAGCGCGACCACGATGAGCGCGGCTCCGGCGACCGCTGCGGCGGCCGCGGCGTACATTGCCATATCGCCAGTCGAGGGCATAAAGCCTCCGGTGGTAATGCTAGGGGGTGTGCCGGTGGGCGTGTTGATGAGCGACGCCTCCAGGCTGCCCGTCGACCCGTCCGCACTGTCGGCGCGCAGGGGCGACTCGGCCGTGATGGTGAGCTTGGGCTTGGCGGCGGCCACCTGGTCGACGTCCAGACCCTCGGCCTTGACCGTCACGGAGCGCGTGCCCTCGAAGGCGCTGTAGCCCTTGGGCGCCTTGAGCTCGCGGACCTCCAGCTTGCCCGAGTCCACGCCCGAGACGGTCACGCGGCCGTCCTCGCCCGTGGTGACGGTGGCCTTGCCCTCCGCATCCCACGTGCCGTCGGCCGCCAGTGTGCGACCGCGGTCGTCGGCGATGCTCAGGACCGCCCCGGCAAGCGGCTTGTCGCCGTCGCTGCCGCGCTTGGTGAGCGCGAGATCCCAGGTGTAGGCGCACGCGTCATCGCTCGGCGTGCGGGTGAAGCCGGCGTCGCCGGACTGGTCGGCAAAGGGAGAGCGCGGGTAGCGCAGGTAGACCTCGTTGGGGTTGCCCTTCGCGATGCCGTGGCTGCATGCGCTGTTGAGCGGCGCATTGTACACGGCGACCACGCGGGCGCCCGCGGTGAAGGCGTCGGCCCCGCCGAGCGCGGCGATGAGGTCGCCGGTGCGCACGGTGAAGGTCTTACCGTCGGCCGCCACCTTGGTGGCGCACCGGGCCGTGATGTCGGTCCAGCCCTTCGCGGGCTCGGTGCCGGCACGGCCGTCCTTGCCGGTCTGGACGGCGTCGAAGCCGCCGTCCGCGACCGCCGCCACGTACACGCGCATGCTCGCGGCCACCCTGGAGGGGTCGAGTCCCGCGCTCATGGTGTCGACGAACTGCACCGCGTAGGTGTCGTAGGCGGTGAGCCCGGCCGGGACCGTGGCAGAGAGGCGCCAGTACAGGTCGTCGGCGACCGTGGCGTCGGCGGCCTTCTGCCAGGCGGCGGTGCTGTCCTCCAGCACGTGCTTGGCGACCTTGGGGGTCGCGGCCTTGGGCTTGACGGTGACGGCGCTGCCGCCGACCAGCGCCATAATCGGCGCGGTGCCGGCCTCGTTCTGGGCGATAGCGTCGTCGTCGGCGACGATGAGCCAGTAGCCGCAGGGCAGCTCGGCCGTCGTGCCCGCGTTAAGGGCCACGGGCTCGGCGCCAGAGCTCTGGAGGGAACGAGCGAGCTGTGCGCTCAGCGCGCTCGTAAGGTGGGAATCGGTGTTGAGCCACTCGGCAGCTTCCTGCGCGGTGGTCTGGGAATTGGGCATGCCGGCGCTGTGCAGCACAGGCAGCGCGGCGTCGCGCACGGCGTCGCTTGCCCAGGCGAGGTCGGTGGCGATCTTGGCGTCGCTGTCGCCGTCGACGACGTTGGCGCTAAAGATCTGGTAGGCGTCGTAGCTGCGCGCCACGGTGCCGCTCACCGTGATGGAACCGGTCGAGGTCGGCGCGGCCTGCGCGGAAGCGGGGAACACGACCGCGCAGGTGCCGATCAGGAGGGCAAGCAGCGCAAACAAGATCGGGAAGGAGCAAACTTTCTTATTCACGACGCTCACCTCCCTTCGCATTCGCCTTGCGACGAATGTGCATCCAGGCTGCAGCAGCGCAAAGCACCGCCGCGCCGGCAAGGTACGTCAGAGTGACGCCCGACATACCAGAAAGGGGCAAAGAGGTTGAGTAGGTGTTGGTGAAGGTGGAGGCGGGAATGGCGTCGGGCGCGGCGGCGGAGGGTTGAACCACGACGCCCTGCCCGTTCTCACCCAGGGCGTTGCCCATGTCGTCCTTCATCTGCGTGACCGTGGTGGAAGTGGTGAGGCCGGAGTACTTGCCGGCCTTATTCAGCTCGGCCTCCACCGTGACGGCAACCTGGTACTCGGCCTTGGAGTAGCGGAGCTTATCGATGGCACCGGTGGTAGGCGCGACCTCCTTCACCGTGTAGGTGTAGGTCCTGGCGTAGTCATCCGCCGTACCGGGGGTATCGGACAGGTGCGACTTGTTGAACGTCATGGCGCCAAAGGTCGCCGTGATGTTGTTGAGCTTGTCGGCGTCGGTCTCCCTTGCCTTTGGGGCAACAGAAATCTTGAGCGCTTCGGGCATGGGGGCTTTGGCTGCATAGTCACCCGTAGCCACAATGCTGAACTCGAACGGCACATAGTTGCCGTCAGCATCCTTCGGCCAATCCGTATTGCGAACGGATTTGGTCACCGGGATCTTCACGGACGTAGCACTGCACTTGTCGGAGATGTACGTAGTGCCGCCAACGATGCTCGGCCGCTCGTTCTCTTTCCACGTAATGGAGCCGTTTGTGCTGTCCACCGTGAACTTGTAGGTGTTCTTCAGTTCGTAGCCAAACGGAGCCTGGGTCTCAACAAGCGTGTACGTGCCCGGCAGCAGACCCTCGAGCTTGAACTTGCCAGGCGCGGTGTCGGTGTCTACCCACGTGGTATCGCTCGAAGTCGACTGGTCGCTCACCTGATCTCTCACGGTCCAGGACTGGTTAACGGCCGCACCATCGGCGTCATTAGTCTTGGTGAGTTTCCACTCAGAACCAGCCAAAGGAGTGTGTTTTGTGTCGCCCTCCCCCACCTTGGTCCAAGACACCGTACCGGTGATGATCTTGGTGTTGGGAATGGCACCTGTGGGGTTATTCTCGAACGGAACATTTTTGCCGTTCTCATCCACGTAACCCTGAACGTAGTTCGGCTTCTCGCCAGTATTGTTCATAGTGGCATAGTAGATGGTGTCTGACTTCTGGTAGCCAGCCGGCGCCGTCTCCTCTTTGATGTAATACGTGAAGTAGTTGGTATCGTTGGAATTGCCGATGTTTGCCTTCTGGTTCAGATAGTTGAACTGAAGCTTGCCATCACCCGAAGCGTAATCATTTGCGCCACCGTCAGTCACCGTCACGATAGCGTCCTTGCCCGCGACAGCATTCTCGACAGAACCATAGATAGCCCACGAGGAACCAGGAAGCGACGTGTTGCCGTTCGCCGCATCGACCTTGCTCCACGCAACGGCGGAGCCGTCGGGCGTATACGACCCAGACCACGGGAAGTTGTGACGCTCCTGATCCATATCGATGACGGAAGCCGAGTTACCCTCACCAAATGCTGCGGCAACCTTCGGGCTGTTCATTGAGAAATCGACGCCCACATAAACGCGGCCGTTGGTAGTCACATGGTCGTCGAAACTTCCGTTGGGAACGAGAATCGATCCGATCATAGCCGCCGCAGGATCGTCGTCAGTCCACTTGGCACCGGTGGCTGTGCCGCCGTATCCCCAGTCCGCGCGGTCCTCTCCCGCGATGCCGCCTCGAATGGTAAGGCTGGTGGTATCGACGAAGTTCCACATGATGGACTGGGAGGCCAGCGAGTATTTCACGCCAAGGTCTTGACCGGCGTACTGTTTCTCGTAACCACGAGATATTTCATCATTGCCCCACCAGAAGCGCCAGCCGTTGTGGAACTCGACAGGATCAGTACCTGTAACGTTCACGACAATGGATGCGCCTTCGGGGACATTGGTGAACTTAAAGTCGACGCCGCGGTAGTAGACGCCATCCTTCAAGTTGGAGAGCTCGGAACCGGCGATGGTGAAGACCTGTTGCATAGAAGTTCCATCGCCGGTAAAGGTGATGAGTCGCTCGGTGTTGCGAATCGTATTGTTCGGGATTCCGGTATCAAGCGCACCGGAAACAGACTTCTCACTACCATCGAAAGTGAGTGTATAGCTTGTTCCCTTGTTATCGTACTTGTTGATTACGTAGCTGTTGTCGCTAATTGCGGAACCATCCGTAACTGTGCCGGTATTTGCAAACGAGGCGAGCTGTTTCGATAGCTTCGAGAGGTATCCATCTGCACCGTTGTAGCTCGAATAATCGCTACCGTTAACATTAGTCAAATCAACATTTTGATTGAACAGGTCGCTCTTCAGAGCATCCGAGCCCTCGAACCAATTACCTTGCTTTTTCACGACAGACTGGCGCCCGTTGTTAGCATTCGAATCCCAATAGGAATAGGTAATGGGACCGGCGATCTGCGCGGTATAGTCATAGCCAGGGTTGGAGTCAGTCTTTGTCGCCTTGCCGACCCAAGCACCCTTGGTCCAAGCACCAACCGTCGCAGTATCTGAGATCGTTCCCTGACCGGTATTCATGTTCTCAATCAAGCTGTTTATGCCGGCGACCGCAAGCACCGTGCCTCCCTCCCTGGGACGAAACTGCGATCCAAAACCAACGGTGCCGAAACGGAAGCCATGGCCGCCCCAACTCTCCTTGATAGGATTCATGGCCAGTTTGCCGTGGACCACGGTAAGGCCCTCCGCCTCAGCGGCATATGAGCCGGTGGGGGCGTTATTCGCATCCAGAGTGCTAGTTTTGTTCGGCTTACCACCGATGTACATGTCGCGGCCGACGTAGGTGGCCACGCCGGGATCGGGGGTGGAGATATCGATATTCGTACCGATACCGATAGACGTGGGCTTGTAGATGCCCTTGTTCACAGTAGTAGCCGCGTTCGCAGAGGTGGCGGCGCTATTCTGGTTTTCGGCATCCTCGCTGGTGTTATCTACAGCAGCGGACTCACTTGAGGAACTCCCCGTTACAGCTTCCTCGGTAGAAACTGTCTGGGTGTCGTTGGCAATGGCCTGCGAGATCGGAGGCATGACGAGCGACAGTACCAGGCTCAAAACGGAGGCTCCGCACAAAACGCCTGCTAGCACACGATGCATCGCTTTATTGCTCTGCTTAGATTTGTCTGAATTTGCTTTCATCGATGTCTCCTCCCCAAGAGACCGCGATCTTGCTCTTTCACTATCAAATCAGAACCACCCTTAAAAAGGGTGGTTTGCTCTTAGGGTATAACCCACGGGCCC
>CABUPE010000036.1 GCA_902493515.1 uncultured Collinsella sp.
TTCCTTCCATTCGTCACCTTCATTACTCCAACGACGAATTCTAGGCGGTGTCCCCTCCCTTTCAAGAAAGAGAAGAGGCGGGGCATGCCCCGCCTCTTACACCACATCTCTGCGCGCTACCCTTTGAGAAATACAAATCTGAACTAACTGTCCAAAGACATATCTCTCCCTTGGTAAAAGGCCTTCATATGATTGCAATTCACCTGAAGGCCCCATACAAAATGTGGGCTCTGTCGTCCGAATGAACGACAGAGCCCACACTCATTTTCTGTTCAGCCCCAATCATCGCGCAAAGCCCCTTCGGCAGCACACGGTGCAATTGAGTCACCGTAGGCCGGGGCGGGAGGGGCCGAGTTTCCTCCTGAACGACTCTGCTTGCAGCCGGAGCGAAAGGGGGAAATCTCGGCCCCTCCCGCCCCGGCCGGACAGGTCAACTACACCGTGTGCTGCGGCAGGTCCTGCAGGGCGATGACGTCCATGCCCATGTCGTTGGCGCTGCCGTGACCCTGCTCGTCCTCGCGCACGGCCTCGATAGCGCTCACGTACGTGTTGGCCGCGGACATCGCGGTCACGCAGGTCACGCCGCGGCGCACGGCCTCGGTGCGCAGAAGGTAGCCGTCGCCACGAGAACCCGGGCCATACGGCGTATTGACGATCACCGCGATCTTGCCGTCGGCGATCAGGTCGCCGATGTTGGGACGCTCGCCATCGTGCGGGCCGCTGATCTTCTCCACGACCTCGCACGTCACGTTGCCTCCACGCAGCACGCGCGCCGTACCCTCGGTGGAGCAGATATCAAAGCCCAGGTAGCGCAGGATACGCGCGACCGAAAGGATATGACGCTTGTCGCGGTCGCACACGCTAATGAACACCTTGCCGGCGCTCGGGTCGGGCAGCTTGTAGTCAATCGCCAGCTGCGTCTTGGCATATGCCTCGGGATAGCTCTTGGCGATACCCATGACCTCGCCCGTAGACTTCATCTCGGGCCCCAGGATAACGTCGGCGCCCGGGAAACGGCCCCAGGGCATAACGGCTTCCTTCATGCAGAACCAGTCCAGCTGACGCTCGTCGCTCGGCAGGCCCAGGCTCGCGATGGAATCGCCCGCCATGATACGCGCCGCGCACTTGGCCAGCGGCACGCCGGTGGCCTTGGAGATAAACGGCACGGTACGGCTGGCTCGCGGGTTGGCCTCGATCACGTAAACGGTCTCGCCCTTGATGGCATACTGCACGTTAACCAGGCCGCGGACTCCCAGCGCCATCGCGATGCGGCGCGTGGTCTCGCGGAGCTTTGCCTGCAGGCTCTCGCTAAAGCTGAACGGCGGGATGCAGGTCGCGGAGTCGCCAGAGTGGATACCGGCCTCCTCGATATGCTCCAGAATGCCGCCAATGTAGACCTCTTCGCCATCGCACAGGGCGTCGACATCGGACTCGATCGCACCCTCCAGGAAGCGGTCCAGGTACACCGGGTAGTCGGGGCTAATGCGCGCGGCCTCGGCCATGTAATCGCGCAGATGCTCGGCATCGTAGGCGATCATCATGCCGCGGCCGCCCAGCACGTAGCTCGGACGTACCAGCAGCGGGTAGCCAATGTGCGCGGCCACGGCCTCGGCCTCCTCAAACGAGGTGGCCTGGCCCGCCGGCGGGTACATGATGCCCAGCTTGTCGAGCAGGGCGGCAAAACGCTCGCGATCCTCGGCAAAATCGATGGCGTCGGGCTTGGTACCCATGATGTTCACGCCGCTCTCCTCGAGCATGCGCGCCAGCTTAAGCGGGGTCTGGCCGCCGAGCGTCACCACGACGCCGTCGGGGCGCTCAACATCGATGACGTCCATGACATCCTCGTAGGTGAGCGGCTCAAAGTAAAGGCGGTCGGACGTGTCGTAGTCGGTCGAGACGGTCTCGGGATTGCAGTTGACCATGATGGTCTCAAAGCCGCGGGCCGCCAGCGCGTAGCTCGCGTGCACGCAGCAGTAATCGAACTCGATACCCTGGCCAATGCGGTTGGGACCGGCGCCCAGGATCATCGCCTTGGGCTTGTCCGCCGGTGTGGTCTCGTCGGGAGCTACGCACTTCTTGGCATCCGGGCTCGTGCGGTAGATGTTCTCGTACGTCTTGTAGTGGTACTCCGTGGCGCTCGAGAACTCCGCAGCGCAGGTATCGACCGTCTTCATGCTGGGAACCACGCCCAGGCCCTTGCGATAGGCGCGCACGAAGCGCTCGTCCGAGCTGGTCAGCGCGGCGATCTCGGCGTCGCTCGTGCCGTACTGTTTGAGCAGGCGCATCGCGTCGGCGTCGATATCCTCCACACGCAGGCCGCGGATGCTCTCCTGGACCTGCACAATGTCGTTGATACGGTTGAGGTACCACGGATCGATACCGCAGATGGCATGGATGCGAGCGATGTCCCAGCCACGGCGCAGGGCCTCGACCACAAAGAAGATGCGGTGCTCGGTCGGCGTTGCCACGGCTTGAGCGAGCTCATCGTCGCTCAGTTTGTCGGCACCTTCCTTGCCACCGGCACAAATGCCCTGATGCCCGTCCTCCAGCGAACGCATGGCCTTGCCAAAGGCCTCCTCAAAGGTGCGGCCGATCGCCATGATCTCGCCCACGGCCTTCATGCGCGTGGTGAGTGTGGGGTCGGTACCCTTGAACTTCTCGAAGGCAAAGCGCGGCACCTTGACCACACAGTAGTCAATCGTGGGCTCAAAGCAGGCGGGCGTAGCCTTGGTGATGTCGTTGACGATCTCGTCGAGCGTATAGCCCACGGCCAGGCGAGCGGCGGCCTTGGCGATGGGGAAACCCGTGGCCTTGGAGGCCAGCGCGGACGAGCGGCTCACGCGCGGGTTCATCTCGATGACAATCAGGCGGCCGGTGTTGGGGTTCACGGCAAACTGCACGTTGGAGCCACCGGTCTCGACGCCGATCTTCTCCAGAATGGCGAGCGAGGCGACACGCATGCGCTGATACTCCAGGTCGGAGAGGGTCTGCGCCGGCGCCACGGTGATGGAGTCGCCGGTATGCACGCCCATGGGGTCGAGGTTCTCGATGGAGCACACGATGATGCCGTTGCCGGCGTGGTCACGCATGACCTCCATCTCATACTCTTTCCAGCCCTCTATGGACTCCTCGACCAGCACCTCGTGGGCAGGCGAGAGCTCGAGGCCCTGGCTCACGATGGAAACGAGCTCCTCATGAGTATGTGCGATGCCGCCGCCGGCGCCGCCGAGGGTAAAGCTCGGGCGCAGTACGCAGGGATAGCCCACACGCTCGGCGATAGCCTCGGCGTCGGCCACGCTGTAAGCATAGCCCGAGCGCGCGACCTCCAGGCCAATTTCGGCCATGGCCTCGTTAAAGAGCTTGCGGTCCTCGCCGCGCTCGATGGCGGCCAGGTCGCAGCCGATCATCTCGACGCCGTACTTGTCGAGCGTGCCGTCTTTCGCCAGCTCGACGGCGGCGTTCAGACCGGTCTGGCCGCCCAGCGTGGGCAGCAGCGCGTCCGGGCGCTCTTTCTTGATCACACGCTCGATAAACTCGGCGGTGATGGGCTCAACATAGGTGCGGTCGGCCAAGCCCGGGTCGGTCATGATGGTCGCCGGGTTGGAGTTGACCAGGATGACCTCAAAGCCATCCTCCTTGAGCACCTTGCAGGCCTGGGCGCCGGAGTAGTCGAACTCGCAGGCCTGGCCGATAACGATGGGGCCCGAACCAATAACGAGGATGCGCTTGATGTCAGTACGTTTCGGCATGTTTAAAACCTCCTAGAGAGGCTGACTGAATGTTTTGGAAAAGTCAGCGAGGGTGCAGCTGGTGCATCAGGTTGCCGTGATGCGAGGGCGCGCTGGGCTTATGCCCGCGCGTCCGAAGCAGAACGGCAAGATGATGTGCCAGATGCGGCCGCAGCGTCGACCGGTCCGCCGTTCGGTAGAACGGCGGAACCATCGTCGGCAAAATTCCAGCCAGCCAGGCGATCCTTCGCGGTGTCGATGTCCAGGTAGTTCTCCTCGCCGTCCATGAGTCGCGTAAAGGCGGTAAAGAGATAGTGGGCATCGGTGGGGCCAGGCGAGGCCTCGGGGTGGTACTGGACCGAGAAGCACGGGGCGTCGAGCAGCTGGATGCCCTCGGCGGTGCCGTCGTTGAGGTTCACATGTGTTAGGCGAATGCGGCCGAAGCGCTCGTTCATCACGACCGGCGCGATTCCGCGGCGCACCCAGACGCGCAGGTCACCATCGGCCGCATGCTCGGTCTCGCCGCCGGAAAGCTCGGGGACAAGCTTGCCCAAGCTGGGGAACAGCAGGCCAAAGCCATGGTTTTGCGCGGTGATCTCCACGCGACGACTTACCAGGTTCATGACCGGCTGGTTGCCACCGCGGTGACCGAACTTAAGCTTTTCCATCTGGGCGCCGCAGGCCAGGCTGATCATCTGGTGACCAAGACAAATACCAAAGACCGGCACCTTGCCGATCAGCTGCTGCACCTGCTCGTAGGTCTCCACCACGGCATCGGGGTCGCCGGGGCCATTGGACAAAAAGACGCCGTCGGGATTCATGTCGAGCACCTGCTGGGCGGGCGTATCCCACGGCACGACGGTAAGGTCGCAGCCGGCGCGGACGAGGCCCTCCAGAATGCCGCGCTTGACGCCGCAGTCGTAGGCGACCACTTTGTGGCGGGCAGGAGCGGCAGGGGCAAGCGCAAAGTCATGCGTGGCAGGCAGGTCGGCGGCCACAAACTCGTGAGGCGCGGGGCAGCTCACGGTCTTGACCAAATTCTCGCCCACCAGTGTAGGCGCTGCGGCCAGACGTTTGGCAAGCTCGTCGACGTCGAAGATCTCAGTCGAGATAATGCCCATCTTGGAACCATTGTCGCGCAGATGGCGCACCAGAGCGCGGGTGTCGACACCCTCGATAGCGACGATGCCGTGAGCGCGCAGGTACTCCGGCACGCTGACGGCCGAGCGCCAGTTAGAAGGCGTGGCGCACATATCGCGAACGATCATGCCGCGCATAGCCGGAGCGCTCGCAGGGCGCACGGCGTCGCCGGGGAAGGCCGACTGGACGTCGGTCTCGTCGATACCGTAGTTGCCGATCTGCGGATAGGTCATGGTTACGATTTGGCCGGCATAACTCGGGTCGGTCATGACCTCAAAGTAGCCCTCGAGCGAGGTGTTGAAGCAGACTTCGCCGGTCGCGGTGCCCGCGGCGCCGCATGCACGTCCATAAAAAATGGTCCCATCCTCAAGATACAGGATGCAGGGACCGCAGGTGCCCTTGCTGGTTTTGGCCAGCATACGCTGGCAAAGCTCGCTGGGCGCGAAGGTGCGGGCGGCAGCGCCCGCGGTATGGTTGTTCGCCATAATTCTCCTTCCCGGTCTCACAGGACCGGCTTAAAGGTGTGTAGTTAGGCCTCGCGGTATTGTAACCGCAAGTATGCCTCATGGCGTTAATTTCATCGAAATGTTTACGAAATGATAATTATGACTTTCTATGCATAATGATTTTTCTGGGACGGGGATTAAAAAATCATCCCGCGAGGCTTGTGGCTCACGCGGGATGATGACGTCTTACTTTCTCTTGTCCTGCTCCAGCAAATCGGACGGTGAGCGATCGGGCTTGCCACCGCGGAAAATCTCGCGGCCATGCAGACGATGCTCCAGGTCACGTTCGGCCTTTTCCTCGTCAATCTTGGTCTGGCTAACCACCGGGTCCTCAATCAACGACGACACCGAGTTCACCTGCTTCTGAATGCGTTCGGCGATGGTGTCATCCATACTCACGATGCGCATCTTCCAGTCGATACTCGTGGCGTTGGATGAGCTCTTGGTCCACACGAACGTCAAAATGGCGCTCTGGTGGCCCCGCGCGGGGAACATGCCAAAGAAGGAATCGTGCTGAATGTTGCTATCCTCGTCGATATAGGCGTGAACGTTATACACCACGCGGTCGATCTTATCGTTGAGCAGCGCGTTGGTCGCAAGCGCCGCGGCCTGGATCTGCCCGTTGGACAGCAGCTCGAGCTCGTTGGCAGACGATGTGTCCAACACCGTCACCTCGACCGTGCCCGTACGCTCATCGGCTTCATCGACGGTAAAGTCGAGCGGGAACTGCGTAAAGCCGTTGCCCCACTCAAGGCCGCCCTTCAGCGCCGTCGAAACAGTATCGACCGAAACGCTCTCGGACAGGTTGGCGGTATTCAGGCGACGCATCACGCCGTAGCCAATCTGCATGCCCACGATCAGCACCAAGATGCCGATAACCACGGCCATGGCAGTCTTCGTAATGGTATGGCTCACCTGCGAACCCGAAGGATCGTCCTCGGACAGCGGGTCGATATGTTTTGCCTGGCTCGCGCGGTCCTCGCTGCGCAGCTGCGCTAGCGCCGCTTTGTCACCGCGCTTGGCCGCGGCCTCTTTCTCGCGCATGCGCTCGGTACGCTTTTTGGCAAGCGTAGGATCCAAGACGCCGGATGCATCGATTTCGGAGAATAACTCCGTCACTTCTTCCGGAGTCAAAGGGTTCTTGTCAGCCATAAACTTCCTGTCATATCAATCAGTCGAGCTCGTGCGCACGCGCACCTTCGAACTGCATTCGATAGTAACGGGCATAGGTGCCGCCACGGGCGAGAAGCTCCTCGTGCGTGCCACGCTCCACAACGCGACCATGCTCAACGGTCGCAATCTCATCGGCATGCTTAATGGTCGAAAGACGGTGGGCGATGATAATCGTGGTGCGGCCGCGTGCCAGCTCTTCGAGCGACTCCTGCACCGCCTCCTCGCTCTCGTTATCCAAAGCACTCGTCGCCTCGTCCAAGATCAGGATCTTGGGGTTCTTGAGAAACACGCGCGCGATGGCAACGCGCTGCTTCTGTCCGCCCGAAAGACGGCTGCCGCGCTCGCCCACCACGGTGTCGTAGCCCTGTGGAAGCGATTCGATAAAGGTATCGATATTGGCGCGACGGGCGGCGTCGGCGATCTCTTCCGCCGTAGCGCTCGGCTTGCCGTAGGCGATGTTCTCGCCAATCGTACCGTCAAACAGGTAGACATCCTGCTGCACCAGGCCGATGGCGCGACGCAGGCTCTGCTGCGTTACATCACGCACGTCCTGGCCGTCGATGCTAATGGATCCGGTAGCCACGTCATAAAAGCGCGGCAGCAGCGAACAGGTCGTGGACTTGCCGCCGCCCGAGGGGCCAACCAAAGCGATGGTCTGCCCGGGCTTGATGGACAGGTCCATATGGTCGATAACGGGACGCTCGTCGGCATCGCCCTCGCCCAGCTCGACATCCTCGTAGTTAAAGCACACGTCGTGATACTCCACGGCGCCGGCAGTCACCTGCAGATCCGTGGCGCCCGGCTTGTCCTGGATATCCGGCGCGGTCGAGAGCACCTCGTCCATACGCTTAAAGCCGGCGATAGCCTTCTGATACGTTTCGGCCGAATTGACGAGTGTCTCGAGCGGCGTGCAGAACAGCGAAATATAGAGTGCAAAGGTCGCCATATCGACCGCCTGCAGCTGTCCCTTGGCGACCAGCCAGCCGCCCAGCAGCACCACGATCACATAGAGCACGCCCGAGAGCAGGCCATACGTCGCAGTATAGACGCCCATGGCGTGATACATGTTCTCCTTGGACGAAAGGTAGCGATTGTTGGAGGCGCGGAACTTGAAGCGTTCGGTCTCCTCATTGGCAAAGCTCTTGACCACGCGCATGCCCGCCAGCGAATCCTGCAGCTGCGCATTGATGCCGCTGATTTTTTTGCGGTTGTCGCTAAAGACCTCGCGCATGCGCATGTTCTGCCAAAACATGATGACCGCAAACGCCGCCGTCACCACGGCCATGGCGAGCGCCAGGACCGGGGCGATGGTAAAGAGGATCACAAACGAGCCGATGATCTCGATGCCGCAGATGATGATCCACTCGGGCACGTGATGCGCCGCCTCGCAGATATCGAACAGGTCGTTGACCACGCGGCTCATCATGTCGCCCGAGCTGTTGCGGTCGAAGTACGCAAAGCTAAAGCGCTCATACTGGTCGAACAGGTCCTCGCGCATCTTGGACTCCATGCGCGCGCCCATCACGTGACCCCAATAGCTCACAAAGTAGCGGCAGGCGCAGCGGACGGCATACATCAGCACCAAGCCCACCGCGATCATGCCGAGCGCCTGCATAATGGCAGCCTGACCCTGAGTAAATAGCCCACCGGTCAAATTACGCAGAATAATAGGAAAAGCAAGGTCAATGGCGGCAAGCACCAGAGCACAAACAGTATCAGCAACAAAAAGCCCCATCTGGGGCTTGTAATAAGACAAGAATCTTCTAAACATGCAGTCCTCGGAGATAAAACAACAACGTAAAACCCTGGGGCAAAACAATCAGTAGTGTTTGCCCCAGGGTCGCCCTCGCTTTTAAAGCTCAGTTCCGCCCAGCCTGTGTGCGATGCTGTCGCAGGCAAGCGCGCCCACGACGGTCTTGGCGTCTTCGATCTTGCCGTCGAGCACGGCGTCGATCAGCTCGTGTAGCGGCACCAGGTCAACGTTGACAAACTCGTCATCATCGGGGTTGGGCGCATCAAACTCGAGCTTGGTAGCCAAGTAGATGTGGATGATCTCATCGCAAAAACCGCAAGACGTGACAATCGACGTCAAAAAGCGAATGCGACCGGCCCTAAAGCCCGTCTCCTCGTGCAGCTCGCGCTTGGCGCAATCGAGCGGATCCTCGCCCGGGTCGAGCTTGCCGGCGGGAATCTCGACCGTCACGCGGTCGATGGCGGTGCGGTACTGACGCACCAGTACGATCTTGCCGCTCTCGGTCAGTGCCACAACGGCCGCCGCACCCGGATGGCGAACGATATCGCGAGCGCTGCGGTGACCGTTGGGCAGCTCAACCTCAAGACGGTGGACGTCGAGGATCTTGCCCTTCCAGGCGCATTCCTCCGAAAGAATCTTCTCGTGCAGCTCGGCATCGTGCGGATCGTCGTCGCCCAGCACCAGCGCCGGCTCGTCAGCGACCTCGCCACCAGGCTCGCCCTCGGCGTGCCCATACATGCGGCTGTCCTCTTCGACGATCTGCGCGTCCACGAGCTCTTCGTTCTTCTCGTCCATCCGTCTCATTCCTCTCGGATTTTAGGCATCCCAGGCGTCGCGACCGCGCAGCGCGCGCAGGCCGATGTCGTGACGCAGGGTCTTGCCCTCAAAATCAATCTTCTCGCAGGCCTCGTAGGCAAGGTTGCGAGCGTTTTCGAACGTGTCGCCCAGAGCGGTCACGGCAAGCACGCGGCCACCATTGGTCACGAGCTGGCCGTCCACCACGGCAGTGCCCGCGTGGTACACGGTCACGTTCTCCATGGCCTCGGCATCCTCAATACCGGTGATGACCTTACCTTTCTCGTAGCTGCCGGGGTAGCCCGCGCTCGTCAGGACAACGGCCACGGCCCACTCGTCACGCCAGTCGAGTTCAATCTGATCGAGCTCGCAGTTGGCACAAGCCAGCATGACCTCGACCAGGTCGTTCTTGAGGCGCGGCAGCACGACCTGCGTCTCAGGGTCGCCAAAGCGGGCGTTGAACTCCAGCACCTTGGGGCCGGCGGGGGTAAGCATAAAGCCGCCATACAGGCAGCCGCGGTAGTCGATACCCTCGGCAGCGAGCTCGGCCACGGTCTGCTCCATGACCGCCACCATGGTGGCGTGCTCCTCGTCAGTCACGATGGGCACCGGGCTGTAGACACCCATGCCGCCGGTGTTGGGGCCCTTGTCGCCCTCGAGCGCGCGCTTGTGGTCCTGCGAGGTGGCCATAGGACGCACGGTCTTGCCGTCGGTAAAGGCCAGCAGCGAGCACTCGGGGCCAACCAGCATTTCCTCAATGACAACGGTGTTGCCGGCATCGCCAAAGGTGCCGCCAAAGCACTCGCGCACGGCCTCCTCGGCCTGCGCAAGCTCAGTCGCCACGATAACGCCCTTGCCTGCAGCCAGGCCGTCAGCCTTCACGACCAGCGGGGCGCCCTGCTCGCGCACATAGGCAAGAGCCGAAGCCTCGTCAGTAAACGAGCCGTAGGCGGCCGTCGGAATGCCGGCACGCTCCATGAGTTGCTTGGAGAACAGCTTGGAGCCCTCCATCTGAGCGCCCTCGGCACCCGGGCCAAAGCAGGGAATGCCCGCCGCGCGCACGGCATCGGCAACGCCCGCCACGAGCGGAGCCTCGGGGCCAATCACCACGAGTCCGCATCCGTGGCTCTGGGCAAACGCCGCCACGGCCGCAGGATCGCAATCGTCGAGAACCACGTTCTCGCCGCAGCTCGCGGTGCCGCCGTTACCCGGCGCAATGTAGAGCTTGCCGGCGCGCGGTGATGCTGCGAGCTTAGCTGCCAAAGCATGCTCGCGGCCGCCGCTGCCCAACAACAGGATGTCGATGGTTTGAGTGTCCGCCTTCAAGGGTGCCTCCTCTATGGATTAGCGGCCCGCTCCGCGCGAGCCCTTTGCAAGCAAATATACCCCTCGGCCGCCCGTCCGGGCTGCAAAGGGGTATATCGCAATAACCAAATAGTCCCGATTACTTCCAGAATCGGTTGATGATCTGCTCGCGACCGGCGCCGACGCCAATGAACGTCACGCGGGTGTGTGCCAGATCCTCGATAAACGCCACGTAGTCCTGAGCCTCCTGCGGCAGCTCCTCAAAGCTGCGGCAGCCGGTGATATCGCACTTCCAGCCAGGAAGCTCCTCGTAGATGGGCTTGGCGTGCTCAAAGCGAACCTGATGCTCGGGCACGCTGGTATAGCGCTCACCATCGACGTCGTAGGCCACGCACACCTTGATGGTGTCGAAAGCCGAAAGCACGTCGAGCTTGGTCATGGCGATATCGGTGAGGCCGTTGACGCGCGAGGCGTAGTTGGCGATGGGGCCGTCGAACCAGCCGCAGCGACGACGGCGACCGGTGGTCACGCCGTACTCGTAGCCCTCCTCGGTCAGCGTGTGACCGGCCTCGGACTCATAGGAAAGCTCGGTGGGCATGGGGCCCGAACCGACGCGGGTGATATAGGCCTTCATGACGCCCAGTACGCGGTCGACGTTCTTCATACCGACGCCGGAGCCGGTGATGGCGCCGCCGGCGGTGCAGTTGGAAGACGTCACGTACGGATAGGTACCGTGGTCGATGTCGAGCAGCGTCGCCTGGGCGCCCTCAAACAGCAGGTCCTTGCCCTCGTCAATCATGTTGTTGAGCAGCAGGCTCGTCTCGGTGATGTAGGGACGCAGGCGCTCGGCCATCGGCAGGTACTCGTCGCAAATCTGGTCCACGGTGTAGGTGGGCAGATTGTAGATGAGCTCGAGCTCGGGGTTCACGCGGGCGAGAGCGGTCTCCAGCTTGTCGCGGAACAGCGTCTCGTCCAGCATGTCCTGCATGCGCAGACCAATGCGGGCCATCTTGTCCTGATAGCACGGACCGATACCGCGCTTGGTGGTACCGATGTTCTTCTTGCCGAGCTTCTGCTCAAAGGCGCCATCCAGATCAATGTGGTACGGCATGATGACATGCGCGTTTCCGCTAATCTTGAGGTTCTTGGTGGTGATGCCGTCGGCCTCGAACATGTCGATCTCCTCAAGGACAACCTTGGGGTTGACGACGCAGCCGTTACCGATCACCGACACGTGGTCGGAATACATGATGCCGGAGGGCACCTGGTGCAGGCCGTACTTCTTGCCGTTGACGACGATGGTGTGACCGGCGTTGTTGCCGCCCGAGAAGCGCACGACGGCATCGAAGTCGCCGGCGACCAAATCGCAAATCTTACCCTTGCCCTCATCGCCCCACTGGGCACCGACCAAAACGGTTGACGGCATGTTTACTCCTTACATTCATGGACTGTCTACGCACCACGCCGGCACGCAGAAGCACAAAACATTCCCAGTATACCCGTGCAACGGGCGCCTGTCCTACTCCTCGGCATGCGCCCCATCAAGCTCATAGAACTTGGTGGATGCCGGCAGGAACATCAGGTCGACGTCGCCGATCGGGCCCGAACGGTTCTTGGCCACGACGATACGCGTAACGCCCTCGTCGGGTCGATCGTCGCGCGAGGCCTCGGCCTCGTCGGCGGAACGGTCCAAGAACATAACGATATCGGCGTCCTGCTCGATGGAGCCCGATTCACGAAGGTCGGAAAGCTGCGGGCGCTTGCCGGTACGGGATTCGACCTGACGTGAGAGCTGCGACAGCGCGATGAGCGGGATCTTGAGCTCCTTGGCCATGATCTTCAAACCACGCGACATCTCCGAGACCTCGACGGTACGGCTCTCGGAGCGGCGTCCCGGCGGAGGACTCACCAGCTGCAGGTAGTCCAGGATGATAATTGCCTTCTCCTTGTTATGGAGCATACGGCGGCTCTTGGCGCGAATCTCGGTCACTGTGGTGCCGGGCGTATCGTCAATCAGAATATCGAGCTTGGACAAGGTCTGCGTGGCCTCGTTGATATTGGCCCACTGCTCGGGGCTAATGCGGCCCATGCGGAAGTCACTGATCGAGATCATGGCGTAGGCGCAAATCAGACGCTGGGCAATTTCCTTGCCCGACATCTCCAGAGAGAAGAAGCCGACAGTATAACCGGCAGCGGCAGCGTTGAGTGCCAGATTCAGAGCGAACGACGTCTTACCCACGGCAGGACGGGCACCGATGATGATGAGCTGGCCTTCGCGAAAACCCATGAGCATGCGGTCGAGCGACGGGAAGCCCGTGGGCACGCCCGCAGCCTGGCCACCGGCCTGGCACACTTCCTCGGCCTCGTTATAGGCCTCGACCATAAACTCGGTCAGCGTCTTGTAGCTCGACTTGACCTCGCGTGCCGTGACCTTGAGCAGCTTGCTCTCGGCCAGCTCGACAACCTCTTTGGTGTCGGTGGGGGCGTTATATGCCAGCGCGTTGATCTCGTTGGTGGCGCCGATCAGCTCACGCAGCATCGAATCGCGGCGAACGATGGCGGCATGGTGCTGCCAGTTGACGAGCGACAGGGTCTGACCCATCAGCTCCAAAATGTACGCCTCGCCGCCCACGGCATCGAGCTTGTTGATGCTTCGCAGGTAATCGATCAGCGAGATGGAGTCGATGGGAATGCGGCTGTTGTACATATCGACCATCGCAGTATAGATGGTCTTATGAATGGGCCGGTAGAAGTCATCGGGCTGCAGCTCGACCTGGGCCTCTTCGACCACCTCGGGCGATAGCAGCATAGCGGCCAGTACATTGGCCTCTGCATCTTGGTTTTGGGGAAGACCCAACTTTGAGCCGCGGTCCTCGACCGTCAGCCCGGTCTCCCTATCGTCATATGCCATGAGCATCCTCATTCATATCGCTTGCGAGCATCCATAGTATCAGCCACGGTCCCAAAACGCGCCTCGCGCCGCCAATCATCACCGAACCAAACGGATGAACGGTCCTGTATATAGAACTTTGACGCGACGTTCACCACAACACTCACTCAGCGCAAAAAACAAAAGGGCGCCCCGGTTTCCCAGAGCGCCCTTCTTAGAACAAGATTGTTGCGTTGCAGCAAATGCTACTCGGCAGCAGCCTCAGTCTCGACCTCGGCGGTCTCGGCCTCGGCGACCTCAGCGGCCTCCTCGACCTCAGCCTCGGCAGCGAGCTCCTCGGCGGTAACGCCGACGAGAACGACAACCTCGGCCTTGATCTCGCGGTACAGCGAGATGGCAACGGTGTGGGCACCGGCAACCTTGATGGGCTTACCGAGCTCGACGCGCTTGCGGTCGATGTCCATACCGAGCTGAGCCTTGATGGCGTCAGCGATCATAGCGGCGGTAACGGAGCCAAAGAGGATGCCCTCGTCGCCGACCTTGACGTCAACGGTGACCGTCTTGCCCTCGAAGGCAGCCTTGGTCTCGTTGGCGGTAGCCAGACGGACGGCCTCGCGCTTGGCGATGTTGTTGCGACGCTCGTCAAGCTGCTTGAGGTTGCCCTTGGTGGCGGCAACAGCGAGCTTCTTGGGGAACAGGAAGTTCTCAGCGTAACCCTGAGCGACCTCTACGACGTCACCCTCGCCGCCCTTGCCCTTGATCTCATCGAGAAGAATAACCTTCATGATGCGTCTCCCTTCTTAGCCGCGGTCGCGGTTGCCACGAGAGGAAACCACGGGGACGGTGTACGGCAGGAGAGCCATCTCGCGGGCGCGCTTGATGGCGTTGGCGATGTCATGCTGATGCTGCGTGCAAGCGCCAGTGACGCGACGGGGCTTGATCTTGCCACGGTCGGTCATGTACTTACGGAGAAGCTGAGTGTCCTTATAGTCGATGAACTCAGTGTTCTCCTTGCAGAACTGGCAGTACTTACGACGCGGCTGACGTGCAGAAAAATCATTAGCCATGTCAAAATACCTTTCATTTGGCAACTTCGGCGAACCGAAGCCGCCTCTCACTCAAAAATAGGTGAACAAGCCTTAGAACGGGATGTCCTCATCGTAGACGTCGACCGCGGGCGGCGTAGCCACCGGTGCGGCAGGACGTGCTGCGGGCGCGGGAGCTGCGGGGGCGTAACCGCCCTGATCGTAGCCACCCTGGCCACCACGGGAGCTCATAAACTCGATCTCATCGACGATGACCTCGAGCTTGCTCCGGCGCTGGCCGTCGCGCTCCCAAGAGCTGTAGCGCAGCTTGCCCTCGATCGCGACCTTGTTTCCCTTTGCCAGGAAACGGCTCACGGCCTCGGCGCGGGTGCCGAACATGGTGCAGTCGACAAAGTTGGGATAGTCCTCCCACTCGCCAGTCTGCGCGTTGCGGCGACGATCGTTCACGGCGACGCCAAAGGACAGAACCTGGGTTCCGCCGGCGGTGGCGCGCAGCTCGGGATCGCGGGTGAGGTTACCGGTGATGTTCACTCGATTGATGCTCATAACTCACTACTTCCTCTTGGGGCACAAGCCCAGTCCAAAACGACAGTCTTACTCCTGGTCGTCGCGACGGACGATCATGTGGCGGACCACAGCGTCGGTGATGCGCAGGACGCGATCAAGCTCGGCGATCTGGGTAGGATCTGCGTGGAAGTTGATGAGGGTGTAGTCACCATCGGTGAGGTCGTTGATCTCGTAGGCGAGCTTGCGCTTGCCCCACTCGTCAACGGAGTCGACCTTGCCAGCGCCCTCAGCGATCGTGGTATCGATACGCTTCATAACAGCGAGACGAGTCTCGGGGTCGAGCGACGGGTCAACAAAGAACAGCAGTTCATAAGCCTTCATATTGTCACCTCCTCTGGGCAAATGTGGCTTCAGGTCGTGAAGGTGCGCCTGAAGCAGGAAAAGACTTTGTAATAATATCTTTCAACCTCCTAGGCTGCAAGAATATGCAGCTACAACCTCATGACCTCCACATATGCCCATACTCGCACGGTGTTTCATGCGCATTCCAACCAAATGCCGACCAAATGCTTGACGGATTTGTGGACAAGATACGGTGCCGCGGGGACAAGCTGAGCCAAGCCGCAGGTCAACGGGCACAAGGCTGTGGTCGCAAAATGCATACCAGTGGCCCACAGCACCAATCAAAGATTTTTAAATTCATTGCCAAGTCGCTTATGAATACCCTTTTTGAACAATTGAGTTGATCAACCACGCTGGTCGGAAGCCGTTTTTTGGCACCTCAAACCCCACTGCAACGCCAAGTGCGGCCAAGCGTTTTAAAAAATGCTAAGTTTTCGGCTTGCACCTTGCGATTCCTCGTGTATACTAACTTTCGCATTTAACGGAGAGTTGTCCGAGTGGCCGAAGGAGCACGATTGGAAATCGTGTAGGCGTCAAAAGCGTCTCCAGGGTTCAAATCCCTGACTCTCCGCCAGTTAATTCCAAAGCAGGCCTTCGAGCCTGCTTTGTTTTTACCCCACGCGGAGGGGTGGCAGAGTGGTTGAATGCGGCGGTCTCGAAAACCGTTTGGCCTGTATAAGGTCACGAGGGTTCGAATCCCTCCTCCTCCGCCATTTTGATTGAGAAAGCTCCCAAGAATGGGAGCTTTTTTGTTTTGAGTCCCTATCAAGCAAATACGGCGGAGGAGGAGGGATTCGAACCCGCCAGGGCGCGAAGCGTAAAGAAAACGCGCCAGTGGCGCGTTTTTAGCGCAGCGCGGTCGGCGTAAACCGACCGAATAAATTTTGAGCTCCGCTCAAAATTTGGACATCCCTCCTATTCAGCCACGCCCCATCGCGGTCGATCCCAGCCCCAAATCTCAAACATGTACATCACCCTCCAAAAACGACATTTTTTGACATCTTTGGAGGCTGATGTACACCTTTGTATATCGCGCGCGAAGTCCATCGGCCGTTTTGTCGGCATTCGGTATATTTCCTCACTTCAGCGGACATAAGGATTGCATGTCGGCTCAAAGCGAGAGGTCCCTTATGGATACTCCTGTTCTCATTTCGCATAAAACGGCGTGGCTTGTCCACCGTGCACCACGGGGCCTGGTGCAAGCCGTCGCACAACGCGACTACCAGATAGGTGCGCGGGGCCTCTCCACTCAGCAACGCATCGCGCGCATCCAACAGGCCCTTACCGACTGCGGTATTCCCACTAGCATGATTGAAACCATCGACATCTCTGTTGTATTTGCCTTTGAACGAATTCGCGCCAACGGCGTTAATTGCCACGTTCTTGGCCAAAATCTACCCTACGACCATATCGATGAACTTACGTCCGGCATCTTTATCACCGACGAAGCCTTCACCTTCGTGCTTGCTGCCGAGTGGATGGATAGAATCGAATACCTCGAGTATGGTTACGAAGTTTGCGGCGACTATTGCATGGGGCTCAATCCCTCTGACCCTTACACCGAGCAATCAGCCACCACTTCCAAGGACGAAATTGTCGAGCTACTCGATCGACACCCTAGCAAACCTGGCGCCACACGCGCCAGACTCGCGCTCAGGCATATCTACGACCACTCAGCCTCGCCCATGGAGACCGCATCGGCCATTGTCCTTTCACTCCCGACGAACGAAGGCGGCGTTGGCATCCGAGGTATCGAACTCAACAAGCCACTCGAAATCCCCCAACGCCTTTGGCATTGCACCAAAGCTCGAACGCTCAAAATCGATGCCCTCATCACCTATAAGCGCAGGGAACTCGGCATCGAATATAAGGGCGGCTTTCACGACGAGGCCGAACGCAAGGGCGCAGATGCGGAGCGCGAAGCAGTGCTCGCCCAAATGGGATATCGAATCGTTACGCTCACCTCGGCACAGTTCGCAAGTCAGCTTGCTTTTCACCGCGCTATGAACAATATTCGCGAAGCACTCGGTATGCCCCGCTGCACGGACGCCGAGTACCAGCGAAAGCAAAACGAACTGCGCAAGGCACTTATCCGCAACTGGAAGAGCGCGCAAGGCGAAGACACGCCTTCCGAGTAGCGTCATCCCAGCGCGCCACACCAAAACATGTACATCACCCTCCAAAACCGACATTTTTTGACATCTTTGGAGGCTGATGTACATGTTTGGAACCTATGACCATACCCGGTCCCGACCGTTTACCGAGCAATAGGGTCGCCACGCCCGCCAACCATGTACTATGTACGAGCATTTGTCTAAACCCGCAACCAAAAGGACCCCATCTTGCCCGTCGTCGCCGCTATGACCGTTACCTCACACGCCACGGATGCCATGGTCGCTATTCCGTTTTGGCTCGAGATGTTCGCTGTTGTCGCGGCATCGATCTCAGGCGTGTTGGTCGCACGCGAGCACAAGCTCGACCTGGTGGGCGCGGTCGCGCTTGCCGTGGTCTGTGGCCTGGGCGGCGGTCTTTTACGCGACATGACGCTGCAGGTGGGCAACGTCTACATCCTCAACCAGCCGATGGCACTGCCGCTTTCCATCGCCACGGCAGCCATCATCTACATTTTCCCGGCAATCGTCGACAAACCCGAAAAACTCATTCCCCTGCTCGACATCATCTCGGTCGGCATCTATGCCGCCACCGGAGCGGACAAGGCGCTGGTCTACGGCTTTGCACCGGCGGTGTGCATCATGATGGGCTTTTTTACCGCGGTGGGCGGCGGCATGTTGCGCGACGGCTTTATGGGCGTGGTTCCGGGCATTTTCCAACGCACTAACTTTTATGCCATCGCGGCCATCGCCGGATCGGCAAGCTATGTAAGCCTCGTTATGAGTGGCTTGGTCAGCAATGTCGTCGCGTTGGTCGTATGCGTTGTCGTGACCATGGGTCTGCGCTGGCTCTCACTGCGCTTTGACATCAAAAGCCCCACCGAAGAAGATATTGCGCGCTTCTTGCACCGTAAAAAGTAGACAGCACGGCACGACCCTTCGAAATGCAACCGAGAGGTTCTTTTAGAGCGCCCACGCGTTGGGTACCCTGTTAGATATATGCCGAACACCTAACAAAAGGATCAACCATGGCTTTCAATCAAACCGCGGCGGCACCGTCACACAAGATGCGTCGCTGCCTGCTTATGGCATTCGCGCTCATCGCGCTGGCGATCACCGTGCTTCCCACGGCGTCGTTCGCCGACACGGACACCGCAGGCAACGTACTTGCGACCGACAATGACGCCAATCCGTCCGGCGTCGAAGGTGACCTGTACTGGGTAGGTCAGGCCCTCAACTTGGACGACACGTCCATCGACCGCGATATCATCGCCGCGGGCGATACTCTCTCGATCCGCGACTGCACGGTGGGCGGCGCCATTCGTCTTGCGGCGCGCACCATCGACGTTGCCAAGACCACGGTTGATGGCAGTGTGACGGTAGCCGGTCAGCATGTCGTGCTCAATTCCGACAGCACCGCCAACTGTTTCTATGCGATAGGCGAGACGGTTGCCCTGCGCGGCTCCACCAAGTCGGCAGCGCTTGCGGGCGATACGGTGACCATCGATGGCACCGTCGAGGGCGATGTCGAGGTTTGGGCCGACAAGCTCATCCTGGGCAAGAACGCCCACATCACCGGCACCGTGAACGCGCACGTCTCCGAGGACCCCGAGCGCGCCGCGGGAGCCGAGGTCGGCGCACTCAAGATCGACCGCACCGAGAACGAGGATACTTCCACCGTTAACGATGTCATCGGCGGTATCGTCGCCGCGGCACTCTCGACCTGCTTTGTCGCTCTGCTGCTCGAGCTCGTCTTTCCGCGTGCGACTGCCAGCGCCGCCGGTATGCTCCACCAGCGCCCCATGCCCCTGTGGGTGAGCGGTCTTCTGGGCACGATTGCTATCGTCCCCGCCGTCCTACTGCTAATTATCTCTATCGCTGGTCTGTCGCTTGCCGGAGCCCTCATGTGCGGTGTTATTGGCATCGCGCTGGTGTCGAGTGCCTTTGCAGGGTGCGCGATCGCGCGCATGGTCGGACACAGCCAGAACCGCTACGCCATGGCAGCCGCTGGTGGCGTAATCGCAGGCGCCCTCACGGGGCTTCCCCTCGTAGGCGGCTTCATCAGCGGCGTGGCCTTTGTCTTTATGCTCGGCTACGTTATCCAGATCATCTGGCGAAACGCCCACCTCAAGCCGCAGCAGCCGGCTAACACGCCAGGACTCCCCACCGCTTAGCCGCCAACCACCACAAAGGGACCAGGCACCTTTGTGGTGGTGCAGACCAGCTCAGTCCCTATGCACAAAAAGGGCGCCGACCATTACGGTCGACGCCCTTTCTTGTTAGACGCTATAAAGTCCAGCGCTTATTTGTTGACCTGGCCGGCGCGGACGGCGGCCTTCTTGCGGTCGGTGGCGTTGAGCAGGCGCTTGCGCAGGCGGATGTTCTTGGGGGTAATCTCAACCAGCTCGTCGTCGGCGATGTACTCCAGCGCCTCCTCCAGCGAGAAGGTGCGGGGCGGCACCAGCTGAACGGAGATATCGGAGGTCGAGGAACGCTGGTTGCCCAGGTTCTTGGTACGGGCGATGTTGACGACCATGTCGCCAGCCTTGCTGCGCTCGCCCACGATCATGCCCTCGTAGCACTCGGTGCCCGGCTCAACAAAAAGCTGGCCGCGCTCCTGCAGCGTACCCAGAGCATAGGCAACGGCCTTCTCGGTGGTCATGGAGATCATTGCGCCGTTCTGACGGTTGCCGATCTCGCCGGCGTAGGGACCGTACTCCAGGAAGGTGTGGTAGAACACGCCCTCGCCGTGGGTGACGTTCATGATGCGGTTCTTAAGGCCCATGATGCCGCGGGTCGGGATCTTAAACTCGAGGTGCGTCACGATACCCGAGGTATCCATGCTCGTCATGATGCCACCGGAGGTACCGAAGACCTCAACGACCTTGCCCGAGTACTCGTCCGGGCACTCAACGACGGCCTGCTCGACAGGCTCCATCTTGTTGCCGTTCTCGTCCTTCTTAAACAGAACGCGGGGACGGCCGACCTGGAACTCAAAGCCCTCGCGGCGCATGGACTCCATCAGAACGGACAGGTGCAGAATGCCGCGGCCCGAGACCTCGACGCCGCTCTTGTCCTCGAGCTCCTCGATCTTCATGGTCACGTTGTTCTCGGCCTCGTTGAACAGGCGCTCCTTGAGCTGACGGGCGCCCACGATGTCTCCGTCGCGACCGACGAGCGGGGAGGTCGAAGCCTCGAAGACGATGGACAGGGTCGGCGGGTCGATCTCGATGGGCTCGAGCTCGACGGGGTTCTCGGGATCGGTGTAGACATCGCCGATATCGGTGCGGTCGATGCCCACGACGGCGGCGATGTCGCCGGCGCCGACTTCCTGGCACTCGGTGCGGCCCAGGTAGTCGAAGGTAAAGAGCTGCTTGACGGTAGCGGTGGCGCTGGAGCCGTCGTTCTTCACAACCAGAATCTGGTCGCCCTGATGGATGGCGCCGGAATACACGCGACCGATGCCGATACGGCCAACGAAGTTGGAGTGGTCGATGGTCACGCACTGCATGGCCAGCGGAGCGTTCTCGTCAACCTCGGGCGCGGGCATGTCGTCGATGATCATATCGAGCAGCGGATACATGTCCATGTTGCCGTCGTTGGGATCAAGGCGGGCAAAGCCATTCATGGCGCTGGCGTAGACCACGTGCTCCATGGCGAACTCAAGCTGGTCGTCGGTGGCGCCCAGGTCGGCCATGAGGTCCAGGCAGTCGTTGTAGGCCTTCTCGGGGTTGGCGCCCGGACGGTCGATCTTGTTGATGACGATCATGATCTTAAGGCCGGTGTCGATAGCGTGACGCAGCACGAAGCGGGTCTGGGGCATGGGGCCCTCAAAAGCATCGACCAGCAGCAGGGCGCCGTCGGCCATACGCAGCACGCGCTCGACCTCGCCGCCGAAGTCGGCGTGGCCCGGGGTGTCGATGACGTTGATCTTGACGTCCTTATACTCGATAGAGATGTTCTTGGCGAGAATCGTAATGCCGCGCTCGCGCTCCTGGTCGTTGGAATCCAGGACGCGGTCCTCGACCTGCTGGTTGGCACGGAAGGCGTCCGTGGCACGCAGGAGCTTGTCGACCATCGTCGTCTTGCCGTGGTCGACGTGGGCGATGATGGCGATGTTCCTCAGATTGTCTACGCGCATGTAGTTCCCCTATCTTCTATCCATATACAAACGGCACGCGTATGCGGCCCGCCCAGCGATACAACGCTCAGCGGGAATATTGAGCCTTTTACCGAAAACTCGTTTATTTTAGCGATTTTAGATGAGAGGGGTTTCCTCACCTGCAGGTTCAGGGTCGCTCCACATAAAACCATCGCCGGCGCCCATGCCCTCATACAGCACATATGCCGAAAAACCGCTCTCGAGCGTCGTCTCGAAAAAGCTCACGAGCAGGGCGTCATGGTAGCCGCCATCGATCTCGACGCAGCCGGTGTAGCCGATGGCATAGCGGACGATACGGCCCAGGCCCTCGTCCTTAAGACCCATCTTGTGCTCGGAGATAAAGTTGGTGGCCGCCTCCAGGCACGCCTCTTCGCCGTCCTCGTCGAGCGCCGCCAGATAACGGTTGGAAGCAGCATCCTCAATTGCCACGACCACGCCAGGGTTTTCACCGGCGGCAAGGTCGTCCAAGAACGCGCCGATCAGATCGCACACCATGGCGTCGAGCTCGGCGGAGACGTTACCGGCATCCTGCATATCCTGTGCCATCTTTAGACCTTCCCATCGAGTCTGACGTCGTTACAGTTCTTGTGCCTCGGCGGCGATCTTGGCGGCAGCGTCGCGGGTGCGCATCATGTCCGCCGCGCGCTTGTCGAGCACCTTGATCTGACTGGTCAGCATGACTGCATCGACCACGCCCCAGATCACCAGGCCCGTAGAGATCGAAAACCCAAGCGCACCAACTGTACCACGAAGGCGTGAGCAGATTGCCGCGACAAGGGCGGAGACGACAACCATCTTGATAAACGAGCCGCGGCGCTCGCGGAGCGTGCGGGCCTGCGTCACATAGGCAATGCGAGCCGCCTCAGAAGCCTCCGAGCGCATCTGGGCCTCGCGGGCGATCGCAGCCGCCTCATCCGACATACCGCCGGCCATCAGCGAACGCTCCGCATCCTGGCCGCCCCGCATTTAGAAGTCATCGGGCGAGAGCGTATGGACGAACTCGTCGAACTTCTCGAACTCCTGCTCGTCGTCAACTTCCTCGGTATGGGCAGAAACAGTGCCCAGGCGATTCATGATGTCGTCCTCCACAAACATGGGGGCATTGCTGCGCACGGCAAGGGCAATGGCATCACTGGGACGGGCATCGATCTTGCGCTCGTCACCATCGGCCAGTACGACAATCGTCGCGTAGAACACCGGCGGCTCGGCGCGAACGATCTCGATGCGCTCGAGCTTGGCGCCCAGGGCGCCAACAGTATCGAGCAACAGGTCATGGGTAATCGGGCGATCGGCGCGTCCGCTGTCGATGCCGCGGCTGATTGCCGCAGCCTCAAACGAGCCAGTCTGGATGGAGAGGGAGCGCAGCGGCGCGGGGGAATCCGACTTGCTGCAGCGTTCGCGAAGCACGATAAGCGATGGCACGGGACCGGCGGCCATGACGATGGTCTCTATGTCGACACGAACCATGGAACACCTCCGGTACGTAGCGGTTAACACGCGGCGGCCCGCCGCGTTGAATAGCTATACTACCCAAACTTTCGCGTAGCACACAAAATCAAAGTAGTTAATTTGGGACAGAGCTTTTTTGACTACCTTCTGTGGCTAAGAAAAAAGCCTCGAGGCAATTGCCCCGAGGCTTTTAACAGTTTTGATGGTGGACCTGACAAGATTCGAACTTGTGACCTCCCGGTTATCAGCCGGACGCTCTAACCAACTGAGCTACAGATCCATCATGGTGGAGGTTAGGGGGATCGAACCCCTGACCTCAGGCTTGCAAAGCCCGCGCTCTCCCAGCTGAGCTAAACCCCCACGGAGACAGTAATAAACACCCCAGCGGCGACTCGGCTCTCGCTGGGGTGTTTATTGCGAAAGAAAGTGGTGGACCTGACAAGATTCGAACTTGTGACCTCCCGGTTATCAGCCGGACGCTCTAACCAACTGAGCTACAGGTCCATCGCGCAAGGGATATATTAGACGAGTCGTTACGCGCGCGTCAACAACTTTTTTGAAAATCTTTGGGAGGGGTTCGCCCCGGCCGCCCGGCGGCATATGAAGTCGCCTGCTCGGACAGTCCTGACTCGCACGGAGAGCACATTAAGTGCTCTCCGGCTCGTGCGGAACTCGCGATCGACTTCATATGCCGCCGGGCGGCCGGGGCGAACGCGGGTCCCTAGGTTTTCAATCAGAACCACCCTTAAAAAGGGTGGTTTGCTCTTAGGGTATAACCCACGGGCCC
>CABUPE010000037.1 GCA_902493515.1 uncultured Collinsella sp.
GTGTTGGTGAACGCGACGGTCGCGCCGTCCTCGGTCACGGCGCCTTCGGCCTTGGAGCCGTCAGCCCCGTTGACCGCGGTCGTGTAGCCCTCGGCGGCGTCCTCGGTCACGGTGTAGCACGTGCCCACGGGCAGGCCGGTGATGACCTTCTCCCCGCCGTCCTTGAGCGTGAAGGTCGCCTTGCCGTCCGCGAACGTCACGGCGTGCTCGCCCTTGCCGAAGGTGCCGGGGACGGGCTCGCCGTCCCCATCGGTCAGCGTGACCGCAAAGCCGAACTCGCGCTGGCTGTCGCCGCCGACGACCGTCTTCTTGACGGTGAGGCTGCCCTCGCAGGATACCTTATTATGGGTCGTCGTGGTCTGGGATTCGTTCTCCCCCACCTTGACCGTGGCGGTGTTGGAGATGTCATCGACCACGGCAGCTTCGGCGGAGACCTTCACGTCAAAGCTGAGCGTGCCCGTGGCGCCCGCAGCCTGCTCGCCGAGCGACCAGGTAAGGGTGCGCGTCGCGGCATCGTAGGCGGCGCCGTCGGCAGAGCCCTCGACGTAGTCAACGCCCTTGGGCAGGGCATCGGTCACCGTCACGTCGGCCGCCCGCGCGGCGCCCCTGTCGTCGACGCTGTTATTGGCCCAGCCGATGGTATAGGTGAGGGTATCGCCCACGCCCACCGGCTTGCCACCCACATCGACCTTGGCGCCCGAGGCGTCCGCCTTGGTGACGGCCTTTGTGTTGTCGTGCGGCGTGAAGGTGTTGGTGAAAGTCTTCTTGCCCCGCTCGTTGGAGATCTCGGCCTTAAGGCCGGCGCCAGTCTGAGTCACCGTGATGTCGAAGGTGTAGGCATGCGCATCGTCCTCAATCAGGACATCGCCGTTTGCTTTCTCGGTCACGGTCGCGTGGTAGGTACCCAGATTGGTGAAGCTGAGCTCGCCAAAGGAAACCTTGCCGTCCTTGTTATTCTTCGCCTCGATTGGGTAGCCTTCGAGCACATTGCCCGCACCGTCGGTGAGGGAGAGCGCAAAGGTGAATTCCCCCTCCTGGAGGCCGGGCTTGCGGCCGCCTGCGAGCACCTTGGTGAGCTCGGGGACGGACGCCGTGGCGGGAGCAGGGTCGAAGGTGTTGGTGAAAGCGGCGGCGGCGACCTGGTCGGCCGAGATGGAACCATCAGCCCTGGATCCCTCGGCTCCGTTCACCGCAGCTTTGTAGCCATCGGCGGCACGTTCGGTCACCGTGTAGGCAGTTCCCGCGGGCAGCCCCGTGATCCTCGCCGTCTGGCCATCTTTGAGCTTGAGGGTCGCCTCGCCGTCCTTGAACGTCGCGTCACCGTAGGCGCCGGACACGCCGTGGCCCGCGGCATCGGTGGCCTCGACCGCAAACTCAAATGTCTTGTCCGCGTCGACCGCCAGGCCCTCGCGCGCCACGACGGTCTTGGAGACGTCGAGCTCGCCCATCTTCACGGTGTTGGTGAACGCGACGGTCGCGCCGTCCTCGGTCACGGCGCCTTCGGCCTTGGAGCCGTCAGCCCCGTTGACCGCGGTCGTGTAGCCCTCGGCGGCGTCCTCGGTCACGGTGTAGCACGTGCCCACGGGCAGGCCGGTGATGACCTTCTCCCCGCCGTCCTTGAGCGTGAAGGTCGCCTTGCCGTCCGCGAACGTCACGGCGTGCTCGCCCTTGCCGAAGGTGCCGGGGACGGGCTCGCCGTCCCCATCGGTCAGCGTGACCGCAAAGCCGAACTCGCGCTGGCTGTCGCCGCCGACGACCGTCTTCTTGACGGTGAGGCTGCCGGTCTTGGCGGTGTTGGTAAAGACCGCCACCTCGACCGTGCGCTCAGCAGCGTCGCCCGCATCGTCGGTCAGCTGTGCAATCTTGGTCTTGGCAAGCAGCTTACCGGCGCCGTTGTCGGTCACCGTGACGGTGGCACGATAGGTGGCCTTCGAGAACGTGAGTGCCGCCTCGTCACCCGACTGTTCGGTAATCATATAGGTATAGGTACCGGGCTTGGTGTACTCGATAGCACCGAAGTTGCCGACCTGGGCATCCTTGTGCAGCTCAATCGTCGACACGCCGTCCTTGGCGCCCTTGGGCATGGGTGCCTCGCCCTGGGCAGTCAGCGTCATGGTAAAGGCATCCGATGTCATCCAGTTGCGTCCGAAGATCTTCTTTTGCACCTTAAAAGCGTTTTCCACCTTCGTGGACTCCACGCTGTAGACGTTGGTGAAGCCCGCCTGCGTCGCCTGTCCGACGGTACCCTTCTGGGGGTTCGCCTTATCGACAACCGCAAAGCCGTCCTCGCTCGTCATGAGCTCACCCTTGGAATCGAGCTCCTGCACCTCGTAGTGAGCACCCGCAGGCAAGGTAACCGTCACGGAGCCGCCGGCCTTAAGCGCGATGGTGTCACCGCTCTTGATCTGTCCACTTACATAAGTGCCATTGGTGCCGCCGGGGCGACCGGCGAACGCAAAGGTGCCGGCCAGAGGCGTTGTGCCATCGGCCTGGTAGAGCAGCACCTTAAAGGTAAATGCCTTGTTGGGAGCGGTGATGCCTTCGGTGGCCGTGACCGCCTTGCTCAACGTCAGGCGCCCGTCAGAAACCTGATCGGTAGTGGTGTTGGTCTTGACGGCAGGGTTGTTGCCGACCGCCACCGACGCCTGGTTGGAGATGTCGCCCGAAGCGCCACCGCTCTTAAACGCGTCCTCGGTCACGCGGACCTTAAACTGAACCGTGCCCTCCTTGCCGGCGGGAACGTCCTTCAATGTCCAGGTGAGGTTGCCGTCATTGTCCTTGGAGCCGGCATCCTTATGGTCGCCGGCGAACTCCACGAACTCGGTTCCCGCGGGAACGGCATCGGTGATCGTCACCGTGGCAGACGCGCCCTCGGTGTTCTTGTAGCCGATGGTGTAGGTGAGCTCATCGCCCAGCGCCACACCCGACTCATTCGAATCCTGGGCATCGCTCTCGGACTTCTTGGGCACGAAGTTCGTCGTGGCGCCGGTATAGCTCTTGTTGCCAACCCAAACGGTGGCAGTGTTATTGATGGTGCCGACAGCGCTTTGGGCGTCCTTCACAGCGTCCTCAGTAATCTTGACGCGCACGCGCACCGAACCGTGGCTGCCCGCGGGCTGCTTACCCAGGTTCCAGGTAAGCAACTGACCGCTCGCAGCGCCTTTATCGGCATACTCGCCCTCAAAGGCCTCGAACACAACGCCAGTGGGTAGCTCGTCGTTCACGGTCACGAAGGCATCGGCCTCGGTGTTGACCCAGTTAATGGTGTAGACGTAGGAGTCGCCCACGGAGAGCAGCTGCCCGTCGATGTCCACATCGGGCTTCGCGACCGTGCCGATCGTCTTGACCTTGTCACGCGTATTGTGGAAAACGATCTTGCCGTTCTCGGTACCGTCGCGATAGGTCACCCTGGGCGTCAGCGTGCCATCGTTGTTGTCAGTCACCTCGAGCAGCACCCGGCACGTCGCGGACGTGTCCACGGGACGCACGCCCTCGGGCAGGTTGGCCAAGCGCTCCTTTGCCACCAGGTTAAAGCTGTAGGTGGTGGTGTGGTCGGCATTGTGGCGCTTGGTGGCAACGCCATCGTTGACGGCACCGGCAAGGTCAATCGTCTGCTCATGAGTTCCGCTGGTAGCATCGCCAAGCTTAAAGTTAACCTTACCAAAGTCGACCGTAGCGGTACCGTTCTCGGCCGCCTGAGTCGTGCCCTCATCCATCTTTTCGAGCGAGCCATCGGCCTTCTCGGCATACAGGTCAAACGTATACTGGCCAGCCTCGACCTTGTCGCCGGAATCCATTACCTTCTCGGCAGTAAGACCGTCGAATGTTCCGGTCGCAGCGTAGCTGTTGGTAAAGAACACCTGAGCCTTGGCAACACCGTTCTCGGAGCTAAAGGTCTTCGTATCGCGGGGCTCTTCAACTTCGTTGGCGTCATAGTGCTTGACCGTAGTCACGGTATAGAGCGAACCGTCACCGCGCTTCTTAACCGCGATCTCAACCATCCAATAGGTGGAGTCGTATTGATAGCCACCCTTGTTGCCCCTATTCTCGACAACCTTGTAGGTGAACGTCTTATCCGCATCTTCCGTCGCAAAGGTCAGGCCACCCAAAATGCCGGTATGGGACGTGCCATCGGCCTGCGGCTCATCGTTTGTCACGGTGAGCTTGCCATCATCTGCGCGCAGCAGCTTGTTGAGCTTGTCGGTTGCGGCGTCGTCTTTATCTTTACCTGTCACCGTAAAGCCAAACATGCCGGCATGCAGATCGTGGCCGCTGAGCGTCTTGACGAGCTCTAGGCCGCCCTGGAGCTCGTAACTCGTCGAGGTGCGATACCTATTGGTGAAGATGAAGCCTTCCGAGCCGGTCGTGCCATCGACACGCGCCACAAGCTTGCCGCCCTCATCGGTTACGGTAACGGTCAGGGCGTAGGTGTGCGCGTCATACGTCCACTCGCCAAGGCCGCCGTTCGGGGCCAGCTCGTTAATAGCAAACTTATACGTGCCCGGCTTGTTAAAGGTGAGCTTCGAGAAGTTAATCTTTTCGTGCTCTCCGTCCTTGAGGCCCTCCTTCGTTTGCTTCTGCTCGGCGTAGCCGTTGTCCGCACTCATCGAAGAGCCGGTGATGAGCCTGCCGCTGATGGCAGCCTTGGTAGCATCGTCAGCCGCGGTCATGGCAAAGGTGAACTTGTCCGGAGCATTGGCACCGACAACAACCTTCGTCACGGACGGAGTATAGGTTGCCGCCTCGGTGACCGTATAGGTGTTCTTGAATTTGACCGTCGCGACACCGGTGGACGTTGCACCAGACGGATAGATCCACTGGCCCTCGAGCTCGTCCTTGCCATCGACCTGCTTGCTTACCGCTGTCGTGACTCTAAGCGTACCGTCGCCGTTATCCGCTACGACAGCCTTAACCGTATGGACCGTCTTGTCGTACGTATAGCCCGTCGCCTTGTCGTCAATCTCACTCACCGTATAGGTGAACGTCTTGCCGGCATCATCCTGAGTGAAGGTCAACCCACCCGCAGGTATCAAACTCACGGTCTTGGGGGCGTCGGCCTCGACATTTGCGGTCTCAAAGACCTTGTCATTCGTGGAAATGCCAACCTTGCTGGCAGATGTCTCGTCAGCAGGCTTGACGATATAACGGAACGTGCTCTTAGGCGAGCCAAAAATGGTCGCGTCCTTGGGATACGTCAACGTCTTCTCGATCTGCAAACCGCCATCGGCGCCATAGTCGAGACTTGCCGCGTAACGGTTCACAAACGAGACAGTAGGCGTTGTGGCGCCGGCCTCACTTGCATCGTACTGCTGCACGTAGGTAGTCGAATCTTGCTTGAGCTGGACGATCTTTTCGTCCGTCAGCGCGCTCGCGTCGGCGCCGTCGCCCAGCAGCTCCGTCACACCCGCACCCTTGAGCACGGTCGTCACGGTGTAGAGCTTAGCGGGGTCGTCCTTGTGTGCAAGAACCTTGACGAGCACGATAGCGTCACCAGTGTAGCCGGTGTCATAGGTGTAGCCGGCAGCAGCAGGCTGGTTCTCGTGAATGCGATAGGCAAATGTACGGCCAAGGTCCTGTTCCGTGAGCTTGCGGGCAAAGAGCTTCTCTTCCCCGCTTGCGCTCACCACAGCGCCGGACACGCCGGCCCCTGCCACCTTATTGGACAGGCTGGCCTCGGAGCCATCGACCGACGTCTGAACGCCGTTGTACCAAAGGCCCGTCACGGCAAAGGTAAACTGGCCCGCGGTAGAGGCGCGACCCTCAAGAGTCTTGCTCACCGTCACGCCATCAAAGGTGCCCGATGCACGGTACGCGTTGGTAAAGGCAGCCTTGTCGGTTACGATCTTGTCCGCATCGGAGGCACCGGTGTTGGCGTAGGTCACGCTCGACACGCGTAGCTTGCCCGCGTGGTTGCCCGACTCGTCCAGATCGGTCACCACAACGGTCGCGCGGGCGGTGTGCTTGTCCATGGACATGCCCGCCTGGCCATCCTGCGCAGCATTCTCGGTGATGTTGAAGCTAAAGGTGCCCGCGCGATTGAACGTCACGGTCGGAGCAGCTTCGGTGCCAAAGGAGAACGAGGCCACGCGTCCCGACTCGGGCGCGCTGGCGACAGCCTGGTTGACGCCGATGGCAACGGCCCCGTCCTTTACCGCCTGAGCAGTGGTCTTGCCCAAGCCGGTCACGCTAGCGTCGTCCGTAGCGGCGGTGAGGTTAAAGGTATAGCGTTCGCCCTGGTTCCAGTCACGACCGCTCACGGTCTTTTGGCCCTGCAGGGTCACATTCGTGGGCTCTGCGCTATATATATTGGTAAAGGAGGGTGTGACGTTCTTGTCCAGCTGCTTTACCGAACCGTCCTCTGCAACCTTGTAGTACTCGATCGAAGTCTGGATGCCGGCGCTCTTCTTGGCGTTACGCACCACGGCGTAGTAGACCGACCCGTCGTAGGTCATGCCCGCAATGCTACCGGGATTCTCAGCGAACTTGTACACGTAGGCGCGTCCCGCATCCGCCTTGGCGGCATAGGAGATCGCCGGCCACGTCACCGCGCCATCATCAGCGTTGTTGCCCACGGTCGCGGTGTTGCCCTCGGCGTCCTCGGGCATGGGGGCCTTGATGCTCGTGTCGACCTTATCGGGATCGAACGCTGCATTGTCGTCCGCATAGCCGCCCATGCCCTCGAGCGTAAAGCTAAAGGCGTTCTGGGCAAGTGGGAACGTCCCGGCGTTGTCAGTCAGGATCTTTTGGGCATGGATGATAATCTTCGCTTCGTGCGTATCGTAGCGATTGGTGAAGGTTGCGACCTTACCGGCAACATCCGTCTTGGTGTCGACGCCCGCGTCGTTGCACTCCTGCACCACCTTCACGCTCGTAACGACCAGAGCGCCAGCATGATTGTCCTCCACCACGACCGTCGCGGTATAGGAGGCAGCGGAGTAGCTTATGCCATCTGCCCCGGCATCGGAACCGGGGACAACCTCCGAGATGGTATAGGTGTACGTGCCGGGCTTGGTATAGGTAATGTCGCCAAACGTTGCCGTCTTATAGGTGATGTCGCCAACCGTTTGCGTCTGGGAATTCTTGGTAAGCTCGACCGTCGACACCTTGCTCTTGGCGCCATTGGGCATGGGGACGCCGTCGTCGGCTGTAAGCTGCACGGTAAAGGTATCGCCATCGGCCCAATTGCGGCCCTCGAGCACCTTCTTGGCGATCAGACCGTTTTCGGCCTCAAGCGTTACCGAGTTGGCGCTGTAGTTGTTGATGAACTCGAGCGTGTTGCTCGCGGGAATCTTTCCGTCCACGAGTGCAGCGATTGAACCCGTTATGGTGTTGCCGGTTCCCAACTGCTCCTCGCCGCCGGCCTTGCGGCTCACGAGGCTAAAGCCAGCCGGAAGCACCGACTCGTCGGCAGAGCCAGTCACAGCGTTAACGATGCTCGCCAGCACGTCACCGTTGGACGCCTCGCCCTTGGTGGTGAGCTCGCTCACGCTATACTTGTCGCCCTGCTTAAGGTCATATACGCGAATGGTCTCGCCGGCCTTGATGGAATGGGTGCCGCCGTTCTTGAGCCTAAAGGAATTGCCCACAGCGTTGCCGCTCGCATCGAACACATGCGCCTCGTAGCCCTCCTGGGACTCCGGCAGGGTGAACTTAAACGTAAACGTCAGATCGTTGCCGTTCGCATCCTCGGTGGGCGCGGTAAGGCCATTGTCCGCCGTCACGGTCTTAGTCACTTGCAGGCGTGCCACGCGACGATCGGTATACTGCACGGCCGTTGCCGTGGTAAAGAGATGATTGAGCTGAAGCGTGCCCAGATCGGTGCCATTGGTGGCATCATCGTCTTGATAAAGGGCCATGCGGTTGATGCCCGTATCGGCAAAGATGGTCGCCAGCTGGTCGTTGCGGTCGCCACCGTCCTCGACATAGCGCAGGATGGTCTTGGTACCTTGCGTCGTCTTGTCATAGCGCATATGCATCCAGTTGCCCGCAAGAGAAGGCGTCACGCCTTGGGCGGTGCACGTCTGGCCCCATGTCAGGTTTCCGTTGGCGTCAACGGCCGCACTCTGCAGCTTGCCCTTAATGTGCGTAAGCGTGTTGTCAATGGAGTCGGGAGAGCCAAACTGCGCCAGGGAAGCAATCAGCGAACCCGGGCCGCTCATGCTGCGCACACCGTCGCCTTCCTCGCCGGCATCCACATACACACCCGAATCGTCCACGATTACCTTGGTGATGGTGTTGTTAATCTCATGGCCATCTGGACTTACAGACTCACGCAGGTAGTACGTACCCTTGATAAGGGGTGCATGCTTTGTCGAATTGAGTGGGAAGCATGCAGCACCCTCAATGTCATACGGATAGGTCATGCCGTTTGCCTGCACGGTGTCATACGGCGTGGCGCCGGCTTCAATGGCATACGTGCTGGGGCTATCGCCGGTAACATCCTCGGCCTTGTACAGCTCAAACGTCGCGTCGTTCACGGGCTTGCCCAGGTCGTCGACCTTCTGCACAAACAGGCGGTTCTGGACGTTAGTGAGGTGGATCACCGTAGAGAACTGCCTGTTTATCGTTTGATATGGGACCATGGAGGTGTTGTCGGTGGTTGCCTCCGCCAGAGATGATGCCGTGGTGTGATACACCGCCACGGTATATTCGGACTGGGACTTGTCTTGCAACATGACGGCATACGTCTCGATATCGCCGGGCAGCGACCTGACCGTCACCTCGTAGTCACCCTTGGTGTTGACGCCAAAGACGCTCGTGTCCGCCGATTTGGCAGCCTCGACGGCACCGGCAATGCCGTGCGCGGAGCACAGCTTATAGCCATTGAGCGGGTTGCCCGTGACCGCCGTCCACGCGCTTTCGTCCGTGTCTTTCTTAGTTTTATCGGTGCGTTTGAGCACGACGGCAAAGGTCGTGCCCGAGCTAATGGGTTTGTCCTTATTGTCTTTTGTTTCATTGCTAAGGGAAATGGTCTCCTTAGCGGCCAGATAGCCGCCGTTCAGCCACATGCGGCTGCCCGTCCATTGTTCGTTGTTGGCTGTTGTGACCGTTGTTTGCGGCGCAACCACCACGCCACCCGTGCCACTTGCCGCGGCCTTGTACTGCAGGTGCAGCTCACCTGGCGTTGCAGTGGTCGATGAGGTCAGACTCGAGCGATATCCCGCGGGCAGGCCAACCTCTTTGAGTACAAAGTAGTCGCAATGATTGGTGTTGTGCTCTTCGTCAAACGAGAGGACGGAGCCGTTCGACTTTTGATGTATCAGCTGACCCCCGTCTTTCGTCGTGCCCTGAGCGACGAGCTCACCCTTCTTCCACTCGGTATCTGGTCCATCGGACCGGTACAACTCGAAGGTTGCGCCATTGACTGCCTCGCCGTTTTGGTCGACCTTCGCGACCTCGGACGACGGCAGGGTGGTGAGGTTGAACTTGAGCGACATGTTCGATGCGCCCGCGCCGCGCTCCAGATAGAAGAAACTCAGCGTATGCTTGGTGCTGTCGCGGAAGGTGTTGCCGGAGAAGTTGGTGGTATCTGCGCCGGCAGCTTGGAACATCGCCTTAATGGTGGTGTCTTGAATTGTCTTTTCGGGATCATTTGCATTGTCAACATGACCGACATGAACGCCACCGGTGGCGAAGTTGATCTTGAGCGTCGCCTTCTCGTGGATGCCACCCAGATCGCCCACGAGTACGCCATCGATGTACACCCAGACGTCGTCGTCACCCGAGAACTCAAAGACCATGTCGTTGTTATCGGTGGTCTTGCCGCCCGCAGGCTGGACAAACTCTGTGGTCATGGACATGCCAAAGTGGTGGTTGAGGCTCGTGCTTCCGTCCACGATCTTTTTGGGCGAAAGCTTATTGCCCTGTTCGTCGAAAACTTTGTAGGCCGAGTCAAAGGGGAAGAATTGGCCTAGATTGGTTTCGCTATTAGAACTTCCTTTGTATACGCCCGCGGAGTCGTAGACATTAAAGGAGTTCGTCGCGGGGCTATACACGGCATAGTTGCCGTCAGAACCATACGAGTCGTAAACGTAATAGCCATCCTTAAGCTGGAAAAGGCCCTTCACGTTGTTGTAGACGGCCTTACCATTCTGCTTATCGTTATTAAAGAGATAGGCCAGCGACTCGTCGGCGTACGTATCACTTAAGCCATAGGAGGTATAGGTGCCGGCATTGATTGACGGATAGCCATCTACCAGTGTGTTCTTCACAAATGAAAGACGTCCAAAGCCGCCAGTGCCACTTCTTCCCGTCCATTTATTAATGCCCGATCCGGCGCCGCCATTGAACTTGAGCTGATGGTCTTTATTGATGCCGGTGTTGTCATTCTTGTTGTCGTTGTTTATGTTCTTCGAGCTGTCGTTGTCGCCATCGACGACCCAATAGTCGAACAAATTGACCGTAGTGCCGGTGGGATTCACCGTCTGCACGGCATGGTTGCTAAAAGGAACCGCTTGATCGGCCGACGCACTCGTCGCGCCAAACATGAGCGCGCACGCCGCCAGCGGGACGGCCAAAACCCTCAGGACACGCTTTGCGGTATTGGTTTTCTTGCCAAAAGGCTTTAGTATTTCTCGAGCTCTCGCACACGCGCGATTCATGAAGGCCTCCCCAATCCATGAGGACGGCAAGAAGCGGCTCATTATATGTGTGTCGTCGTCCCCATCGATGCAAATATACGCCCCCCCCCGCGCAGAAACGCAAGGCGGGACATCGCAATATACTTAAAATTGTAGCAATTTAAACGACCCACTATTCCGCGTCAGGTTGCCACTCGGTCGTCAAATCGAACCATTCGCGCCATCAAAGGGGTTCGGCGGGATAAAACCGTCGGCAATCTTTATCCCCACAGCCCCACAAGGTAGCTAATTTGGGACGGGGCTTTTTTGACTACTTGGGCAATCAGATCGGCATGTAGTCAAAATAGCCGTCCCAAATAGACTGGTCTGACGCTGCGCCACGAAAAGGACCTATCTACTACGTTTAGGCCGCAGGGGTCAACCATAGCCGACTTTTTCGAAAATCGGCCAGCTCTCTACCTGCGGTTTTGTTTTTGCAAATTCCGGGATGGTCCAGGTAGCTCGGTTAAACGTAGTAGATGGCCGCATTTCGTGGCAAACGGTCCGACCCAAGGCCCAAGGCGGCCAGCCTCGGATGACCATTCACGAAGTTGCGGTGGAATACGGACTGAATTAGCGCCTTAAAGGCAAAAACACTCCGTATTTCACCGCAACTTATCGAGGGGATGGGTTTTAGAGGCGGGCGAGGTCGTAGGCTTGGGCAGCTGCCTCGCCAGCGCAGATGAGGTTGGTTGTGGCTTCTTGCGCACCGAGCGCCTGGTCGAGAGGCATGGGCTTGCGGCAAATCGGCAAAACCAAGTCAATACCCTGCTCATACACCGCATCCAGGTTGACGGCGCGCCCGCCCACGACGGCGACCACCGGCTTACCATATCGCTTCGCGCGACGGGCCATGCCCACCGGCGCCTTACCGGCGGCGGATTGCTCGTCCATATTGCCCTCGCCCGTAATGACCAGGTCGACATCGCGTACGCGCTCGTCAAACCCAATCAGATCGAGCACCGTCTCCACGCCCGAACGCAACTCGGCACCGAGCGCCAGCAGCGCGGCACCCAGGCCGCCGGCAGCACCGGCACCGGGCACACCGAGCACCGAGCCAAATGTCCGTGCACCCTCGGGCACACGCAACAGCTCCTGGGCTCGCGCCTCGGCAATTGCCGCATCAAGCAGGCGGCCGTAGCCGACCATCCAACCGTCGTACCTGCGCAGCGCCTCGGCGTCACCCGTCGGCAAACCCTTCTGCCCGCCAAACACCGCCAGTGCACCGCGACGCCCCACGAGCGGATTCTCGACATCGGAAAGCACCACGACACGCGCGCCGTTCAGCGCCCGAAGCGCTGGCGCCAAATCGATACTCACCACCTGCTCAAGGCCGGCAAGACCGGGGGCGATATTGCAGCCCTGATCATCGACCACACGCGCGCCCAGCGCCTGCAGCATACCGGCGCCACCATCGTTGGTGGCGCTGCCGCCCAAGCCGATATAGATAGTCTTTGCCCCGGCACGAACCGCACGGAGCATCAGCCCACCCACGCCATAGGTTGTAGCAGCCAGCGCCGACGACTCCGTGCAAGGCGAGTACCCGATGCCCGCGGCTTCGGCCATCTCAATAACAGCCGACTCATGCTCGACATCAACCAGCATCCGGGCAGGCACACGCTCGCCCAAGGACCCTGCAACCTCGCAGGTCACAAGCTCGCCACCGCAGGCGGCAACGGCATCGAGCGTTCCCTCACCACCATCTGCCAGCGGCAATGTGCGCACCTCGGCATCGGGCCACACACGGCGCATGCCTTCGGCAACCGCCGCCTCCGCCTGCGCACTCGAAACGCTGCCCTTAAAGGAGTCGATCGCCAACAGCACACGGCGGGGCCGGCGGCACGCGGCACCAAAATCGACCGCCTCAACGACGATATCTTCGGCACACGCGAGCGCCTCAGCGTGAGCGGCATGTGCCTCAAGATCGGCCCCACAACCGCAGCCAGCACCATCGGCACCACGCAGCCCACAAAAATACCCGCTCAACACCTCACGACACTCGTCTGCCAGCACGCCGGCGGTCACATTAAACCGATGATTCAGGCGCGAGTCGGCATTCAAATCGTATAGGGATCCCAGCGCGCCGGCCTTGGCGTCGCTCGCGCCATACACGCAGCGCCCCACGCGCGCGTTGACCATAAGGCCCGCGCACATGCAGCAGGGTTCCAACGTCACATAAACCGTACAGTCGAAAAGGCGCCAGCGGCCAAGCGCCTGGGCAGCGGCGCACACGGCCGCAAACTCGGCATGAGCCGAAGGTTCCTGGTCGAGCTCGCGACGATTATGCGCCCGCGCGACGATCTCACCGTCGCGCACCACTACGGCTCCGATGGGCACCTCGCCCACCGCCGCGGCGGCGCGCGCCTCGGCCAGTGCCTCGCGCATGAACTTCTCGTCGATTTCGGTGATCGTCATCGTTCGCCTTCCCTGTTGCAAATTCAAAACGATGCTATCATTACGACTCACGGAGAGATGGCAGAGCGGTTGAATGCGGCGGTCTTGAAAACCGTTGAGCGCGAGAGCGTTCCGGGGGTTCGAATCCCCCTCTCTCCGCCACTTTAGTGATTCACCGGTGTCATGGTCCGCTCAAACAGCGCATCGACCACGTCGGCTATCTCAGGTCGACGCTCAAGATCGTGGCCCGATTCCCACCATATCGTGAAAAGACGAATAATACCGCCGGCGACAAACTCAGACGTCGTCTCGAGTGACACGGGGGCCAGGGCATCCTCGGCAAGCACGTTCATCACACGCTCGCGGATGGAGTGGGCAATGCGGTCGCAAATAACGTTGGTCAACATGCCCGACATGCTGCTTGCCAAAATGTTATCCATGAGCCGCTCGTGCGCCAGAATCAAATCCATGGCATCGTCCAAAATCGCGTGCCGAAGCGCGCGCACGTCCTCGGCAGACACCGCGCCGGCCTCATCGGGCTGTTTTTGCGGCAAGCCCGACATGAGCTCATCGATATAAAAGGCGAAGTAATCGTTTTTATCGCGAAAGTGCTTATAGAACGTCGTGCGGCGAATCATGGCCCGGTCGCAAAGCATAGCAACCGTCAAATCCTCAAACCGATACTCTTCCAAAAGCTCGGTAAAGGCATCGAACAGGGCACGATAGGTTTTCTTGATGCGAAGGTCCATCCGTATCGCCATCCTCAGGGCAAAGACAACACTCGTCAATCTGTCGCATATCTTACACCTGTACCTCGCGCGCTTTGCCCCGGTGCCGACCCCGCCGAAAACATAACGCTTGCCGGAAAGTTCGGCACGGCAAAACGTTGCGGGTATACTAGTAGCGTTATACCAACGGCAGCTGGCGCATGCCGCCGCGGCCATTCGAAACGGAGACATCATGATTACCGTCATCATCGGCATCGTTGTTGTCATTGTGATTGTCTGCGCCATCGCCGGCATCTACAACAACATGGTCACCAAGCGTAACCGCATTGATAACGCCTGGCAGAACATCGATACGCAGCTGCAGCGCCGCAACGACCTGATCCCCAACCTGGTCGAGACCGTCAAGGGCTACGCCAAGCACGAGCAGGAGACGCTCTCCGCCGTGATCAGCGCGCGTAACACCGCCGTCAAGGCCACCACGCCCGAGGCCAAGATGGAAGCCGACAACGTGCTGACCGGTGCGCTGCGTCAGCTCTTCGCCGTAGCCGAAGCCTACCCCGATCTTAAGGCAAACACCAACTTTACGCAGCTGCAGGCATCGCTCGAGGATACCGAGAACAAGATTAGCTACGCACGCCAGAGCTACAACGATTGCGTGCTCAGCTACAACAACGCCATTCAGACGTTCCCGGCTGTCATCTTTGCCGGCATCTTTCAGTTTAAGGAGCGCCAGGGCTTCGAGGCCGCCGAAGCAGCCCGCCAGGCCCCGACCGTCAAGTTCTAGTAGTTTGACAGCGCATCCTTAATCGGCCAAATGTATAAACCGCCCCGTCGAGTGCATACTTCGACGGGGCGGTTTCCTTTTTCGCAAAGGTCCCCCTCTAAGCGCCGTGCATTTTTAGGAGTATTCAACATAACCAAGAGCTTCGGGCGCCACGATAAGTGCCAAAGGCCGCGAATATCCCTGCAAATCAAACGCTGCCAGCCCATAACCCCGCCCATCATCCGTAGAAAACATCGAGAACTCCCGATTTTTTGCCCGAGGTCGGTATGCAGGGGCCTTCGATTGCAGAATACTCGCAAAAATGCACGTCGCCACCACCCCCACATGGCGCGAACCAAAACAAAAGCGCGACCTTCCTTTCCGGCGCACTCCGCAGGACGAAAGAACCCCCGCCGCACGTAGTGCGCAGCGGAGGTTCTTTCATGTCCGAGGACGTGCCGGAAAGGAAGGTCGCCCTCGGGCCGGACAGCTAAGACAGCTTACGCGACGGTGTAAACCCAGTTGTGCTTGTCCTCGACAGCACCGGACTGGATGCCCGTCAGGGTCTCGCGGAGCTTCTTCATCACGGGGCCGATCTCGGTGTAGCCAGCCGGGAAGGTCACGGTCTCGTCGGCGCCGTAAACCTTGTTGTCGATCTCGCCAACCGGGGAGATGACGGCAGCGGTGCCGCACAGGCCGCACTCCACAAAGGTGCCGGCCTTGACCTCGGCCCACTCGACGGGACGCTGGTCAACGGTCATGCCCAGGTCCTGAGCAACCTGAACAAGCGAACGACGGGTGATAGAGGGCAGGATGGAGTCGGTGTGCGACTGCGGAACGACGAGCGTGCCGTCCTCCTTCACGAACAGGACGTTGGCGCCGCCGGTCTCCTCGACATAGGTGCGGGACTCGGAATCGAGATACAGGTTCTCGGCATAGCCCTCGCGGTGAGCCTCCATCGTGGGCTTGAGGGACATGGCGTAGTTCAGGCCGGCCTTGATGTTGCCGGTGCCATGCGGTGCTGCACGGTCATACTCGGAAACGCGCAGCTTGACGGGCTTGAGGCCACCCTTAAAGTACGGACCGACCGGGGTCACGAGAATGCGGAACGTGTACTCAGGAGCGGGAGCCACGCCGATCACGTCACCGGAGCCGATCATAAACGGACGCACGTACAGGGTCGCGCCGGAACCGAAGGGCGGAACCCAGGCGGCGTTGGCAGAAACGACCTGCTTGACGGCCTCAACGAACTTGTCCTTGGGAAACGGGGGCATCTCGAGGCGCTGGGCAGAGTTATACATACGCTCAGCGTTCATGTCGGGACGGAAGCAGACGATGCTGCCGTCCTCGGCGGTGTAGGCCTTCAGGCCCTCAAAGACCTCCTGGCAGTAATGGAAGATACCGCCGCACTCGGAGACATGCAGGGTGTGGTCGGTGGTCAGGCCGCCCTCGTCCCACTCGCCATCCTTCCAATGAGCCTCGTAGCTGTAATCGGTCTTCATGTAGCCAAAGCCGAGGCTACCCCAATCGATATCCTTCTTCTCGACAGTCATATGTCGCTCCTTACATACACAGTTGCATACTCGCGAACCCGCACGCAAGGACCGAGGCCGACCGCGTCGCAACGTCGCACGCCCGGAGCGTAGAGCCGGACGGGACACGCGAGCAGCATCAAAGCCGATGGCACGTCGATTCGCATGCACGAGATTGTACTCCCCGCACGCGTCTGATAAAACGCTTTTCTTTAACTAAGTAAAGTATTTTCATTTGACCGAAGCAAAAAGGCCCGCCACCGTAAGCGGTGACGGGCCTCAACTGTACGGTCTGCGCGCTGGCTCGAGCTAGGCGTTCTATTTACCCAGCTTGGCCTTAACCAGACCGACCACGGTCGGGATGATCGACACGGCAACGATGCCGATAATCAGCAGCTCAAAGTGCTCCTGCACAAAGGGAATGCCGCCAAAGAAGTAGCCCAGCAGCGTAAAGACCGTCGACCAGGTAATGCCGCCCAGCACGTTAAAGACGACAAAGTTGCGCCAGTGCATGCCGCCCATGCCAGCGATAAAGGGCACAAAGGTGCGGATAAACGGGAAGAAGCGACCCAGGAAGATGGCCAGGTGACCCCACTTGTCCAAGAAGTCCTCGGACTTTTTGATGCGCTCGGGCGTCATGGCCTTGACCTTGCCCGAAGCGATGATCTTGCGGCCAAAGAAGTGACCGATCATAAAGTTGCACTGATCGCCCAAAATGGCAGCGGCCCATGCGGTGGCCAGAAGCGCCACGATGTTAAAGCCGCCGTTGTGGGCAAAGAAACCCGAGGCGAACAGCAGCGAATCACCGGGAAGGAACGGGAAGAACACCACGCCCGTCTCGATAAAGATGATCAGGAACACGCAGCCGTAGGCCATAAGCGGGCCGGCGGCGATCCAGCTGGCGATCGCGGTGCGCGGGTCCTTAAGCAGCTCGGCGATAAAATTGATGAAACCCATGAAGTAAAACCTCTCAGTTGTGGGCGCGGATACGTCCAAGTTGACCAGTATACGGTTGCGGCGCCCCCTCATGCGCAACCTCACAAAAGCATGACCCCATTACCAGCAAGTTTGCATAACTGACACTTGTAGCGCACAGCCGCCAAGATTGTCCTTCCTAATCCCTAGCGAATCGCTATACTTTATTGAATCGCATTGCCATGGCGCTAAGGGAGGGCGGCCGGTGAGCTTTATCAATACCATTCGCGAGGACATCAAGACCGTCCAGGCGCAAGACCCCGCTGCGCAAAACGGTCTGGTCATCTTCCTTTCCTATCCTGGCCTGCACGCCAAGTGGAACCACGTGCCCGAGCACTGGCTCTGGGAGCACGGTCATCGCTCGCTCGCCCGTGTGCTCTCGCAAATCACCCGCCACATCACCGGCGTCGAGATTCACCCTGCCGCGCAGATTGGCAAGCACTTCTTTATCGACCACGCCATGGGCGTCGTCATCGGCGAGACCACCGTCGTGGGCGACAACTGTGTGCTTTACCAGGGCGTTACGCTCGGCGGCACCGGCAACGAGACCGGCAAACGCCACCCAACGCTCGGCGATAACGTCACCGTGGGCACGGGTGCCAAGGTGCTCGGCAACATTCGCATCGGCAACAACGTCAAAATCGGCGGCAACTCGGTTGTCGTCAAGGACGTGCCCGACAACTGCACCGTCGTGGGCGTGCCGGGACGCATCATCAAGCGCAACGGCTGCCGCGTGTTCGAGGAGAGTTTCGACGCCAAGCAGCATCGCGAGTACATGCCCGACGACGCCGCCGAGCAGTCCGCGCTCAACCGCCAGGGCATCACCGAGAACGCCCGCCGCGTCAAGGAACTCGAGCGAGAGGTGGCCGAGCTCAAAGCCCTCGTCGCCAAGCTCGTGGACGAGCGCTAGGAACGCAAGCGGCACAAAACGACATCGGCATCAACGCAAGAAGGCGCACCAGGGAATTCATCCCCGGCGCGCCTTTGCGTTGATGCGACATGTGGGACTGTCCCTTTGTCACATTATGCGAACTGGCTCAGATAGAGGTCGGCGTAGGCGCCCTCGGCAGCCAGCAGCTCCTTATGCGTGCCCTGCTCGATAATGTTGCCGTGATCCATGACCAAGATCAGGTCGGCATCCACAATCGTCGACAGGCGGTGCGCGATCACAAAACTCGTACGCCCGCGCATGAGCGCGTCCATGGCACGACCGATGGCAAGCTCGGTACGCGTATCCACGCTTGAGGTCGCCTCGTCCAGGATGAGAATCGCCGGGTTGTTGAGCAGCACGCGTGCGATGGTCAGCAGCTGACGCTGGCCCTGGCTGATGCTCTCGGCATCGTTGGCCACGCGCGTGTCGTAGCCCTGCGGCATGGTGCGCACAAAGAAGTCGACCTGCGCGGCACGAGCGGCGGCCACGATCTCGTCGCGCGTCGCCTCGGGACAGCCGTAGGCGATGTTTTCGGCAATCGTGCCATCGAACAGCCAGGCGTCTTGCAGCACCATGCCAAACTGCTGACGTAGCTCGCCGCGATCCATGCGGCTCGTATCCACGCCGTCGAGCGTAATACGCCCGCCGTCAATCTCGTAGAAGCGCATGAGCAGGTTGATGAGCGTCGTCTTGCCTGCGCCCGTGGTTCCCACCACGGCAATCTTCTGGCCCGGCTCGGCGGTAAACGACACGTCGCGCATAAGCGGCTTGTCGGGCGAATAACCAAAGCGCACGTGCTCAAAGGAGACGCGGCCCTCCACGCGACCCGGCAGCTTGGCGGCCTTGTCCGGCAGCGGATCGGCCTCCATCTCGGGCTCATCGAGCAGGTCGAACACGCGCTCCGCACTCGCCAACGCGCTCTGCAGCGAGTTGAAGGTAAACGACAGCTGCGTCATGGGTTCGGACGCCTCGTAGATAAACTGAAAGAACGCCTGGAACACGCCGACGGTCATGTGACCGGCAACCAGCATGCTGCAGCCCACCAGCGCAATAACGATCTGCGCCAAACGGCCGATAAAGCGCACCGCGGGGCCGACAGCATTGATCATAAAGTCGGCCTTGGTGCTCACACGAGCCAGTTCCTTCGAAGCCTCGTGCACCTCAGCGGAGCTCTGACGTTCGCGGTTAAACGCGCGGATCACCAGACGGCCCGAATAGCCTTCCTCGACCGCACTCGTAATCTTGGACACCCACTCCTGGCGCTCGCCCGTCACATCGTGTGTGCGGCGCGAGACGACCTTCGTCACCAGCAGCGACAGTGCCGTAAAGAACAGAAAGACGAGCGTAAGCTGCACGCTGAACACGAACATCACGCTCACAGCACCAACAACCGTGCCGATCGACACGAGCAGCTGCAGCAATCCGCGCTGCATGCTCTCGGACATCTTGTCCAGGTCGTTGGTCGCGCGGCTGACGACCTCGCCGGGACGATGCGCGTCAAAATAGGCGAGCGGCAGACGGTTGAGCTTTTGCGCGATGCGGTTGCGCAGGCGTAGATTGAGGCGTTCGGCCACGCTCGACATCAAAAAGCTCTGGAGCGCGTAGAACGAAGCGGCGGCCGTCCAAATCAAAAAGTAGATGAAGATAGTCCTGCCACAGTTCTCCCAGGTGATGCTGAAGGTGGCGTTGTTGACAAACGCTACCTGAATGTGGCCCCACAGCTCATCGATCACGCGGGCGCTATATGCCGGCGCGGCAGTGTTAAAGATGACATAGAACACAATGCTCGCGAACACGATATAGAAGCGCCAATGGTCGCCGGCAGCCTCACTCCACAGGCGGCGCACCGTCGCCCAGGTATCCCGAGGCGTCTCGTCCTCGTCTTCGTCGTCCACGTCGCGCATACGCTCTGCCTCGGCGCGGGCGCGCTCGTCCTCGGCACGTTCGTTTTCCTCGTAGAGCGCTTGGCGGCGAGCCTCGCGCTCGGCTGCAGCCTTGGCGGCGTCATCCAGCTCGGTCGACGCGGCAGCCGTTTCCTCGACCAGTCCCGCGGCAGCGGCGTCATCAACGCCGCCCTGCTTCTTGAGCTCCTCGGTCACGCTACTCACCTCCCTTCATCTGCGATTCCGCGATGGCGCGGTACACCTCGCAGGTTTCCATAAGCTCGCCATGCGTGCCCAGACCCACAACCTCGCCATCCTTGAGCACCACGATCTGGTCGGCATGCAGAATGGTCGAGATACGCTGCGCAATGATGAGCACCGCGGCATCGCGCGTTTCGTCCTGCAGCGCATGGCGCAGGGCCGCATCGGTCTTGAAGTCCAGGGCCGAAAAGCTATCGTCGAAGATATACAGATCGGCATGCTTCATGAGCGCACGGGCGATTGCCAGACGCTGGCGCTGACCACCCGAGAAGTTCGTACCGCCCTGGGCAACCGGGGTATCGAGCCCCTGCGGTTGGTCGAGTACAAAGGTGCTCTGGGCAACCTCAAGCGCGTGAAGCATGTCGCCCTCGGTCGCGCCTTCGTTACCAAAGCGAAGGTTGCTCGCCACCGTGCCCGAGAACAGCCACGCCTTCTGCGGCACATAGGCAATGCGCCCGCGGATTTCGTCTTGCGTAAGCTCGCGCAGGTCCACACCATTCAGGCGAATGGAGCCCTTGGTGGCATCGTGGAAGCGCAGCAGAAGCTTTGCCACCGTCGATTTGCCCGAGCCTGTCGAGCCAACGATCGCAGTCGTCTGACCGCGACGGCAGGCAAAGCTCAGGTCGCACAGGGTGTCCTCGTCGGCATCGTCAAAGCGAAACGACATGTGGTCGAACACGGCCACCGCATCGGCTTCGTCTTGGGGCTCGCGCGCCCCGCCATCCAGCGTGTGCTCGCCATCGACGATGCTCGGCTCAATCTCCAACACCTGCTGCGCACGGTTCAGGCACGCGGCAGCACGCGGAAGCGTCAGCACCACCATCTGGGCCATCATCACAAAGAACAGGATCAGAATTGCATACTCCAGCACCGCCGAGATACTCGCAATCTGCATGGCGTGGGCGCCTACGCGGTTGCCGCCCACCCACAGCACCGCCACCTCGGCGATGTTCATCAAAAAGAAGCTTGAGCTGTCGAGGCCCACAAACAGGTGGTTGACTTTGATGGCGTTGGCGGCGTATTCGCTAAACACCTCGTCCAGACGCCGTTCCTCGTGGCGCTCCTTGTTAAACGCACGGATGACGCGCACGCCCACAATATTCTCGCGCAGCACCACGTTCATGCGGTCGATAAAGCCCTGTAGGCGCATAAAGATCGGAGCCGCGTTGGCAACCGTAAAGACCGCCGCCACCAGCACAATCGCAACGACTACGCCCAGAAGCGTGCCCATGGCGGGATCGATAAACCAGGCGAATATGATGCCCGCCACAGCCAAAAACGGCACGGGCAGCACCAGCTGAATCGTCTGCAGAATCGCCTGCTGAATCACGTTGATGTCGTTGAGCGAGCGCGTGATCATCGATCCGGTGCCAAAGCGCTCAAAATCGCTGGCCGCGAGCTCGAGCGATTTGTCGTACACGGCATTGCGGATATCGCAGGCCACGTTGGCGGCCAGGCGCGCCGAAAGATAGCAGCCCAACACCGTGCCGCCGCTGGCCATGCCGGTCGCGATAAGCATGTACAGGCCGTTGCGTAAAATATAGTCGATGTCGCCCGTGGTAATACCGGTGTTGACCATGTTCGCCAGCATCGTGGGAACCAACAGCGTACCGACGTTATCTATCAGCACCGCAAACAGCGTCACCGCAATCAGACCGCGGTACGGCCTCATAAACCTCATTAAGAGTCGCATGTGTCCCCCTCACCCTTATCGTCAGCCTCGTTCTCGGCGGCCACTTGCCGTTTAAATGCCTCGCACTCTTCGTTAAGAACATGGGAGAACTTACCGACCAAGCGCATGATCTCGCGCTGTTCCCACGGCTCGAGCGCCTCGAATGCCTGTTGTTCGGCTTTTTGCGCCGGCAACGCGTAGCGCTTGGCAAACTGCACGCCTTCTTCGGTCAGTCGCACAACCTTGTTCTTACGACTGCCCTCGGCAAACTCCAACGTCGCAAGCCCTCGCGCCCTAAGCGTCTTGATCGCCGAATTGATGGTCTGTTTGCTGTAGAACCATTCACTCGTCAGCCGACTCACGGCAACGCTTCCGCCCGCCGCACTCGTGTCGACGAGCATCCAGTAGGCGCAGTCCGAAAGACCGCAGGCGCGCGCGAACTCCGAATAGATACGGTCAAGCCCGTTGAGCATCCGGTCGAAATCGACCGGGCTAACTGCACTATTCATCTCTCCCACCATTCGATAGTCCGAGTTTTGACCAATTAATATCTCTACATTAGTCCGAGTTTTGACTATCGTCAACAAGCTCGTTGTTTATGGTCGGCTCTACATAAGCATATCGACAAATCAGAACCACCCTTAAAAAGGGTGGTTTGCTCTTAGGGTATAACCCACGGGCCC
>CABUPE010000038.1 GCA_902493515.1 uncultured Collinsella sp.
GCGCAACGCGTTGCGCTGAGTCCTGAGGCTGTTGCAATGAAAATGAGAATCAAGGAACGAGTCCCCATACCCTCGTTCGGTCAGACGCACCGCCGCTGTTTGTGTTTGTGCCGTATAATGTCCACTACCTATGACGCGATACAAAAGAAAGGTGTTTGCCCATGCAGGCACAGAAGGCGGAGGGAACCCGCGACCTTATCGGCGCCGAGATGCGCGCCTGGCAAAAGATGCAGCAGATTGCGGCCGGCGTGTTCGAGCCGTTTGGTTTTAAGCCCATCGAGACGCCCGCGATCGAGCAGGTTGACGTGTTTGTCCACGGTATCGGCCAGTCGACCGACGTCGTGCGCAAGGAGATGTTCCGCGTCTTTAGCGGTGCCAACCTGGAGCGCGTCTTTACCGAGGGCACCGACACCAAGCTCAAGCCCAAGCAGCGCCTGGCGCTTCGCCCCGAGGGCACGGCCGGCGTGGTGCGCGCTGTCGTCGAGAACAACCTGGTGCCCCAGGGCTCCACGCCGTTTAAGGCGTACTACGCCGAGGCCATGTTCCGCGGCGAGCGTCCCCAGAAGGGCCGCCTGCGCCAGTTCCACCAGGTGGGCATCGAGTGGCTCGGCGCTCCCGATCCGGCGGCAGACGCCGAGTGCATCATCATGCTCATGGAGTTTTACAAGCGCCTGGGCTTCGATCTTTCCAAGCTTCGTCTGCTCATTAACTCGATGGGCGACGCTCAGTGCCGTCCGGCTTACCGCGAGCAAGTCAAGCAGTTTATCCTCGATCACGCAGACGAGATGTGCGATGAGTGCCGCGAGCGCGCCGAGCTCAACCCGCTGCGTGCCTTTGACTGCAAGAACGACCACTGCCGCGAGATCATGGCCGAGGCTCCGCTGATGGGTGACAATCTGTGCGATGAGTGCCGCGAGCACTACGAGCAAGTCAAGCGCTATCTGGATGCCGCCGGTATCGAGTATGTCGAGGATCCCACCTTGGTGCGCGGCCTGGACTACTACACCCGTACTGTCTTTGAGGTCGAGGCCCCTGGCGCCGGCGTCGGCTCCATCGGCGGCGGCGGCCGCTACGATGGCCTCGTCGAGCTCGAGGGCGGCAAGCCCACGGCAGGCGTCGGCTTCGCCGTCGGTTTTGAGCGCGCCCTGCTGGCCCTGCAGGCCTTTGGCAGCGACCTGGGTGCCGAGGAGGTCCCGTGCGTCTACGTCGCCAATGCCGGCAAGGAGCTGCGTCAGAACGTCTTTACCATTACGCAGCAGCTTCGCGCCGCAGGGATTGTGACCGAGGCCGACTATCAGGGCCGTTCGCTCAAGGCCCAGTTTAAGCAGGCCGATAAGGTAGGCGCCAAGCTCATCCTGGTCCTGGGCGGCGACGAGCTTGCCGCCGGCAAGGTCAAGGTGCGCGACATGCAGAGCCATGACGAGGTTCTCGTCGATCTGGCCAACGTCGTCGAGGCGGTTCGCGAGCGTCTGTAGCGCATGATTTTTGAGCTGCGGACCCGCTAACATGTCCCGCTCGCGACGAGCTATTGTTACGGGGGTGTTTCGCATTTATGCGGAATGCCCTCGCTTGCATATGCCGCCCACCGAGAAATACGACCATTTGGGGCAAAAACCCTTGCAATGCAGAAAATACTTTTGTGTGGTAAAGCGCAATCAGTGTCGAAAGTATTTCTCAAGCGCCTATAATGAATACCGCATGTTACGTGCATAGAAGGAGGAATGGGAGGAAACGTGGCTGAGAACCTAAGCAACCAGTCTGTACCCGAAGCCGCGGCGCGCGTCGCTGCCGTGGTCAACCGCCTCGTTAACCGAATCGGCTCGAATGCCGAGTCCAGGGAGCGTCTCGCCGAGATCGAGATCCCCGAGGAGCTGCGCGATAATCTGGCGCTGTTCCTGCGCCTGGAACGTCGTGTGCTTAGCGAGTATGATCCCGAGATCGCGGACCTGTTCGACAAGATTTTGACAGCCGAGATTGTGGTCAATGCTGGCAACCCCGGTAGCCGCGCTGCCGACGAGTCCGTTGACGAACAGGGCGTGCCCACTGCCGACGAGCCCACCGCCGTGGCGTTTCGCGAAGTCGTCGATTTGATTGACAGCCTGCCGCTTGATAAGCAGCAGGTCATCGTTCGCGCCTTTACGAGCTTCTTCCACTTGGCAAACCTGTCGGAGGAGAACTACCGTGTGGCGCAGCTGCGCGAGCGCGAGGCCGGTGCGTCGACCGATACCGAGGTCGATCCCGCCAACGAACTCACCGTCGCCTATCACCAGTTGGTAAACGAGATGGGCGTCGAGGGTGCCAATGAGCTGCTCGGCAAGCTCGAGTTCCACCCTGTCTTTACCGCACATCCCACCGAGGCCCGTCGTAAGGCCGTCGAGGGCAAGATTCGCCGTATCTCCAACCTGCTGGAGGAGCGTCCGCGTTTGGGCGGCTCCGACCTGGTGGAGAACGAGCGCCATATGCTGCAGGAGATCGACGCCCTGGTGCGTACGAGCCCCATCGCGCTCAAGAAGCCCACGCCGGTCGAGGAAGCCGATACCATCATCGACATCTTCGATAACACGCTGTTCGACGTTATCCCCGTCATCTACCGTCGTTTTGACGACTGGGTGCTGGGCGACAAGGCCGGTACCGTGCCGCCGCTGTGCCCGGCGTTCTTCCATCCCGGCAGCTGGATCGGCTCCGACCGCGACGGCAACCCCAACGTCACCGCCAAGGTGAGCCGCGAAGTCGCCGCCAAGTACTTCACTCACATGGTGCTCAAGCTCGAGGACAAGTGCCGCCGCATCGGCCACAACCTCACGCTCGAGGCCACCTACAGCAAGCCTTCTGCCGAGCTCATTAACCTGTGGAACCATCAGGTCGAGATGAGCCCTCGTTACACGGCCCGCGCCGAGCTGATCTCCGAGCACGAGCCGCATCGCGCCGTCATGCTCGTCATGGCCGACCGCCTGAACGCCACCGTGCGCCGCATCACCGACACCATGTACCACAGCGCCGACGAGTTCCTGGATGACCTGCGCGTCGTCCAGCGTTCGCTTGCTGCCTGCGGTGCCGTCCGTGCCGCCTACGGTCCGGTCCAAACCATCATCTGGCAGGTCGAGTCCTTCGGCTTCCATATGGTCGAGATGGAGTTCCGTCAGCACTCCGTGGTGCACGCCCGCGCCCTCAAGGATATCCACGAGAACGGTATCCATGGTGACCTGCAGCCCATGACGCGCGAGGTCATCGACACCTTCCGTGCCATCGGTTCCATCCAAAAGCGCTACGGCAAGAAGATGGCACACCGCTACATCATCTCGTTTACCAAGAGTGCCCAGCATGTGGCCGACGTCTTTGAGCTGGCCCACCTGTCCTTCGCACACGAGGAAGACGTTCCCGAGCTCGACGTGATCCCGCTGTTCGAGCAGCTCGAGGACCTCGAGGGCTGCGTTGACGTGCTCGACCAGATGCTTACGCTGCCCGTGGTGCAAAAGCGCCTTGCCCAGACCAACCGCCGCATGGAGGTCATGCTGGGCTATTCCGACTCTTCCAAGGATGCCGGTCCTACCACGGCCATGCTCGCGCTGCACTCCGCGCAGGAGCGCATCGCCAAGTGGGCAGAGAAGAACGATATCGACCTGGTGCTCATGCACGGTCGCGGCGGTGCCGTGGGCCGTGGCGGCGGCCCGGCCAACAAGGCCGTGCTGGCGCAGCCCAAGGGTTCGGTCAACTGCTACTTTAAGCTCACCGAGCAGGGCGAAGTCATCTTTGCCCGTTACGGCAACCGCACGCTGGCTCAGCGCCATGTTGAGTCCGTTGCCGCCGCAACGCTTTTGCAGTCGGCCCCGAGTGTCGAGAAGACCAACACCGAGACCACGCAGAAGTTCTGGGATATGGCCGAGAAGCTCAACACTGCAAGCCACGAACGCTATCTGGACCTGCTGAACACCGAGGACTTTACACCGTGGTTCTCGACCGTGACGCCGCTGACCGAGGTCGGTCTGCTGCCGATCGGCTCGCGTCCCGCCAAGCGCGGTCTGGGCGCCAAGTCGCTCGATGACCTGCGTACCATCCCGTGGATCTTCAGCTGGAGCCAGGCGCGCATCAATCTGGCCGCTTGGTACGGCCTGGGTACCGCCTGCGAGCAGTTTGGCGATCTGGACCAGCTTAAGGCTGCCTACCAGGAGTGGCCGTTCTTCCGCACCTTTATCGACAACATCGAGATGTCGATCGCCAAGACCGACCAGCGCATCGCCAAGATGTATCTGCACCTGGGCGATCGCCAGGATCTGTCCGAGAAGGTCTTTACCGAGATGCAGCTCACGCGTAAGTGGGTCCTTGCCATCGTTGGTGACGAGTGGCCGCTGCAGCGCCGCCGCGTGCTCGGCTGCGCCGTTCGCGTGCGTAACCCCTATGTCGACGCCCTGTCCATCGCCCAGGTTCGCGCCCTTCGCGAGGTGCGTATGAACCAGGACGAGATGGCCGAGGAGAAGAAGGCCGAGTACATGAGCCTGATTCTTTCGACTGTGACCGGCGTCTCGGCAGGTCTGCAGAACACGGGGTAATCGATAGCCCTGTAGTCGTTGTCCGGGGCCGCCGTTTGTTTTCTTTCCGGCGCGTCCTCGGACATGCAAGAAGCCCTCGCTGCGCACTTCGTGCGGCGAGGGCTTCTTGCGTCCTGCGGAATGCGCCGGAAAGAAAACAAACGGCGGCCCCTACGATGTCCGGTCTTCGGTGGATTACTTGCTGGGGAAATAAAGGCGCGCTTCGCGCGTTTGGAAAGGGCTTCGTGCTGCGGAATGCATTCAGGGGGAAACCCATCGGGTTCCTTCGTCCTCGGTTTTCAGGGATTAAAGCTGATGAAAATAAAGTGCGCTTCGCGCCTAATGTGGAGTGCGGCGAGGGCTTCTTGCGTCCTGTGGAGTGTGCCTAAAAGTAAACCTATGGCGGGCCCTGCGATGTCCGACCTTTGGCGAATCAGCCGCTGGGTGAGGGTGGTGCTTGGGGCGACGTGCAAAAAACGGAGTTTTCAGCAGCCAAAGATTGATGCATAAGGCCATAGCCGGCTTTCGCTACCTTTGTTGATGCTTTTGCACGACAATTGGGCCTTGGCGATGCCCGTATATGGCTGGTTTCTCGCCGCATGCTATCCAGATGGGACGAGTCATGAGGACTATCTACCTTTTGAAAGACTTTTGACACCAAAATCTTATCCCGCGATGCTGAATACTCGCAAAAATGCACGCTCCGGAGGGTACTACCCTGTTACGGCTAGAAATCCATGCGCCATTTTATGCAATTAGTTGACGTATTTATACAAGATGACTTACGCGCGCATGCCATCGGGGTGAACGTTCGTCTCGGCATTGCGTTGACCATCCTGCCCATAGTGTCTTTTACAGGCGGCTGCGGTTCCGTTTGGGATCGCGGCCGTTTTGTTGTGGGTCAAATATGAACGTTGTGTTAATGACTCGGTGGACGGTGGCGTTTTTCGGTGAGCGGCGTATCCTTCCAACGGTTTATCTAGTGTGTCAGTTGAAAGGAAGAGGGCGCTCGTCATTGTTTGAATGTGAACTGCCGTTTGACCACAAGACGTTGCATCTGGAGCTCGAGGATAAGAACTTTGCAGGTGTGATGGAAGGTCATCAAAACGAGTTTAAGACCACGAAATCGCAGGAAGAGCTGGTGGAGGAGTCACTTGCCAACCCTTACGGCTCGCCTTCGCTCGAGGAGCTCTGTGCTGGCAAGAAGGATATCGTCATCATTAGCTCCGACCATACGCGTCCCGTTCCTTCGCGTGTGACGATGCCTATTCTGCTGCATCACATCCATTCTGCTGCGCCTGAAGCGCGCGTTCGCATTCTGGTTGCTACGGGTATGCATCGTTCGCCGACGCACGAGGAGCTCGTCAACAAGTACGGCGAGGAGATCGTTGCCAACGAGGAAATCGTTATGCACGTCGCGACTGACGACAGCATGATGAAAAAGATCGGCACCCTGCCTTCTGGCGGCGAGTGCATCATCAACAAGATTGCGGCCGATTGCGATCTGCTGCTTGCCGAGGGCTTTATTGAGCCGCACTTCTTTGCTGGCTTCTCTGGCAGCCGCAAGTCCGTGCTGCCCGGCATTGCCAGCTATAAGACCATCATGTACAACCATAACGGTCAGTTTGTGAACGATTCCCATTCGCGTGCCGGCAACCTGTGCCACAACCACGTGAGCGAGGACATGTTTGCCGCTGCCGAGATGGCTCACCTTGCCTTTGTGCTTAACGTGGTGCTCAACGGCAAGCACGAGGTCATCGGCTCCTTTGCCGGCGATATCCACAAGGCGCACGAGGCTGGCTGCGAGTTCGTGAAGAGCCTTGCCGGCGTTGAGCCCGTTGAGTGCGAGATTGCCATCACCACCAACGGCGGCTACCCGCTCGACCAGAACATCTACCAGGCCGTGAAGGGCATGTGCTCTGCCGAGGCCACGCTTCCCGAGGGCGGCGTGATTATTGATGTCGCCGGTTGCGCCGACGGTCACGGTGGCGAAGGCTTCTATCACAACATCGCCGACAACGATCCGGCGGAGTTTGAGCGCGCCTGCATCGACCGTCCTAAGGACGAGACCCTGCCCGACCAGTGGACGAGCCAGATTTTCGCCCGCATCCTGGCGCATCACCCTGTGATTATGGTCACCGACCTGTGCGATCACCAGATGCTCAAGGATATGCACATGACGCCGGTCAACACTATCGAGGAGGCGCTCAAGCTCGCCTTTGAGATGAAGGGTGCCGATGCCAAGGTTGCCGTCATTCCCGATGGCCTGGGCGTTGTCGTCGCGCAGCACTAGTGCACGGCCCAAACGAATCGTTTATAACCGACAAGAAAGATAAGGTTTTATGCTTACCAAACTCCTCTGCGAATTCGGCGCAACGGCCCTCATGATCATCTTTGGCGTGGGCGTACACTGCGATACCGTGCTTAAGGGCACCAAGTATCAGGGCTCCGGCCACATGTTTGCCATCACCACCTGGTCTTTTGGCATCTCGGTCGCTCTGTTTATCTTTGGCGGCGCCGTGTGCATGAACCCCGCCATGGTGCTTGCCCAGTGCATCGTAGGCCTGGTGCCGTGGAGCAGCTGCATTCCCTTCATGATTGCCGATATGCTCGGCGGCTTTGCGGGCGCCGTGATCGCGTGGTTGATGTATGCCGATGAGTTCAAGGCTTCCGATGGCGTCGTCGACCCCATTGCCCAGCGCAACATCTTCTCGACCAACCCCACCACCGAGGGTACGAACTACGCCCGTAACTTCTTCTGCGAGGCTATCTGCACCTTTGTGTTCATCAGCGCCATCCTCGCTGCCGCTAGCCGCGCCGGCGAGAACGTTCTGATGCTCGCCATCTGCGTCGGCCTGATCGTTTGGGCCGTTGGCATGGGCATGGGCGGCATCACCGGCTTCGCCATGAACCAGGCTCGTGACCTTGGTCCTCGCATGGCCTATCAGGTGCTGCCGATCAAGAACAAGGCTGACAACAACTGGAAGTACGGCCTGCTCGTTCCTGGCATCGCTCCGTTTGTCGGTGCCGCTCTGGCTGCACTGTTTGTGCACGGTTTCTTGGGCATGTTCTAGTCCAAGGCTACATAGTTGTCCGCTGTCCGCATGGGGTAACTTCCCAGCGCGTCCTCGGACATGAAAGAACCCCCGCTGCGCACTTCGTGCGGCGGGGGTTCTTTCGTCCTGCGGAATGCGCTGGGAAGTTACCCCATGCGGACAGCTGCGGGATCTTAGTCGCGTTGGAACAAGCAACCCGACATATATATCTGAATTTGGATGGGAGGGGCTTGTTGCTGGTAGGGGCGTTGAAGTGCGAGTGACGCTTTGGGATGCGTGGCGGCCTGGGTTGGGGCGATGCTTTGGGATGAGGTTCTTACTTAGTTGAAGAGGGGTTTTATGGCTGAGAGGTAGTCTTTGGCTACGTCCTCTTTTGGGGCTTGGAAGTTGTGCCAGGCCCACCATTGGACCATTCCTACGAAGCTTGAGGCTATGTGGTGTAGTAGGAAGCTTCGGTCCATGGTGGCGGCGGGGCCGTTTGGGTCGGTAGGGACGGTTTCGGCTGCGCGCGACATGATGGTCTTGCGGAGGCAGTCGGCGAAGACGCGTGAGCCGGCGCCGGCTACGAGGGCTCGAACGCCCTGGCGGCGCTCCCAGAGGTTGTTGAGGATATGCTCGACCTGTACGAGCGGGTCATCGAGGGGCGTACCGTCATCGTCGAGGGCATGGGTGCAGATGTCGCGCACGAGCTCAGCGAGCAGGTCATCTTTGCTCTTGAAGAGGCCGTAGAACGTGGCCCGACCCACATGGGCGCGAGCAATGATGTCGCCGACGGTGATCTTGCCGTAGTCCTCCTCGCGAAGGAGCTCGGAAAACGCCGCAACGATGGCGGCACGGCTTTTTGCCTTGCGGGCATCCATGGTTATGCGTCCGCGTCAACGAGCAGGCAGCGGAGCGTACCGGAGCAACCCTCGTAGGGGCGCTTACCGGCGCCGTAGCCGACGGCCTCGATGCGGTAGCGGGCCGGCAGGTGCTCGGACGTGCGCAGCGCGGCGACGATGGCGGCGCCCGTGGGCGTCACGAGCTCGCCGGCGACCGGTGCAGGCGTGAGGGCGATATTGCCCGCCTGACACAGGTTGACGACAGCGGGGACGGGAATGGGCATGAGGCCGTGGGCGCAGCGGATGGTGCCGTGGCCCTCGGAGAGCGACTCGACTACGATGTCCTCAATACCCAGGTCGTCGAGGCAGATGGCGACAGAGCAGACGTCGACGATGGAGTCGACGGCGCCCACCTCGTGGAACATGACGGTGTCGGGCGTTTTGCCGTGAGCCTTTGCCTCGGCAGCGGCGAGTGCGGAAAAAATGGCGAGGGCGCGACGCTTGGCGCCATCGCTTAGCTGTGAACCGTCGATGATGGCGGTGACGTCCGCCAAAGAGCGGTGGTGATGGTGGTGGGCGTGATGATGGCCCTCGTGGCCATGGCCGTGGGCCTCATGCTCATGCGTGTGCTCGTGTTCGTGCTCGTCATGGTCATGATGATGGTGTTCGTGCTCATGTGCGTGCTCGGCAGCTGCTTCGTTGCCGTAGAGCCAGGCCATGTCGTGGTCGTGGTTCTCGAGCCCCTCTGCCAACTGAACGTCAAAGTCGCAGGCGTCGATGCCATGCTTGTTTACGCGCGTTACAGCGATCGAAAAGCCGTCGACCGGCAGCGTGGCGAGCTGTTCGCGCAGGTGCTCCTCGCTGGCGCCCAGGTCGAGCAGGGCCGCGACGGTCATATCGCCGCTGATGCCCGAAGTGCCGTCGATGATAAGCGTGTGCTGATGGTTGGACATGGAATGCTCCTTAACGGGCGCAGGATGTGCCGGCGCTCAGATGATTGATAAGACTTGCCTGGTAGGCGGCACCAAAGCCGTTATCGATATTGACGACCGATACGCCGCTGGCGCAGGAGTTGAGCATGGCGAGCAGCGCGGCTACGCCTCCAAAATTTGCGCCGTAGCCCACGCTGGTGGGAACGGCGATGACCGGACAGCTCACCAGACCGCCGATAACGCTCGCCAGGGCGCCCTCCATGCCGGCGATGGCGATGACCACCTGCGCCTGGGCAAGTTCCTCGGCATGCGCGAGCAGGCGGTGCAGGCCTGCGACACCTACGTCGTAGAGGCGGTCGACCTCGTTGCCATAGAATTCGGCCGTCAACGCGGCTTCCTCGGCGACGGGCAGGTCGCTCGTACCGGCGCAGGCGACAACGATGCGTCCGTTGCCGGTAGGGGAGGGCTTGCCGCCCACGAGGGCGAGCTGTGCGTCTGGGACATATCCCAGGTCGATGCCGTTGCCGAGGAGCTTCGAGGCGCGGGCTGCCTTTTCGGCGTCCAGGCGCGTGACCAGGATGCGCACCTGGCCGGCATTGAGTAATGCTTTGATAATGGCGGCAATCTGCTCGGCGGTTTTACCGGCGCCGTAGACAACCTCGCCGGCTCCCTGGCGCACCCCGCGCGAAAGATCGAGCTGCGCAAAACCCAGATCGGCGGTTGGCGCCGTCTGGAGGCGCGTGAGGGCGACTGCCGGGGTGACTACTCCGTCGGCAACATCGCTCAGCAATTGCTCAAGATCTCGCTTATCCATATATGTTCCCTTCGACGGCGCAAAGTCTAGCACTCAAAGGGTATGTTTCCGAACACTAAGACAAAATTGTTCGGAAACTATAGGACAGACTGATTCTCTTGTTAGAAGGATCGACTAGTCGCGCAGGATGATGTCCATGGCGAGCATCAGGTTGCGCTCATCGATGGCAAACGGGGCGGCTTCGCGCGTCTTGGGCTTGGCGCAAAACGCGATGCCCGTGCCCGCGGCCTGAATCATGGGGATGTCGTTGGCGCCGTCACCGATCGCGACGGTGTGGGCCATGTCGACACCGCACTCAACCGCCCAATCCAGCAGCTGGATGAGCTTGGACTCCTTGGTCACAATGTCTGCCGCCAGCTTGCCGGTGAGCTTGCCGTCCACGACTTCCAGACGGTTGGCCAGGCAAAAATCGATGCCCGCGGCGGCCACGATCTTGTCGGCGACCTCGTGGAAGCCGCCGCTCACCACGCCGACCTTCCAGCCCTTGCTGTGCGCCGAGCGCACAAGCTCCAGCGCGCCGGGAGTAAACGTCACGCGCTCAAAGGTGCGCTCGAACACGCTCTCATCCAAGCCGGCAAGCAGCCCCACGCGCTCCTCGAGCGCCTGCTTAAAGTCAAGCTCGCCGCGCATGGCGCGTTCGGTGATCTGTGCTACCTGCTCGCCCACGCCGGCTTCCTCGCCCAACAGGTCGATGACTTCCTGGTTGATGAGCGTGGAGTCGATATCCATAACAATGAGGCGTGCAGTCATGACGGGCCTTTCCAAGTGCTGTTTTATTGGGGCATATTGTCGCACGTGACGAGCGCGGGCAGGTGCCGCGGTGCGTCAATTGTTTCGTCTCCGTCAAGTCTTTGGGCAGGAGCTACTTTTCCGCGGCACATCGACACAGGTGCGATAAGATAGAACGCCATGTCTGGCTGCGCGGTTTACGCAGGCTGGGCAAATCTGTACGACGCCGCCCGGAACGACACGGGGCGGCACAGATCCATAAAGGAGGATCACTGGTATGAGCCAGACCCGTCCCATCGACGAGCATTCCATGCACACCCGTACCTGCGGCGAGCTTCGCCGCGAGAACGTGGGCGAAGAGGTCACCCTCACCGGTTGGGTGAGCCGTCGCCGCGACCACGGCGGCCTTATCTTCTGCGATCTTCGCGACCGCGAGGGCATCACGCAGCTCACCTTCGACCCCGAGCACTCCGACGGCGACGCCTTTAAGATCGCCGAGACCATGCGTCCCGAGTGGCCCATCAAGATCCACGGCGTCGTGCGCTCCCGTGGCGAGGAGACCACCAACACCAAGCTCGCGACCGGCGAGATCGAGGTCCTGACCGACCACGCCGAGGTTCTCAACACGTCCGTCACCCCGCCGTTCCAGATCGAGGACGGCATCGAGACCAGCGAGGACACCCGCCTGCGCTATCGCTATCTGGACCTCCGCCGTCCCGAGATGATGGCCAACCTCAAGCTGCGCTCCGACTTTACCTTTGCCATTCGCGAGGCACTGCACAACCGTGAGTTCATGGAGGTCGAGACGCCCTCCCTGTTCAAGTCCACGCCCGAGGGCGCCCGCGACTTCATCGTTCCCAGCCGCATCCAGCCGGGCAACTTCTACGCCCTGCCGCAGTCCCCGCAGCTTCTGAAGCAGCTGCTCATGGTCGGTGGCGTCGAGCGCTACTACCAGGTTGCCAAGTGCTTCCGCGACGAGGACCTGCGTGCCGACCGTCAGCCCGAGTTCACCCAGGTCGATATCGAGATGTCCTTCGTGGACCAGAACGATGTCATGAGCGCGCTCGAAGAGGTTCTTGCCGATGCCTTCGGTCGCATGGGCGTCGAGATGCCCACGCCGCTGCGTCGCATGGACTACTGGGAGGCCATGGACACCTATGGCTCCGACAAGCCCGATACCCGCTATGGCATGCACCTGGTCGACCTGACCGACATCTTTGCCAACTCCAAGTTCAAGGTCTTTGCGACCGCCGCAAATGAGGAGGGCTCTGTCGTCAAGGCCATCAACGCTAAGGGCGCCGGTGCCTGGGCACGTGCCAAGATCGATAAGCTCGCCGGCGTGGCCTCCACGTTTGGCGCCAAGGGCCTGGCATGGATCGCCTTCCGCGAGGACGGCTCCATCAACAGCCCCATCGTCAAGTTCTTCTCGGACGAGGAGATGGCCGCTCTGCGCGAGCGCATGGACGTCGAGCCCGGCGACCTTGTGATGTTCGCCGCCGGCCCGCGCCTGCTCTCTGATGAGATCCTGGGCGGTATGCGTTCGCACATGGCCAATGCGCTTGAGATCAAGCGCGAGGGTCACGACTTCCTGTGGGTCGTCAACTTCCCGCTGTTCCATTGGGACGAGGATCGCAAGGCCTATGCTGCCGAGCACCAGCCCTTTACCCTGCCGACCGAGACCGACATCGCCAAGATCGAGGCCGATCCCCTGGCAGCCGGTTCGTGCACCTACGACTTTGTCATGGACGGCTTTGAGGCCGGCGGTGGCGGTATGCGTATCCACAACGCCGAGATGCAGATGTCCATGCTCAAGCTCCTGGGCTTTACCGAGGAGCGCGCCGAGTCTCAGTTCGGCTTCCTCATGGAGGCCCTCAAGTTTGGTGCGCCCCCGATGGGCGGTTTCGCTCTGGGGCTGGACCGCGTGTGCATGCTGCTTACCGGTTCCGACTCCATCCGCGACGTCATGGCGTTCCCCAAGACGGCCAGCGGCTCTGACCTTATGTCGGGCGCCCCGAGTGCCGTTAGCGGTGCCCAGCTCAAGGACGTCAGCCTGCGCCTGATGTAGGCGAGCGGCTACATATTGCCCGTAACGAGGGAAGGACGCGTGCCTTCCCTCGTTTTTTATGCGCCGAGGTTGAGAGGGCTTGGGATGACCGGGCGTCGCGGAAAGCGCGACCCAGAATTCGGCAAAATAATGGGGCACAGTTTCCGGTTGAGCTGTCTAACGGAAACTGTGCCCCAGAACGAGCGCTCAAAACGGGACAGGCTTTCCGCAACAACTGTCTGGCGAAAAGCCTGCCCCAGTTTCTTATAGCGAGTCTCTCTGGATCAGCTGCATGTGCATCACGGAGGTGGTTGGCTCGGCACCCTTAATCATGTCGAGCGCAATGTTGGCGGCCATGTGGCCTTCTTCGCGCAGGGGCTGGCGGACGGTCGTGAGCGCGGGGACGCAGCGCGTCGCAATCTCGTGATCGTCGAAGCCGACGACAGAAACGTCCGCCGGAACGGATAGGCCTGCCTCGTTGAGTGCGGTGATGACGCCAGCCGCGATACGGTCCGATCCGCAGAGCACGCCATCGAAAGCAATCTCGCGCGCGAGAATCTGGTGCATGGCCTGATAGCCGTCTCCGTTGTTCCAGCCGGTATAGATAACGTTTGCGTCTGGGAGGTCTTCGCCCAAGACGGCACGGTAGCCGCGCAGGCGGTCGACAACAGCGGGGTTGTCTTGCGGTCCCAACACGGCGACGATATCTTTGCGTCCGCGTTCCTTCATGGCGAGTGCCGCAAAGTGTCCGCCCTCTTCGTCGTCTGAATAGACCGTCGAAAACACATCGCGATAGGGGTGGCCCTCGAGCTGGCCGCACAACACGGTGGGTACGCCCAGCTCGCGCAGTACCTCGAGCAGCTCGCTGCCCTTGTAGGGGGAGACGTCGATCACGGCGTCGAACGAGCGGCGCTCAAAGTGCTCGCGTGCGCGGTTGCGCTCATGCGTAGAAGACGCCTGCAAGATAACGGGCAGATAGGACGACTCCGACAGTTCCTCGGTAATGCCGCTCAAAAACTCGCTATAGGTGGGGTCGCTGAAGAGTTCACTCAGGGGCTCGGTCACGAGTACGGCGATGATTTCCGTGCGCCCGACAGCGAGCGCTCGGCCACGAGCGTTGGGGACAAAATTGACTTCCTTGGCCGCCGCGCGGACGCGCTTTTTGGTTTCCTCGCTAATGCGGGGCGAATCGTTGAGAGCGCGCGATGCCGTGGAGCGCGACACGCCGGCAGCTGCGGCAACCTCGGCAAGCGTAGGTGCGGTGCGAACTGGTTGGGTCATGGCGTCTCCTGGAAAATGCGGTCGATGTTGTCGCTGATACGGGCTGGTGCGGATACAGCTTACTATAGTGCGCCTGAACAGCGTTCATGATATCCGGTGACCGGTGTCGTTTTGCAACCAAGCCGCAATCGAATACGTCTCGTATGGGTGAGATATCAGCGGGCGTGGGGGTTGCCTACGAGCTTAAGAACGATGTCTTGCGCTGAGTTTCGATACTCAGGGTGACATAAGTGTCGCGGTTGTACAACCGGTTGCACCGTTAATCCGACAAAATCGACCGTTCGGCGGACAACCGGTTGCACAGATTTTTGTACCGCCCGTAAGATAAGGACAACCGGTTGCACAAAGAAGCACTACGATGACGAAGGAGCATCACCATGGACGCCATTAACGATTGGGAAAACCAAGCGCTCACCCACAGGAACCGCCTGGCACCCCATGCGTACTTTATGGGTTATGAGGCCGCCGATCTCGCCGCTACGTACAGCCGCGAGCTGTCGCGCGGATTTGTCCAGCTGTCCGGCTCGTGGCAGTTCCGCCTTTTTGAGGGCCCCGCGGCCGTCTCCAACGAAGCACTTTGCACGTACAAGCCCGAGTGGGATCACGTGGAGGTTCCGCACCTGTGGCAGGTAGACGGCTATGGCAACCTTGCCTACACCGACGAGGGTTTTCCGTTCCCGGTGGATCAGCCGTTCGTTCCCTCCGACGACCCTACGGGCGTCTACCAGCGCATCGTCAAACTTCCCGCCGTGCCTGCCGGCGCTCGCGAGATTATTCGCTTCGACGGTATCGAGAGCTACGGCGAGCTGTATGTCAACGGCAAGTTTATCGGCATGACCAAGGGTTCGCGCCTGTCCGCCGAGTTTGACGTGACCGACGCGCTCGTCGAGGGCGACAACCTGTTTGCGGTCAAGGTTCTGCAGTACAGCGATGGTAGCTACATCGAGGACCAGGACATGTGGTGGGCATCGGGCATCTTCCGCGATGTGTACCTCATGCAGCGTCCCGCCGCGCATCTGGTCGACTTTAGGTTCCGCACGCACCGCGAGGGCGATGCCGCTCTGATCACGCTCGATACGGTTGCCGAGGGCGCAAGTCGCGTCGTGTATACGCTCAGCGATGGCCAGAATGTGGTCGCTACGGGCGAGTGCGTCGACGGCCATGCCGAGTGCAGCGTTGCCGATGCCCACTTCTGGAACCCCGAGGACCCCTTCCTCTATGACCTTACGCTTGAGGTCTACGACGGCGACGAGGTCAGCGAGTACGTTCCGCATCGCCAAGGCCTTGCCGAGGTGACGGTCGAGGGCAATCATATCTACCTCAACGGCACCTACTTTAAGATGCATGGCGTCAACCGCCACGACCACGACGATCACAAGGGCCGCGCCGTGGGTCTCGAGCGCATGCGCCGCGACCTGGAGCTCATGAAGCAGCACAACATCAACGCGGTGCGCACGTCCCACTACGCCAACGATCCGCGCTTCTACGAGCTGTGCGACGAGTACGGCATCATGCTGGTCGCCGAGACCGATATGGAGAGCCACGGCTTCGAGAATATCGGCAATATCGCCCTGGTCACCGACGACCCTGCCTGGGAGCCGGCTTACGTTGACCGTGTTGAGCGCCTGGTGATGCAGGAACGCAACCACGCGTGCATCATCATGTGGTCGATGGGCAACGAGAGCGGCTATGGCTGCAACATCCGCGCGATGTACGCCAAAGCTCACGAGCTCGACGGTCGTCCGGTCCACTACGAGGAGGATCGCAACGCCGATACCGTCGACGTCATTTCCACCATGTACTCCCGCGTGTCGCAGATGAACGACTTTGGCGAGCATCCGTTCCCCAAGCCGCGCATCAACTGCGAGTACGGCCACTCCATGGGTAATGGTCCCGGAGGCCTGTCCGAGTACCAGGAGGTCTTCGATCGCTGGGATTGCATCCAAGGCCAGTTTATTTGGGAATGGTGCGACCACGGTTTGGCTGCTGTGACCGAGGACGGCGTTGCCTACGACATGTATGGCGGCGACAACGGCGATTACCCCAACAACAGCAACTTCTGCATCGACGGCATGGTGTTCCCCTGGCAGCAGCCGAGCCCGGGCCTTACCGAGTACGGCCAGGTCATCTGCCCGGTTCGCATGGCCTACGATGCCGAGGCGGGCGAGCTGACCGTCACCAACAAGCGTTGGTTTACCACCCTCGAGGATGTCTGCCTGTCGGCGGAGACCCTGGTGGACGGCGACGTGGTCTGCCGCAAGACGCTCATGCCCGGTGCGGTTGCCCCCGGCGAGTCCGTCCAGCTTCCGCTGGTGATTCGCGAGGCCGCAGTGGGCGAGACCCTGCTGACTGTGCACGCCTACACCATGGCGGCTCACGCCTGGTGCGAGCCGATGTTCCAACTGGGTGCAAGCCAGTTTGCCATCGCAAACCATCCGGCGCCGGCAATTGCCGCCCCCACTCGTCCTGAGCTTACGGTCGAGGAGACCGAGCAGGAGATTCGTATTCGCTCCCTCAACGGCGAGCTGACCTTCAGCAAGGTCAACGGTACCGTGAGCGAGTGGAAGGCATCCGGTCGCGACGTCATGACCTCCGGTCCCCAGGTTGGTTTTTGGCATCCGCTCGTCGATAACCACGCCCAGGAGTACGACTCCCTGTGGAAGGATAACTTCATCGATGTGATGCAGACGTCTACCCGCAATGTTTCTTGGAAGCAGGACGGCAATGCGGTCGTCGTTACCGTGAGCCAGCGTATCGCTCCTCCCGTCCGCGCGTTCGGCATGCGCGTCGAGCTCGTCTATACCGTGCTTCCGAGTGGCCGCGTCGACCTCAAGGTTTCCGGCGAGCCCTACGGCGACTATTCGGACATTATCCCGCGCATCGGCATCTCCTTCGAGGTTCCCGGTTGTGATCGTGCCGTCGAGTGGTATGGCCACGGCCCGGGCGAGAACTATCCGGACTCGCTGCGCGCCAACCCGGTCGGTCATTACCGCACTACGGTCGACGACATGTTCACGCCCTACGTTATGCCCCAGGACTGCGCCAACCGCGAGGGTACCCGCTGGGTCGCCCTGCGCTCCAGCCACGGTGACGGTCTGGTCGTGACGCGTCCGAGCGACGCCGCTTCCAATCCGTTCTCGTTCTCCGCATGGCCCTATAGCTGCGAGGCTATCGATAACGCCAAGCATGTCTACGATCTTGTCCCGGGCGACACGGTTACGGTCAACATCAACGACCAGCTGCTCGGCCTTGGCTCGAACTCTTGGGGTTCCGAGGTGCTCGATTCCTATCGCACCCGTTTTGAGAGCTTCAGCTTTGAGGTGTCCCTGCGACCGCTGACGTCTGCCGATCTGGCTCAGGCGCTGGCACCCATTAAGGAGGCATAAGTCATGCATATCTTTAACTCGCGTGCCGATTTCGACGCCCAGATGAAGTCCGTCAAGAAGTGGATGCGTACCGGTCAGGCACTCGACGGCGTTTCTGAACTGCAGCACGATGTGGCGTACTCTATCGGCGACTCGCTGGTGTATTGGTGGGTGAACGCCCACGAGGCGGCTACTGCCGATCTGGTCGGTCATCGTCGCTACCATGCCGTGCTCGCCCCGCTCGACGGCAATCTGACCGTTGAGGTGGCTTCCAAGGCCGATCTTACCTGTACGCGCGCCTACAGCGATATCGATGATCGCGAGCGCTTTGAGGGTACGGGGGAGACCGTGACGATTCCCACCGGCGGCGTTGCCGTCGTCGAAATTGACGAGGCCTACCGTGTCGTGGCCGATGCCGCGGATCCCCGCGTCGTGGTACTGCACGTGACAGTCGAAGGTTATTCCTTCCCCAACAAGTAGTATTCGTCCGCCTGGACGTTTGCTTCGCGCCGTTAAGGGGGATGGCTTTGTTGACTCCCTTTTCCCCATTCCCCTTAGCAGGTGCGCCGTCCGTGTTTGCACTTGCAGCTCGGACGGTTTTAGATGACATTTAACAGATGATTGGGAGGGCTTATGAGCTCTGAAAAACGAGGAACGATTGGTTCGTTCGCTCTGCTGGGCATGACGGTCGCCGCCGTGTTCGGTATCAAGAACATCATCAACAACAACGCGGCCATCGGCTTGGCAGCTGCGCCGTCGTTCTTCTTCGCCACGCTTTTGTACTTTGTCCCCTATACCCTGGTTACCGCCGAGTTCGTCGGCCTCAACAAGGACTCCGAGTCTGGCGTGTACGCATGGGTTAAGACCTCGATGGGTGGTCGCTGGGCGTTCCTGACGGCATTTAGCTACTGGTTCGTTAACCTGTTCTTCTTTGCGTCCGTCCTGCCCAACGTCATCATCTACGCGAGCTACGTGTTCTTTGGTGCCAACGCCGAGCTTTCGCAGCTATGGATCACCATTATCGAGATCGTCGTCTTTGCTATCGCCACGTGGGTTTCGACCAAGGGCGCTAAGTGGATCGGCTCCATTTCCTCCTTCGGTTCGACCGCGGCTCTCGGCCTGACCGCCGTGTTCATCCTGCTGTCCCTGGCTGCTGCCTTTGGCGGCGTTGAGTTCGCTACGGCTCCTACTCCCGCTAACATGGCTCCCGACATGAGCAACTTCGCAACTGCGTGGGGCTTCTTCGGTACGCTTGCCTGGATCATCCAGGGCGTTGGCGGCGCTGAGTCTGTCGGCGTGTTCCTTAACGACCTTAAGGGTGGCGTCAAGGCCTTCGTGCGCACCGTCGTTATCGCCGGCCTGACCATCGGCCTTCTGTATGCAGGCGCTTCGCTGCTGGTTAACCTGTTCATCCCCGAGGGCGGCGTTGCCATCTCCACCGGTATCTTCGACGTATTCGGCGCTGTCTTTGCCCACTTTGGCATTCCCATGGAAGTGTCTACGCGCGCCATCGGCTTGATCCTTCTCGACGCCACGCTGGGCTCCCTCATGATGTGGACCTCCGCTCCCATCAAGGTCTTCTTCACCGAGATCCCCAAGGGCGTCTTTGGTAGCAAGATCGTTGAGCTCAACGAGCACGGCATTCCTGCCCGCGCTGCCTGGCTGCAGTTCGCCATCGTCGTCCCCATCCTGATCATCCCGGCCCTGGGCTCCGGTAACCTCGACGACCTGCTCATGATCGTCACCAACATGACGGCTGCCACCGCTCTGCTCCCACCGCTGCTGATTTTGCTTGCCTACTTTATGCTGCGCAAGAACTTTGACGCCGCTCCCCGTGGCTTCCGCATGGGTTCGCGCAGCTTTGGCCTGGTCGTTGCCGCATTCCTGCTTGTGGTCTTCTGCTTCGTGCTTATCTGCGGCACCATTCCGCTCGATCAGCCGCTGTGGCTGACGCTGGTCTACAACGTTGGCGGCGTGGTTGTCTTCTTGGGCCTTGCCGTGATGTGGTACAACCGCTACATCAACCGCCTGCGCGAGACCGATCCCGAGGCCGCCGAGAACGAGCTTCGCCCTTCCGTCCTCGATATGATGGAGTAGCGGCTAGGATTAATCTACGGCTGTGGAATAAATCGATTCCCTTTCCTAAGGAGGGGCCTTACGAGGCCCCTCCTTTTGTGTTTTGGGGCATGGTTTTGGCCCCCGTGGTCAAAAAATGCCAAATATGAGTACTGTTGCAAAAGAAGTGTCATATTTTTTGGCCTGTTCTGAGCGAAAATGGGCTCAAAATCAATTTATCTAACCCCCTGTAAAGGGCGTTTGACGGCTTTCAACCTCTTCGAATCGGTGGCGCGCGCAGACGTGGTGTAAGAGCGTCCTGAGGTCCGTCGCTGCAAGTCCCGAT
>CABUPE010000039.1 GCA_902493515.1 uncultured Collinsella sp.
CGTAGCGGGTGGTTTAAAGCTGGCCGCTGCGCGGCCAGCAGACTAAAGTCTTGAATAAAAAGGGCGCGTCCATACGGACACGCCCCTGTGCACAACAATGCAAAGAACGACTTAGAAGCTACCGCGCTTCAGGAAGTCGGGAAGCTCGAACTGATCGTTGCCGAAGTTAGGAAGCTCGGTGCCACCGACGTTGCGGGTCGGAGCGGCCTGAGCCGGGCTCGTGGCAGGAGCGGTGCGCTGCGGCTCAGCGGAGGCAGCGGCCTTGCTCTGAGACTGCTGAGCAGCAAAGAGCTCGTCCTGACGGTTGACGTTGGAGTCGGAGAAGCCCGTAGCGATGACGGTGATACGCACCTGATCGCCCAGGGACTCGTCGACAACGGTACCGAAGATGATGTTGGCCTCGGGGTCGACGGCATTGGCGACAACGTCGGCGGCGTCGCTGATCTCCTGGATGCCCAGGTCCTTGGAACCGGCGATGGAGAGCAGCACGCGCGTGGCGCCATCGATGGAACTCTCGAGCAGCGGGCTGGAGATGGCCTGCTGGGCAGCATCGACGGCACGGGTGTCCCCAGAAGAGGTACCGATACCCATCATGGCGGTACCGGCCTGCTTCATGATGGTCTTAACATCGGCGAAGTCCAGGTTGATGATACCGGGGACGGTGATGAGGTCGGTGATGCCCTGGGTGCCCTGGGAAAGGACGCCATCGGCAATCGCGAAGGCCTCGAGCATGGTGGTCTTCTTCTCGGCGATGTCGAGCAGCTTATCGTTAGGGATGACGATCATGGTGTCGACGCAATCGGAGAGGGTCTTAATGCCCTCCTCGGCGCTCTTCTTGCGCTTGCGGCCCTCGAAGGTGAAGGGCTTGGTCACGACGGCGACGGTCAGCGCACCGACCTCGTTCATCGCGATATCGGCAACGATGGGAGCAGCGCCGGTACCGGTGCCACCGCCCTCGCCGCAGGTGATGAACACCATGTCGGCGCCAGCGAGCGCCTCGGCAATGTCGTCGCGGGACTCATCGGCAGCCTTGCGGCCAACCTCGGGGTTGGCGCCGGCGCCCAGGCCGCGGGTAAGGTCGGTGCCGATGTGCACCTTGATATCGGCATCAGAGATCGCGAGTGCCTGAGCATCGGTGTTGATGGCAACAAACTCGACGCCGCGGATGCCCTCTTCGATCATTCGATTGACCGCGTTGGTACCGCCGCCGCCGACGCCGACCACCTTAATGACGGCAAGGTAGTTGTTGATCTCTGTCTCGTGCATGTCGGTCCTCCGAACAAAGGTTATAGCCATAGCATGGGTCGACCCCTGCGCACATTAACCTTCAGGTTGAAAGTAAATGCAAAGGTAAACCGTATTATGTTTGCACATTATGAACGTATCAGTCAAATAATTGACCGTGAAAACCAAACAAACCAGATAAACGGCGTGGTATGGCCCCTCAACAAAGTAACAACCAGCGCTACGAGGTCGGAGCATTCCTAAATGTGTAGTTGCCCGGAGAGCGCACATTGATATACGTTACGCCCTCTACCTGCGAAAGCAGCTTGGTGACTACGCGTTCTTTCTTGGCGATATCGTTCGAATCGCCCAGCGACACCTCAATGCCGTTATTGAGGTTTGCCGAGATGGCTTCGACCGAAGGCGTGGAAATATCCTTGACTTGTCCCAAGAACTCGCTCGAAAAACCACGCACATAATCCAGGCCGGCCTTAACGGCTTTGGAGTTCACCGCCTGGCCGGAAACCGGAGCGACATCCGCCGAGACATCAGTCAACAGCACCGCGCCATAATGCTTAGCGAGCGCCAGCGCGGCATCGATTCCGGTCAAGGTATTTGAGCCCTGCCCTGTCGTGATGACGTTGCCCTGGTCGTCCACTTCGACCGACGTCGACAGTGGGGCGATCCAGGTGTCATCATCCCCGATGGCCCAGGCAAGGTCATCGGAGCTGATATAGGCAATTGCGATGACCTTGCGCTCCATAGGCGTAATGATGAGCGTATGCGGGAACTGACGCTGGACATCCACGCCCGAGACCCACGGGTTCTGCTTGAGATCCTCGGTAATCTGGTCGGGATCGACGTTAAAAAGCGACGTTCCCTCGGGCAAATCGATCAGCTGGATAGCATCGTGCTTCGTCACATGCTCGCTGCCTTGAATCTGAATATCAGTGGCGGTAAACAATCCAGAGTTAATCACCACGATGGCAACGACGACGAGCACGGCCAAGACGGCCAGAACGCCGCCCACGATTTTGCCTTTGCCTGTAACGACAGAAGCGGCGTCTGATGTTTTATTTACCATCGCCCCAAGTGAAGACAACGGGTTGACGCTTTTTTTACCTGAAGGCTTCTTGACGGTAACCGGGACCGATGTCAGCGAGCGCGGTTTCGATGCGCCCAGCGTGCGACCTGGACGCGGCGCTTTAGTTCCCGTCGAGGGCTTAGGAGTTGCCATGGGACGGGCAGGTTTGGCGCCCATAACAGGCTTTGACGTCACCGAGGGACGCGAGGACTTTTTTGCGGCCGGACGATTACCGAGCTGCGAGCCGACGACCGGACGACTGGTCTGTCGAGCATGCCCGACAGACTTAGAATGCGCGACGGTATTGCGTTGAGGTTTGGCAGGCGCGCCGGAACGCCCTCCGGCGCGGCGGAAGGTGGGTTTCGATGCTCTAGAAGCCGAGGAATTTAACTTCCGGTCTGAGCTCGATGCCATACGCCTCCCTCACCTTTCCGTGCACATGTCTGATAACCGCGGCAACGTCATCGGCCGAGGCAGTTCCGTTATTAACGATAAAATTAGCGTGAACGGGCGAAACTTCCGCGCCGCCAATTGAAAAACCCTTTAATCCACAATCCTCGATAAGCTTGCCCACACTCGCATCGGGCGGATTGCGAAAGACCGACCCGCAGGATGCGCGACCCATGGGCTGCGTACGCTTGCGCCTCGTCAGGTACCGCTCCATGCGCTCGCGAATGTCGGCCTTGGGCGCCGGTTTAAGCTTGAGCACGCACTCGAGGATGATCTCATTGCGGGGAAGGCTACATTCGCGGTAGCCCCAAGTGATCTCGGACCCCGCATAATGCTTGATACCGGATGCCGGGTCAAACGTTACGACATCCTCAACCAGCGAGCCAATCCACTCGGTCCGTGTGCCGGCATTCATAGATATCGCACCGCCGACCGAACCAGGGATGCCAACGGCAAACTCAAGGCCCGAGAGGCTACGCGACAGGGCATCGTTGACCAGGCGCGCAAACATCACGCCCGCACCGACCGTCAGCGTACAACCGTCATCGGCAACAACCGTGCGCTGAAACTCACGTCCGAGCGAAATGACGGCGCCGCGATAACCGCCATCGGCAACCAGCAGATTGGAGCCCTTGCCGATGATGACCCACGGCACCTGCTCGCGATCGAGCACCGCCACGGCGCGGCGAAGGGCATGATAGCTATGGCACGTCACAAAGAGGTCGGCCTTGCCGCCGATACGATAGCTCGTATGACGCGCAAGGCGCTCGTCCTCGATCACATCCGTGTCGATCATGCCCGAAAGCGCCATGACGGCGTTAAACAGACCCATTAGACTTAAGCGTCTTTCTTGGCAGTCAGATACTCAATGAACTCGGGACCGACGGTCGTAACGTCACCGGCACCCATGGTGAGCAGCAGGTCGCCCTCGCCCACCATCTGCTCGAGCTCCTGATTGAGCTCAAGACGGCTGGAGCAGTACACGACCTCCTTGCCAGGATGCTTGGCGCGCACGGTATCGGCGAGCATCTTAGAGGTGACACCCGGAATGGGCATCTCGCCAGCCGAGAACACATCAATCAGCAGCAGTTTATCGGCATTGGCAAATGCATCGGCAAAGTCGTCGCACAGGGCCTGCAGGCGCGAATAGCGGTGCGGCTGGAACACGACGTCGACGTGCTTGTAGCCCAGCGACGAAGCAGCAGCAAGCGTCGCCTTGATCTCGGTGGGGTGATGGCCGTAATCATCGACCACGGTGATGCCATCGATATCGCCCACGTGGGTAAAGCGACGACGGACGCCCTCAAAGCTCGAGAGCGCCTTGGCGGCGGCGTCAATGTCAAGGCCCAGGACATGTGCGACGGTGAGCACCGCCGTGGCGTTGAGCATGTTGTGGCGACCGGGATTGCTCTTGATCTCCACAGCATGCTCAGTGCCGTCCTCAAAGCGAACGATAAAGTCACTCTGGATGCCCTTGACATCCGGGTGCATGCAGACGATGTCGTTGCTCTCGGCAAAGCCGTAGGAAAGCACGTGACGGCCCGTCGACTTGGCGAGCTCGACCAGATGCGGGTCCTCGCCGCAGACGATGACAGTGCCGTCCTCGCCCACCAGGCTCATGAATTTGGCGAAAGTCGCCTCGATCTCCTCGATACCCGAGTAGTGATCGAGGTGGTCGGCCTCGACGTTGGTCACAATGACAACGTTGGGGTTCAGGAACAGGAAGGAGCTGTCGGACTCGTCGGCCTCGGCGACAAAGTAGTCGCCCGAGCCGTTCTTGCCGTTCGTGTCATAGCCCTCGACGATGCCACCGATCAAGAAGCTCGGATCCAGACCCATGCGGTCGAGCATGGTGGCGCACATCGAAGACGTGGTGGTCTTGCCATGCGTGCCGGCAACAGCGACAGTCGTGTAGCCGTGGCCCAAAGCAGAGAGCATCTTGGCACGGGGCCACACGGGAATGCCCAACTCGCGAGCGCGCACGAGCTCAGGGTTGGACTCCGGAATAGCGGTGGAGACAACAACCACGTCGGGCTTGACCTCGTCGATCGTGGCGGCCTCATGGCCCACATGCACCTTCACACCAGCGCGGGTAAGCTGGCGGATATAACGTGACGTCTTAAGGTCGGAGCCGGTAACGGCATAACCGCGCTCGTGCAGAACGAGGGCGATGCCGCTCATGCCGGCGCCGCCGATACCGATAAAGTGGGCGCTCTTAAACTCGGGCGCGGAGGTTGCAGTCTGGGAATCAGCCATGTGCTCGTGTACTCCTTGCGTAAACACTGCCTGTAACCCGTTAACTGTACCGCACCTACCGCATCAGCGCGAGGACGACCGACGATATCCCGTCTAACTAACGCAAACCCTCTACCGCATCGGCCAGAAGAGCGGCGGCCCTATCCTGAGCCAGACCACGCGCCGCCTGACGCATGGCCTCGCGCGCCGCCGCATCATCGACCAGGTGCAGCAGCTCATCGGCAAAGGCAGAACCGTCGATATCGGCATCGGCGCAGAGCACGCCGGCCCCGGCGTCGACCAGATAACGAGCATTGGTGGTTTGGTGGTCGGCCGTCGCATGTGGATACGGCACGAGCACCGAAGGCACGGCGAGCGCAGCAATCTCGGCCACGCTCGATGCGCCCGAACGCGAGAGCACCAAATCGGCAGCAGCCAGCATATCGCCCATGTTGTCGATGTAGGGCAGGACGCGGTAACGCTTCGCCTCCTCGGGCGTCAGCGCCAAAGCGCGCTCGGTCTCCTCAAAGCCGTCGGCACCCGTCGAATGCAACACATAGAGGTTCTTGCGCGAAAGCAGCTCGTTTTTGAGCGAAACCACGCGCTCGTTGAGGTGCTGGGCGCCAAGTGAACCGCCAAAGACGAGCAGCAGCGTAGCGTCCTCGGGAACGCCAAGTGCTTTGCGGCCGCGAGCGCGATCGCCCTCGATCACCGAGCGACGTACGGGGTTGCCGGTCATGAGCACGTGGCCAGGGTCACCTTCGCGCTCAAAGACCGAACGCGCTGCCGGCACCGAGATGCACACGCGGGCGGCGTGGGAGTTCATCATCTTGTTGGCCAGGCCCGGAACAGAGTTCTGCTCATGCAGCAGATACGGAACGCCCGCGCCCTTGCACCATCCCAGCAGCGGAACCTCGACATAGGCTCCGAAACCGATGGCAGCGTCGGGCTTGCCGACCTTTGAGAAATGACCAGCGAGCGCACGCTTGGCCTTGTTGACACGCCACAGCGAGGTCAGCGCCGTCCAAGGACGGGAGCGGTCGAAGCCAGTGACCGTAATGGGCACAAAATCAAACCCAGCCTCGGGGACCAGACGACCCTCGAGCTTGCGCGACTGGCCCACGAACACAACGTGGTGGCCACGATCACGCAGCTCTTCGGCCAAGGCGAGCGCGGGGTTGATGTGTCCTGCCGTGCCGCCGGCTGCAATAGCAACGGTCATCTTATCGGTCATGGTAGTCCCTTCGTACACGCGGTCCTTGGTCGTCGGTGCGCAGACGCGCCGACGGGTCCGAGTTCAAATCGATTCGATTATATCCGCCGCCCGCGTTGCGAGGGCTGGGGCGCTGAGGACGACCTTGCGGCGCCGTTCGCTGACGCGGGCGGACTGCCGGCTCGGTCGCAGAGCCATCCAGGACGGTAAAACCGTTACGCGAAGACCGCTCGCCGCGCACGTGGGGCACGCCAGCGGTACTCTCATCCATAACGGCAAAGCTCTCGCGGCGACGGTCGTACTCATCGCGACGGGCGCTCTCGTACGAAACGCGCAGGATCAATCCGGCAAGCATAAGCGACACAATAATCGACGAACCGCCGTAGCTAATAAACGGCAACGGTTTGCCCGTCATGGGAAACACGTTGAGGATGCCCAACGCGTTAATCAAAAACTGCACCGCGAGAATGACCGCGGAGCCAGACGCCATAAGCGCGCCCCGACGATCGGTCGCCTGCTCGGCAATGCGAAACGCCGAATAGATCAGCATCGCAAACACCAAGAAGAACAGCACGGTTCCGACAAAACCGACTTCCTCGCCAATGATGGCCAGGATGTAGTCATTGTGCGCCTCGGGCAGATACGAGTACTTCATGGTTGAGTTGCCGATGCCACGGCCGAACAGACCGCCCGAGGCAAAGGCCATGATGGCAAGCGTGGCCTGATAGCCGTCACCATACTCGTCGGCCCAAGGGTTCAAGGCAACCTGAATACGCACCATACGGTACGGCTCTGCAACAAGCGCAATCACAATCACGAGAATGCCGAAGATTAGCACGCCGATGATAAATCTGGGGTCGAGACCCGCAAACAACGCCATGCACATGAGGGTCAACAGGATGATCAGGACAGTACCGAAATCGGGCTGGATAAAGATCAGAAAGAGCGAAATGCCCAAGTAGATGCCCATCTTACGAAGGAATTCGTTGATGTTGCCACCGGGCGAAAAGAAACGATCAAGCATGATGGCCGAATACGCAATGGCAAATGGCTTTAAAAACTCGGAAGGCTGGAACTGAATGCCGGCAATGTTGAGCCAGCGCGTGGCGCCACGGCTGCCGCTGCCCACCAAGAACACCAGAAACAGTAGCCCTATCATGCCTATGAGGAAGATCCTGAGCACGTCTTCCCCAAACCAACTGTCCGGCAAGATGCGCACGATGGCAACCATAGCCAGCACGCCAACTCCGGCAAACGCGGCTTGTCGAAACAGAAAAAACGTCGCCGAGCCATTCTCGTGCAGCGCCTCGACCGAAGACGCCGAGTACACCATCAGCAGGCCAAAGCACACCAAGGTAAACAGGCAGGCCATGAATATCAAACGGGGGCGCATGATACGGGCGGGAACGCCGGCAATATAGCGTTCGCTAAACGTCTGCCCGCCGCGACCGGAACGCGGTGTGCTGCGCCGCGAGGAAGCACGGTCCGAGTCGGGCCTCCTCATACCTTGTCGGGGGCTCTCCTCTCTCACCGCAACCCCTATTCCATTTGTGATTTCGCTGCAGCGGCAAGCTGGGCCACGTAGTCCTTAAACACGCGGCCGCGCTCCTCATAGCCCGAGAACTCATCGAACGAAGAGCAGGCAGGAGAAAGTAAGATCACGTCACCACGGCTCGACAGCGAACGGGCGACGTCCACGGCGTCGCGTAGGTCATCCGCCTGGGCGATACCCACATCGCCATCGACATCGGCCTCGTCCATAGCGGCGGTGAAGCGCTCGCGCGCATCGCCAAAGCAGACGACCGAGCGCACGTTGTCCATAACGACGCGCGCGAAATCCGTGAGCGGCGTGCCCTTATCGTGGCCGCCGAGCAGCAAGATCACGTCGTCATCGGGAAATGCCGTCAGTGCCTTCTCGACCGCATCGGTGTTGGTCGCCTTGGAATCGTTGACGTAGCGCACGCCATCGATCTCGCCACAGGGCTCAACGCGGTGCTCCAGCGGCTGGAACGATGCCAAACCACGGCAAATGCCCTCGGGATCGGCACCGACGGCCAAAGCAGCCGTGGCAGCACATAGGGCATTGATGACATTGTGATGGCCCGAGATCTTGAGCTCGGAAGTGGCGACAAGCTGAGTCTCGACGCCCTTCAGGCGGACGACCAACTTGCCGTCACGCACAAAGGCGGCGTCTGCACCCTCGGGCTCGTCAAAAGCGACCTTGCAGATGCGGCGGCCCGGCATGTAGATGTACTCATCGAACTCATGGATGCCGGCATCCTCAACGTCGATAACCACGAGGTCGTCGTCGACCATATTCTCGAACAACTTGATCTTGGCAAGCGCATAGTTCTTGTGGCTCTTGTGCCAGCCCAGGTGGTCGGGCGTGATGTTGAGCAGCACCGCCACGCGGGGGTGGAGCTCGGTTGTCGTAGCAATCTGATAGCTCGAGAGCTCAGCCACAAACCACTCGTTATGGGCTCGGCCGTCAATCTCGTTGACCGGCGGCTCGCCGATGTTGCCGACAGCAACGCTGGCCTCGCCGGCAGCCTTGAGCAGATAATCAGTCAGCGACGTGGTAGTCGTCTTGCCATTGGTACCCGTGATGGCAATCCAGTTATCGGGCGACAGGCGATAGGCAAACTCGGGCTCACCCATAATCTGGGCGGCATGCTCGCGCCCGGCCTTAAAGAAGCCCGAGAACTCCGAGATGCCCGGGCACGTCACGCATACGTCATAGGCGCCCTCGACCTGTTCGGTCCCATAGACAAACGACGCACCAGCAGCCTCGAGCGCACGCGTGGCGTCATTGGGCTCAGAGGTGCCACCGCCATACACGGTAACGGCACTTACGCGCTCGGGATGTGCCAGCGCCCAGCGGGCGACATCGAGACCGGATTTGCCCTGACCCAAAACGAGCAGGCTAAAGACATCAGCAAGAGGCATGAAAGACCACTATCCCAACTGGAAGAACAGGGCAAGGCCAACGGCACCAAAGGCAGCAGCGATAATCCAAAAACGGATGACGACCTTGGTCTCGGCCCAGCCCTTCTTTTCGAAATGATGATGGATGGGCGCCATAAGGAAGACGCGCTTGTGCGTAAAGTGGAAGTAGACAACCTGAATCATGACCGACAGGGTCTCAACGATAAACAGGCCGCCGATGATGAGGGAGACGACCTCGGTGTTGGTCATGATGGACGTGCAGGCAAACGCGGCGCCCAGGGCAAGCGAGCCGGTATCGCCCATAAAGATGCTCGCCGGATAGCAGTTGAACCACAGAAAGCCCAAGCAGGCACCGGCACACGCGGTGCAGAAGATGGACAGGTTCACGTCTCCGTGCAAAAACGCCATGGCAGCCATGGCGAGCATGGCAATCATGGAGGTGCCGCCAGCAAGACCGTCAAGGCCATCGGTCAGGTTCACGGCATTAGAAAGACCGGCGATCATCAGCCAGCAAAAGACAATGTAGAGCCACGGGAACGAAAGGCCACAGATGGTGGTCGAAAGAACACCGAGGTCAATCGTCAGGCCGCCGGGAAAACGAATCTCGGGGGCGACGCCGCACCAGTTGACGGCAAGTACCGTAAAGGTGACACAGATAATGGTTAGGCCGATCATCTTGGCATGGGGCGTCAGACCGAGCGAGCGCCCATGCGTAACGGAGGTCAGGTCGTCGATCAGGCCCAGCACGCCGGTCGCCAGCGTGGCGAGCAGCACGAGCACGAGCTCGGTGGTGAGCTTGCCCATCAGCAGGCAGGTCAGCGAGATCGCGACGAGGATGACAACGCCACCCATGGTGGGCGTTCCCTGCTTAACCAAATGACGCTTGGGGCCGTCGGCACGAACCTGCTGGCCGATACCCTCGACCTTGAGCAGCTTGATCCACCACGGCATGAGCAGCAGCGCAATGGCAGCGGCGATGCCAAGCCCCAAAAAAGCCTGATACGTTGGATACGAGGGATTGCCGAACATGGGCTAGCACACACCTTCCACAAAGCGGTCGAGCTCAACAAAGCGGGAACCCTTGACCAGTACAACATCATGTTTTTCAAGCGCGCCGCCCATGCGGTCGAGCACCTGCTGATAATCGGAGAACACCTGGATGCGGTCCTCGTCCATGCCCATCATGCGCGCGGCATCGGCCATAAGCTGGGCCAGCTCACCACCCACGCACGCCAGCATGTCGAGCTTCTTGGCGGCGGCATAGGCGCCCACGAGCTCATGCATGCGAGGAGCCTCATCGCCCATCTCGCCCATCTCGCCCAGGATCGCCATACGAGACCCCGTGCACGAAAGCGAGCACAGCAGATCGAGGCCAGCAGCCATGGATTCGGCACTGGCGTTATAGGAATCGTCAATGACGCGGGCACCGCTCTTGGCGCGCTTGATCTCCTGGCGGTGACCGGTGATCGTGAGGCCTCTAAAGGCAGCATCGATCTGCTCGGGCGTCACGCCCAGGCGATAGGCAACTGCAGCGGCCTTAACGGCATTTGGGACGGACTGCACGCCGGGGATGGCAAGCATGGTATCGGTCGTCTCACCCTGGCCAAAATCGAGCGTAAAGACCGGACGGCCCTCGTCATCAACACGAATGTCGCGGGCACGGACCTCATCATCGTCCGAGACGCCGGCCAGCATCACGTCGATACCAGCAGGCTGGGCGAACGTATCGCGAATGAACGGCGTAAAGTCGTCCTCACCGCCCAAAACCAGCAGCGGCAAGAAGTCGCCGGCGGCGCACATACCCTGGACAATCTCGGCCTTAGCGCGGGCGATGTTCTCGCGGCTACCCAAAATGCCGATATGAGAGGTACCAATCTTGCTCACGATGGCAAGGTTGGGATTGGCGGACTGGGACAGGCGCTCAATCTCGTGGAAATGGTTCATGCCCATCTCGAGCACCAGGACCTCGGTATCGGCCGGAGCGGAAAGCACCGTGAGCGGCATGCCGATCAGGTTATTGAAATTGCCCTTGGTGGCCCAGACACGATAGCGCTTGGCGAGCACGGCGGCGAGCACGTCCTTGGTCGTCGTCTTGCCGATGGAACCGGTAATACCAACGACCAGGCAGCCAAGCTCCAGGCGATACGCGTGCGCCAAACGCAGCAGAAACTCCTCGGGATCATCGGTCAGCAAGATGGCACAGCCCTTGTCCTGCGCCAGCGAGACCAGCTCGGCCTCGGGCTCACGCGTCATCACGACGGCGCCGGCACCCGACTGGACGGCACGGGAAGCAAAATCATTGCCGTCGACGTTTTCACCGGGAAAGGCGACGAAAATCGTCCCTTCCTCGACCTGGCGCGAGTCGATAACGCACCCGCGGCATACCCGATCGGCTTCTCCCGTCACGGTTCGGGCCCCTGTTGCGGCCGCGAGGTTGTTGACGGCGATCTCTATCATTGCAGCTCCCCTGTAAACCTAATAATGCTATCGGCGTATTGTATCCCAGCGCCGCACATGCGTGGTGCAGGGCATGTGAACACCCTCATATGGGACAACAAACCACGCCCCAAAGATTGTAACCCCCTACCTCGTGCGCGGGATACCCAGCACGTCGAGCGCGTTGGCCATAATGGACTGGAACGGCACCGCAGCGGCATCTGAGCCGCTCGGCGTTCCGTCGAGCGTGATATAGCACAGCACCTTGGGCGATTGTGCCGGTGCAAAGCCCATAAAGGACGACATGTAGTTCTCCTTGAGGTAGCCGCCGTTCTCGTCGGCACGTTCGGCCGTACCGGTCTTACCCGCTACGTCATAGCCGTCAACCGCGCCGCCAACGCCCGTTCCCTCGGACACGACCGTCTGCATGCACGATGTCACCTGGGATGCGGCGTCCTCCGAAATCGCGCGCTCGCCTTCGCCCCAGTCCTTCTCGTCGCCTTTGCTGGACTTATAGAAGTGCGGTGTCATCATCACGCCGCTGTTGGCGATGCCGCCCACGGCACGTGCGATCTCAATCGGCGAGACAGACAGTGCCTGTCCAAAGCTCATCGAGCCCAGCGTGGCGCCGTCATACTGGTCACGCTCCTTGACGATACCCAGGCTCTCGCCCGGAAAATCTACACCAGAGCTGTGACCGATGCCCCACTTGTCCACATAGGTGGCAAAGTCGTCGGCACCGATCTTGCGCCCCACCAGGACAAAGCCCACGTTGGACGAACGGCGCATCATCTCGCGCACATCCATGGTCATGGCGTAGTCGCGCTTGTCGGCATCGGTGACGGTATCGTCGCCCACCTTGATGCTCGCCGGCACCTCAAACGACGTACTCGATCGCACGACACCCAAGTCGAAGCCGGCGCCCGCCACGAGCGTCTTAAAGACCGAGCCGGGCTCGTAGGCGTCGGTGACCAGGCGCAAGTTCATATCCTCGGTCTTGGCGTTTTCCAGATCGGTCTGGTCGTAAGTCGGATACGAGCAGGCTGCCAAGATCTCGCCTGTCGTAGGATCGGTGACCAGCGCCGAGCCGTTCTTGGCCTTTGTCTTCTCGACAGCCTCTGCCAGGGCATCCTCGGCCGCACGCTGGATATTGACGTCGAGCGTCGTCACAATATCAACGCCGTCGACCGCAGCCACCTTTTTATAGGCACCGCCCGCGATATAGCTGCCGTCCCTCGCGCGCTCGCGTACGAGAGAACCGTTCGTGCCGGTCAGAAGCTTGTTGTATTGCTTTTCGAGACCCGTCAAGCCGTCGTTGTCTACATTCACTACACCCAGCACCTGCGATGCCAGATTGCCGTATGGATATACGCGCTTCATGGCCTGCTCAAAAAGCACGCCGGGCAGGTTCTTCTTCTCCAGCGCCGCAACATCGTCTTCGTCCACCTGGCGCTTGATATACACCCAGGTTCCATCGGACTCAACGAGCTTGCGGCAGGTCTTTTTATCGATTCCAGTTGCCTTGACCAGCGCCGACACCGTCTTGTCAACATCCTCGACAAGCTGCGGGTTCACGGCGATGTTGCGACATTCGACTGACGACGCCAGCACGTTACCGTTGCGGTCGTAGATGGTGCCACGTTTGGCATAGAGGGTCTGCGCAAGCAGGCGGCGCGCATCGGCACGCTCGCGCAGTTTATCGGCTTCGACAATTTGATAGTCGGCAAGGCGAAAGACGCCCAAGCCCAAGCCAAGCCCGATGAAGCCCATGACGGCTTTGCGGCGAGGCAGAGGCGCGCCTGTGAGCCATTCGGTCGACGAACTCTTGCGCGACCTGGTGTTATGCACTTGAGGGCCGCCCGAGCCGCGAAGTCGCGACGCCGGGTCGTTGCCACGGGACTGCCCGGCGTTGTAAGATTGCCGACCCGTTCCTTGATAACCAGAACGTCCCCGCGACGAGGGACGTCCAGAACCGCGGCCCCCATCGGAACCGCGGCGATAGTCATTTGTCATACTCAGCTACCGTCTTGCTACTGAGCGGTCGCGGTCGCGTTGGCGCCCGCGGCTGCATCCTGCGAAAAGTCAAGTGTAACGCTCTCGCTGGGCTCCACCATGCCATAAGCGCCCGCAAGGTCGCGAATGCGCGTGTCGGCGCCATAGACCGAATGCATGACCTCCAGGTCGGAGCTCTCATCGGTCGCCTTTTCGAGCGTGTTGGTAAGCTCGGCGTTGCTGTTGAGCACCTGGGCCGTAACGCCGGCAAGCGCCACGCGGGCGACGCCGATCGTCATGAAGATAGCCGCAATGATGCAAAACGTTTTAAGAACGCTCATGAAAACCGGGCTTACCGCCTGGTTTGCCTGACGGCCCGCGCCCGTGTAGACATCAAAGCGCGGCGTGCGCTGCTCACGGGGAGCAACGGGGGCCTGCGGCGTCTCACGATAGGCGGGCATGGCGTTCATATCATAGGCGAGTGCTGCGCTTGAAGTGTTGTAGCCCATGATATGCCGCCTCCCATCCCGAGTACGTTGGTAGTGTGTTTAAGCTTCGTTTATGGTGCGAGCGGGAGGTCCAATATCGCGCGGTCACGCCTACAGACGCTGCGCCACGCGGATTTTGGCTGATCTCGCCCGAGGGTTGCGCTCAACCTCATCAGGCTGGGCAACCAGGGGTTTGCGGGTGATGACCTTGAGTATCGGCACGTTGCCGCACACGCACACCGGAATCTCCGGCGGACACGTGCACCCCTGGCTCATCTCCTTAAAGTGGTTCTTTACGATACGGTCCTCGAGCGAGTGATACGAGATGACGCAGATACGTCCGCCCGGGTTGAGCCACCTGGTGGCGGCATCAAGCCCTCGTTCGAGCACATCGAGCTCGTGATTGACCTCGATGCGAATGGCCTGGAAACTTTTCTTGGCTGGGTGTCCACCATGCCGACGAGCGGCAGCCGGGATACCCGCCTTGATGATCTCGACAAATTGGCCGGTGGTTTCGATCGGTTCTTGCTCGCGGCGGCGCACGATCTCGCGCGCGATCTGCGAGGCGAACTTCTCTTCGCCGTAGACGCGTAGAATCCGGGCGAGGTCGTGTTCGTTATAGGTGTTGATGACCTCAGCTGCGTTTATGGTGTTATTACCCGGATCCATCCGCATGTCCAATGGGGCGTCCTCGTTATACGAAAAGCCCCTGCCAGGGATATCGAGTTGCGGTGACGAAACGCCCAAATCGAACAGGAAGCCATCGACCCCGGGCACCTCGGCCGAGCAAAGCAGCTCGTCCAAGTCGCCGAAGTTGCCCTTCAGCAGCTGGTGCGGAACGCCGGGAACCTCGCGGTCCAGACGGGCGCCAGCGGCCTCGAGGGCCATGTCGTCCTGATCGACGCCGAGCAAAAGGCCCGTCTCCCCCACCTGCGCGGCCATCTTTACCGAATGGCCGGCACCGCCAAGGGTGCAATCGCAGACAACGGAGCCGCTCTTTAGCCGCAGCGACTCAAGCACTTCGCCGAGCATGACAGGTTCATGCCGATATTCTTGTGTCAAGATCCCACGCTCCATCCGTTACCCGTGCCTTGCCCTTACGAGAAGAAGAGGTCCAGCAGGGCCTCATCGTCATCGTCCTCATCGGCCGCGGCGCGATCCCAAACCTCAAGGTGGTCGTAGTTGCCCACAACCGTGACCTCGCGGTCGAGGTTCGCCTGCTTGCGGAGAGACTCGGAAAGACCGATACGACCGGCACTGTCCACATCCATCGACGTGGTGCGCTTGTTGATCGCCCTCATGAGCTTCTGGTCATTAATGTCACGCGGGTTAAAACCCTCGTGGCCCTCACGACCCGCGAAGAGTCCTTCGACCCACTTATCGAAGGCCTCGGCAGAGAACACGTACAGAGCATCGACATCCAGGGCTTTGAACACGCGAACGTGCTCTCCAAGCTCCTCGCGAAGGGGTGCAGGCAGGGACAGACGACCTTTTGCATCGAGATTGCGCTCGTATGCACCAGTCATTCCCATGTGCGCCCTCCCCTCGGTTACTCAGATGGCACGTACGCGGGGAACCACCCCGCCTGTCGACGTCATTAATAATATGGGGAACCGCCCCATTTTTCAACACCTTTCCCCACACCTTCCCCCACCCCGCCCCACCACTCCACCCACCATATATTGCAAAACACCCCCGAGCATATGTTCGAAAACACAATATGTTGTGTTTACAGCAAAGGCGGGATGCCACCTGTGGCACCCCGCCTTTCAACCTCAACCTTCAAGTTGACCTTGAGGCGATTTTTGCGTCCTTTTACATGGCGTTCACATCGCCCCCAAACTCCCCCACCCAAGGCACGTGCGGCCCACCACCGCGACGACAAGTGGCGAAAAATGGGACGGGCCCCAGATTGCCCATGCGCGCGCAAAAGCACGCCGCAGCAATCTGGGGCCCGTCCCCAAATACCTATAAATATGCAGGCCAGCGATGTGTTAACGATGCGCCAGCGGATGCGCCGCCAGATAGACCTCGGTCAGTTGCGTGCGGTCGACATGCGTGTAGACCTGCGTGGTCGAAATATCGGCATGGCCCAAAATCTCCTGCAGCACACGCAGGTCGGCACCGCCCGCGAGCATGTGGGTGGCAAAGGAGTGGCGCAAGGTATGGGGATGGAGCCCCACCAGCCCCACCTGACGCCCATACCGCTCGCATATCGCATGCACGGCCTGGCGCGACAGGCGACGTCCGTTCTTATTTAAAAAGACCGCCGAGGTCTCGGTTCCGCGGGCATGGGCCGCCAAGCGAGAACGTCCCTCAGTTACATAGAGCATCAGAGCTCGCGCCGCGCTTCCCACCAGCGGGGACAGGCGTTCCTTTGAGCCCTTACCGCGAACGAGTACAAAGCCATCGTCAATATGGATATCGCCCACATCGAGCCCCACCAACTCGCTCACACGCAAACCGCATCCGTAGAGCACTTCCAAGATGGCATGGTCGCGCAAGCCCATCTCGCCCTCGGGGAAGTCTTGATCGAGCAGAGCCGAGACATCCTCCACCGATAGATACTCCGGCAAACGCTCAGCCTTTTTAGGCAGGCGCAACGCCGCCGTTGGATTTTGGGCTACAGCCCCATCGCGCACCAAAAAGGCATGCAGGCCCTTCACGGCTGCAAGCGCACGCTCCACCGAGGCATCGGAATAGCCCCCATCGCGACGGTCGGCGACAAAGCCCTCCACGACCTGACGAGTCACCTCTTCAAAAGACACAATACCCGCCCGCTCCAGATAGGCGCAGTACGTCGTCAGGTCACGACGATAGGCCGCAATCGTGTTGCGCGCCAAACCCCGCTCGACCGCGAGGTAATCGAGATACTCCCCCGCCGCCACGGCGAGCGACGAGGGAGTAGCTTCGGTATGTTCCTTATTCGCCGGCACCCTTAGTCCGTAGCGAGGTTCATGGGCGTCACCTGCAGACGGTCGACACCCTCGTGCTGGCCGATCGAAGCGCGTACGAACTCGCGGAACAGCGGCTGCGGGTTGGTCGGGCGGCTCTTGAACTCGGGATGAGCCTGGGTTGCCACATACCACGGATGCACGTCGCGCGGCAGCTCGACCATCTCGACCAGGCGCTCGTCAGGCGACAGACCCGAGATAACCAAACCGGCGTCCTCGAGCTGGTCGCGGAAGGCGTTGTTGAACTCAAAGCGGTGACGGTGACGCTCGTAGACGAGTTCCTCGCCATATGCCTCGCGAGCAAGGGTATCGGCGGCGAGCTTGCACGGATAGGCGCCCAGGCGCATGGTGCCGCCCTTCTCGGTCACGTCCTCCTGCGAGCTCATCAGATCGATGACACTATACGGGCCATCCGGATCGAACTCAGAGGAGCTGGCGCCGGCAAGGCCGACGACATTGCGCGCAAATTCGCACACGGCCACCTGCATACCCAGGCAAATGCCCAGATACGGAATCTTGTGCTCACGGGCAAACTCGGCCGCGAGGATCTTGCCCTCCAGGGCGCGCTTGCCAAAGCCGCCGGGGACCAGGATGCCCGAGGCGTCGCCCAGAACCTCGGAGACATTCTGCTCGTCGAGGCTCTCGCCGTCGACCAGCTGGACGTCCACATGGCGATCGTAGAAGACGCCCGCATGGTGCAGGGCCTCGATAACCGACAGGTACGCATCGGGCAGCTGCGTGTACTTGCCCACGACGGCGATCTTCACCTTGTCGGCGTGATGGTTGGCGTGATTCTGTTTGCGCAGGAACTCGTTCCACTCGCTCATGTCGCGCTCACGCGGGTCCAGACCCAGGCGCTCGCAAATGCGCAGGTCAAAGTCCTGCTCGGCAAGCAGCTGCGGAACATCGTAAATGCTCGCGCAGTCCTCGTTGGTAAAGACGCAATCGGTGTCGACGTCGCAGAAGCTTGCGATCTTTCCGCGGATAGCGTCATCGATATGGTGGTCGGAGCGCAGCACGATAATATCGGGCTGGATGCCAAAGCTGCGGAGCTCCTTGACGGAATGCTGTGTGGGCTTGGTCTTGACCTCGTGGGCGGCGGCGATATAGGGAACGAGCGACACGTGGATGTAGCAGACGTTCTCGGGGCCGGCCTCCTTGCGGTACTGACGGATGGCCTCGACAAACGGCTGGGACTCGATGTCGCCGATCGTGCCGCCCAGCTCGGTGATGACTACATCGGAGCCGGTCTGCTCCTCGATGCGGCGGAACTTGTCCTTAATGGCATTGGTGACGTGGGGAATCACCTGCACGGTACCGCCCAAAAAGTCGCCGCGACGCTCGCGGGCGATTAGGCTTTTGTAGATGGCACCGGTCGTAAAGTTGGAATCGCGGGTCAGGTTCTCATCAATAAAGCGCTCGTAATGACCCAGGTCCAGGTCGGACTCGTAACCATCCTCGGTAACGAAGACCTCACCATGCTGGAACGGGCTCATGGTACCGGGGTCGACGTTCAGATACGGGTCGGCCTTTTGCATCGTTACCTTGTAGCCGCGCGACTTGAGCAGACGGCCCAGCGAGGCCGCGGTAATACCCTTGCCCAGAGACGAAACCACGCCGCCGGTCACGAACACATGCTTGGTCATATTGAGTTACCTGCGCTTCCCGTAGAAGTTGTCCATACACATCTTACGGGTCTTCATTGTAATACTCGCGACGCGCGCCGCACGCATTTTTTCTTACGCGCAATCGCATTTCTCCATCTCGAATCAAAACCACCCCTAAAAGGGGTGGTTTGCTCTTAGGGTATAACCCTTGGATTT
>CABUPE010000040.1 GCA_902493515.1 uncultured Collinsella sp.
GCGGGTGGTTTCTGATGCGGCGCGCTGCGCGCCCCGCACAGGCTAAAGCCCGTAATAAAAAAACCGCCCCGTATGGAGCGGTTTTGCCCTTTATATATCGAGCGCCTCGGCCATCGCTGCCGTAGTGATTGCCGTGGTTCCACAGCAACTGCCCACCATTGCGGCGCCGGCATGTCTCCATTCGATGCATGCGCGCGCGAAAGCTTCGGGATTCTCGTGCCATACGGGGCCATCCTGAGTCTGGACCGGATCGCCTACGTTGGGACGCACCGTAACGGGAGTAGTCGCCGATGCAACCATCCTGGGCACCGCCGCATTCGCGGCCGCAAGCGAACAGCAATTAACACCAACCGAGTTTGCGCCGTGTTTTTCGGCGTACAAAACGGCTGCCTCGATGTTGAGGCCATCGCCCAGCAGGTCGCCTTTATCGTCAACGACAAAACTCACCAGAACAGGCATGCCGTCGGCGGCATCTCGGGCGCCGGCAAGCATGGGCTGCAGATTACGGATAGACGTCACCGTCTCGATCAGCAGACCGTCAACACCAGCATTGAGCAAGGCGTGCGCCTGTTCGCGCGCAATGCCGCGGATTTCACGATACTCGACAGAGTCCTCGGCAAACCACTCAATACCGATCGGGCCCATCGAGCCCAGCAGTAGCTGAGGGTGCGCCTGGCGGGCATCGTCGACGGCCCCGCGATTGACCTCCGCCACGGACGGCGCAATCTGGTCGTGCTTGAGGGCATAGCTCGATGCCTGAAAGGTATTGGTAATGAGCACCTGCGCGCCGGCGGCGACATACAAGCGATGGATACGAGAAACGGTCTGCGGCTCTGCCAGATTCCAAAACGCCGGTGGAATGTCGGCGGCATCGTACTCACTCAACAAAACACTGCCCATGGGGCCCTGCGCCAACAAGGTCTCGCTCGACAAGCGGCGCGTAAGTTCCTCGGCACCAAAGCGGTTGTAATAACTCGTATCCATATATATCCCGCTATTCCTCGACGCTGATTCCCTGCTTTTCGAGATAGGCGAGCCAGCGGCTCATCGTGTCCTCGGATAGCGCATGCTCCATCATGCAGGCCTCGGAATCGGCTCGCTCAAATTCGACACCGAGCTCCTGAACCAAAAACGTGCGGATGAGGCGATGACGGTACCAGATAGCCGTGCCAACCTCGCGGCCGCGATCGGTCAGGATCACCTTGCCGTAGTGCGATTGCTCGACAAGCTCAGATGCCTTGAGAGCCGAAACCGCTTTATTGACCGATGCCTTGGAGACGCCAAGGCGCTGCGCGATGTCGACCGATCGAACGCCGTTGGTTTCCCCCTCTTCGCTTTCAATGCGAACCATGCACTCCAAGTAGTCTTCGTTCGCCACCGTCAGATGTAGTTCGCGCGAGCTATTTGTCGTATCCATGATCTTCCGTCCCTTCTGCATTCAATGGCTGATTCTACCCCATCCAAGCGTCGCGGTATGCCGTGGCATACCGTGCTAGAGTTCTTGTTGCACACGACGACCAAGATTGGAGCGGTCTTTATGGAAAACACCACCACGAACCCCGATGTCCTCGAGCGCTTTTTGCGCTACGTCCAGATCAACACGCAGTCCGAGGATGCAAACTGCGACCAAGTACCCTCGAGCGCCGTTCAGTTTGACCTTGCCAACGTGCTGGCTGAAGAGCTGCGCGAGCTTGGTGCGGAAGATGCCCACGTGACCGAGCACGCCTATGTCTGCGCGCATATCCCCGCAAGTGCGGGCGCTGAGGACAAGCCCGCCCTGGGCCTGATCGCCCATCTCGACACCACCGAAGTTGCACCGGGTGCCGGCGTGAAACCGCACATCGTACACTACGAAGGCGGCGACCTGGTCTGCGGCACGGTTGACGGTAAGCCCGTTGCCATGAGTACCGCCAAGCTTCCCGCCCTGAACGACCTCGCAGGTGAGGACCTGGTCTGCAGCGATGGCACCACGCTGCTGGGCGCGGACGACAAGGCAGGCGTCGCCGAGATTATGTCGCTTGTCGCGCGTATCGCTCAGGACCCTTCTCTGCCCCATCCCGCACTCGGCATTTGCTTCTGCCCTGACGAGGAGATCGGCCACGGAGCCGAGCTGTTGGATATCGATACCTTTGGCTGCAAGTACGCCTACACGGTCGACGGCGGCCCCATCGGCGAACTGGAGTGGGAATGCTTTAACGCCGCAGAGGCGACCGTCTGCTTTGAGGGCCAGTCCATCCACCCGGGCGACGCTAAGGGCCGTATGGTCAACGCAGGCAATCTGTTCTGCGACTTCAACGCGTTGCTCCCCTACGTACAGCGCCCGGAGTATACGGAAGGCTACGAGGGCTTTTATCACCTTGAGGGTGTATCTGCGACCGTCGATCACGCCACAGCGCGCTATATCGTCCGCGACCATGACGCCGCCAAGTTCCAGCAGAAACTCGACCTTATTGATGCCGCTGCCTCGATGCTCAACCAGCGTCTGGGTGAGGAGCGCGTGACGGTCGAGATTAAGCAGCAGTATCGAAATATGGCCGAGATCGTTCGTGACTATCCCGAGCTTATTGATGTTGCCAAGGAAGCCTACCTTGCCTGCGGCGTTGAGCCCCAAGTGCTGCCAATTCGTGGCGGCACCGACGGCGCCCAGCTGTCGTTCCGCGGTCTGCCCTGCCCCAACCTTTCCACCGGCGGCTATTGCTACCACGGCGTCAACGAGTTCGTCCCGGTCAGTTCGCTCGTCAAGATGACCGACGTCCTGCAGGAGCTCGTCGCCCATTTCGCATAAGACTGGCCGCATAAGCCCAAAAGACGAATCGCCCCGTCCTCAACCGAGAACGGGGCGATTTTTTGCTGCAATGAAAACAGGTTGACGCGCGCCAGCCTCTTGACGCAAGGAGTGTCCCAAACTGCCGGCACATAAGGAACGTCCCCAAGTGCCAAGTGCATCAAGAGTGTCCCCTTTGACCAGTCGTTTAAGAACGTCCCCAATGACTAACGTCGCAGGTTGAGGACAGGCAGCGAACGGGTCGCATTTGAGACAAGGTGACGTGAAACGAAAGGGCGCTGACCTTCTGGTCGCGCCCTTGAAGTTGAACGTCAGATTGTCCAAATGCGACCCGCGCAGCGTCAAGCGGTTACGCGGTTTGGTAAAACCGCGTAACTCTAGTAGTTGGCCTCGTAGCCGTTGCCGTCGCCGGTCGGCTCTTCGTAGTAGTCCGAATCGCTCGAATCGCTTGAGTCATCGGAATCGTCAGAGCTGACCGATGAGGTTGCGGTACCGTTTGCGTAGTCGTCAGACGTGTTGTTGTTCAGGTCGCCGATCGTAGAGCTGGAACCGTCGGAAAGACCCATGGTGTTGGGACCCTTGGGATCCTTGCCGGCATCGACGCGCTCCATCATTTCCTTGAGCTCGTCCTCGTAGACAAAGACGTAGCTCACACCGTCGATCATGGTGCTGTCGTCGGCGTACGAGGGCAGGTTGGCCGAGTAGATGCCGTCGACATCCATACCGCGCATGGCGTTGACCGTAGCCACGATATCCTGAACGCTCATATCGGTTACGAGCATATCGGACAGCGAATTAACCAGGCCAAAAATCTTCGTGGCATCGAAGTTATTGAGAATCTGGTTGGCAAGGGCGCCAAGCACCTGACGCTGGTGGCGCATGCGCGTGTAATCGCCGTCGGCATAGGTGTAGCGGCAGCGGGCATAGGTAAGGGCGGTGGCACCGTCCATATGCTGCTGGCCAGCGGTAATCTTAATATCCAGGTGCTCGGGGTCGTCAACATCATCGGTTGCGTTAATGTCGATACCGCCAACCGAATCAATCAGCGCCTGCATACCGTCGAAGCTGACCTCGGCATAGTGGGAAATCTGAACACCGCACAGCTCGTTGACCGCCTCGACCATGGCCTCGGCGCCGCCAACGGTATGGCAGGCGTTGATCTTCATGGTCTCGCCCTTGTACTCGACCTTGGTGTCGCGCGGAACGGAAATGAGCGTCGCCTGCTTTTGCGTGGGGTCGATGCGTGCCAGGATAATCGAGTCGGCACGATACGTATCCTCGCCCGGACGGCCGTCGGTGCCAAGAAGCAGCACGTAGAACGGATCCTTTGCCTCATCGGTGTCAACCAGAACCCGACGCAGATTATCGGTAATGACATTAGAATCGCCGAGCTTGCCCATAATGGTAGCAAACCACAGGCCGGCAGCGGTAGTGGCACTCAGCAGCACACCAAGCACGACAATGAGCGCGACGTGACGAATCGTGTGGCTACGACGACGTTGACGAGCGCGCTCGGAATAGCGAGCCACGTTATCGCGACTGTAGATCTTGGCCTGCGCACCAGTTGAGGGTCTTCGGGCGGTGGTATCCGCGAGGGGCTTTTTATTAAACATAGGCAACCTGTATTAGTAGATGACGGGATCGGGGACGGAAGCATGCTCGACATGCGCGCCGAGCGCCTGCAGCTTTTCGACAAACTGCTCGTAGCCGCGCTTGATGTGATGGATGGCCGAAACCTCGGTCGTCCCGTCGGCGATCAAGCCCGCTACGACGAGGGCCGCTCCGCCACGCAGATCGGGCGAGGTAACCTGTGCACCCGAGAAGCCCTTGACGCCATGAATCATGGCATGATGGCTCTCGATACGAATGTCGGCACCCATGCGCACCAGCTCAGAGGCAAACATAAAGCGATTCTCGAAGATGTTCTCGGTAATAACGGAACTGCCGTCGGCAAGGGCGGAGAGCACCATAATCTGCGCCTGCATGTCCGTCGGGAAGCCGGGGAACGGAAGCGTCTGGATGTCGACCGGCTTGATGCGCTCGGCGCGATTCACGTGAACGCCGTCGTCGGTACGCTCGCAGTCGATACCCATGAGCTCCATCTTCTTGAGCACCATGCCCAAGTGAATGGGGCAAAAGCCCGTGACATCGACACCGCGATCGTCGGCCATCAACGCACCGGCAACGATAAAGGTACCGGCCTCGATGCGGTCGCCCACTACGCGATGGGTAACAGGATGCAGCTCTTCCACGCCCTCGATGGTCACGACGGGCGTACCCGCGCCGACAATCTTGGCGCCCATCTCGTTGAGCATGTTGGCGAGATCGACGATCTCGGGCTCGCGGGCGGCATTGTCGATAACCGTGGTGCCCTGCGCGCGCACGGATGCCATGATGAGGTTCTCGGTCGCACCGACGCTGGCGAATTCGAGCGTGACGGTGGTACCGCGCAGACCTTGGGGCGCATTAGCGTTGATGTAGCCGTGGGCGGTATCGAACTCAACGCCCAGGGCCTCAAGACCAAGAATGTGCATATCGATCTTGCGAGCACCCAGGTTGCAGCCGCCCGGCATGGCGATCTTGGCGCGATGGAAGCGACCCAGCAGGGGTCCCATCACGGCGGTGGAAGCACGCATCTTGGCAACGAGCTCGTAGGGGGCCTCCCAAGAATCGACCTGAGAGGTATCAATCTCGAGCGTGTGCTCGTCAAGGACATCGATTGTGGCGCCCATACCCTTGAGCACCTTGCCCATCACGTGAACATCGGAAATATCGGGCACGTTCTGCAGCGTCGTCTTGCCCGGCGCCAGAAGCGTTGCCGCCATGAGTTTGAGCGCGGAGTTCTTGGCGCCCGAAACGGGCACAGAGCCTCCGATGGCGTGGCCACCCTCAACGCGGATAATATCCAAGGTCTACCCTTTCAAAAAGCATGCCCGGGATGGCTGGGCCATCCCGGGCATGATGTGTTCGCAAATGGTCGAACGCTAAATCGTTTGACTATTGGGCAAGCTTGAGCTTACACCATGCGATTTCATTATAGAGGTAGGCGCGGCGTGCATCATCCTCCGACAAATTACCCAGCTTCTCTTCAAAACCTTGAATATCAGCTTTAAGCTTGTCGGCATCGACGGTCGCCAAATCGCAAGCGCGCTCGGCGAGAACGGTCACGACATCGTCCGCAACCTGGGCATAGCCGCCGGCCACGGCAAACGTGTGGTCGACAGCGCCCATGGCCTTATCGGAAACGCGAACGTAACCGCGGTCGATCGTGCAGATCTCGCTGGAGTGAGCAGGCAGAACGCCAAACTCGCCATCCGTGGACGGAATCGACACAAACGCAGCGTCGCCCTCATAGGCGCAGCTCACGGGGCACACGATGCGGATACGCATAACCTACTTCTCCCCCATCTTGCGGGCGCGCTCGCGCACGTCCTCAATCGTGGAAGCATAGCGGAAAGCCTGCTCGGGCAGGTCATCGGCCTTGCCGTCGACAATCTCGGCGAAAGAGCGGACGGTATCCTCGACGCGGACGTAGACACCGGGGTTGCCGGTGAACTTCTCGGCGACGTGGAAGGACTGCGAGAGGAACTGCTGAATCTTACGGGCACGGTTGACCGTAAGGCGCTGCTCCTCGGACAGCTCGTCCATACCCAGAATGGCGATAATGTCCTGAAGGTCGGAGTACTCCTGCAGGAGCTCCTGGACCTTGACGGCGACACGGTAGTGCTCCTCGCCGACGATCGAGGGATCGAGAGCGTCAGAGGAAGACGCAAGCGGGTCGATAGCCGGGAACAGGCCGAGCGACGAAATGCTACGCGAAAGAACCGTGGTGGCATCGAGGTGCGTAAACGTCGTGGCAGGCGCCGGGTCGGTCAGGTCGTCTGCGGGGACGTAGACAGCCTGGACGGAGGTAATGGAGCCCGTCTTGGTCGAGGTAATGCGCTCCTGGAGGTCGCCCATCTCGGTTGCCAGCGTGGGCTGGTAACCAACGGCGGACGGCATACGGCCCAGCAGTGCGGAAACCTCGGAACCTGCCTGGGAGAAGCGGAAGATGTTGTCGATGAACAGCAGAACGTCTTGGCCACGATCACGGAAATACTCAGCGGTGGTAAGGCCGGCCAGACCGATGCGCAGACGCGCTCCGGGCGGCTCGTTCATCTGGCCATAGACCAAGCAGGTCTTGTCGATAACGCCAGACTCGCTCATCTCGAGGAACAGGTCGGTGCCCTCGCGGGTACGCTCGCCGACGCCGGTGAACACCGAGGTGCCGCCGTGCTCCTGGGCGAGGTTGTTGATGAGCTCCTGAATCAGAACGGTCTTGCCGACGCCGGCGCCGCCGAACAAGCCTGTCTTGCCGCCACGGATGTAGGGCTCGAGCAGGTCGACGGCCTTGATGCCGGTCTCGAAGATCTCGGTCTTGGTGGTGAGCTCGTCGAAACGGGGCGCTGCATGGTGGATGGGGTAGAACTCCTCCACCTCGGGCATGGGCTTGCCGTCGACGGGCTTGCCCATGACATTCCAAATGCGGCCGAGCGTCTTGGGGCCGACCGGCATCTTCATGGGCTCACCGGTATCGGTGGCGATGAGGCCGCGCTGCAGGCCGTCGGTCGAGGACATGGCGACCGTGCGGACGACGCCGCCCGGAAGCTGGCTCTCGACCTCGAGGATCGTGCTCAGATGACCGATCGGGGTCTCGGCCTCGACCGTGAGCGCGTTGTAGATCGGGGGCACCGCGCCGTCAAACTTGACGTCGACGACAGGGCCGATGATTCGCACGATGCGACCATCACCGGCAGTCGTCTTCTTGGTGGCTTCCTCGACCGCAAGCTTTACGGTGTTATTAGCCATTACTGTTCCTCCAATGCTGAGGCTCCGCCGACGATCTCGTTAATCTCGGTCGTGATCGAAGCCTGGCGCACGCGACTATACGTGCGGGTAAGGGTCGAGATGATCGCGGTGGCGTTTTCCGTCGCGGAGTGCATGGCCTTGCGGCGTGCACCCTGCTCGGCAGCCGCCGAATCGATCAGGGCCTGGTAGATGACCGTCAGGATATAAGACGGTACAAGCTTGCCGAGAACATGCTCGGGAGAGGGCACGAACTCGAACGTGGACGAGATGCGCTTAGGGGCGTCGGTCTCGTTCTTACGCGGACCGTGGGCCATAGCGATCATCTCGGGGTCGAGCGGCAACAGATGCTCGACGCGAAGCTCCTGATCCACGCGGTTCTTGGCGTGGTGGTAGACAAGCTCGACACGGTCAAGCTCACCGGCACGATACGCATCGCAGATATGAGAGGAGATCATGCGGGCCTGATTGAAATCGGGCTCAGAGGAGTTGCCCTCAAAGTGCATGATAACGTTTGCGCGGTCACGGAAATACGTGGCCGGCTTACGCCCGCACGCGATGATCTCGCACTCGATGCCGTCGTTCGCCCAAGAAGCGGCGAGCTTTTCGGCCGTGCGCTCCACCGTCGTATTGAAACCGCCGGCAAGGCCGCGGTCCGAGGCAATAACGACAATCAGGCCATGCTTGACGCTCTCATGCTTTTGCAGCATGGGATCGGTGCCCGAACAGGAGGCGTCGCCGGCGACCGTCAACATGACGTCGGTCAGCGCCTCCTTATAGGGCTCGGCCTGCTTGGAGCGATCGAGGGCACGACGGATCTTGGCCGTAGAGACCATCTCCATCGTGCGCGTGATCTGCTTGGTCGTGGTAACCGAGGAGATTCGCTTCTTAATGTCGCGAAGGTTGGCCATGGGGCTTAGTTCTCCTCTGATCCAGAAACATCCGAATGGTGCTTGGCCATGAACTGCTGCTTGAAGTCGCCGATGACGCGCAAGAGCTCAGCCTTGGTGTCATCATCGATCTTCTTGGCGCGAACCTTGTCGAGCAGCGAGCCAAAGCCATTGTCCATGTACTCGATGAGCTCGGCACGGAAAGGCAGCACGTCGGCAATCTCCAGGTCATCCAGGAAGCCCTCGTTGCCAGCGAACAGCGTAACGATCTGCTCGCCAACCTCAAACGGCTTGTAGCGCGGCTGCTTAAGGAGCTCGGTCATGCGGGCACCATGGGTCAGCTGCTTCTGAGTAGCCTCGTCAAGGTCGGAGCCAAACTGCGTAAAGCCAGCGAGCTCCTGATAGGAAGCGAGGTCCAGACGGAGGTTGCCGGCGACCTGCTTCATGGCCTTGGTCTGCGCGTCGCCACCGACGCGGGACACGGAAATGCCCACGTCGACTGCCGGGCGCTGGCCCTGGAAGAAGAGCTCGGACTGCAGGTAGATCTGACCATCGGTAATGGAAATGACGTTGGTCGGAATGTAGGCCGAGACGTCGCCGTCCTGGGTCTCGATGATCGGCAGTGCCGTCATGGAGCCGTAACCGTTCTTCTTGGACATCTTGACGGCACGCTCAAGCAGACGAGAGTGCAGGTAGAAGATGTCGCCAGGATAGGCCTCGCGTCCGGGCGGACGATGCAGCGTCAGCGACATCTGACGGTAGGCCACAGCCTGCTTGGACAGGTCATCGTAGATGACGAGCACGTGGCCGCCGGGGTTGGTCTCGCTGGCGGGCTTGCCGTCCTCGCCGTTGTACATGAAGAACTCGCCGATAGCGGCACCGGCCATAGGCGCGATGTACTGCATAGGGGCGGAATCGGCAGCGGTGGCCGAAACGATGATGGTGTAGTCGAGCGCACCGTGCTGAGCGAGGGTCTCGCGGATGTTGGCAACCGTGGAGGCCTTCTGGCCGATGGCGACATAGATGCAGACCATGCCCTTGCCGCGCTGGTTGAGGATAGCATCGATGGCGATGGCGGTCTTACCGGTCTTACGGTCGCCGATGATGAGCTCACGCTGACCACGGCCGATAGGCACCATGGAGTCGATGGCCAACAGGCCGGTCTGAACCGGCTCGCACACCGGGGTACGGTCGATGACACCGGGGGCCTTGAACTCGATAGGACGACGGTGCGTGGCGACGATGTCACCCAGGCCGTCGATAGGCTGGCCGAGCGGATTGACGACGCGACCGAGCATGGCGCGGCTCACGGGGATATCCATAATGCGGCCAGTGGTGCGGCACTCGTCGCCTTCCTTGATGGAGTCGACGGCACCGAACAGAACGGCGCCGACCTCGTCACGGTCAAGGTTCTGGGCAAGGCCGAAGACGGTCTCACCGGTATCGGAGCTCTTGAACTCCAGAAGCTCGCCTGCCATGGCGCTCTTGAGGCCGGAGACGCGCGCGATGCCGTCGCCTACCTCGTCGACCGTTGAAACCTCATGCGTATCGACCGTCGCGGAGAGGCTCGTGAGCTGCTCCTGCAGTTTCTTGGCGATATCCTGGGCATTGAGGGTTTCGGACATTAGGCTTCACCTCCGTACGAATTAGCAGAGTTTGCGAGGGTCTCCTGCGCGATGCGCAGCTGCGTCTTGACGGAAATGTCACGACGCTCGCCGCGGGCCTCGAGCACAAGGCCGCCCACGATAGACGGGTCGACCTGCTCGATAAGGAATACCTTGCGGCCGAAGTCCTGCTCGCATTTCATAGTGATGGTTTGACGCAGCTCGTCGTCGAGCGGGATCGCCGTGGTGACGGTCACGCCCACTACATCCTCGTCTTCCTCGGCAACATACTTAAAGGCAGCTGCCACCTTGGGAAGAAGGTCGAGCTGGTCGCGCTTGGACATGGTGTCGAGCACGGCGATGATCTCGGGGCTGGCAGAAGCCAGGCGCTCGATCATCTCGAGGTCCTCAAACACATGGTTCTCGGCCTTAGCGGCTTCCAGAAGGGAGCGCGCGTAGGTCTCGAGCACCTTGTCCTGATAGCGGCTAGTCGGCATTCAGGCTACCTGCTTCCTGGATGTAGCGCTCGATGAGCTTCTTCTGCTCGGCATCGTCCTCGAGTGCCTCGCCCACGATCTTGGTGGCGACGGCAACGGACAGGTCGGCGATGGAGCTCGCGGCACCGGCGTAGATGGACTTGCGCTCGTCCTCGACGGTCGTATGGGCCTTGGCGATGATCTCCTCGGCCTCCTTGTGAGCAGCCTCGATGATACGAGCGCGCTCGGACTCGGCGTCCTTACGGGCCTCGAGAACGATGTCGGCAGCCTGACGACGGGCGTCGGTGACGATCGAGTCGGACTCAGCGCGCTTGGCGATAGCCTCCTGCTTGGTCTTCTCGGCCTCGTCGAGGCTCTCCTCGATCTTCTTGCCGCGCTCCTCCATGGTTTTCATGATGCCCGGCAGGGCGACCTTTGCCAGCACGATCCAGATGATCAGGAAGGCGATAAGCGCCGGGATGAACTCCGCCATCTTAGGGATGAGGATGTCCGCACCGGCAGCGCCGTCCTCAGCGAACGCGGAAACCGGCATGAGCAGCGCGGCCGCGGACGCGGAGAGTGCGATCGCGCTCTTCTGGGATGAAAGATTCATACTTGACGCTCCGTGCTATTTAACGATCAGCGCGACAACGAAGCCGATCAGAGCCAGAGCCTCGCCGAAGGCGGAGCCCATGATGAAGACGGTGAACACGCGGCCCTGGACCTCAGGCTGACGGGCCATAGCACCCGTAGCACCCAGAGCAGACAGGCCGATAGCAAGACCAGCGCCGATAACACCGAGACCGTAACCGATAACTCCCACGATTCCTCCTTTGTCGTGCGTGTCTTATTTCACGCAGGATAACCTTTTTATAACTGCCGGGCTCCATGGGTACGGGCACCGGCGGTTTAACGAATTACCTTACCTTTAAGGCGCGAACGGAAGACTACTCCTCCTCCGCGACCTCCTCTGCCTCGGAGACATACACGGCGGTAAGGACCGTGAAGACGTAAGCCTGGATGGCGCCGACCACAAGCTCGATCGCATAGATCAGGATGAGGATGGCAAGCCAGGCTAGCGAAGGCAGGGCGCCGACGGCGTGGGCCGCGGAAACCTGCTGAAGCAGCGGCTGCATGAACATGCTCGCCATGATGGCGAACGAGCCCATGACCACGTGTCCTGCGAACATGTTGCAGAACAGACGGACGGCGAGCGTGATGAGGCGCAGGAAGGTCGAGAAAAGCTCGACGACCCACACGAGCACGTTCATCGGGAAGCTCACGCCCTGCGGGGCGAGGCTCTTGATGTAGCCGATCACGCCGTGAGCCTTGCATCCGTAGTAGATGAAGTACACGAAGGCAAAGATGGCGAGCGCGGCGGTGGAGCCGATTGCGCCGGTGCCGGGCTTCATTCCCGGGATCAGGCCGATCATGTTGTTGATCAGGATGAACAGGAAAAGCGAGCACAGGAACGGGAAGTGCTTCTTCCAGTTCTCACCCACGACGCCCTTGCCGATATCGTTCTCGACGTACTCGATGATGTACTCGAAACCGTTGACGAAGAAGCCCTTGGGAACCAGGGTCTGCTTCTTCTTGAACACGGCCAGGACGATCAGGAGCACGATCGTGGAGACGATCAGCCAAAACGAGTACTGCGTGATGCCGCAGCTCAGATCGCCCACGACAGGGGTGGAGCTGAACTCGCTGACCAGATGATTAATCTCATCAGGCAGCTTTTCAAAAATTTCCACGACTTACCTTTCGACCTCATGAGGATCTCGCAGCGCCTTGGCGACGCGAACCGTGCAGGCGGCCATAAAGGCCACGAAGCCGATCGCCTCGCCCAGGAGGAACATGCGAAATGCCTCTCCGAACAACACAAACACAACCAAGGTAAAGACGAGCAGGGCGATTGCCGAGACCGCCAGACTCACCATACCCTTGAGCATGTCCGCATTCTGTTTATCGTCAAGAACCGGCTTGAGCGTAAAGACAAAGGGAAGGAAGGCAATTGCGCCCGCGATGGCGCCTGCAACGATAGCGAGCAAATCGGCTATCTGAAACATTGGCGTCCTCACTTTCTTTTTTAACGCCTCACAGAACAGTTCCCGCCAAACATTGGTGACTATTGTACGAGCCAATCGCTAAAGTACAACCGAAAAAGCATCGGTTAATACGCACCTGTTCGTTTTCTTAAGACCTTCTTTATGCCGCAGGTACGGTAATACGTTTTTCTCGAACCCTGCAGGGCAAAACGTCCATTAACTAAAGGTGCGCACAGGCGTCTTCTACTTGCCCGCGCGCACCATTTCTTCCTATTTGCAGCCGCGGCCGTCTTAGCCCAGCGACTAGAGCGTACCGTAGATGCGATCGCCGGCGTCGCCCAGGCCGGGAACGATGTAGGCAGCCTCGTTGAGATGGTCGTCGATAGCGCAGGTATAGATATGCACATCTGGGTCCTTCTCGGTCAGCGACTTGAGGCCCTCGGGGGCAGCGACGATGCACAGCATGCGGATGTCCTTGACACCGCGCTCGCGCAGGTAGCTGATGGCCATCTCGGCCGAACCGCCCGTGGCGAGCATGGGGTCGACGACCAGGCAGATGCGCTGGTCGATATCCTTGGGCATCTTGCAGTAATACTCGTGCGGCTCGTGGGTGACCTCGTCGCGCTCCATGCCGATGTGGCCCACGCGAGCGGAGGGCACCAGGTCGAGGATGCCGTCGACCATGCCAAGGCCCGCACGCAGGATGGGCACGATGGCGAGTTTCTTGCCGGCAAGCTGTTTGAACGTGGCGGTAGTGATGGGGGTCTCGACCTCGACGTCTTCCATAGGCAGGTCGCGCATGGCCTCGTAGCCGTCAAAAAGCGCGAGTTCGCGCACGAGCTGGCGGAACTGGTTGGTGCCGGTGTTTTTGTCGCGCAGGATCGACAGCTTGTGCTGGACGAGCGGATGATCGACAAGCGTCACACGGGACGCATCGTAGGTGACGGTCATGGGTTGATTGCCCCTTTCGTTGCGGCCGCAAAACGGCCTTGCTGACAAGGCGCGCAGCAATGTTGCCGCCGCACGCCATGCATAAGTTTAGCGGTTTGTTGTATCGAGCAGCCCATCGCAGCCCTACTGTGCGGTACTGAGCGAGCGCTTGACTGCATCACGCCAGCCCGCAAGGTTTTGCTCGCGACGCTCGGCGGACATATGGGGAAGGAAGGTCCTAACGATCTGGGCATTTTGCTCCAGCTCTTCCAGGTCTTCCCAATAGCCGACGGCAAGACCCGCCAAGTACGCGGCACCGATTGCCGTGGTCTCCACCGTCTCGCATTGCAGCACGGGAATATCCAGCAGGTCGGCCTGGAATTGCATGATGAACTCGTTGCGCGAGGCACCGCCATCGACAGACAGGCGCTCAATCGAAAGCCCCACGTCCTGCTCCATGGCGCGCAGCACGTCGTAGCTCTGATATGCCATGGATTCGCAGGCGGCACGTACGATGGTCGCACGGCTCGAGGCGCCGGTCAGACCGCACACGATACCGCGAGCATGCGGGTCCCACCAGGGAGCACCCAAACCCGCAAAGGCGGGAACGAAGTAGCAGCCCTCGTTGTCGCTAATCGAAGCGGCGAGTTGTGCCGACTCGCTCACGCTCGAGATGATGCCCATGTTGTTGCGAAGCCAGTTCATCGTTGAGCCGGCGGCAAAAATAGAGCCCTCGAGCGCATAGCTGACTTTGCCGTCCGCAGCGATACCGATGGTGGAGACCAGGCCATTCTTGGATTCGACGATCTCGTCGCCGGTGTTCATGAGCATAAAGCAACCCGTGCCATAGGTGTTTTTGGTCTGGCCGGGATGGAAGCAGCAGTGACCGAACAGCGATGCCTGCTGGTCGCCCGCCACACCCATGATGGGCGGCATGTTGGTCATGATGTCGCTCGCGACGCGGCCGTAGTCGCCCGAGCTCCAGCGAACCTCGGGCATCATGGAACGTGGAACGTCAAAGAGCGCCAGCAGGTCGTCATCCCAATCGAGCGTATGGATATTAAAGAGTGCCGTGCGACTGGCATTGGTGTAGTCGGTGGCAAAGACCTGACTGCCGGTGAGGTTGTAGATGAGCCAGGTGTCGATGGTGCCGAACATGAGGTCGCCCGCCGCCGCGCTCTCACGCGCACCGTCGACGTTGTCGAGGATCCACTGCACCTTGGAAGCCGAGAAATACGGATCGAGCGTGAGTCCCGTGCGGGAGCGCACCAGCTCTTCTGCGCCCCGCTCGACCAGCTCGTCGATCAGAGGTGCGGTGCGACGGCATTGCCACACGATGGCGTTATAGATGGGTTGGCCGCTTATGCGGTCCCACACCACCGTGGTCTCGCGCTGGTTGGAGATACCGATGGCGGCGATGCGGTCAGAATGGATGCCGCTCTTAAACTGGACCTCCATCATCACGCCGATCTGGCTGGCAAGCACCTCCATGGGGTCTTGCTCTATCCAACCAGGACGCGGGAAGCTGGTTTTGACGCTACGACGTGCCTGCGCGACGATGCAGCCGTACTCGTCGACGATGGTCGCAAGTACCGAGGTGGTGCCGCAGTCGAGCGCCATGATGTAGGAACCGCCAAAGTTAAACGAGGCATCTTCCATGCCCAGGCTGCCCAGATTCAACGACATCGCTTACACCTTTCTATTGCATCGGGTCGGACAGGACCCGCTCGATCTCTGATGCGGGAAGTGCGCCTTGGCGCAGGATCTGGAGCCCGCCGTGCTGGAACGACACGATGGTCGAGGCGTCGCGACACGGGGTCTCGCCGGCGTCGACGGCAACATCGACCCCCTCCAGGATGCGGCCTTCGACGGCGGCAAAGCTTGCCGGCGAGGGCGCGCCGTGTGTGTTGGCGCTCGTGCAGGCAAGGGGACTGCCGCAGGCGCGGATGAGCGCTTGGACCACGGGAGAGGCCGAAGCGCGCAGGGCCACGGTGTCGTCGGCAGCACGCATAAAGGTCGGCACGCAGGGAGCCGCCTTGACCACGATAGTCAGGGCTCCCGGCCAGCATCGTCGCGCAAGTACGCGGGCATCTTCCGGGATATCCACGCCATAGCGGTCGAGTGCCTCGACGCCATCGACCAGCCAGGCGACCGTTTGGGTGAGTTCACGTTGCTTGAGAGTGAAGATACGGCGGTAGCCGGTACCGAGCGCAGGGACCGCGGCGCCATTGACGGCAGCCTGCGGATCGCGCGGCCACGATGGGAATTCGCCTGTATCTTGGGGCACGGCGTCCGAGAAGGCGTTGACTGCCACGGCGACACCGTAGACCGTCTCGGTCGGGATCAGCGCCAGGCCGCCACAGCCGAGTACCTCGGCCGTACGCTCGACGGCGAGCCGATGCGGCTCGCGCGCTCCCTCGTATACCCGGTAGACCGTCTGCATGTGTATGCCAGCCCCTTACGCTCTGGTGCAAGTTTGTTTACTGTGGGGCATTCTCGCACGAAACGTTCAACCTATTTGCCCAGAGCGCATGTTGGTTTGGTGAGCGGCTCTAGTAGTCGGTGAAAGTGAGGGGGTTATTGAAGGATTTTAGCGAGCAAGCGTAACGGTACGATCGGGAAACTCGATGCTTGCAACCAGTTTTCCGCCGAGGCTCTCTGCGTACCTGCTCAGCGTGTCGAGCCTCATCGAACCCAACTCTCCACGCTCGAGCTCGGATACACGTTTTTGAGAAACGCCCATCGACTGGGCGACCGACGCCTGTGTTAGATCTTTTAACCTGCGAATCTGAGCAAGCTTATAGGCTTCGATACGATCGCGAGTCCTCTCCTGCTCGGCGGTAATGGAGTCGCGTGTTATCCCGCGAGATTCCATATACTCATGCAGTTCCATCTCGATTGAGCCTCCTTACGTGGCGACGGTATATTTGCTCGGCCCTTGGAATGTTGATCGCATACCAACCGTTCCATTTTGCCCTTGACGATCCCGCTCGCGACTTATCACCCGCCAATAGCAATACCGCCTGGCGCTTGGGGTCAAAGGCGAAGAGGATGCGAATCACCTGCCCACCACACGACGTCACTCTCAGCTCCTTTAAATGATGAAGCTTCGAGCCCTTTACGCGGTCAACCAGCGGACGACCAAGGCTGGGACCTTCCTTCTCGAGCACCAAAAGGTCTGCATAAATCTGCTTCAGCGTAGCTTCATCCTGCTCATCAAGCCAAGGTTCAATGTAATCAAGCACGATACGGTACCGATGCAGCTGATTTGACATACCTTTCTCCTTCTATAGTAGAAGTTTTACGGTATATTGCAAGGACAAACTTGCGCAAATGTCTATTTATTCAGCTTAAATACGCTGTTTGGGCTCGGTGACGATGGCTCGGACAATGCGGGGGCGATCGGTGAGGTCGCGGACGATGCGCACGTCCGAAAGGCCCGCCTGGCGGCAGAGCTCGGCGGCGGCGTCGAGCGCGCCCTCGTAGAGCTCGCAGGCAAACAGGCCGCCGGCGCGCAGCATGTAGGGCGCCGCATTGAGCAGGCGGCGGAAGATATCGAGGCCGTCGGCGCCGCCCTCGAGCGCCAGGTCGGGCTCGAAGTCCTTGACCTCGTGCGGCAGTGAGCGCATGACGTCGGTCGGAATGTAGGGCGGATTGGAGACAAGCACGTCGAACGTGCCCCACTCTTCGCGGGGAATGGAGCTCACCAGGTTCGTGAGGCTAAAGGCGACCTCATCGGATGTGAGACCGAGCGCGTCGCGGTTTTTGGTGGCCAGATCGATGGCGCGCGGCTCGATATCGGTGGCGGTGCAGGTAACGTGGCCGCGGCGCTCCCAGGCAAGGGAGAGCGAAATGCAGCCCGTGCCGCAGCCGACCTCGAGAACGCGGGCAGTGCAGGGCTCGGTTGGGGCAGGCGCAGCGGCATCCTGAGCTGAAGCCGTCTCCTGGCCGGCACCCTCGATGGCGATGCCGTATTCGTCGAGCTCGGACTCGGCGGCTTCCGCGGCTTCGGCTTCTGCTGCCTGCGCGGCGGCTTCCTCGGCCTCGCGGTCGGCCAGTTCCTCGGCATAGGCACGGCTGCCCAGTACGTCGCCGCCTAACGCCGCCTCATCGGCAGCCGTCAGGTTAGCGGCACGGCGCTCGGCAGTCGCGCGCTCGTCGGCCAGCGCCGCCTCGGCTTTGCGGGCCTCTTCGACCTCATCGTTCCAAGGCAGCTCAACACGCTGACGGGCAGCAGCCTCGGGGCTCAGCACCTCGGCATCCAGATAATTGAGGACTTCCTCGACGAGCATCTCGGTCTCGGGGCGCGGAATGAGCACACCGGGGGCGCACGCGACGTCGATCATGCGAAACTGCGTGCTGCCGGTGATGTATTGCAGCGGCTCGCCCTTAGCGCGGCGGACAACGGCCGCATGCATGGTCTCGAGCTGGGCCGCGTTAAGCGTCTCGTCCATACGCATATATAGGTCAATGCGCGCCAGGCCCGTGGCGGCGCACAGCAGCCACTCGGCAGAAAGACGGGGGTGCTCCTCGCCGCGCTCGGCCAGGTACTCCTTGGTCCACTCGAGACAACGCTTGATGGTCCAGATCTCGTTTGCCATGGGGCCCTCCCCTCTTAAGCGCCGGACGGCGCGCGAATGTCGGAGCAGATTGTACGCGAGGCCAGCGCTTGGCAAGGGACGATTGAAGGCGATTATCGAGAATCAGCCCAGAATTTTGCTTGGAACCCATCTGAAGTGCCCATTCGTCGACGTCTAAATCTGCATCCGTCAAGCTTTTGGCAAGGTGGCCCCAAAACTGACCAATATCTAACCAAGAACTAGCCAAATCACTTGACGCACGACCCATCAAAAATCGCTCCGCGACTTCTTGAACGATTATTTGAGCAATATTTTCAATAGCAGATGAATACCGCTAATTTCTTTGAGCAGGTAGCCGGCTTAATAGCCATCAAAGCCGATTAAATAACATCTCAAAGCAATGTACCCAACCTAGTCATTTAAGAACGTCCCCAATGACTACATCTAAGGCGCCGCAGGTAGAGAACGGACAGCGAGCGGGTCGCATTTGAGACAAGGTGACGTGAATCAAAACCACCCCTAAAAGGGGTGGTTTGCTCTTAGGGTATAACCCTTGGATTT
>CABUPE010000041.1 GCA_902493515.1 uncultured Collinsella sp.
GGGTCAGCCCGTGGGAGGCCAGGGCGCCGCTGACCGGTGGACGGCACCGAGCCGTCGATTGAACTGAGAAGGGGGAGGCCTCGCGGCCTCCCCCTTTTTTGCGTTTACGGGCTTTTGTCTCACATAGTAGCTGTGTTTTATAACCCTCGTTTGTCGCATCTTCTGCGAACGGGCTACAATAACTTAGTCTGTGCGATATGGAGGTGAACATGGCTGAAGCTGGTATCGGCGTTGATATCGTCGAGATTTCCCGCATGAAATCAATTCTTGAAAAGACGCCGTCGTTTGCTCGGCGTGTGTTTACCGAAGAAGAGCGTGCGTTTTGCGATGCATCATCGCGTCCCGCTGCTCACTATGCGAGCCGCTTTGCTTCGCGCGAGGCGGTACTTAAAGCTCTCGGCACGGGTTTTAGTCAAGGCGTGGGTCGCAAGGATGTTTCGGTTACGCGTGATAAACTCGGCAAACCGAAGGCGCTGCTTTCGGGCCGTGCTCTCGAGATCGCTCAAGAACTGGGTGTTGTTGAAGTCGCTCTTTCCATTACGCTTACAGGAGACTTGGCCGTTGCGAATGCCATCGCGATTACCGAAGATGCTCGGCCTAAGCCAAAAGAGGAAAAGGTGAGCACCAAGAAACGCGTAGCGCAGACATTTAAAGAGGCTCGCTCTGTTTTAGATGAGCTTGAGCAGCTGCAGAATTCAGCATTGACGGAGCACCTGGGCGATGCTTCGCAAGATACGCTAGGAGCATAGATGAAACCGGTTTTGAGTACCGAAGAAGTCGTTCGTCTCGAGGATATCATCGAACGCGAAGGGACTTCGAAGGCCGAGCTTATGGAGCTAGCGGGCGAGTTTGCCGCCAACGAGGTCTTGAAGCTCAATCCCGATCGGGTTCTCGTTCTGGTCGGTTTTGGTAATAATGGCGGCGACGGTTGGGTTGCCGCCGATATCCTGAGCCATAAGGGTGTGGACGTGGATATCGTTTCTCCGGTTGAGCCGGATGAGATTCCTGCTGCTCTGGCACGTCATGTTGCTCGTCGTACTGCCGGCCGCGATGTGCACGTTTGCGTTGGCCCCTCGCGTGACGAACTCGAGGTTTTGATCGATAAGGCCGATGTTGTTGTCGATTCCATTTTTGGTACCGGTTTCCACGGGAATCTACGTGCGCCGTTCTCCATCTGGATTCCTACGGTCAATGAATGCGCCGATTGTGTCGTATCCATTGATGTCCCCTCGGGCCTGAATGCCGAGACGGGCGTTGTTGATGACGACTGCATTCGTGCTGAGCATACGGTGACGATGATTGCGCCCAAGATTGGTCTGTATAGCGCTGATGGCCCTGAATATGCTGGCGATTTGATCTGCGGCAATCTTTACGACCGTCTTGACGAGGTCATCGATGATGTCGACCACGCCGCTGAGATTGTCGAGCCCGGTGACTTAGTTGATTACTTTGCCCCACTGCCTACGAATATCGATAAGTATTCCCGTGGCTCTGTGCTTATTGTCGCCGGATCTGCGCAATATCCTGGTGCTGCCATTATGGCGGCCAAGTCTGCAGCTCGCGCGGGTGCTGGTTACGTGGCGGTCGCGGCTCCTGACGCCTGCGCCAATCTTATTCGTATGGCGCTTCCTTCGATTCCCGTCTTTGCTATTCCGTCTGATTCCCGCGGCTCCTTTGGCGCCGCTGCGCGCATGACGGTGTGCGAGATCGCAAAGAAGTACAGCTGCGTACTGTGCGGTCCCGGTATGACGACGTCTGCTGGCGCTATGCAGGTGGTTTCGGGCTTGCTCGAGCTTGATGTACCGCTTATTTTGGACGCCGATGCACTCAACTGCCTTGCTAAGATTGCCATTGACGGTATTGATAGTAATCCCGAGATGTATCGTCGCGAGCAGCCGTTGGTTATGACGCCGCACTATCGTGAGCTTTCGCGTCTGGTTGCCGGTGACGAGGTGAACGACCTTGGTACCGCGATTGCGGCCGCGCAGAAGGTTGTCTGGGCTGCAGGCTCCGACAATCTGGTGGTCATTGCCAAGGGGCCGACGACGGCTATCTGTGGCGTTGAGCGTGTGCTGCTGCCGCTCTCGGGTCCGGCTTCTCTGGCAACTGCCGGTTCGGGTGATGTTCTCGCGGGTATTTTGGCCGGCACGCTTGCCACCATGCGCGACGAGATGGATCGTTGGGAGTTGCTGTATTCGTACGCCGTCGCACTTCACAGCTACGCCGGTTTTGCCGCGGCGACGGAGTATGGTGAGAAGAGCGTTATCGCGACCGATCTTATCGACTTGATCGGTCCTGCCATGGAACTGGCGGCAAAGGATGCGCTCGAAGATCTGGGAATCATGGACGAAGGGTCGGATGACTAATCATGAATAAAGCCGATTTGACGCGCTGGTCCTGGGTCGAGATCGACCGCGGGGCGCTCCGTCGCAACACGAGGGCCTATAAGAACTTGTTGAATCCACGTCAGCGCCTGTGTTGCGTGGTCAAGGCCGATGCTTATGGTCATGGAGCTGTTGAGTGCGCCAAGATCATGTATTCGGCCGGTGCCGACATGTTTGCCGTGGCGACGGTTAACGAGGGCGTTGAGCTCCGACAGGGCGGGATTACGAAGCCCATCCTCATCCTAAGCGAGCCGCCTATCGAGGCCATTCCGACGTTGCTCGAGTTTGATATCATGCCCTCGGTCTATACGTCTGACTTTGCTCTTGCGTATGGCGAATGTGCCGTCGCGGCGGGCAAGGTGGGCAAGTATCATCTCGCCATCGAGACAGGTATGAATCGTATCGGCGTACACTACACACAGGTGCTCGACTTTGTCCGCGGTATTAATTTCCATCGCGGTATTCAGTGCGACGGCGTATTTACGCACTTCGCCACGGCCGATGAACCTTCGGGCTGGGACTACAAGCTGCAGTGTCAGCGCTTTACCGAGGCCGTTCAAGCCATTAAGGATGCGGGTTTTGAGTGCGGTATCGTGCACTGCGCCAACACGCCGTCCTCGATGCTCGACCCCTCGATGCATTTTGATATGATTCGCGCCGGCGTTGGCTTGTATGGCATGCAGCCGTGCGAGCTGAGTGGCCGCGTGATGCAGCTTGATCCCGTTATGAGCGTCCATGCGCGCGTGACGCGCGTGGCACACCCTGCGATGGGTGAGGGCGTGGGCTACGGTTTTACCTACCGCGTACCGCGCACGCGCGTTCAGATCTGCACGCTGCCGATCGGTTATGCCGACGGCCTATCGCGTACGCTTTCCAATCGTATGGATGTGCTGTATCGCGGCGAGCGCGTGCATCAGGTTGGCAATATCTGCATGGACCAGTTTATGGTCGCCATTCAGTCCAACCCGGCACACGAGATTCCCGAGGCCGAGTATGGTGACGAGATGATTATTGTCGGCCGCGATGGCGATGCCGAGATCACTATGGACGAGATGGCCCGACTGCGCGGAACGATTAACTACGAGGTCGCCTGCGGCTTTGGCATGCGCCTCGACAAGGTCTACGTGTAGGAGTCGCCATGGGCGTCATGCACATCCCCGGCCATACCCATCAGGCACCACGTGAGGTCGCACTCGAGGAAATTGAGGCCGTTCTGGGCGATTGTCACCTCTGCCAGCTCTACCAGTCGCGTCACAATATCGTGTTTGGCGTGGGAAACCCCCGCGCTCGTGTGATGTTTATTGGCGAGGCGCCGGGCCGCAATGAGGATTTGCAGGGCGAGCCCTTTGTGGGGGCGGCAGGCGAGGACCTCAACGGCATTTTGTCGCTGGCGGGGCTCAAACGCGAAGACGTCTACATTGCCAACGTGCTTAAGTGCCGCCCGCCGGGAAACCGCAATCCACGTTCCGAGGAAGTGCTGGCTTGCTCGCCGTTTTTGCGTGAGCAGATTCGAAGCATCTGGCCCGATATTATCGTGACGCTCGGCAACCCCGCGACGCACTTTGTGCTTAAGACCGAGATTGGCATTACTAAGCTGCGCGGCAGGTTCCACCAGATGGGGCATTTTGTAGTAATGCCTACGTTCCATCCGGCAGCAGCGCTACGCAATCCGGCGTGGCAGGAACTGCTGGAGGAAGACTTTAAGATGCTGGGCGACTATCTGGAGCGACATCCCGCGCCAGAGGACGCCTCGGAATAATAAGGAGCATATATGTCCCTGGAGCGCCTGGGGGTAGGTACTTACAAAACGACTTGCGCTGCCGATACGGAGTACTTTGGCGAGCTAATTGCACCGTGCCTTGAGGACGGCGATGTGCTCATCCTGACCGGTGGCCTGGGAGTGGGCAAAACTCACTTTACCAAGGGCGTCTCGCGCGGGCTGGGCGATGGGCATATGGTTACGAGCCCTACGTTTGCGCTCATGGCCGTTCACGATCAAGGCCGTATTCCGCTGTTTCACTTTGATCTATACCGCCTGGAGCATGCCTACGAGCTCGAGGATACGGGCATTTTCGATGTGCTGGGCTATGAGGGTGCTTGCCTGCTGGAATGGGGCGAACAATTCCAAGACGAGCTGACGGATGAGTATCTTTCGGTGACGCTCAAGCGTGATGAGGGCGACAGCGATGTGCGAACGATAACGCTCGAGGCGCACGGTGACCGCGCAATGGAGCTTTCCCATTTGATTGATAAGGCTGTACAAGATGAGCTTGCATAACGACAATGCGCTGGTGGTGGCGCTCGATACTTCGACCGACATGCTTGCCTGCGCGGCAAGCTGGATTGATGGGCAGACGGGCGAGACGAAGCTCGTGAGTGGCGACCACATGTGTCGCCGTCACGCCAACGTTGAGCTCGTGAATACCGTTGATGGCGTGCTGGCTCAAGCCGGTCTGGATCGCAGCGATGTTGGTTACTACGTGGTCGGCCGCGGCCCGGGGTCGTTTACGGGTGTGCGCATCGGCATCTCCACTGCCAAGGGCCTCGCGCGCGGTGCCAATGTTCCGCTGCTGGGCGTGTCGACGCTCGACGCTTGCGCTTGGACGGCGTGGAAGGCTGGCGTGCGCGGCAAGCTTGGTATCTTGGCCGATGCTATGCGCGGTGAGGTATATCCGGCGCTGTATATGCTGGTCGATGAGGGTCCCGAGCGTCAATTTGAGCGCGAACACGTGGTCAAGGCCGCCGTGGCGCTCGATGAGTGGCGCCAAGCAGCGGACTGGGACCAGGTTCAGCTGACCGGTGACGGTCTCGTGCGCTATGGCAAGCTGCTGGGTGAGGACGAGACCGCCCGCTGCGTGGAGCGCGACCTGTGGTGGCCTTCGGGCGAGGGCTTGCTGCTCGCGCACGCTGCGGGTGACGGCGATCCGGCTCGCGTCCTGCCGATTTACACACGCCTTTCGGATGCCGAGGAAAACGAGCGCAAGCGTCTTGGTCTTGCCGAGAGTGCGCAGAGCGAAATTACGGGCGTTGCCGATGAGCTCGCCGGTCGTCATCTGCAGTTCCGTCCCATGGGCGCGGCGGATGCCGAGGGCGCGAGCGCGCTGGAGGCTGCCTGCTTTGAAGGTGCCGGACACGAGGCGTGGACGCCGGGCATGTTCTTGTCCGAACTGGGCGAGGACGTCGCTGCGCCGCGTAGTTGGTGGGTAGCACACGACGACGGCAAGCTGTTGGGCCTTGCCGGCGGTATGGTCGTGGACGGTGATGTGCAGATTCTGGATGTCGCCGTCGACCCGGCACATCGCCGTGAGGGCATTGCCCGCAAGCTGCTGTCGCATGTGAGCTATGATGCCCAGATGCTCGGCTGCACCACGGCTTCGCTCGAGGTTGAGGACGGCAACGAGGGAGCGATCGCGCTTTATAACGCTCTGGGCTTTACCGAGGCAGGACGGCGCCGCGGCTACTATGGTGCCGGCAAGGATGCCATCGTCATGACGGCTCCGCTGCCCCTGGTGCTTCCGGTCGACAATGCTTCGCCCGAGCCGACGGCGGCAGAGCAGCGCGTATGGCCGCTGCCTGCGCCTGGGCGCTCCGAGGGGGAGCGTGCCGAAATTGAGCGCCGCCGCCTAGTGCTCGCTATCGAGAGTTCCTGCGATGAGACGGCCGTGGCGATTATCGATTCGAATGGCAATATGCTGGCCAACCAGGTGTCGACACAGATTGATTTTCATGCCCGCTTTGGCGGCGTGGTGCCCGAGATCGCCTCGCGCAAACACGTTGAGGTGATTGTGAGTGTCGTGGATGCGGCGCTCGAGGATGCCGCGGCATCGCTTGGTCTTGAGGGTGGAGCCATTGCCCCCAGCGAGCTTGCTGCCGTGGGCGTGACACAGGGTCCGGGCCTGGTGGGCGCCCTCGTGGTGGGCGTTGCCTTTGCCAAAGGCTTTGCGTATGCTGCCGGCAAGCCGCTCGTATGCGTCAACCATCTGGAGGGGCACCTGTTTGCCAACTTGCTGGCGCAGCCCGACCTCAAGCCGCCGTTCATCTTCACGCTTGTCTCGGGCGGGCACACCATGCTCGTGCACGTAAAGGCATGGGGCGACTACGAGGTGCTCGGTGAGACGCTCGACGACGCCGTGGGCGAGGCCTTCGACAAGGTGGCCAAGGCGTTGGGCCTGGGCTATCCTGGTGGCCCCATCATTTCCAAGCTGGCCGAGACGGGCAATCCCCGCGCGATTGACTTCCCCCGTGCGCTCAATAGTAGGGGAGACTATCGATTCTCGCTTTCGGGCCTTAAGACGGCGGTGACGCTCTACATCGAGCAAGAGACCAAGGCCGGGCGCACGATTCACCTGCCCGATCTGGCAGCTTCGTTTGAGGCGGCGGTCTTTGACGTGCAGTACAAGAAGGCCAAAAACGCATTGCACGCTACCGGATGCAAGGAATACTGCATCGGTGGCGGCGTCTCGGCTAACCCGCATCTGCGCGAGATGATGATCAAGAAGCTTGGGCGTCAGGGGATTCGCGTAACGGTGCCGCCCTTGTCTGCCTGTACCGATAACGCAGCCATGATCGCGGAGGTCGCCCGCCGGAAATTCGACCGAGGTGAAATATCGCCGTTCGACGTCGACGCCGATCCGAACATGACGCTGTAGCTGGTACGGCGCGGTCCCCGGACGGAGGGGCCGGATATAAGGTTTCCTGCTCTACAGTCCTGCGCAAGACGAAGGCCACATTAAGTGGCCTTCTTTGCGTGCGGAACTAGCGATAAACCTTATATCCGGCCCCTCCGTCCGGGGACCTTTCTGTGTCGATATAGCTTCTGAGCTGGTTTGGCGTCGACAACGTCCAGCAAAGTTAACAAGCTAGTGTCGAATTTCCGGCGTTCTTTAGCTGAAAGAAAAAAGTTGGTGTGCGGAGCTTTGCTCCGCATTTGGGATGGGAGCCCCTCGGGAGCGGGCGGGCGTATACAAGGTTTATCGCGAGTTCCGCACGAGCCGGAGAGCACTTAATGTGCTCTCCGTGCGAGCAGGACTGTAGAGCAGGAAAGTTCATATGCGCCGCCCGGCTCCCGCGGCTCTCAGGGGCATCTCTCATGCAAAAACTGTCGTGGGGTAAAGTCCGAGGTCAGTGGCGTTTTATACCGAGAAATCTAAAAAAGTTGAAAATTCATTACAAATTTGCGTTGACTTTAGGTAACTAAAGTTTCATACTCCTTTTCAACCACTGGGGGATGTGAACACGCACGGATCGTTCGCATCATGATTGAAGAGGATTTCTTAGACATGTTCACGCATCAGCTAAACATTATCAGCGTAGTAATTATCTGATGCGGGTTAGCACATACAGCTAGCCCGTACGATAACGGGCGGCTGATGAAGATGAGGGCCGTCGAGCGCAACCGACGGCCCTCATTTTTTATGTCTAGGAAGTTCTTTTTAGAGGAGGAAATGTAATGAACGGAGTTTTGCTCATGGTTGTGGCCGCGGCGGTGCTCGCCTGCGGCTATCTGGGCTACGGCCGCTGGCTGGCCAACAAGTGGGGCGTTGACAAAGAGGCCCTCACGCCGGCCAAGCGCATGAAGGACGGCAAGAGCTTCTCGCCCGTCTCCGCCTTCACCGCGTTCTCGCACCAGTTCAGCTCGATCTGCGGTGCTGGCCCCGTCACGGGTACGATCGTCGCCATGGCCTTTGGCTGGCTGCCCGTCGTGCTCTGGGTCCTCGTCGGCGGCATCTTCTTTGGTGCCGTCCACGACTTTGGTGCCCTGTACGCTTCGATGAAGAACAACGGCAAGTCGCTCGCTCAGCTCATCGAGAAGTACATCGGCAAGACCGGCCGTCGCCTGTTCCTGCTGTTCTGCTGGCTGTTCTGCATCATCGTCATCGCCGCTTTCACCGACATGGTCTGCAAGACGTTCATGTTCACCCCGGCCGTTGACGCTTCTGGTGCTGCTACCGGTGCCATCGACTTCACCAAGTCCTATGCCGCCGGCTGCGCTGGTACCATTTCCATCCTGTTCACCTTCGTCGCTATCGCCTTTGGTTGGGCCCAGAAGAAGTTCAACCTCACCGGCGCTGCCGAGTTCGTCACTGGCGTTGTCCTCATGGTTCTCATGTTCGCCGTCGGCATGCAGTTCCCGGTCTACCTGGATAAGTTCCAGTGGTTCGCCGTCGTCATGGTCTACCTGGTCTTCGCTGGCGCTATGCCCATCCAGATGCTCAAGACCCCGCGTGACTACCTCACTTCCATCATGATGATCGTCATGATCGTCTGCGCTGTCCTCGGCATCGTCGTCCTGGGCGTCAACGGTCAGGCCACTATCACCGCTCCGGTCTTCACCGGCTTCTCCACTGCCTCCGGCATGATGTTCCCGGTCCTGTTCGTCTCCGTTGCCTGCGGCGCTCTCTCCGGTTTCCACAGCCTCGTTTCTTCCGGCACCTCTTCCAAGCAGGTCGAGAAGGAGCAGGACGCCGTCAAGGTCGGTTACGGCGCAATGATCGTCGAGTCCTTCGTCGGCATCCTTGCCATCATCGTTGCCGGCATCATGTTCTCCGATATGAACACCGCCGGTACCGGCGCCCTCAACGCCGGTGTCGCTTCCACCCCGTTCCAGATCTTCGCCGCTGGCATCTCCCGCGGTATGCAGGCCTTCGGTGTTGACGGCACGCTCGCTACCGTCTTTATGACCATGAACGTCTCCGCTCTGGCCCTGACCTCGCTCGACGCCGTCGCCCGCATCGCCCGCACTTCGTTCTCCGAGTTCTTTGCCCAGACCAACGATGCCCTGGCCATCGAGTCCAAGGCCGGCTACATGAAGGTCCTCGGCAACCCCTGGTTCGCCACGGTCGTTACCCTGCTTCCCGGTCTCGCCCTCGCTTTTGGTGGCTATGCCAACATCTGGCCGCTCTTTGGTGCTTCCAACCAGCTGCTCGGCGGCATGACCATGATCACCCTCGCCGTGTTCTGCAAGTGTACCGGCCGCAAGGGCTGGATGCTCTACGTGCCCGTCGTCTTCCTGCTCTGCTGCACCTTCACCTCGCTGGTCCAGAGCGCCATGGGCTGCATGGCCGCTGTCCAGGCTTACGGCTTCTTCGGCACCATCCCGGCTACCGCCACCACGGCCGCCGTCTCCGTCGCCGCCACCAAGGGCCTGCAGCTTGTCTTCGCCGTCCTGCTGATGGTCCTGGGCCTCATCGTCGCCGTCAACTGCCTCAAGGAGCTCTTCGGCAAGGAGGCCGGTTCCATGCCCGACGAGGAGCCCGAGTGGTCCGAGATGGGCAAGGCCGAGTACGGCCGCGCCGCTGCCGCTGAGGCTCCTGCCGACGCCGAGGCCGCCAAGGCTTAGTCGACCTGACGAGTTGAACGTCACATCTATATGACTCGGAAAGACCGGGTCCGCGACTTCGCGGGCTCGGTCCTTTTTTCATGCAAAAGCTGGTGACGCTCGAGTGTTCTCGCAGATGTTTTGCGTGGATAAGGGCGTGCGTTGTACCATATAGACGTATATGTGTACATATGAAAGGGGCCCCGTGGCCAAGACGGTATATTCCGATAACCAAAATAATGTCGATGCCCTGGCTGAACGTCTGAGCAGCCAGACGTCGCTTTCTGCCGAGCGTGCCAAGCTGGTTGCCTACGACCTGCTCTGCCGCAAGGCGCTCAAGATTAAGTCGAGTGCGCTGGCGCAGATTTTCCGCTCCGTCGATAAGGAATGTGACACCAAGGCGATGCGCGATGAGCTTATCGCGGCAAAAATCGTGACAAAGATCGAGGGTAGCGGCATTAACGGGCGCCCGGCGTTCTATACCATCAATGCCGAGATCAGCGATGTCCAGGAACAACCTACCGAGTCCGTCGAAGACTTTGTCGTCGAGGATTCTGCTGACGTGCCTGCTGTGGAAGAAGTTGCTCCGCGCGAGCATGTCGATACCGATGAGTTGCTCGATGAGAACGTCGTGCGTGCCTTTACGGCCAAGGCAGGACGCGGCGGTTTTGGCGGAGGTGGCAAGCGCGATGCGCAGCGCCGCGCCCAGCAGGAGCGCTTCCGTCGCGCCGTTGCTCGAAAGGGCGAGACGGATGCCGAGGCTGTTGAGACCGAGGTTGCTGCCGAGTCGCAGAAGCCCACGAAGGAGCAAAAGCCCGTGGAGGCCCAAGAGCCCAAGCGCCGTCGCGGTGCTCACTTTAAGGCTGCACAGCAGGATGCCGCGCGTGAGGTCGAAGAGTCTTCTGAGGTTGCAGACGATGTTGAGGAGTCTGCCAAGAAAGCTCCGGGTTCGTGTCGTCCCGGCCGCGGTTTTGCGGGACGCGCGTATCCCGTAAAGCGTCAGGAGAAGGGCGAGTCGGTTTCGACCACCCAGGACGAGAAGGCCGTTGAGCCGGCGGCTCGCGAGCAAAAGCCTGTTGAGCCGCAGCTTGAGGTTGATGCCGAGGCCAAGGGTCAGCAGCCTACTGATGAGCAGACGGAGCGGGGCGCGTCGAGCAAGCCTCGCCGCCGTCGCCATCGTGGGGGCCGCAGTTCCCATGCCGAGACTGCAACCGAGAAGACCACGCCGCAGAACGAGGATGCGAAGGCCGAGGTTTCTTCGGGGCAGCCTAAGCGCCAGCCGGCGAAGGAGAGCAAGTTCGATCGTCCGCAGAAGCAGGCGTCTATGCCGAAGCACGAGCGCAATTCCCAAGGCGATTCTAAGCGCAAGTCTCAGAAGAAGCCGGAGTCTGCCGCAGCAGATACTGCTGCCCAGCAGCCCAAGTCGTCCGTCCACGGCGAGGTCTCGGCGTTTGCCCTTGCCCGCGTTTTAGGCAGGCAGCTGCTCAAGGTTGTCCCTACGCCTACGGCGCTCTCTAAGATCAAGGAGCAGCAGACACAGATCGTAAAGGTCGAGGGCAAGGACGGCAAAAAGGCTCCGCAGCGCACTCAGCACAACGAGATGTCCAACCGCAAGATTGCCGAGGAAATCGCAATCATCCAGGCCTGGATCGAGCAGAACCGAGGTGCCGATACGCCGGTTGCCTCGCGCCGCCAGCGTGCCTACCAGATCTTTAACGACGAGAAGGCTTTTGACGGCAAGCACGGTGAGCGCCTGATCAGGCGTATGACCGAAAAGGGCATCAGCATGCAGGCGATCAAGGTCGCGCCCAATCGCCCCGTGCACTTTACGGGTTTCTTTACGCTGGGCGCCGACAAGCCGTTCATTATGGTCGAGAACCTGGACACCTACGACGAGATCGTCAAGCTGCTGCGTGGCCGCAAGCACGCCAAGCTCTTTGGCATCAAGGTGGGCGGCGTGATTTTTGGCGGCGGATGCAAGGCGAGCGTCTCGCATGCCCTGGACGATTATCTGGCCGAGATTGGCTATCGCTTTAACTACGTCTACTACGTGGGCGATATCGATCGCGAGGGTGCGCGCATCGTCGAGCAGGCTCGCAATGCCAATGTGGTTGAGATTCGTCTGCATGCCGGCATGTACCGCGCCATGCTCGCCGAGCATAAGCGTCGCGTGAAGGCCGGCGGAGAGTGCGAGCCCGCGGCTGCCAACCAGGGCGTGCCGCAGAACCTGGCGGCGACGATCAAGGATCTGCCCATGGTTACGCGCGTGCAGTTCCGCAATGTGCTGCGCGAGGGCGGGCGCATTCCGCAGGAGATTCTGATGACCGCCGACTATCGGGATGGCGACTCGGGAAGCTTCGACCGCATGCTGAACAACTAGGGACGCGTGGCCCCGGCGGGCCGGGCATTAAGTTTGCTGCTCTACAGTCCTGCGCAAGACGAAGGCCACATTAAGTGGCCTTCTTTGCGTGCGGAACTCGCGACAAACTTAATGCCCGGCCCGCCGGGGCCACGCGGCACTTGGTTGTCGCAAGCGGCTCGCTTTTCGGAACTGGGCTGATATTTTCTAGATGTAAGGCGCCCTTGGTCCTAATGGGCCTGGGGCGCCTTCGCGTTTCCTCGGCTCCGCACCCTTGCGGGTTCGAATCCCTCCGCTTGCTCACAAGAAAAGCCTCCCGATCGGCTATGCGTTCGAGAGGCTTGTTTCTTTGGCTGGGACGGAGGGATTCGAACCCCCAACAGCCGGCACCAAAAACCGGAGTTCTACCGTTGAACTACGTCCCAATGTGTGGTGTTGCCCAAAAGCAACTCGTTTAGTTTACCTAATCTGCGAGGGCATCGCAAACGCCATCGAGCAGGCGTACGGCGAGTGTCTGCGCGTCGCTGGCCGTGAAGGTGCCGTTGTAGCGCGTCATGCCCGTGAGCTCAATGCGAATGCGTGCCGGCTTCTGCTGCGCGGCGACATTGGCAGTGCGGATGCGCTGGGCCAGGTTGTGGCACTCGGCGAGGGCAATCGTGGCGCGCGGTGCGGCGTCGGCGGGCAGCTCGTCGCTTGCGATCTCGAGCACCAGGTCAACGTCGGTTGGGACCTCGGAGTCGCAGAGCATCATGCCGCTGTTGTCGGTCGTTGCCGTGGCGATATTCCACATGCGCGACGCAACACTGCGTGCGATGGGGTCCTCGCCGATAACGGCAATCTGGAAGCGCTCGAGCACGTTGGCGGCGCGAGCAAAACCGATACGGGACTCGGCTTCGGTGACCGAGGGCTTGCCCTCCCACACATGGTGCAGGCGGTTGATGTAGGCGTAGGTGTCCTGGAAGGCCATGCCGTCGGCAAACAGGCCGACATTTTCCTGGAACTGCTGCAGGGCGGCCTCGGTATGCGGACCAAAGTAGCCGTCGTCTTCGCCACAGGCAAAGCCCAAAACGTTGAGAGCGCGCTGCAGGGCCTGCACATCGGCGCCATGGAAATTGGGCATGCGCAGATAGAGAGTGCGGTCGCCCAGCTTATACGAAGCGTCTACAAGGGCGCTCCAGCAGGGGATATCGACGGCATGACCGGCAGCAAGGCCGCTGTCGAGCCTGAAGGTGCTGACGGCCTGCTCAGTGGTGGCTCCAAAGTACTTGTCGGTGACTTCGGCGGCATCAATCGTGTAGCCGAGCTGCAGGAGACGAGACTGCACGTCCTCGACGGCTGCTCCTTGCATGCCCGTTGTAATAGGTTCCATGAACGAACCCCTTTCGGCGTACCATTCGTACTATTTGAGCGTCTGTCGGATAGACAACGCAAAGGGATGCATAAACATGCACTCAACAGTGTAGCAAGTTGTGCCTAAATACGCTGCTGACAGGTTTTATAACCCCCGTTAGTTAAGGCGCTCCACAAAGAAATCTGCCATGGAGAGGAACAGCTCGCGTGCGTGCGGATCAAGCTCAACGTTCTCGATGGCCGCTTTGGCCTTAGCGGTCAGGTCGAGCGCGTAAGTGTGGGCGTAATCGATGGAGCCGGTCTCCTGGAAGATCTCCACGGCGCGTGCGAGCTGCGCGGGATCATCGGTGCCTGAGGAAAGAATCGCCTCGACCTCGTCGTGGTGGCGCTCATCAGAGAGGGCGTGTACGGCGACAAGCGTGCGCTTGCCCTCGGTGATGTCGGTGCGGAAGTCCTTGTTGGCGGCTTCCTTAGTGCCGACAAGGTTGAGCAGGTCGTCCTGAATCTGAAAGGCGAGGCCTGTGTGTAGGCCAAAGGCGCGCAGCGCTTCGATTTGCTCATCGCTGCCGCCGCCGATAATGGCTCCGGTGGCAAGCGGCGTGGCTCCGCTGTAAAACGCGGTCTTGTGCGTCGCCATGTCCAGGTAGTCATCAACCGAGATATCAAAGCGCCCGTCACGGACCCAACCCAGGTCGAGCGCTTGGCCCTCGATGGTGCGGACGATCATCTCGGTAAGCTCGTGGAGCACGCGCAGCTTCACGTCGGACTCCAGCGTAGGGTCGTCGAGAACCGTCTTGGTGACCATGGTGAGCGCCAGGTCGCCACAATTGATGGCAAGGCCCGTGCCCTCGGTAAGGTGCATGCAGGGCTTGCCTCGACGAAGCTGTCCGTTGTCGGCGATGTCGTCGTGGATCAGCGCGCCCGACTGGAAATGCTCGATGGCTGCCGCGGCGCTGCGGGCGCTCTCAAAGCTACCGCCCACTGCGGTTGCGGCGAGCATGCAGATAAGCGGGCGGTGGCGCTTGCCGGCGTTGGCCGTAAAAGCCGAGAGCGGCGCATACAGGTAGCGCTCGATATCGGCAGAGGTCGCCTGTCCGTCAAAGAACGTGGCCAGATAGTCGTTAATCTGGTCAAAGTGCTGGGCTAAAAAGCTGGTAAACGGACTGGACACGGGTTCTCGCATTCTTTCTGAGGTTGCATTGGTGCAATATGCAGACAACATATTGCCACATCAGGGCGTTTGGCGCGGCAGTTTTGGCGATTTAGGACAACGGGCGTGCGTTTGATGGAGCGCGCCTAAATCAGCCTAAAATGCTCGAGCGCCGCAACGACACCGTCGTGATCGACGGTGTCGGTCACGTAATCGGCCTTATCCTTGAGATAGTCCGGCGCATTGCCCATGGCGATACCGACATCGACGGCGTTCATCAGCGAGACGTCATTGCTGGCGTCGCCGATGCCGTATACGGTTCCGTGGTGGGGATCGAGGGCATCGAGTACAGACTGGATGCCCCCGCGCTTCGTGCATTCGCGGGGCGAGATTTCGGTTACCTCGAGTTCGAGCTCGTTAAAGCACAGCAGCGGCTCAAGTGCCTTATCTTGGGCGATGCGGTTGGCGAGCGATGTAGACATCAAGATCTTGTAGACACTGTAATGTTGCAGCTGCGTGACTGCGTCGCCCAGGGTGCGCGCGTATCCGGGGGCATCGGGGGCATCGGCACTCATGCGCACGACGCCGTTGAGGCCCTCAAAGCGGATGACCTCGCCCGATTGCTCAAGGTAGGGGGCAAGACGCTGCAGCATACTGGGCGTCATCGACAGATCGCGAATTGCGTGTCCGTTGATCTCGGCGTAACCGCCCGCAAGACAGACGATGCCGGTCCAGGGCAGCTCAAGAAGTTTGGGGTGGATGCAGCTCAGGGTGCGTCCCGTGCAGATAAAGGCCATGTTGCCGTTGGCGACAAACTCGCGGATGGCCTGCGAGACCGCCTCGTTGGGGTAGGGGGAGAGGTCCCGCTCGTCTTCGGGAAGGTCTTGGGCGAGCCTGGGGTCTTGCCAGGCGAGCGTTCCGTCGATATCGAAGAAGCAAATATCGCCGCGCTTATGGGCTGCGCTGGCGGCGGGGGAGGCCGAGGCGGTGGGCACAAATTCCGGCTCGAGGCCCATGATCTGGTCAAAATGCTCTTTAACGCGGGGAACGGAGATGCCGATGACCACCTGGGCGGTCTTGTCCGTAATGATGAGGCCCTTGGCGCCCACCGCGACAAACGACGCGTTATCTGCAACGATGGAAGGGTCTGCGACCTCGACGCGCAGGCGCGTGGCGCAGTTGGTTGCGCCCACAATATTGCCAACGCCACCTAAAAGCTGAATTACCCGCTCAGCGAGGACGTGATCTTGATCGGATCGACTATTGACCTCGTCATTGGGAGATTGCTCTTTGGCAAAGCCGCTTTCCGTTAAACGATCGATTGCCGCGCGAATGGCAACATGATCCTCGCGGCCCGGCGTCTTAAGGTCATAGACCAAGATGAGTGCTCGAAAACTAACAAAAAAGATGAGGCTAAAGGCAAGGCCGATACCGAGCGCCAAAAGATAGGCACCGGCATGCGTGCGCATGAGCGGAATAAAGTTGAAGGCTGCCATCTCAATCAGGCCGCCCGAGAAGATGCCGACGATGCCAAAGAGATTCATGGTTGTGGCAAGGCAAGACGATAAGACGGCGTAGAGCAAAAAGAGCCCGGGGTGGGTGAACATAAAGAGAAACTCGAGTGGCTCGGTAACGCCGCAAACCACCGAGGCGACGATGGCGGGCAAAAGGATGACCTTAAGGCCGGCGCGGCGCTCTGGTTTTGCGGTGGAGTAGAACGCGGCTGCGATGGCGGGAAGGCCAAAGAGCTTGACCCAGCCGGTGGCGGTAAAACCGGCCCACGGCGCAAGTTCATTAAGGGGGCGCGTGCTATGGGAGAGGATGGGGAGCAAGCTGCTCCACGTGGCGTAGATGCCGTCGTTAATGACCAGGTTGTCGTAGTAGATCGGCATGTAGAGCAGGTGGTGCAGCCCCATGGGCTCGAGCGCTCGCTCCAAAAGCACAAAGATGCCCACGCCAAAGGGGCCGACGCTCGTAAGTGCATGGCGCAGCGTTTCGGTCATTGCGTATACGGAGGGCACGATGGCGGCCGAGATAGCGGCAAGGGCAAACACGGCAAAAAAGCTGATGAGGTAGACCAGCGAGGAGCCCGAGAAGGTGCCGAGCCAATCGGGAACCTTGGCATCGTAGAAGCGGTCATGGATGGCGACGACGGTTGCCGATACCGCCAGCGGGCCGATAATGCCGGTGTCGAGCGTCTTGATGCCGTCGATGATGGTGATGCCGCTAGCGGAGGTCAAAGACGACGGGTACTTAAGTCCAAGATTGTCTCCGCTCAGCTTAATGATCTCGCTCAAAAAGAAGCAGTAGGCAAAATAGGCGACGAGAGCCTCGAGGCAGCAACGAGCCGGTTGTTTTTGGGCAAGACCGATGGGCAGCGCTACGGCAAAAAGGAGCGGGAGGCGTTTAAAGACCGTCCACGAGCCGCGCTGGATGATGGTCCAAAAAGCGTACCAAGGGGTTCCGTATACGGCGAGATCGCCGACGATGTCCGCAGTCGTTGCGAGAGCGGAGACGCCGACCATGAGGCCTGATATAGAAAACAGCATGGCGGGCGCGAACATTGCCCCGCCAAAGCGTTGGATTTTTTGCAGCATGTTCTGCCTTCCGAATATCGAGGCGCGTTGCGCGTGGGGAAACGTTTAAACAATGGATTCATTGTAGAGGACCAGACGATTGTCGTACCGGCAGTTTTGAGCGAAACCGATTTGGGCATGACAGAAACCGTCAACGGTTAAATCCTGTCGCTTTACCGATATTCGGTTTAAACAACTTTAAGAAATGCTATCGTGCCTAGCCGGAAATGAATAATGTAGAGGTGAAACAATGCCAAAAGCGATATACGAAGGAATCTACCGAGAAATACGCTCGCGCATCATTAATGGGACCTATGCGTTTCAGGAGATGCTGCCAACCGAAGCCGAGCTGACCGCGGAGTTCGGATGCACTCGCAATACCGTCCGTCGCGCCTTGGGTATGCTGGCCGACGGGATGTTTGTGCAGCCCATACACGGCAAGGGCGTGCGCGTTATTTGGCTTAAGGGCGAAACCGACATGTTGGGCGCACTCGAAGAGGTTGAGTCGTTTGGCGAGTTTGCAAAGCGCAACAATGCCGTTGCATCTACGGACGTTAAGTCTTTCGAACATCTGGTTTGCACCGAGCAACTCTCTCGTCACCTGGGCTTTAAGGTGGGCGAGGAGTTGATTCGCGTAGTGCGTGTCCGAAGCCTCAACGGCAACGCGCGCCAAGTGGACCATGGCTATTTTTTGGCGTCGATCGCCAAGGGCCTGACTCCCGAGATCGCGGCAGATTCTATTTACGGCTATCTGGAGCACAAGCGCGGTGTCAAAGTGATGGCGAGCCGTCGTACGGTGAGTGTCGAGCTCGCCAACGATGAGGACTGCAGCTATCTTGACCTCGGCAAATACAACTGCGTTGCCGTCATGGAGAGTCAGTCGTACACCTCGGACGGCATCTTGTTTGAGGTGACGCACACTCGCACACACCCCGAGATCTTCCATTACCGTGTCAATTCCAAGCGATAGCCGGCTAGCTCGCAGCCTGACGAGACTCATGGCCTCAAAGAGAAAACGCCCGGTCAAACCGACGGTACATCGGCTTGACCGGGCGTTTTCTCTGCATTCGATAACAAATAATTGTTTATACAAAACTTGTCAAGTATCAAGTTGAAATTACCGTTGGTTGATTTTCAATCTCAACGCAACAGCCTGAACGGACCCCGCGTTTCCGCAGCTAG
>CABUPE010000042.1 GCA_902493515.1 uncultured Collinsella sp.
GCGCAACGCGTTGCGCTGAGTCCTGAGGCTGTTGCAATGAAAATGAGAATCAAGGTGAAATTACCGTTCACCGAAGTTTTTCTACCGCTCTAGTAATACTTGTTCAAACAACTAGCCAAATAGCGTATCGTTCAAATCAGCAAAAGGGGCAAAGTCCCCGAGCCAATCTCCGAAGGCGGCGGCAAAGGGTGCCGCCACGGTGTGAAAGGGTGGATTGTAATGAAGAACGAAATGAGCAGAAGGCAGTTCCTGGGCTTTGCTGGTTCCGCGGCTGCAGTTCTTGGTCTGGGCCTCGTGGGTTGCGGTGGTTCTGCCGGCTCCGGCTCCTCTGCTTCTGGTGACGCTGCCGAGGTCTACTTCCTCCAATTCAAGCCCGAGGTCGACAAGGAGTGGAAGGAGATCGCCAAGGCCTATAAGAAGGAGAAGGGCGTCGAGGTCAAGATCGTGACCGCTGCCTCCAACACCTACGAGGAGAAGCTCAAGTCCGAGATGTCCAAGAGCTCCGCTCCGACCCTGTTCCAGGTCAACGGCCCCACCGGTCTTAAGAACTGGAAGGATTACTGCGCCGACCTGTCCGATACCAAGCTCCGCGGTGAGCTCATTGACGACTCCCTGGCTCTGCAGTCCGACGGCAAGGATGTGTGCATCGACTGGGTTCAGGAGAGCTTCGGCATCATCTACAACAAGCAGCTGCTCGAGAAGGCTGGCTACAAGGCCGAGGACATCAACTCCTTCGACAAGCTGAAGGCTTGTGCCGACGACATCCAGGCCCGCAAGGACGAGCTTGGTGTCGAGGGTGCCTTCACTTCCGCCGGCATGGACGACTCCTCCAGCTGGCGCTACACCACCCACCTTGCCAACATGCCGCTCTACTACGAGTTTGAGAAGGAGCACAACCAGGAGGACGACGAGATCAAGGGTGAGTTCCTCGACAACTACAAGCAGATCTTCGACCTGTACATCACCGACTCCACCTGCGATCCTTCGCAGCTTGCTTCCAAGACCGGCGACGACGCCACCAACGAGTTCGCAACCGGCAAGGCCGTCTTCTACCAGAACGGCTCTTGGGCCTACTCTGACCTCGTCAAGGCCGGCATGACCGACGATCAGATTGGCATGATGCCCATCTACATCGGTGTTGACGGCGAGGAGAACCAGGGCCTGTGCTCCGGCGGCGAGAACTACTGGTGCGTCAGTTCCCAGGCTTCCGAGGATGCCCAGAAGGCCACCGAGGACTTCATGTATTGGTGCGTCACCGCTGACACCCCGACCAGCATCATCGCCGACAAGATGGGTCTGACCGCTCCGTTCAAGAGCGCCAAGGAGACCACCAACGTCTTCTCGCAGCAGGCCGTTGCCATGGCCAAGGACGGCAAGAAGACCGTCGCTTGGGACTTCGTCTACATTCCCTCCGAGGAGTGGAAGAAGAACCTCAAGCAGGCTCTGATTGCCTACGCTGCCGATAACAGCAAGTGGGACGGCGTCAAGAACGCCTTCGTCGATGGCTGGAAGACCGAGAAGGCCGCTTCCGAGTAAGCAGTTGCTGCCCAAGCTATCTGATTAGCGACAGGGGGCGGGCAGACGTTGGTTTGCCCGCCCCCTGCATATTGAAAGGACCCTTTTATGGGCAAAGCACTCAAGCGCTGGTGGCCGCTCTTTATGCTGCCCACGTGCCTGGCGTTTATGATCGGGTTCGTGATCCCTTTTATCCAGGGCTTCTATCTCTCGTTCTGCCAGTTTATTATCATTAGTAACGCGCACTTTGTCGGTATCGAGAACTACGTGCGCGCGCTGTCCGATCCGCAGTTCTCCACGTCGTTCTTCTTTACCGTGGCGTTTGCCTTCCTGTCGACGGTGCTCATCAACGTGATCGCCCTGGCCATTGCGCAGGCGCTCACCCGCAAGGCGCTCAAAGGCACCAACATCTTCCGTACGATCTTCTTTATGCCTAACCTGATCGGCGGCATCGTGCTGGGCTACATCTGGCAGATTCTGATCAACTGCCTGCTCTCCAACGTGGGCGCCCAGCTCATCGCCCTTAACTCTGCTGCTGGCTTCTGGGGCCTTATCATCCTGACCCTGTGGCAGCAGGTCGGCTACATGATGATTATCTACATCGCTGGTCTGCAGTCCATTCCGTCCGACTACATCGAGGCCGCCAAGGTCGACGGCGCTACGGCATGGCAGACGTTTTGGAAGGTTAAGATCCCTAACCTGATGCCGACCATCACCATCTGCCTGTTTCTGTCCATCACCAACGGCTTTAAGCTGTTCGACCAGAACCTCGCCCTTACCGGCGGCGCCCCCGCGCACTCCACCGAGATGCTCGCCCTGAACATCTACAACACGTTCTATTCGCGTGCCGGTATCGCATGGCAGGGCATTGGTCAGGCCAAGGCGGTTATCTTCTGCATCCTGGTCGTGGCCATCTCCATGATCCAGCTTAAGGCCACGAGGTCCAAGGAGGTGCAGCAGTAATGAAACGCGATAAGGTTATCAACCGCGCGCTCTCGATTTTCTTTACGATCCTGTCGCTCGCGTGGATCTACCCCGTGTTCATGATTGCGCTTAATTCTTTTAAGAAAGCGACCGCAATCAGCACCACCACGGCATTCGATCTGCTCACGCCCGAGACGTTCAACGGCCTCGCAAACTACATGCACGCCCTTAACGAGCAGGGCTTTGCCTCGGCATTTATGTACTCGCTCATCATCACGGTCACGTCGGTCGTGCTGATCTTGGTGTGCTGCTCCATGTGCGCTTGGTACGTGGTTCGTGTCAACAACAAGATCTCGAACTTCTTCTATTACCTGTTCGTGTTCTCGATGGTCGTGCCCTTCCAGATGCTCATGTTCACGCTGTCCAATTTGGCGGACCGCATCGGCTTCAACACGCCGTTCAACATCTGCTTTATCTACCTCGGCTTTGGCGCGGGCCTGGCGGTCTTTATGTTCGCCGGCTTTGTAAAGAACATTCCGCTCGAGATCGAAGAGGCGGCCATGATCGACGGCTGCAACCCGGTCCAGGTGTTCTTTAAGATCGTCCTTCCCATCATGAAGCCCACCTATCTTTCGGTCGGCATCCTCGAGACCATGTGGGTCTGGAACGACTATCTGCTGCCCTACCTTACACTCGACTCCACCAAGTACAAGACCATTCCTATCTTGATCCAGTACTTCCGCGGCGGCTACGGCCACGTCGAGCTCGGCCCCATGATGGCCTGCATCATGATGGTCGTTATCCCCATCGTTATCATGTACATCCTCTGTCAGAAGTACATCATCGACGGCGTGGTGGCAGGTGCCGTCAAGGGCTGATGCCGTAACTGTTTTGCAAGTTTCTGCGGCGCCCCTCAGCGCGGCGCCGCATATCGAAAGGTAGAGACATGGCCGAGATCGTTCTCAAACATGTTCAGAAGGTGTATCCCAACAACGAGTCAAAAAAGAAGGGCTTCTTTGGCAAAAAGAAGAAGACCGAGGAGAAGAAGCACAACCTCAAGGTTACCGAGGACGGTGTGCTCGCTGTAGAGGACTTCAACCTCACCGTTCACGACCAGGAGTTCGTCGTCCTCGTTGGCCCCTCTGGCTGCGGTAAGTCCACGACGATGCGCATGGTCGCCGGCCTGGAGGACATTACCTCGGGCGATGTGCTCATCGACGGCAAGCGTGTCAACGACGTGGCGCCCAAGGACCGCGACATCGCCATGGTGTTCCAGAGCTACGCTCTGTACCCCAATATGACGGTGTACGAGAACATGGCATTTACGCTCGAGCTCAAGAAGGTTCCCAAGGACGAGATCGACCGCAAGGTTCGCTCTGCTGCCGAGATCTTGGGTATCACCGAGTACCTCGACCGCAAGCCTAAGGCGCTTTCGGGCGGCCAGCGCCAGCGCGTCGCCATCGGCCGCGCCATCGTGCGTGACCCCAAGGTCTTCCTGATGGACGAGCCGCTGTCCAACCTGGACGCCAAGCTTCGTAACCAGATGCGTGCCGAGCTCATTAAGCTGCGCCACGAGATCAAGGGCACGTTCATTTATGTTACTCACGACCAGACCGAGGCTATGACCCTCGGTGACCGTATCGTGGTCATGAAGGACGGCGTTGTCCAGCAGATCGCCACGCCGCAGGAGGTCTTCAACCATCCCGCGAACATCTTCGTCGCCGGCTTCATCGGCGTGCCGCAGATGAACTTCTTCGATGCCCAGCTGGTGCGCTCGGGCAACGGCTTTACCGTCAAGACCGAGGATATGAACGTGGCGCTCGCCCCCGAGACTTGCGCTCAGCTTGCCCTCAACTGGGACGGCGGCGACGTGAAGGAGATTACGGCCGGCGTGCGTCCCGAGCAGATCCTGCTTGCCGACAAGGGCGAGGAGGGCGCGCTCCAGGGTACCGTCGAGGTGACCGAGCTCATGGGCTCGACCGAGCATGTCCACGTGACCGCTCCCGACGGCCAGTTTGTCCTGATTATCCCCGTCGTCGACCTCGAGGCTAAGGGCGCGCTCAAGGCTGGCGACACCATCTGGTTCAAGTTCGAGAAGAACGCGACCCACCTCTTCGATAAGGTCTCTGGCAAGAACCTTATCTAGGCCCGGTGCATCCAGGCCCTCCCTTTGGGCGACTGCGGTATTGCCATCCTTTTGCCGCGGTCACATATAAGGCTCCCCTCCCGTCCACTGGGCGAGAGGGGAGCCTTTCTTTGTGTTGGGGCTGTCTGACCGGTCGTTTGTCTCGATCTGTAACGGGTGAGGCTGATTTCGGACGTTAGATGTTACAGATCGAGACGGTTCCGCTGAGCTAACCATTTCATCTAAATCTGTAACACCAAAGGTGAATTTCAGCTGCTAGATGTTACAGATCGAGATTGACCCAAGGGGGGGCCGGTATGTCTCAATCTGTAACAGCTGGGACCGTTTTTACCGAGTAGCTGTTACAGATCGAGATTGTTTGGCCGAGTTGGGTCGCAGGGTAACGTGCGGGCACAAAAAACGGAGCCGTGTTGCCACGACTCCGTTTCTCAAGAGGATGGGTAAGGGAAGCGAAATTAGCTCAGGTGCCAAATCTCGTCGTTGTACTGGGAGATCGTGCGGTCAGACGAGAAGGTGCCGGCGTTGGCGATATTGATGAGCGTCTTGCGCATCCAGGCGTCCTGGTCCTCGTAGTCGGCCAACACGCGCTCCTTGGTCTGGATGTACTCCTCAATGTCGAGCAGGGCCATAAACCAGTCCTTGCCCTTAATGTCATCGTGCAGGCGCTGCAGGCGCTCGACGTTGCCGGTCGCCATAAAGGCCGGGTTGGTGATGAAGTCCACCAGCAGTTTAATGCCGGGCTTGCGGTAGAGCACACCGGCGTCATAGGTGCCGTCGGCATAGAGCTGCTCGACCTGTTTGGACGAGGCACCAAAGGTATAGATATTCTCGTCGCCCACGAGCTCGGCAATCTCCACGTTGGCGCCGTCGAGCGTGCACAGGGTTAGGGCGCCGTTGAGCATGAACTTCATGTTGGAGGTGCCGCTCGCCTCCTTGGAGGCCAGGCTGATCTGCTCGGAAATATCAGCGGCGGGGATCACGCGCTCGGCGGCGGTGACGTTGTAGTTCTCGATCATGACGACCTGCAGGTAGGGAGCCACGTCGGGGTCGTTTGCAATCCACTGCGACAGCGTCAAGATCAGATGGATGATGTCCTGCGCGATAGTGTAGGCAGGCGCCGCCTTGCCGCCAAAGATGATGGTGACGGGGTGCTTAGGTCTGTTGCCGTTCTTGATATCGAGGTACTTCCAGATGATGTAGAGCGCGAGCATCTGCTGACGCTTGTACTCGTGGATGCGCTTGACCTGGACGTCGATGATGGCGTTGGAGGGAATGGTCACGCCCTGCTCGAGCGCCATGAACTGGCGCATGATGGCCTTGGCTTCGACCTTGGTGGCGGCCAGGCGCTCAAGAACGTCCTTGTCGTCGGCGAACTTGGCGAGTTTGCTCAGATCGCCGGTGCTGCGCCAGTCGGTGCCGATCACATCGTCGAGCAGGCTGGCGAGCGCGGGGTTGGCCCCATGGATCCAGCGGCGGAAGGTGATGCCGTTGGTCTTGTTGGAGAACTTCTTGGGATAGATCTCGTAGAACGGATGAAGCTCGGTGTCCTCCAGGATCTTGGTGTGGAGGGCAGCTACGCCGTTGATGGAGAAGCCAAAGTGGATGTCCATGTGGGCCATGTGGACGGTGTCGTGCTCGTCGATGATGGCGACGCGCGGGTCATCGTGCTCGGCCTTCGCGATCTCATCGAGCTTGACGATAATGTCGGCGATGGCAGGGGAGACCTTCTGCAGGCTGGCGAGCGGCCACTTCTCGAGCGCCTCGGCAAGAATCGTGTGGTTAGTGTAGGCGACCATGGAGCGTACGATGGTCACGGCCTCGTCAAACTCGATGCCATGCTCGGTGGTGAGCAAGCGAATGAGCTCGGGGATGACCATGGTGGGGTGCGTGTCGTTAATTTGGACCACGGCATAGTCGGCCAGATCGTGCAGGTTGCTGCCACGCTCGACGGCCTCGTCGATCAGGAGCTGGGCGGCGTTGCTCACCATGAAGTACTCCTGATAGATGCGAAGTAGGCGGCCCTGCTCGTCGGAATCGTCGGGGTAGAGGAACAAGGTGAGGTTCTTGGCAATCTCGGTCTTGTCGAAGTCGATGGAGCTGCCGGGGACCAGGCCGTCGTCGACGCTCGCCAGGTCGAACAGGCGCAGGCGGTTCTTGGTGGGCTGGCCGTAACCGGGCACATCGATGTTGACGAGCTTGGAAGTAACGGCAAAATCGCCGAACTCGACGGTGTAGGAGCGGTCATCGTCGACTAGGATGTCCTGCTCACCGAGCCACTCGTCGGGGACGGCCTTCTGCTGGTTGTCGACAAAGCGCTGACGGAACAGACCGTAGTGATAGTTGAGGCCCACGCCATCGCCGGTCAAGCCCAGCGTGGCGATGGAATCCAGGAAGCATGCGGCCAAGCGGCCCAGGCCGCCGTTGCCGAGTGACGGCTCGACCTCGAACTCCTCGATCTTGTTGAGGTCGTGGCCTGCGGCGGTGAGCTGGTCCTTAACCTCGTCGTAGATGCCGAGGTCGATCATATCGTTGATGAGCAGCTTGCCAATCAAAAATTCGGCGGAAATGTAATAGAGCTTTTTCTTGCCGTTGTTGAGCGGGCGGGCGGCGGAGCGCTCCTGCACGAGTTTGACCAGCAGCTTGTAAATGCGACGGTCGTCGAGCTGCTCGAGCGAGGTGCCAAAAGACTGCTCGGCGAGTTCCATGAGGTTAATTCGGGGCATGTTTTCTCCTGTGATGGGTTGTTTCATGTCTGCAATTCATAAGAAGCCCGCGCGAGGGGATTGGGGTGGCCTCGCGCGGGAAAAGCAAGCGCGTCCGCACGGTGGGGAGGGGTCGGGCGCGGTGGCTCCTATTGAGGAAGCTCGATTTCGGCTTCCGACGGGATGCGGAAGTAGGTCTCGGTCCAGTCGGTGAGTTTGTGCTCGAGCTCGCGGGTGATGGCGCCGTCGAGCATGCGCCAGGTCCAGTTGCCGCCCAGCGTGGCAGGGGTGTTGATGCGCGCCTCGTTGCCCAAGTTGAGCAGGTCCTGCATGGTGTAGATGCACGTGTCGCTTACGCTGGCGGCGATGGTGCGATTGAGTGCATCTGCCATGGGTTCGCCGGCTTGCTGATGGGTGTACAGGGCTGCCTGCTCGCGCTGACGCGGGGTGGCCGTTCCCTCAAACCAACCGCGCGCCGTCTCGTTGTCGTGGGTGCCCACATAGGCGACGGTGTTGGCGATGTAGTTATGCGGCAGGTAGTACGAGTTGGTGCCCTCAAAGGCAAACTGCAGGATCTTCATGCCGGGGAAGCCCGAGTTGTCGCGCATGTCGATGGCGCCGGGGGTGAGGAAGCCCAGATCCTCGGCGATGATGGGCAGCGTGCCGAGCTTTTCCTCGAGCGTCTTGAAGAACTTGAGGCCGGGACCCTGCGTCCACGAACCGTAGGACGAATCGGGCGAGGAGAACGGCACCTCCCAATAGGCCTCGAAGCCGCGGAAGTGATCCAGGCGGATGACGTCGTACATGTCGAGGGCGGCGCGGATGCGGCCCTCCCACCAGGAGAAGCCGTCGGACTCCATGGCGTCCCAGTCGTAGATGGGGTTGCCCCAGTACTGGCCGGTGGCCGAGAACTGGTCGGGCGGCGTGCCGGCGACGCTCACGGGATTGCCGGCGGCGTCGATCTTAAAGAGCTCAGGCGTCGCCCACATCTCGACGGAGTCACGCGAGACATAGATGGGCAGGTCGCCGATGATGAGAATGTCGCGCTCGTTGGCATAGGCCTTGAGGCGGCTCCACTGGCGATCGAAGAAGTACTGCGTCATCTGGTGGTAGAGCATACGCGCCGGATGGTCGGCGCAGACCTTGGCGGAAGCCTCGCCGCGGGTGCGGAGCTCCGCGGGCCACTCCCAAAACGCCTTGAGACCGCACTCCTCTTTGACGGTCATGAACTCACAGTAGGGGATGAGCCAGTCCTCGTTGGCCTGGATAAAGTCATCGAAATCGGCCGGCTTGTCGGCAGCAAAGCGCTCAGCGGCGCGGTCGAGAATCTGACGGCGGCCGCCAAAGATAGCACCGTAGTCGACATTGCTGGGGTCGGATCCCAGATACACGCCATCGATATCGCGCTGCTCCAGATACCCTGCCTCGATAAGCTCGGCAAAGTCGATAAAGTTGGGGTTGCCTGCGCGGGCCGAGAACGACTGATAGGGCGAATCGCCATAGCTGGTCGTCGTAAGGGGCAGAATCTGCCAGTAATGTTGTTTGCACGAGGCGAGAAAATCGACGAAGTCGTAGGCATTCCAGCCAAAGCCGCCGATTCCGTATGGTCCGGGCAGAGATGAGACGGGCATGAGGACGCCGCTTGCACGCTCCATGAATGCGCTCACCAACCTTCTTGTTGTGGGGTCGGCCTGCCGATGGGTGTGCAGTCCGCCTCCGATGTTCTGATTCGATACGCCTATTGTAAAACATGTTGTTTAAACATGTACAGGCAAGATAAAAAAGTTGGTCGATTTTCGGCGAATGGTTACATGCCATGAAAAAGCCCCGACCTCACAACGTGAGATCGGGGCAAGAGCGGTATGTAGGTTTTTACTACTCGGCGTCGGCGAAGCCGTTGGGGTTGTGGCTCTGCCAGTTCCAGCTATCGCGGCACATGTCCGCGATGTCGTACTGGGCCTTCCAGCCCATCATGCGCTCGGCCTTGGAGGCATCGCACCAGTTGGCAGCGATGTCGCCGGCGCGGCGCTCGCGGATCACGTAGGGCAGCTCCTTGCCACAAGCCTTGGAGAAGGCGGCGACGACCTCGAGTACCGAGGTGCCGGTGCCGGTGCCCAGGTTAAAGATCTCGACGCCGGTTTTGCCGTTCATCCAGTTAAGGGCGGCAACGTGACCAGAGGCCAGATCGCACACGTGGATGTAGTCGCGCACGCCGGTGCCGTCGGGGGTGGGGTAGTCGTTGCCAAAGACCTGAACGGCCTCGAGCTTGCCCACGGCGACCTGGGCGACATAAGGCACCAGGTTGTTGGGGATGCCCTTGGGGTCCTCGCCGATCAGACCCGACGGATGGGCGCCGATGGGGTTGAAGTAACGGAGCAGCACGACGTCCCACTCGGGGTCGGCGGTGTGGACGTCCATAAGGATCTGCTCGATCATCCACTTGGTCCAACCATAGGGGTTGGTCGCGGGCTTCTTAGGATCCTCCTCGGTGACGGGCGGGTTGTCCGGGTCGCCGTAGACGGTCGAGGAGCTCGAGAAGATGATGGACTTGCAGCCATGGTTGCGCATGACGTCGATGAGCACCAGGGTGTTCTCGATGTTGTTGTGATAGTACTCGACGGGCTTGCTCACCGACTCGCCGACGGCCTTAAAGCCGGCAAAGTGGATGACGCGGTCGATCTGATGGGCATCGAAGATCTTGTTCATCGCATCGCGGTCGAGCACGTTGGCCTCGTAGAAGGTGAGGTTCTTGGCGGCCTCGTCGCCCACGATGGTCTTGACGCGGTCGACGGCGACGGCGCTGGAGTTGGAGAGATCATCGACGATGACGACCTGGTAGCCACCCTCGAGCAGCTGAACGACGGTGTGCGAGCCGATAAAGCCGGCGCCACCGGTAACGAGGACACAGGTGTCTTTGGGGTCGAGTGCTTTGGACATGTAGTCTCCTATCGAATCAGGAACACTTCTTCAGGGGAGTATAGCGCAGGCAGGGACGCCCAAATCGTGCGCTGTAGGAAAAGCAGAGGATTGTGCTAACGTACTCATAGAAGAGCTTGCGTACGCATAACCTGATCTTTGGCATTTGCTTACGAGCCGCTGACCTTGTAGTTTCCTGCCGTTCGTGGAAATCGTTGGGACGCGCCATATGTACGCTAATATGTATGAGTTGAGCGACATATAAATAAGCATGTAACGGAGTACATATGTCACCAAACAGCGATTCCATCCTTTCCCAGGAGCTCTCGCGCCGCACTGCCCTCAAGGCCCTGTTCGGCGCCGCTTCTGCGGCAGTTCTTTTTGGTCTGCCCGCTCGCGCCCATGCGGCGGAGGCTTCCAAAGAAACCACCGATAAACTGAATGCCGCCCAGGCCCAGCTCGACGAGGTTCAGGCCCAGCTCGACAGCATCGCAAATGAGTATGCGGCGCTGGCCAACAAGAATGCCCAGACCCTCAACGACATCGAGAATGTCCAGGGCAAGATTGACGACACGCAGGTCCAGATCGATGAAAAGAAGGCCGAGCTCAAGAAGAAGCGCAACGACCTTTCCGATCGCGTGGCCGCCAGCTACAAGTCCGGCGGCACGAACATCCTGTCGCTGCTGCTGGCCTCTGGCTCGTTTGAGGAACTCGTCGCCAACGCGCATTACGTTGAGAAGATCAACAAGAGCGACCGCGATGCCATCGAGGATATTCAGACCATCCAGGAAGAGCTCGATGCGCAAAAGACCGAGCTCGAGTCGCAGAAGGCCGACTTAGAGAAGCTCAAGGACCAGCAGACTGCCCAGATGCAGGACATGCAGGCCAAGCAGCAAGAAGTCCAGACCGTGCTGAACGGTCTTTCCGACGACGTCAAGGAGCTCATGGCTCAGCGCGATTCCGAGATCCTCGCTGCCGCCCAGGCTGAGGAGGCCGCTAGGAAGGCTGCCGCTGCCGCGGCTGCCGCGAACAAGAACAATTCCTACTCGGGTGGTTCGAGCTCGGGTGGTGGATCGTACGCGCCCGGAACTCCGCAGCAGAATGCCGGCTCGGGCAAGCAGCAGGCTGTCGTCAACGCGTGCTACTCCACGCCTTCGCCGGGTCAGAACTGGTGCGCGGCGTGGGTCACCAATGTCTTCCGTAACGCCGGCGTTGGCTACTTTGGAGGCAATGCGTGCGACATGTTTAACGCCTGGTGCTATAGCTCCGACCGCTCGGCGCTGCAGGTGGGCATGATCGTGGCCGATTCCTCGCACAGCGGCACGGGTGCTCCGGGCCTTATCTACGGTCATGTGGGTATCTACGTTGGCGGCGGTATCGTTATGAGCAACGAGGGCGCCATTACGTCTAAGTCGCTTGATTCGTTTATTAGCTTCTATGGCACTGGCTCTGGCGTGCGTTGGGGCTGGCTTGGCGGTATTGCGCTGTCGTAACTGCGGCTTGGTCCGGGACAGTCCGAGAGGCATAAGGTTGCCTGCTCGGGCAGTCCTGCTCGCACGGAGAGCACATTAAGTGCTCTCCGGCTCGTGCGGAACTCGCGATCAACCTTATGCCTCTCGGACTGTCCCGGCCCTCTCGGGTCCTGAGCGCGACACACCGGACTGGGTTATCTGAATAAATATGGTGAAGGCCCCTTTCGGGGCCTTTTTTTTATAAAAATTCGCCGACTCGGTGGACTTCGGGTTCTAGGTCTACGTTGAATTGGTCTTTGACGGTTGCCTGGATGTGGCGGATGAGTTCGTCGACATCGGCGGCGGTGGCGTGGTCGGCGTTGACGATGAAGCCGCAGTGCTTCTCGCTCACCTGCGCGCCGCCAACGGCGTGTCCTCGCAGGCCGGCATCCATGATGAGTTTGCCGGCAAAGTAACCCTCGGGGCGCTTGAAAGTGGAGCCGGCACTCGGCATGTCGAGCGGCTGCTTGTCCTCGCGGCGCTGGCGGTAGTCGTCCATGTCGGCCTTGATCATCGCGGCGTTGCCCGGGGCGAGATTGAAGGTGGCCGAAAGCACGATAAAGCCGTCATCGGCGATGCGGCTCTTTCGATAACCCAGGTTGAGCTCGTCGACATCGAACTCGATGATATTGCCGCTGCCGCGGGTGCCGTCGTCGAGCTGGCGAGCGGGTTTGTAGACGCGCACGGACTCCAGCACATCGGCCATGCAGGCACCGTAGGCACCGGCGTTCATGTAGCAGGCGCCGCCGACCGATCCGGGGATGCCCGAGATGGGCTCCATGCCGGTGAGACAGGCCTCGGCTGCCGCGGCTGCGACATCGGAAAGCAGCGCGCCGGCTGCCGCCGTGACGTGCGTGCCGTCGATCGTAATGTCGGAGAGGCCTTCGCCCAGCGCCACGACGACGCCGCGGATGCCCTTGTCGCCGACGAGTAGGTCGGAGCCGTTGCCCACGATGGTGAGGGGCAGATCGCAGCGATAGCAGGTATCGAGCGTGGCGACGAGGCCCTGCTCGGTATCGGGCGTGACAAAGACGTCGGCCGGGCCGCCGATCTTAAACGTGGTGTGCTCGCGCATGGGCTCGCTCATCAGTACGTTGTCCTCGCCGGCAACGCTAGCAAGCGCGCACAGCAGGTCCTCGTTAAAAAAGTCGTTCTCGTGCATACGAATATCCGCCTTTTGGTGGTTGTTGTCATCAATCGATTGCAATATACCCCACCCGGACGGATTTGGTGCGCTGGCGGCGATAAAACAGCCGTCTACCGGATTGGTAAAGTGTTTATCACCGAGGTAGAGGGGTAGTCGCTATACTTTCAAGAGATTGCGCGTAAACCCGGAAGGAGCGAGATGGCCAACAAAGTCACCCTCAAGCAGATCGCCCAGGAGGTGGGGCTTTCCCCCTCGTCGGTCTCGCTTGTGCTCAATAATCGGCCCTGTCGCATCTCGGAAGAAAACCGCAAACTCATCAAGGAGGTCGCGGCGCGCAACCACTATGTTCCTAACCAGATTGCGCGTAGTTTGGTCATGCGCGAGTCGCGCACGCTGGGCCTTATCGTCCCTAACATCGAGAGCCGCTTTTTTGCCTCGCTCGCCGGTAGCCTGGAAAAGCGCTGCCGCGAGGATGGCTATGCGCTCTTCATTACCAGCTCGGGTGGAAGTGCCGACGACGATCTGGAGCTGCTGCGTCAGCTGGTAACGCGCGGCGTTGATGGCGTCTTCCTGGTTGTGGGCGACGAGTTCTCCGACGATCGCGCCCTGCGCGAAGAAGTCAGCCATCTGCCTATCCCTGCCGTGATGGTCGACCGTGCCATTGAGGGGCTCGAGTGCGACAAGGTGATGTTCGACCACGAGATGGGTGGCTACATGGCCACTCGCTATCTGATCGAGCAGGGCCACCGTCGCATTGCCTGCTTGGTTAACGCGCGCCGTTCCAATACGGGGCGTAAGCGACTTGCCGGCTATGAGCGCGCGCTGCGCGAGGTTGGCCTGCCTATCGACGCACGTTTGGAGTTTGAGAGCGAGTACTACATTCCGAGTGCCTACGAGGCCTCGGAGGCGGTGCTCGCAACTGATGCCACCGCTGTGTTCGCAAGTTCGGATAACATCGCCCTCGGTCTGCTCAAGCGCTTGCACGAGATGGGGAAGAGCATCCCGGGCGATATCTCGGTGGTGAGCTATGACAACTCGGCGGCCGACGTTCTCTTTGAGCCGGCGCTGACCGCCATTGAGCAGGATCCTGGTGTCCTTGCGGAGCATGCTTTTGGCTGCATGTCCAAGCGTCTTGCCGGTAGGGGCGGCAGGCGTGCCGAAGAGGTCGTCCTGGAGCCGGCGCTTATCGTTAAGGACAGCGTGCTCGAGCTTACCGAATGTAGCTAAGCGTACTTGCTTGTTTGCATAGATTGCATGCGGAGTGTCCGCTATTTGCCGGCAGGCACCCCGGCCCTCGTCCGTGAACTCTTCCGCTGGGCGAGCCATAGACGCCGCGCACCGATAGGGTAAGGCGGCGGCTTGAAATTGGTGCTATATTCAGCTTGAGTTGTTTAATACTAGTACGGGAGGCTGATATGGGGCTGTTCAAGAAGAAAAACCCGCAGGATGCCTTTGATCCCGATGTGTTTACCATCACGGATACGATTTTGGACCCGCCGCGGTTTACGTTTTTGCCGGCTATCTACCAGGATGCCACGCATCGCAAGTGGGCCGTACATCAGCGCGGCGGCGAGCCGAAGATTTTTGACTATGCGGACGTGTTGCAGTGCGAAGTGGCCGAGGCGGGCGATCCGGAGGCCGAAGAAGCGGTCTCTAAACAGGAATTTGCCCAGCGTATCCTGGCAAATCCTGCCAAGGCGGCGAAAATAAACGCTGCCAAGCGTAATATGTGTCTTGGTATGGGCGTTGTTGTGGCGGTTCAGACGGGAAAAGACGAGGTTTCCAAATTAGAGATTCCCGTTATGACCGACGAAGTCAAACGCGATTCAAGTCTATATAAGTCGTATCGGAATGTCGCCGAGAAGATCAAGGCCGAATTTGATGCCATGGGAGGGCTGGCCTAATTTTGGCGGCATACGTTTCTGAATGAGGAGTCTGTGCAATGGCAGGCGAATCTTATGCAATTCCCCCCAAAGATCGTGCTGTTGAGGGAATTCTTTGGTATATCCAGCACCATCAGCTTGCCGGCGGCGATCGCCTGCCGGCCGAGCGCGTGCTGTGCGAAGAGATTGGCGTTTCGCGTACGGCGTTGCGTGCCGGTATCACGCGGCTCATCTCGTGTGGAACGCTCGAGAGCCGTCGCGGATCGGGTACGTATGTGTGTCCTCCCAAGCCGTTGAACATCTTCCAGGAAACGTATAACTTTTCCGATGCTGTACGGACTACCGGCCTGCACCCCTCTTCTCGTCTGGTTTCCACCGGGACCATCGAGGCGGATGAGGCGCTTGCCGACAAGCTTGGGGTGGCTGTAGGCGCTCCCTTGCTCCGCATGCAGCGCGTTCGACTTATTGAGGGCGAGCCGGCGTCAATCGAGACCGCTCACGTTAACCTGTCCCTGTGCCCATCGCTTCCCGAACACGATTTTGAGTGTGAGAGCCTTTACGATGTCTTGCTCAAAGAAGGTGGCGTGCGTGTTGAGCATGGACGTGAGCATATCTCCATCTCGCGTTTGGACGTCGAAGAGGCCGAGCTGCTCCAGCAAGAAGAGGGAACGCCGGTGTTCTATGAGAGCTCGATCGAATTTGATAAGGACATGCGTTTTGTGGAGCATTGCAAATCGGTGATTTTGCCCACAAAGTTCCGCTTTGCCGATAACGGCGAAGAGAACGGCATGAGGAGCGTGGCAGGTGAACAATGGCTGAAACAGTAGATGCCACCCCGGTTTATATGCGCATTCGACGCCGCATCGAGGAACGTATCGAGCGCGGTATATATCCCACGGGTTCCATGATTCCGTCCGAAAAAGACCTCGCCGAGGAATTTGGTACGACACGCTTGACCATCCGAAGCGCTGTCGATGAGCTGGTTCGGCGCGGGCAGATTCGCCGTGTTCGGGGAAAAGGTGCCTTTGTGGCGCAGAAAGTACCTGCTTTTTTTGAACGCACGGTCGGTTTCCGTGAATCGGTCCGTGCTTCGGGCGGCGAGCCGTCCGTCCGTATTCTCGCGCGTTCCAAGCGTTATGCGGGGCCATATTACGCCGACCTGTTTGGCATCGCCGAGGACGACCTGCTCTATTCCGTTCGACGCCTGAACTGCATAAACGGTAGCCCCGTATCGATTGAGACGGCGCTGATTCCCTGCCTGCTGTTCCCAACCATCGAAGATATTGACGTGTCGGTCTTCAGTTTGTACGAGACCTATGAGATGCTGGGCCGAAAGCCAGCCATGGCACAGGAAAAGCTCGATATCGAAGCGCTGGGCGCACGAGATGCCGGCCTCCTTGGACTGGAACAGGGCGATCTTGTTTTGCTTTTGGAATGCGTGAGCTATGACGCGAGCGGTCAGGCTATCGAGTATGTAAAGTCCTTCAATCGTGGCGATACGGGCGGCTACACCTATACGTACTAGCTGGTATTTTGTGAATAACGGCTGGGAAACTAACCAGTTTTGATCGTTGGGTCAGCTGTATATACAACCTTACAGGGCTCAAAATCGACCGTTCGCCGATGGGGATAAATTAATCGACAAAGAGGTATCAAAAAGCCGTAACCTGTAACTGTGATTGGTATCAAATACTAATGATTTGTTACGAGGTGAGACGATGAAGATGCTCGATTACGTTCAGCTTGCCCATGTGCGTATGGGGGAGAACCTCGAGCGTTCGTCTGAGCTGGTAGCGCAGCTCGTTGATATTTTCCAGTCCGGTTCTTTTGACGCGCTGCGCATCGTTGCTTCGGGTTCGTCGCGCCATGCCGCCGATTGCGCCCGCGATTACCTGCAAGATGCCCTGCAAATGCAGGTGTCCGTTGTGACGCCCGAGGCCTTCGTCGATTTTGAACACACCTATCCGCAGCATGCGCTCAACATCGCCGTCTCGCAGAGTGGCTATTCGACCAATACGATTGCGGCGCTCGATTACATGCGCGCACACGATATGGCTGCAGTTGCGCTCACGGCAAACGTCGAGGCGCCCATCAAGGAGCACACTGACATCGTTCTTGACTACGGTGTGGGCGTCGAGTCGGTGGACTTTGTGACTCTGGGCGTCGAGGTGCTCGTTGAGTACCTGGTGCTCTTTGGTATTTACGGCGGTCAGGCGCGCGGAACGATTGACGCCAAGGGCGTTGCCCAGCGTCTTGACGACCTGCGCGAGGCCATCCAGGCCAATGCCGTGATGTGCAAGACCGCCGAGGAATATGTCCAAGACCACATGCTCGAACTTTCTGAGCACATGCCCGCCATGGTCGTCGGCAACGGTCCCAACTACGGCGTTGCCGAGGAGGCGGCGCTCAAGCTGAGCGAGACCATCAAGATTCCTGCCATGCATCACGAGGGCGAGGAGTTCATTCACGGTCCCGAGATGCAGATCGTTCCGGGCTATCTGGTGTTTATCGTCGACGATCCGCAGGGGTCGGAGCGTCTTGCGAATATCGCCGATGCGCTATCGAACGTTACGACAAAAACGGTGCTGCTCACGGCCCATCCCAGGGGTAAGGCTCACGAGGTTGCGGTGCCTCAGGTGGCTCCGCTGCTCAGCGCAATTCCCAATTTGGTGTTCTTCCAGACGATTGCGGCAATGATCGCCGAGCGTCTGAAGTCATGGGACGTGCACCCGTATCTTGATGCCGTCTCCAAGCAAATGGAGGTCAAGGCAGAGGGCTACGAAGAATCAGTCAATGCGCTTAAGGCCAAAGCGGCCGAGTGTTACGGAATGTAAGCGGGTTTGATGCCCGTTGGCATGGGGGATGTGAAGACAACCCCAGAAAGGAGAGACAAATGAAGGAAACCGAGAAGATCGAGATTATGCATTTCGACCAGGAGGGCTATCTCGAGGACGGCAAGGCGCTCTACGAGACCGGCAAGAAGATGATTGAGCTCGCCGACAAGGTCGCCGACGAGGG
>CABUPE010000043.1 GCA_902493515.1 uncultured Collinsella sp.
CTGCTCAAGCTCATCACCGCCGACGACTTCGAGGTGCCCCGGGCCGAGATCGGCATCATCTACATCGACGAGATCGACAAGATCGCCCGCAAGGCCGAGAACCTCTCCATCACCCGTGACGTTTCGGGCGAGGGCGTTCAGCAGGCGCTGCTTAAGATTCTTGAGGGCACGGTGGCAAGCGTTCCGCCCACCGGCGGCCGTAAGCATCCCCAGCAGGAACTGTTGCAGATCGACACGACAAACATCCTGTTCATTTGCGGCGGTGCCTTTGTGGGTCTGGACAAGATCATCGCCGATCGCGTGGGCAACAAGGGCGTGGGCTTTAACTCCGAGATCGCCGGCCCCACCTCGGTCGACGAGAACGACCTGCTGCGTCAGGTGCTCCCGCAAGACCTCAACGCTTTTGGCATGATTCCCGAGTTCGTGGGACGTACGCCCGTCGTCACCCAGACGCAGGCGCTCGACGAAGACGACCTGGTGTCGATCCTGACCGAGCCCAAGAACGCCGTGGTGCGTCAGTACCGCAAGATGTTCCAGCTCGAGGACGTCGATCTTGAGTTTGAGGACGCCGCTCTGCACGAGATCGCCCGCATGGCGCTTGCCCGCAAGACCGGCGCCCGCGGCCTGCGCTCCATCTGCGAGGACGTGCTGCAGCAGACGATGTTCGACCTCCCCAGCGAGGAAGGCGTTGCCAAGGTCGTCGTGACCGAAGCCTCCGTAAAGGGCGAAGAACAACCCCAGCGCATCTACGGCTAAACCAGCCTAAAGCGTGTTTGCAAATAGCCTCCGACCACCCGCGGTCGGAGGCTATTTTATATATACGCAATAACCCCAACTACCTGTGTTATTCTGTGTGTTTGTTTAAGCCTCAGCGAAGTCATTCAGACTGAAGTAATCGATACCTAAGGGGAGGAATGCAGGCCCGATTTTCGTAGATTCCGCACGAGCCGAAGACCACTTAATGTGGTCTTCGTGCGAGCCAGGACTTGACCGAGCGAAAATCGGGCCTACATTCCTCCCCGGCGGGACAGGGAGAGATATATGGAAGAAATGCCCAAGAACTACGATCCGTCGACCAACGAGCCGGCGATCCTGCAGAAGTGGCTCGACGGCGGCTACTATAAGCGCCGCGAGGGCGTGGGCGACTGCACCGTCACCATTCCGCCTCCCAACGTGACCGGCAAGCTCCACATGGGTCACGCTACCGACGACTCCATCCAGGACGCCATCATCCGTATGGCTCGCATGCGCGGCAAGTCCACGCGCTGGGTGCTCGGCACCGACCACGCCGGTATCGCCACGCAGACCAAGGTCGACAAGAAGCTCAAGAGCGAGGGCATCAGCCGCCTGGAGATCGGTCGCGACAAGTTTGTCGACGCTTGCTGGGATTGGACCCACGAGTACGGCGGCATCATCGTCGAGCAGATCAAGCGCATGGGCTGCTCCGTCGACTTCGATAACGAGCGCTTTACCATGGACGAGGACTACGCGCAGGCCGTGCGCAAGGTCTTCTGCGACTGGTACCACGACGGTCTGATCTACCGCGGCAAGCGCATCGTCAACTGGTGCCCCAACTGCACCACCGCTATCTCGGACGACGAGGCCGAGTATAAGGACGAGAAGGGCCACCTGTGGCACCTGCGCTACCCGCTGACCGAGCCGGTTAACGGCCAGGACTACATCGTCGTCGCCACCACGCGCCCCGAGACCATGCTCGGCGACACGGGCGTCGCCGTCTCCCCGAAGGACCCCGAGAAGGCCGCCTTCGTGGGCAAGACCGTCAAGCTTCCCATCGTCGACCGCGAGATCCCCATCTTTGAGGATTGGCATGTCGACGCCAACTTTGGCTCCGGTTTCGTTAAGGTCACCCCGGCCCACGACCCCAACGACTACGCTATGGGTCAGGCCCACGACCTGCCGCAGATCAACATCTTCGACGAGCACGCGGTGGTCGTCGAGGGCTATGGCGAGTTTACCGGCATGAACCGCGACGAGTGCCGCGAGGCCGTCATCAAGTGGTTCGAGGAGCACGATCTGCTCGATCACGTCGAGGACCACGACCACTCCGTCATGCACTGTTACCGCTGCGACGCCGCGCTTGAGCCGTGGCTGTCCGAGCAGTGGTTTGTGGCCGTCGACAAGCTCAAGGGGCCGGCGCTGGACGCCGTCAACTCCGGCAAGGTCACCTTCCACCCCGCGCGCTGGACGCAGACCTACACCACCTGGATGGAGAACCTCAAGGACTGGTGCATTAGCCGCCAGCTGTGGTGGGGCCACCGCATCCCCGTGTTCTACTGCGAGGACTGCGGCTGGGAGGACGCCCTTACCGAGGACACCGATGTGTGCCCCAAGTGCGGCGGTCATCACGTGCATCAGGACGAGAACGTGCTGGATACCTGGTTCAGCTCACAGCTGTGGACCTTCGCCACGCAGGGCTGGCCGCAAAAGCCGGAGCTGCTCGAGGGACATCACCCCACGACGGCGCTCGTCACCGCGCGCGACATCATCGCGCTGTGGGTCGCCCGCATGGTCATGAGCTCGCTGTACTTCCTGGACGAGGTGCCGTTTAAGGACGTCGTCATCTACCCGACGATCCTTGCCAAGGACGGCAGCCGCATGTCCAAGTCCAAGGGCAACGGCGTTGACCCCATGGACCTCATCGGCATGTACGGCGCCGACGCTATGCGCTTCAACCTGCTGACGCTCTGCACCAACAACCAGGACGTCAAGTTCGACGCGAACATCGACAAGAAGACTAAGAAGCTTATCGACAGCCCGCGTACCGACCAGGCTAAGTCGTTTGTGACCAAGATCTGGAACGCAAGCCGCTTCCTGCTCATGAACATGGAGGGCTACACGCCCGGCGAGCCCGTCGTTGAGACGCCGGCCGACGCCTGGATGTTCAGCCGCCTGGCCAAGGCCGTCAAGATGGTCACCGAAGGCATCGAGAACTACACCTTTGGCGATATGGCCCGCGGCGTGCAGCAGTTCTTCTGGAACGAGGTCTGCGACTGGTACGTCGAGGTCACCAAGGCCCGCCTGAAGGGCGAAGGTCGTCTGCAGGCCCAGCGCAACCTGATCTTTGTGCTCGACACCTCCATTCGCCTGATGCACCCGCTCATGCCGTTTGTTACCGAGGAGATCTGGGACAACATGCCGGCGAGCGTGCTCGACCTGGACGCCGAGGGCAACGTAGACCGTGCCGAGGCGCTCATGATCGCCAAGTGGCCGGAGCCCGCCGACTACGCCAAGTACGTCGACGAGCCCGCCGAGCGCGCGTTTGAGCTGTGCCGTGCCGTCGTTTCCGCCGCCCGCGCCACGCGTTCGCGTTACCGCTTGAGCCCCAAGGCCGAGCTCGACGTGGTCGTGCGCGCCGGTGCCGAGGACATCGAGAAGCTCGAGAGCCTGCGCTCCACGATTGAGCCGCTGGCCAACACTTCCTCGCTGGTCATGGGTACCGACGTCGAGAAGCCGGCCGCGAGCATTGCCGTGGTCGATAGCGGCGTCGAGGTCTTTGTGGTGCTCGAGGGCAAGGTCGATCTTTCGGCCGAGAAGGCGCGCCTGGAGAAGGAGATCGCCGCGGCCCAGAAGGAGCTCGCCGGCTGCGAGAAGACGCTCGCCAACGAGGGCTTTGTGGCCAAGGCCGCGCCCGCGGTGGTCCAGAAGAAGAGGGACCGTGCAGCTGAGCTCAAGGAGATCCTGACGGCACTGACTGCTCAGGTTGCTGACTTCTCGTAGGCGGTACTGGGGGACGCGTCCCGACGCTTTGCTCGCTACTGCGGACAGTCCTGCGCAAGACGGACAGCACATTAAGTGCTGTCCTTTGCGAGCGGAACTTGTATCGAGCAAAGCGTCGGGCCGCTCCTAGTTCGCTTACGTGGTTGTTTGCAACTGGCGTGTTAGGGCCACTGGGTTGTGGCCTTGATCTTGCTGCAATCGGGTAAAGGCTGAAATTGTCAACGCGAGGGGCTCATTCTTTTTGATGAGCCTCTTTTTCTGTTATGGGGGACTTTGGGTTATGGCTAAGCGTTCTGGGTCGTATGTCGTTCCTTTCTCGTTTGAGCTGCTTTCGTTTGATGAGGCTGTGGGGCTTGCTGCTGATACGGGGCGGATTTCTGGGGATGCTGGACCTCTGCTCGAGACGGTTGTCGATATGCTCGATGAGCTGGGGCGTCCGGACGAGTATTTCGATTGCATTCAGGTTGCCGGTACCAATGGCAAGACTTCGACCACGCGTTTTTCGGCCGCTATCCTTCGCGGCGAGGGGCTCAAGACCGCGCTGTATACGTCGCCGCAGCTTGTGCGCTATCCCGAGCGCATGGAGGTTGACGGGCACGTTGTAAGCGACGAGGCCTTTGCCCGTGGCGTTTCTGCCGCTGTTGAGGCGGGACATCGAGTGAATGCCCGTCGTGTGGCGGCGGGGGAGCGCGCTTATTCCATCACGCCGTTTGACTTGCTGACGGCTGCCGCACTTGTGGTGTTTGCCGAGGCCGCGGTGGATGTTGCCGTGCTCGAGGTTGGCATGGGTGGGCGTTGGGATGCCACAAGCGCGACCGATCCCGTCGCCATTGCCATTACGGGCATTGGGCTCGATCACACACGTATTTTGGGCGACACGCTCGAGGCCATTGCGGGTGAGAAGGCTGCGGTTATCAAACCCGGGCGCTTGGTTGTTTTGGGCGAGGGCACACACGAGGCGAGCGTTCAACGCGTGATGGATGCTCGTTGTCGCGAGTGCGGCGTCGTGCCGCTTGTGGTGAGCCACGCCACGACTAAGGTGCCTGCGCACGTGGGCGACACGGTTGAGTTTAGCTGCACCACGTCGCGTGCCATCTATACGTCGAGCATGGTTAAGCCGGCGTATCAGCCGCAGAATGCCGCGTGCGCGATTATGCTTTGCGAGGGGTATCTGGGTCGCGAGCTCGACCACGATGCGCTGGATGCATCGCTTATGGGTTGCCCCACACCGGGTCGTTTTGACGTGCTGGGGACCGATCCGCTTAAGCTGATTGACGCCTGTCATAACCCCCAGAGCTGCGAGAACTTTGTGAGCGCGCTGGACGAGATTGATCCGTGCGTGGAGAATCGCCCCACGCTGCTGTGCGCCGCGCTGGCCGACAAGGACGTGGCGGGCATCGTCGACGTGCTGATCCCGGCTTTCCCGCGCGTGGTCGTGACCCAGACCGATTCCGATCGCGCCCTGCCGGCGGAGGAGCTCGCCGCCCTGGTGGACGCCGATAAGCTTGCCGGTGTGTACCCGAGCGTGCCCGAGGCCCTCTCGGATTTCAAGGCCGCGGGCGAGCCCTTCGTAGCAGCTGGCACCATCACCCTAGCCGGCGAAGTAGCCGGCCTGCTCCGCTAACCCATCCCCTCATCAGTTGCGGTGAAATACGGACTGTTTTACAAGCCAGAAGCCTCAAACAGGCCGTATATCACCGCAACTCAAAAGCAGTCAATTTGGGACGGGGCTTTTTTGGCTGCCCTGTGCCCCGAGTCGACTCGCTTGCCATGAAATTGGCCTGTCTACTACGTTTGACCGGTTACCCTCGACCACACGGAACATTGCGAAATTAAAACCGCAGGTAGACGGCTTGCGGATTTTGCGAAAAGTCGGTTATGGTCGACCCATGCGGGTTAAACGTAGTAGATAGGCCGTTTTTGTGGCGACATTCATGTGATGCGGCAAAGGGGCTGTCCCTTTGCCGCATTGCCTAGTCTAGGCGGACTGGATCGTGGGGGTAGGCGTTGAGAATCTCGACGCCGGACTCGGTCACCAAGGCCAAGTCCTCGATGCGGACGCCGGTGTGACCGGGGAGGTAGATGCCCGGTTCGATGGAGAACGTCATGCCTGGCTCTACGACCTGCTCGTTGACCAGCGAGACGTCGCCCGGCTCGTGATCCTGCAGGCCGATCGAGTGACCCAGGCGATGCGTAAAGTACTGCCCATAGCCCGCATCCTCAATCACGTCGCGCGCGGCGCGGTCCAGGTCGCACATACGAACGCCCGGCGCGATAAGCGCTTCGGCGGCCTCGTTGGCACGGCGCACGATGTCGTAGATGCGTGCCGTCTCCTCGTCCGGCTCGCCCCAAAAGAACGTGCGCGTCATGTCCGAGCAATAGTTGCGGCGACGTCCACCAATGTCGAACAGCACCACGTCGCCACGCTTGAGCACGGTGTCGTCGGGCTCGTGATGCGGGTCGCCGGCGTTGGCGCCAAAGCTCACGATCGGCGGAAAGCTAAAGCCCTCGCAGCCGTGCTTGCGATACAGACTGAGCATCTGGTCGGCAATTTCGCGCTCCGTCACGCCCTCGTGGACGAGCTTGATAACATCGGCCATCACAGCGTCGTTAGCGGCCGAGGACGCGCGCATGAGCTTCTGCTCGGTGGCATCCTTGTAGGCGCGTGCGTCGGTGACGGCAAAGTCGCCCAGGAAAAACTCGCTGGCGGCATGGCGCTCCATGAGGGGCATCAAAAAGCCGGAACGCATGACGGTGTCGATACCAAGCGGCTTGTCTGGGTCGATCTCGCGCGCGATGGCATCGGCCACGACATCGGTATCGGTGTGGTAGGCAACGCGGGCATTGTCGTACTCGGGCAGCTGATGCAGGGCGTTGACCAAGATTACGGGCTCGTCATCGCGCGCGAGCAGCACACCGCAAAAACGCTCGAACATATCGGCATAAAAACCGGTCAGGTAATAAATCGACCACGGGTCGTTTACGAGCAGCTGTGCGCCGGGGTGCTGAGCCTCGAGCGCATCGAGCACGCGCGCCACACGCTGGTCATCGACATGTGCCATGAAACATCCTTTCGCTAGGGTGCCACCATGGTATCCCCAATGCCAGGGTAGTCAATTTGCGACGGGGCTATTTTAGCTGTGTCCAACATGCAGAATGATCGGGCAAAAGTAGTCATAAGAGGGCCGTTCCAAATGGGCTGGTTTCAAAAGTATGGTGGATTACGGGGCTGGACCTGTATTACTTGACCATGAGAAGAATCGCGAAATTAAAACCGCAGGTAGATGGCTTATCAAAAATCGAAAATTGCCGGTATGGATGGGGGTCTCCGAATCAGCCCCGTAATCCGGCATAGTTTTGAAATGGCACTAAAGTAGGAATAAGCTAAATACCAGTCCCAAGGCAAGTTGCGGTGGAATAGTTCCTGGATGCCGGGGTTTGGCGGAAATCAAGAACTATTTCACCGCAATTGAGGAGGGGCGGGGTGGATGGCGGGGTAGCTAAAAGAGGCCCGTCCTAAATTAGCAACTTAGGCTAGGTCGATGTCCATGCTGGCGATGAGGTCGATGCCCGTGTTGAGGAGGTTGGGGAGCACGACGTCGCCCATGCGGATGGGGGCTTTGACCTCTAGGCCGCGGATGAGGTCCATCGCCTGGGCGTGGAGTTCAAGCGGGATGGCTTCGGCGGTGCGTACGGGGAGCAGAGCTTCGTCGCCGCCGGAGACGGCCACGGTCGTCGTTAGCACGCGCATGGGGCAGGTGAGCTCCTGATGTGCAAACTTATCACCTCGTGGGCAACTGTTGCCGGTCACTGAGTGCACCTCTACCACGGCGCCGTCTGCGTCGCGCTCCACCTCTACGGTCAGGAGACACTCGGATGGGCAGGTGGTGCAGTTGAACTGCAGCGTTTCGATCGCGTTTATGCTCATGGCCTTACGCCTCTTCAACGGGGTCGACGGACAGGACAATCTCGCTAACACCCAGGTCGAGTGCGCGCTGGATTACCTTTGCCGGCAGCGGGAAGCTTTCCATTACGCTCGGTTTAAACGGGCGGACCTTGCCTGCATACAGTTCCTCGCCGCCTGCCAGAATGCGCACGCGGGCGGCGTTGACCGGTCGGCATACGCGGAAGTTGAGTTTGGTGAGTGCCACAGCCGTAATGCGTCCCGGCAGCGCGTAGCCCGCAATGCCGGCGGGGGAGACCGTGAGCTGGCAGCCTGGGCCCGCAGCGTCCGCATCGGCCACAGCACCACAGACCAGTGCGTACGCCGCCGCAGCTGCGCCAGCCCTCTCGGACTCGGTCGTCACGTTGTCGGCCAGGTCGTGCACGTGCAGCACGTTGCCGCAGGCAAAGATACCCGGCACACCCGTCTGCAGACTCTGGTCCACCACGGCGCCGCGCGTGCGCGGGTCAAGCTCTACGCCCGCGGCAACCGAAAGCTCATTCTCGGGAATCAGGCCTACCGAAAGCAGCAGCGTGTCGCACGGAACAATGCGCTCGGTCCCCGAAATGCGCGCCACGCGCTCGTCGACTTGGCTCACCTCGACGGCTTCCACGCGGTCGTGCCCGATCACGCGCGTGACTGTGGTGGACAGATGCAGCGGAATTCCAAAGTCGTCCAGGCAGTTTTTTACATTGCGGCGCAGACCGTTGGCGTACGGCATGAGCTCGTACACGCCTTCGACCGAAATCCCCTCGAGCGTGCAGCGACGTGCCATGATCAGCCCGATATCGCCCGAGCCCAAAATGACGGCGCGCGAGCCGGGCTTGAGGTTTTCGATATTGATGTATCGCTGTGCTAGGCCGGCCGTAAACATGCCGGCGGGACGGCTGCCGGGGATCTTGATCTCGCTGCGGGTGCGCTCGCGGCACCCCATGGCAAGGACGACCGTGCGTCCGGTGAGCTGCAGCATGCCGGCGGGGCTCATGAGCGTGACGGTGTGGACCGTGGTGTCTTTCGCAGGTTTGCCCGAATCAATCCCAATCACCATACTGTCCAGGAACAGCGTAATGTCGGTCTCGCGCACCTGATCGATAAAGCGCTGCGCGTACTCGGGACCGGTGAGCTCCTGCTTAAAGTGCGAAAGGCCAAAACCGGGGTGAATACACTGGCGGAGGATGCCGCCCAGGTTCTGTTCGCGCTCCACGATGGCCACGCGCGCGCCGGCCTTATTCGCGGAAAGCGCGGCCGCCATGCCGGCAGGTCCGCCGCCGATAACGACCACGTCGAACGCTTGCGTCGGTACTGACTCAACGGCACCGCTGTCTGTAGCGCTCGATTTGAATTCCGCCATCCTAGCGCACCCCCTTCAGCGGTCCCTCAACCAGCCAAGAACCTGCGTCCTCCAACAACACCTCGCTGGGGTCGCAGCCCAGCTCTCGCGCCAGGATCGCCACCACACGGCTCTGGCAAAACCCGCTCTGCCACCGACCCATGCCGGCACGACAGCGGCGCTTGACGCCCTCGACCGAAACCGCGCCCGGTCGGCGTTGAATCGCGGCCACGATCTCGGCCTCGGGCACCGTCTCGCAGCGGCAGATAATCTGGCCCCACGCGGGGTCGGACTCGATTAGCTCTTCCTTGCGCGCCAGTGGTGCGCGGTCAAAGTCGTCCGGCGCGCGGCGAATCGGGTTCCAGTCCGCCCGCTCGTGCAGCTCCACGCCCACCTCACGCATCACCTGCTCCATGAGCTCGGCAATGGCCGGCGCGCTCGCCACGCCCGGCGACTGAATGCCCGCCGCCTGGAAAAGCCCCGGCACCACGGCCGACTGTCCAATAAAGAAGTCGTTCGTTCCTTGAATGACTGGACGCCCGCCGGCAAATGCGCGCACCACGCGGCGCGTGTCCAGATCGGGCACCAGTTTGCGCGCGCCGGTCAGCAGCGCGTTCACATCGCTCGCATAGGTCTGCGTGTCGCCCGCCTCGCGCACGGCAGCCGTGGCGGTGATCACGGTGTTGCCGTGCACGGTGCCCGTGACGATAACACCCTTCGACACCGGCGTCGGCACGGGGTAGAGCGGCATGAGCGTGCGCGGTTCCTTGTCCAGCACCACGATGTTGCCCTGACGCCAGACCATATGGAACTCCTCGGCGCCCGCCATATGCGAGATGTCGGCGGCGCCGTTGCCCGCGGCGTTTATCAGATAGCGGCAGCGCACGTTGCCAACGGGGGTCGCCAGTGTGAAGCGCGCGTCGTCGCCCGAGCCCGCGACTTCAATTGCCTCCACCGGTGCGGAGCGCATAAACGTCACCCCGTTCGCCACGGCGTTCTCCAGCGCGGCGATGGCAACCTCAAACGGGTCGACAAACCCAGTCGAGGGGCACCACAACGCGCACGTCGCATCGGCACTGGCGCGCGGCTCCAATTCGTGGATGCGGTCGGGTCCGACGATCGACAGCTCGGGCACACCGTTGACATGGCCGTTGCGCCGTAGCTGCTCCAGATGCGTGCGGTCCTCGTCGTTAAAGCCCAACACCATCGACCCGGTGCGGCAGAACAGAAAGCCCAGCTCCTGGGACCAGGTGCCATACAACTCGCAGCCGCGGGCGTTGACCTGCGCCTTTACGGTTCCCGGTGCCGGATCGTAGCCGGCGTGCACTAGGCCGCCGTTGGCCTTCGACACGCCCAGCGCGATATCGTTTGCTGCCTCGACCACGCAAATGGACAGGTCAAACCGCACGAGCTGCCGCGCGATGGCGCACCCGGTAATGCCCGCGCCCACAATTGCGATATCAAACGTTTCTGCCACGGTGCCTCCCAGACAAGTTGACAGGCCGTCAATAAGACCATCCTACGGTCTACACGCCTCCAGCGCGGCGGCAATGCGGCGAACAGCCCCGCAACACCCGCCAACGGCAGACAAGGGGAGACCCAGCAGCGTCGACAACCTCGTCTGCCGACAACTACGGCAACCGTTCGTCTCGACCTGTAACAGTTAGACGAGAATTTGGGTTCCAGATGTTACAGATCGAGACGTTTGCCAGACGGACCCTCCGTTTGTCTTGATCTGTAACAGTAAGAGGGGTTTATGGGCCCAAGATGTTACAGATCGAGATTTAAGTCGGGGAGAGAAGGGTTTGTCTAAATCTGTAACATCTGGGACTGTTTTTGCCGAGTAACTGTTACAGATTGAGATGTTTGTGTCCGCACCAGCCCCGCCCCTAGCCGTGGTCCCATATAAACAAACCCCGTGGTAAACTTGACCGAACTGTTAATATTCCGAAAGGTACCCGTAATGTCCAAGTACATCTCCGAGCTCATGTCGCCGCAGCTTATGGGCGTCGTCTATGCCTTCGTTGGCTTTATCATCGCCCTGTATGTGCTGTCGGTCGTCTATGTGTTCATCGACGCTCGCCGCCGCGGCGCCAGCGCCTACGTGGCATGGGGCATCATCGCCCTCATCCCGTTTGTGGGCCTCATTGCCTACCTGGTCCTGCGCCCGCACTCCTATGCGTCCGACCGCGAGGAGCAGGAGCTGGACATGGCCCTGCGCGAGCGCCAGCTTGCCCAGTACGGCACCTGCCCGCAGTGCGGCGCGCCCATCGAGAAGGACTTCGTCGTCTGCCCGGTGTGCGATACCCAGGTTCGCAACGTATGCCCCAGCTGTCATCCACCCGCTCGATGCGCACTGGAAGGTTTGCCCCTACTGCCGAACTCGCATCCAGTAACGCATCCATCGCCGGGCCGGCCGCAAGCCACGGGCACCGCGCATCTCGCCCACGCCGCAAGCCACACGTGCAACCCGCCCCACACGATGAAGCATGCGTAGAAAATCGCCCGCCGTGCCATTAAGGTTCGGCGGGCGCTTGTATACCAAGGCAACCTGCCTATAATGATGCAAGTCAAAAACGCCGAGCGCATCGCACGCACTTGCATCAGGCATCCGAGAGGAGAAAACATACCCATGAAGGCACTCTACAATGACGGTTCGGTGGCCGAGCTCCCGCAGGACGAGGTCACGCACGTCATCCGCCACTCTGCCGCGCACATCATGGCGCAGGCCATCAAGCGCCTCTATCCCGAGGCCGACTTTGCCTACGGCCCCGCGACCGACAACGGCTTTTACTACGACGTCGACCTGCCCGAGGGCGTCAAGATCAGCGAGGACGACTTTCCCGCGATCGAGGCCGAGATGAAGAAGATCGTCAAGGAGAACCTCAAGTTCTCCGTGTACGAGAAGCCCCGCGCCGAGGCCATCGCCCTTATGGAGGAGCGCGGCGAGAAGTACAAGGTCGAGCACATCGGCGACCTGGACGACGACGCCCGCATCACCTTCTATCAGCAGGGCGACTACATCGACATGTGCGTCGGCCCCCATATCTGCTACACCAAGGCTCTGAAGGCCTTTAAGCTCACCGGCGTCTCGGGCGCCTACTGGAAGGGCGATAAGGACAACAAGATGCTCACCCGCATCAACGGCGTCGCCTTTGCCACCAAGGAAGAACTCGACGAGCACATGCACATGCTGGAGGAGGCCAAGAAGCGCGACCACCGCAAGATCGGCCGCGAGATGGACCTCTTTATGATGCGCGACGAGGCCCCCGGCTTCCCGTTCTTCCTGCCCAACGGCATGATCCTTAAGAACACGCTGCTGGACTACTGGCGCGAGATCCACCACAAGGCCGGCTACGTGGAGATCTCCACGCCGCTCATCATGAACAAGCAGCTGTGGAAGACCAGTGGCCACTGGGACCACTACAAGGACAACATGTACTCCACCGTCATCGACGACGAAGAGTACTGCATTAAGCCCATGAACTGCCCGGGCGGCGTGCTGGTGTACGCCTCCAAGCCGCACTCTTACCGCGAGCTGCCCATTCGCGCCGGCGAGATTGGCCTGGTGCACCGCCACGAGCTGCGCGGCGCCCTGCACGGCCTGTTCCGCGTGCGTTGCTTTAACCAGGACGACGCCCACCTGTTTGTGCGTCCCGACCAGCTGACCGACGAGATCGTGGGCGTGGTCAACCTCATCGACTCCGTGTACCAGAAGTTTGGCTTTAAGTACCACGTTGAGCTTTCCACCCGCCCGGAGGACTCCATGGGTTCGGACGAGGACTGGGCTCGCGCCGAGGAGGGCTTGCGCACCGCTCTGGAGCAGTTGCACATGGACTACGAGGTCAACGAGGGCGACGGTGCCTTCTACGGGCCCAAGATCGACTTCCACCTGGAGGACTCGCTCGGCCGCACCTGGCAGTGCGGTACCGTCCAGCTCGACTTCCAGATGCCGCTCAACTTTGACCTGGAGTACGTGGACGCCGACGGTACCAAGAAGCGCCCCATCATGCTGCACCGTGTGTGCTTTGGCTCCATCGAGCGCTTCATCGGTATTCTGATTGAACACTTTGCGGGCAAGTTCCCCACCTGGCTGGCTCCCGTGCAGGTTAAGGCACTTCCCGTCTCTGAGAAGAGCCGCGACTACGCCCACGAGGTGTGCGCCAAGCTGGAAGAGGCCGGCATTCGCGTGGTCTGCGACGACCGCGACGAGAAGATCGGCTACAAGATCCGCGAGGCCCGCAGCATCGACCGCGTGCCCTACATGCTCATCCTGGGCGAGAAGGAGGTCGAGGCCGGCAACATCTCCGTCCGCGATCGCTCCAACGAGACCGTTCAGATGAGCGTTGACGAGTTTGTTGCTAAGGTGCTCGAGGAGATCAAGACCCGCGCCTAAGGCAAACTTCACAACAATTAACAAAGGCGACCGTCCACAAAGGGCGGTCGCCTTTTTCATGCCGAAATAAGAAAAGCCGCTGGTTGAGCGGCTTTTTTTGTTGCACAAAAAGGTACAGGTTTTTGTAGAGGGGTATGGAGATGCATCTACCGGCAGTACATTTTGCGTAATCTGGGCAATCGCTGATTAATTGCTCGTATAATGGCCTATGTCGAAAGATACAAAAACCTGTACTTTTGCGACTGCGGCTAGCTGCGAGCGAGAAGCCTGTTCTAAACGCCCCTGCATTTGCGTGCATCGCAAAGCCAAAAGAGGGGGCGAGAACATGGAACAGACGGCACGGCGCCAAGAGCAGCTGCCAGGCGCATTTAACGGCGTCACCACCAACAGCCAGCACGGTCGCGTCCGCTGGTATCTGGTCCACACCCCCAATGGAAAAGAGCGCGAGACCTGCGAAAAGGTCCGCTGCATTATCCCGCACGAGCTTATGAAAGACGCCTTTGTAATGCAAAAGGAGTTCTGGTTTAAGCGGGACGGTGCCTGGTCGCTCCAGACCAAACCCATGTACAAGGAATATTTCTTCGTCGCTACGCACGATGCTGCCGCGCTTGATAGGGCTTTGGCCCAGCTGAGCTTTGGCTGTCGCATCGCCGGCAGTAGGGAGCGGGCGTACATGCCCATGCCGGACGAAGCACAGGACTGCTACCGCAGTGTGCTCGACGACGACGGCGTGGTGCGCAACAGCGTCGCGCGCATAGAAGACGGCGTGCTGCACATAGAACAGGGCCCCTTGGTGGGGCAAGAGGCTCGCGTGCACAAGATCGACCGTCGCAAGCGCTGGTGTCTGGTGGACGTAGGCGAAGGCGATTCCAGCTTTAGGGAAGTGCTTCCGCTCGACGTTCCCATCAAGACGTAAGGGAGACGTTGCACCAGCTATTCGTTCGCATTTGTGAATTTACTGATTGGGGGATTCTCGGGGAACCGGGATGTAAGTTTGTCTGTGTCTGCTAAAGAAGTAACAGAGAGCAATGCGCCCGTGGGGGCGGCGCTCATTGCTCAGGCCATGGGTCGGCGCGAGGGCGCCGGCCGCTACAAGGCCATGCAATCCATCATGGACTGGGACAACTCGCGCCTGGCCTATCGCGCCGCCAAGCGCGCCTTCGACATCGTGTTCAGCGGTGTCGTGCTCGTCGTTATCGCGATTCCCAGCCTGGTGCTCGCGGCACTCATCCGCCTGGAGAGCGAGGGCAGCCCCTTTTACAGCCAGATCCGCGTGGGTCAGACCCGTCCCGACGGCAGCCTGACCACTTTCCGCATGTGGAAGTTCCGCAGCATGTACAAGGACGCCGACGAGCGCCTCGCCGAGCTCAAGGAGCAGAACGAGATCGCCGGGGCCATGTTCAAGATGAAGGAGGACCCGCGCGTCACCAAGATCGGGAAGTTCATCCGCAAACATTCTATCGACGAGTTCCCGCAGTTTCTCAACGTGTTCCTGGGCCAGATGTCTGTCGTGGGCCCGCGCCCGCCGCTGCCGAATGAGGTGGCCGAGTACACGGAGTACGACCTGCAGAGGCTGGCGGTGAAGCCAGGGATTACCGGCTGGTGGCAGGTTACGGACCGCAACGACACCGACTTTGACGGCATGGTCCGCCGCGATTTGGAGTATATCGCGAAGCGCGGTGTGGCCACTGACCTGAAGATCGTGGCGCTCACGGTTGTCGAAATGATTACGGGGGGGTGCCTGCTAGAGGCATTTCCCGAGACTTTTTCCTTGGCGGGGTGCTAGCCCGTGCCTAGGAAACCTACCGGGACCCTCTTCTACCGCATATGCAAGAGAACGTTCGATATAGCATTCAGCGCCGGGTGCACTGCGGTGCTGGCGATCCCTATGGTCGGGGTATGCGTCGCGATCTGCGCGGAGTCACCGGGCAGCCCGGTCTACACGCAGGAGCGCGTGGGCAGGGGAGGAAAGGTGATTCGCGTGCTTAAGCTCCGCAGCATGGTGGCTGATGCCAACGATGTGCGCAAGTACCTGAGCCCTGAGCAGCTTCACCAGTGGGAGGTGGAGCGCAAGGTCGATAACGACCCACGCATCACAAAGGTGGGCAAGTTCATCCGCAAGTGCTCCATCGACGAGGTGCCGCAGTTCCTCAACGTGCTCAAGGGTGATCTGTCGGTCATCGGTCCGCGCCCCATCACGCGCGACGAGCTGGAGCAGCACTTCTCCGAAGAGGAGAAGGAAGAGCTACTGAGCGTCACACCGGGCATTACCGGCCTGTGGCAGGCCACTGATCGTAACGCAGCGACATTTGAAAGCGGCTTGCGACAGAAGATCGAGCTCCGTTATGTGCGGAACCGTTGCTTCCGAATGGACTGGAAATGTTTCACGAGCACCTTCGGTGCCATGTTTGGAAAAAGGAGGACCGGGCGATGACGAAGGTTTCCCTTGTCATTCCGACCCTGGACGCCGAGAGCGATATCGAGGGGCTTCTCAATCGCATATATCGCCAGACCCGTCTTCCCGATGAGGTTATTGTCGTCGATTCGAGCTCTTCTGACCGTACGGTCGATATCGTCAAGATGTTCGAGCTGGTTCGCTTGATCAGTATCGAGCGCTCCGAATTCAACCACGGCCTCACTCGCGATATGGCGCTCAGAGAGTCCTCTGGAGATATCGTTTGCTTCATGACGCAGGACGCCATACCTGCTGACGATTTCTACATCGAGAACCTTATTGCCCCCATTCTTTCCGATGACCGCGTAGCGGTTTCATCCGGGCGTCAGCTTCCCAAGGACGACGCGCGGAGGTTTGAACAGCTTGTCCGTGAGTTTAATTACGGGCCTGAATCCAACATACGAACCAAGGTTGATGTCGCGACCATGGGAATTAAGGCGTATTTCGCCACCGACGTGTGCTCGGCGTATCGCCGCAGCGTGTATATCGAGCTCGGCGGTTTCGGAAAGACGGATATGAGCGAGGACATGCTGATGGCTGCGAAAGCACTCAATGCCGGATATTCAGTTGCATATGCCGCGGATGCTCGTGTCTATCATTCCCATAACCTCACTCCAGCCGAGCAGTATCGCCGCAACTACGCAATCGGCCACTTCCTCCAGTCGAACAAGGAGATCGTTCCCTGCAACTCCGAGGTCGGGGAAGGTGGAAGGCTCGTTAAGTCCGTCTCCCGCCAGCTTCTGCACGAGGGGAATATCCGGGAATTTGCCGCTTTTGGATTCGATTGCTGCGCCCGTCTCCTAGGAAATCGCGCCGGCCGCAGGGGCGCTAGAAAAGAAAGGTTATAGCTAATGAAAGGCATCATCCTCGCCGGCGGGTCCGGCACGCGCCTGTACCCGCTCACGCTTGTGACCTCCAAGCAGCTGCTGCCGGTCTACGACAAGCCCATGATCTACTACCCGC
>CABUPE010000044.1 GCA_902493515.1 uncultured Collinsella sp.
GCGCCCCGCACAGGCTAAAGCCCGTAATCAAAAACGCGCCCGACGGCAATCTTGCCATCGGGCGCGTTTTGCTATTCGGGCCAAATAAATTGTGTGCGGCCGGCCTCGCCGCCATCAATCAGCAGGCTCTGCCCGGTCATAAACCGGTTGGTCACGCCCACAAAGTAGATCCACTCAGCGATCTCCTGGGCGGTAGCCCAGCGCTTAAGCGGCGTGAGCTCCATAATCTGGTTCCACAGGTGCTCGTCTTCCATCACGCAACGGTTGAGCGGCGTGATAACGCCGCCCGGGTCCACACTGTTGGCGATGGCCTGCGGCGCCAGGCGGTTTGCAAGGTTCTTGGTGTAGGCGATGACGCCGCCCTTGCTGGCGGCATAGGCGGGAAACTCCGATCCCGTATGTCCGCTCGCCGACCCCACATTGACCACGGATTGGATAGCAGGCGCCGGCTTGGCGGCAAGCCCCTCCCCCACAAAGGCATAGTGCTCGGTCACGTTGATGGTGCCACGCAGGTTGGAGGCGATGTCGTCGGCCGAATCCTGCGTTCCGGCAACATTCACGATTACCTGAGGTTCAAGGTCGCCTGGAAACGAGTCCGGCTCGCGGACGTCAACGATCAGATGGCGGTAGCGCTCGTGTTCGATCGCCGCCGGCAGCAGATCAAAGCCCACGACGTCGTGGCCCTCGTCCAAAAAGCGCTGCACGCACGCGGCTCCGATACCGCCCGAAGCGCCCGTGATCAAAACCCGCATACTTGCTCCTTAGGCGGTTGCGTGGCGCTCGAGGTACTCGGCGCCCACGTTCTCGCGCTCCCAGCCACGCACGACCTTGTAGCCCACGGGGCTCAGGAAGACCTCGCACAGCAGCTCGGCAACAGCGCCGGTCAGCGAGCACATAAGGACCTGCACCCAGGTCCAACCAAAGAACGTGTGGCTCACCACAATGGCAAAGACCAGGTTGTCGATAAACTGGCCAACACCCGTGGACACATAGGAGCGGAAGGCAAAGCTCGCAAAGTTATTCTTTTTGAGCATACGACCGAGCGACTGGTTGAGCGTGGAGTTAACCACGGCAGAAACGAGCATTGCCAGCGAAGAGCCCAGCACCACGTACCAGGTGCCGCCGATGGTGGCGTTAAGGGCGGTGTTGACCTCGATCATACCCGTGTCGTAGTAGGCGCCCCACATGCCGGGCGTGAGCGAGCATGCCCAAAAGCACAGGCTCACGGCCAGGTTGACCAGCAGCGCGAGGATAGAGATTTTGATGGATGCCTTGGCGCCAAAGCGCTTACAGATCATGTCCTGGCACAAAAACGAAACCCAGCTCACCACAAAGCCGCAATCGAGTGCCAGATACGGCAGGCTGATGAGCTCTTTGTTGGCCAGCAGGTTCATCATGATGACGCTCACAAAAAACAGCGAAACCGTTGCCGCGGGAATGCTCCGCAACAGGACCTTGTAGTCCTCCATGACCTTCTTGATCATTATGTACTCCTTTGGTTTTAGGTTTAACGAGCAGGATATCGGACCCGAACTGCTCGGACGTCACGGTCTTGAGACGACGGTGGGTATAATAGCCGCTCACACGGCATCAGGCAAGCAAACGACGCGGCAGCCCCGCAGGGTCACCGCGCCGATGCATTAAAAGGCTACGTTGCCAAACTCCGACAGGATAAGGTCGGGGTTGTGGTCGGTAGCCCAATCCACGTTCCACGGGCTCGTGAACAGCAACAGCTTACCGCCGCGCATGTCCTCGACGCGCAGCGTGTCGCGCGTGAGCGAAAGGCCCGGGATATCGATGGTGTCGGGGTCGTTCTGGATCCAGCGGATGTCCGTATAGGGCAGTGGCTGGCGACGAACCTCAACACGGTACTCGGCCTTGAGGCGGCGCTCGAGTACCTCAAACTGCAGCACACCGACCACGCCCACGATGACGCTCTCCATGCCGGCACCCAGCTCGCGGAAGATCTGGATAGCACCCTCCTGGGCAAGCTCCTCCATACCCTTCACAAACTGCTTGCGCTTGAGCGTGTCGACCTGCGTAATGCGAGCGAACATCTCGGGGGCAAACGTCGGGATCTGCGGATACTGCACGTGGCGCTTGCCGGAGCACACGGTGTCGCCGATGCTAAAGATACCCGGATCGAACAGGCCCACGATATCGCCCGCGTACGCCTCGTCCACGATGGCGCGGTCGTCGGCCATCATCGAGGTGCCCGTCGCCAGCTTGAGCTTGCGGTTGCCCTGCACGTGGAAGGCGTCCATGCCGCGCTCGAACTTGCCCGAGCAAATGCGCACAAAGGCGATGCGGTCTCGGTGGTTCTTGTCCATGTTGGCCTGGATCTTAAAGACAAAGCCGCTAAAGTCGTCACGGCAGGGATCGACCGGCTCGCTGGTGAGCGTATCGGTATAGGCGCGCGGCGTCGGGGCCAGACGCAGGAACTCCTTCAGGAAAGGCTCCACGCCAAAGTTGGTAAGCGCCGAGCCAAAGAACGCCGGGCTCAGCTTGCCGCAGGCCACGGCATCCAAGTCGAGTTCGTCGCCGGCACCATCGAGCAGCTCGATGTCGTCCATCAGGTTCTTATGGTTCTCCTCGCCGATGAGCTCGTCCATGGCGGGATCGCCCAGCTCAGCCTCGACCTCGGCGACCTTCTTGGTGGCGTTGGCGTGGCCGTCGCCCTCAAAGGCGATAACGCGACGGGTCTGGCGGTCGAACACGCCGCGGAAGTTGCGGCCGCTGCCAATCGGCCAGTTCATGGGATACGTATTGATACCCAGGACGTTCTCGATCTCTTCCATGAGCTCAAACGGATCGCGAGCCTCGTGGTCGAGCTTATTCACAAAGGTGAAGATGGGAATATGGCGCAGCGTACAGACCTTAAAGAGCTTTTTGGTCTGGGCCTCGACGCCCTTGGCGCCGTCGATGACCATAACCGCGGCGTCGGCGGCCATAAGGGTACGGTAGGTATCCTCCGAGAAGTCCTGGTGGCCAGGGGTATCGAGGATGTTGACGCAGGCGCCGTTGTAGGTGAACTGCAGAACCGAGGAAGTAACGGAGATACCGCGCTCCTTCTCGATGTCCATCCAGTCCGAGACGGCATGCTTGGCCGAGCTCTTGCCCTTGACCGAGCCGGCAGTCTGGATGCTGCCGGTATAGAGCAGCAGCTTCTCGGTAAGCGTGGTCTTACCGGCGTCCGGGTGGCTGATGATCGCGAATGTGCGACGCGACGAGATTTCATCCGACAGGCTTGCCATGCGGATCCTTTCTTGCATTGAGTGCATTACGTCGTTGTAACCGCATTATTGTAGCCGCGAAACCTCGCTCTAGAGCGCCTATCAGGACAAATTCATCAGTTGGGGCCTGGGTAGCCGGCCCAATCAGCATTTGCCTCTTGCATAACTGTGCATAGTGTATATATACTGTGCTTACCGGTTATATACACGTGTAGCCCATCAGCTAAGGAGCCGCTGTGGACATCATCCTATCCAATTCGAGCGATAAGCCCATCTACGAGCAGATAACCTCGCAGGTCAAAGCTCAGATTTTATCGGGCACGCTCGCTGCGGGCGCCAAACTCCCCAGCATCCGTGCACTCGCGAGCGATCTTGGCGTGAGCGTCATCACCACCAAGCGCGCCTACGCCGACCTGGAGCAGCTCGGGTTTATCTGCACCGTGCAGGGCAAGGGCTGTTTTGTCGCCGAGGGCAACCAGGAGCTTTTGCGCGAAAACCAGCTCTGCCATATCGAAGAGCTACTTGCGAAAGCGGCGAGCCAAGCCGAAACCCTGGGCGTCACGCGCGACAAACTGCACGAGATGCTCGACCTGGTGGCCCCCGAAACCATGCAGTAGCCATCTGCAAGAAAGGCTATACCATGCAAAACTTGCTAGAACTCAAAGGCATCTCACGCACTGTAAGCGACCGCTTTTCGCTGCGCGACGTCACGCTTGCCGTGGAGCCCGGCCAGATCGTCGGCTTTGTTGGTGCCAATGGTGCCGGCAAAACAACGACGATTCGCGCCGCGCTCGGGCTTATCAAGCTCGATGCCGGCGAGGTGCACCTGTTTGGGCAGCGCTGTGGCGCCGACGCGCCCGATGAGACACAGCGCTGCCTGCGCTCCCGCGTCGGTCTCGTCCTGGACACATGCCCCTTCCCTTCAACGCTCAAGGCGGGCCAGATCGAGGCACTCGTAGGCCCGGCGTACCCCACCCGGAGCCACGACACCTTCGCCAGCCTCATCGACCGATTTGGCTTGGATCCCAAGGCAAAGGTCAAGGACCTCTCCCGCGGCATGGGCATGAAGCTGCAGCTTGCCTGCGCGCTCAGCCACCAGGCCAAGCTGCTCGTTTTGGACGAAGCCACCGCGGGCCTCGATCCCATGGCACGCGAGGAGCTGCTCGATGAGCTGCTCGCCTTTGTTTCCGACGGCCTGCACAGCGTGCTGCTCTCGAGCCATATTACGTCCGACCTCGATCGCGCCGCCGACCGCGTCATCTGCATCGATAACGGCTCGATTATTTTTGACCTGCCGCGCGAGGACATTACTGACCGCGCCGGCATCGCCCACTGTACCCAAGCACAGGCCGCCGAGCTTATGGCTTGCGTCGAAGGCGCCCGTGCCGTCCACCACGCCTATAGCGTGGACGTGCTCGTGCCCAACCGTCGCGAAACGCTCGAAGCCTTTCCCGAGATTCCCTGCGATCGGGCAACCATTGATGACTATCTGCGCCTCATGCTGAAAGGGGCTTCGAAATGAAACGCGCCTTTATGTCCGAGCTCGCCATCGTTCGCACGCTCACCCCGAGCATCGCGGGCGTCGGCCTGTTCATCTTCGTCGTGCTAACCCTTGCCAACGCGTCGGATGGCGATTCCGGCATGAGCGCCGGCGCCTGCGCGGTCAGCGCCATGTCGCCCATCATGGTCATGAGCTCGCTGGCCGGCTTCGACAATCAAAACGGATGGGAGCGCTATCGGGCAACGCTGCCGTTCTCGCGCAAAGACATTATTTGCGCACGCTACCTGTGCATCGTTGTCTTCTCGGCCATCATGGCCTGCGCCGCCGTGCTTTTGAACATCATCGCCCTTCCGTTCTTCAACAGCGCGGGCGTGGCCTCGACAGGACAAACCATCTTTGAGATCGCAATTGCCTCGGCAGCATCGATGCTCATCTCCCTCATGATGGTGTTCTTGGCACAGCCGCTGTTCTTCCGATTTGGACACATGGAGGCACTGCGCCTATCCGTTGGCCTGTTTGCCCTACTCGGATGCCTTACCATGGCAGCGCTGAGCTCCTCCAACCCCATCAGCAACTGGCTTATGTCGATTGCCGGGGCGAATCCCGATCCTGCCGTCCTTGGCTGTCTGTGTGCAGGAATTGCCGTACTGGCGCTCGCACTATGTGTAATCAGCTGCGCTGTCAGCACCAAGGTTTATCGAGCACGCGATCTGTAATCGACGGCTAAAAAAGCTTAGGTGGTACCCCGCTTATTTTTTCAATGTAACGAGGCGGCATAGCGTCACCACCGCCCTTCACAGCAGGCCGTCTAGTTCTTGGCAACCAAAAAGACACCGTCAGCATATCGAAGGTGAATACTTTTCCGAGAACTGAACGAGTAAAAACAGTGCCCTGTAGCATCGACATTTTTAAGGACTCAATTCCTGCGGTTTTTGTCTAAGAATCCTGCAGTTTTGTTCGTAAAAAGTGTGTATGTTCCAGGGGTCCAGATTTACTCGTTCACTTCGCGGAAAACCATTCACCTTCGATTCGAGCCTTAACCAAATGCCCTCTCGAACTATGGCCCCTGTCTCACCACAGCGATACCAAAGCTTCATGGCGGGGCGGTATCATCGGACGAGCGCCGTAAATCTGGCGCGGTCGTTCTTTGGGGAGGCATTTCACCCGTGTCGTGGGTCGCAGCAGCATTTGTGTCGGCTTTCTTTGCCGGCGTCACATCTGTCCTGGCCAAATGCGGCATCAAGCAGACCGACTCCGATGTCGCGACGGCCATTCGCACCTGCGTGGTGCTCGTTTTCGCCTGGGCAATGGCGGGCATTTCTGGATCCATTGGAACCATCGGCAGCATCGAACCCAGATCTTGGCTCTTTCTCGTCCTCTCGGGACTCGCTACCGGCGCTTCGTGGATCTGTTACTTTAAGGCGCTGGGCATCGGAGACGTCAATAAGGTCGTACCGGTCGACAAGATGAGCACCGTACTCGCCGCACTGATCGCCATCGTGCTTTTTGGCGAGACGAGCAACCTTGCGGTTAAGCTCGTGGGAACCGCTGTCATCACCCTCGGCACGTTTTTAATGATCGAGAAGAAGCAGTCTGCCGGACCCGAGCAGCAGCAAGACCGGACCTGGCTCGCTTACGCCCTCGGCGCTGCCGTGTTCGCGGCGCTCACGTCCATCCTTGCCAAGGTTGGCATCGAAGGCGTCGAGTCAAACCTGGCCACGGCAATCCGCACCTGCGTGGTACTGGTTATGGCATGGGCGATCGTGGCAGCCAAGGGAAAACTGGATCAGGTCGCGCACGCTGACCGGCGCGAACTCACATTTCTCGCAACATCGGGCATCGCGACCGGAGCATCGTGGCTGCTCTATTACTACGCCATCGCCACAGGCCAGGTGAGCGTCGTGGTGCAGATCGACAAACTATCGATTGTCGTATCAGTACTATTTGCGCGCCTGACATTCAACGAAAAACTCTCACGACACAGCGTCATCGGTCTCGCCCTCATCGTACTGGGCACCGCCGCGCTCGCAGTTTGGAAGTAGCGCGGCCAGCAGCCGCTACATCCTCACACCTGGCTTGGGATGCCTGTACTGACCGTGGGATGCCGTGCGCTTACCGTGCGAGATGGCAAATTTGGGACAACAATGCAGGCAACGAAGGCAGGCTGCGCACTCCGGCTTTGTCCAGACGGGAAGGCCGTCGCGCATCTCAATCGCCGCCATGGGGCAGCGCTTGGCACACAGGCCGCAGCCGATGCAGCGATCGGCATCGACGGCAAACTTGCTCGTCTGTTGCATGCGCGGCAGCCCAATTGCGTGATACGCGCACGATGCAAACAGAGGCACGCGATGGCGCATCATGTTGCCCGTGCGGCGTGCCCGCACCGCCTCGATCACGGCATCAATCTGCGCCTCGGCAGCTCTATTGATACCCTCAACCTTTTGAGGGTCAGACAGGTCGAAAACAGGCGTCCAGGTATCGGGCATCTTGACGCTCATCGCCGCATCTAACTCGAGCCCACGCTCGTGTAGCAGATCGCGGGCGAACTTGGCCGATTGCCCGGTCGTCGAACCATATGTCGAGACATAGAACGTATAGGGGCGCTCGCCGCCCTTTGTGCCGGCAGCAACCGATAGGTCGACAGTCTTCAAAAACTCGATCATTGGCGTCGGCAAGCCCCAGGCGTATACCGGGGCGACAAACCCCAGCCGACAGGGGCCTTCCATCACAGCAAGGTGAAGGATCTCGGCATCAAAGCGCTCAATCGACATAACTTTGTCGCTTGTCGCCGCTGCAATGCGACGCGCCACATGCTCGCTGTTCCCTGTCGCGCTAAAGTACAGGATCATCTCGTACCCCTGGAATTGACTCGTGAAAAACCGCGCTACTTGCGCAGCGGCTTGGGCAGCGGAATGCCGGCGGCGATAACGGCAGCGATGATCATGCAGACGATACCCTTGAGTGGGAAGCACATGAGCAGCAGGCCCACGACCATGACCGGCTGGCGCATGACCGCACCCATCGTCGATGCCGTGCAGACGGCGACGCAAAAGACCGGATCTGCGCCGGTGAGGATGGCAAGGCCGTAGCCCAGGCTCACACCCGAGAAGATAACCGGGAAGAAGTGGCCGCCACGCCAACCAAGGTTGATGAGGGCGGGCGTCAGCATGGCCTTAACAAGACCGGTCGCGATAAGCACGCCAGCGGGAATGGTCAGGTAGGTTTCCATGAGCACGTCGGCCTGGGTCTCGCCGGCAAACATGGTGTAGGGCAGGACCGTGCCGCAGATGGCGAGCGCCAGACCGGCCAGCATAGCTTTGACGACAGGGCGCGCCCCTATTGCATGGGCAAGCGCTTCGCTCGCATGCTCAGAGACAAAGAACAGCCAACCGCATACGGTGCCGACCAGCGCCAGCGGAATGAGCCAAACAAGTTCCAGGTTGCCTACCTCGGCAGCCTCGAACCTGGGCATGCCCATGCCACCGCCCACAAGCTGGCCAAGCAGCAGGTAGGTGCCCAGACCGCCGGCAATCGCAATGCCGTAGACCACCATCTTTTGCGCCTTGGGCAGCTTGATGGTGATCTCGCCGGACATGGACTCATCGTCGGCGTCTTCGCCCTGGCCGTCAGTACTTCCGGCAAGCGGCGCCACAAAGCCAAAGACGGGCGCGGTAAAGAGTGCCGTCAGGGCAGCCTGGGTGCCCAGCAGCGTGAGCTCCCTAAACTCGGCGCCAAAGCGACGCATGCGATCGCCGACCCAGCTGCACAGACCCGCGATGACGCCGGTCAGGCCGGCCTCCGGTCCAATGCTGCCGCCAAACAGCAGCGGCAGCAATGCCGCGAGCGAAAGCTTGCCCAGATTGTCGTACGGGTAGCGTCCATCGCGCTTTACCTTGGCCATCACCTGGTTGAGGTCATCGGTCTTGGTGCCCGTCGTCTTTTCGTACAGACCGATCAGCAGGCCGCCCAGCAGGCAGACGAAAAACGGGTATGGCAGAAAGCCAAACGGGCCGCTGGCAAGCTCGGGCGAAGCGACGCCCAGCGCGTGTGGAATCTCGGTCCATAGATAGTCGATGCCGTGCTCCATCGCAAAGAAGAACAGCCAGACTGCGGCACCTGCGAACGCACCGGTCACGGCAACGCTAACTAAAAACAGCGCGCGGTTTGTGGGTTTGGCAAGGTTATCCATCGGGTCCTCCCGCGGTCAAAGTCGACATAGATACGTTTTATTGTAGAGCGAGTGTGGCCCAGACAAGCCAACCGTCTGCGCCGCAAACGGCACCATTGGGAGCCATAGTGGGGCAGGCTCAAGGCTTATCCGTTGATAATCGAGGCAATCTCGCGCAAATCGTCGGCAAAGTAGATGCCGTGCTGGCGCTGCGGGCTCGACAAGCCCTTATCGATCATGTGCTCGAGCAGCGCCTTAAGATCGTTGTAGTAACCCCCGAGGTTGTACAAGATGCACGGCGCGTCCAAATGCCCTAACGATACCGCGGACATGACCTCGGAAATCTCCTCGAGCGTACCCGTCCCACCGGGAAAAGCGATGAACGCATCGCCGAGCTCGATCATCTTTGCCTTACGTTCTGCCATATCGCTCGTCACGATAAGGTCGTCGATACCGTCGTGCTGAAACTCGGCCTCGATAAAAAAGCTCGGCTCAACACCTGTCACATGTCCGCCAGCATCGAGCACGCTATCGGCGAGCGCACCCATCAGGCCCGACTTGGACCCGCCGTACACGAGCGCGTGTCCGTTGGCGCCAATCCAGTTGCCCAGATCCTGCACCGCGGGCAGAAACGCCGGGTCATTGCCGGCGCTGGCACCCAGATACACCGTGATGTTCATATGCAATCCCCCTCGTCGTGACGCGCGGCACCCGTTCTATCGTTGCCGGCGACGGTATTCGCGCACGCGGCGCGACAAATCGGCGAGCTCATCGCGGTCGAGTTCTTCCAAATGCTCAAGATCGTCCATAAAGCGCGCCATGGTGTCCTTTTGACGCATCTTGATAAGCGTATTGCAGTAGTTCACCGCCACGCCCGTGAGCATGGCGATGTAGAAGATGCTGATAACGCTCAAGACGACGGTAATGGCGCGGGCAACCGGTGTCTCGGCCGGAATGTCGCCAAAGCCGATGGTCGAGACCGTCTCAAAGCTAAACCACAGGCCATCGCCAAACGTGAGGGTCGTGGGCTCGGACAGCCAGACAGCCGTTGAGCACAGCAGATAGAAGATAAGAAACAGGCCCGTGATGCGTGCAAAGCCAGCCTGTCGCAGCACATCGGCAAGCGTCCTCAACCTGTTCATCGCGACCCCTTCCACGGACAACCAATCACGTTCGCTCGGTATTGTCCCACGCCTCCCCAGCAAACGGAACTAGTCATTGGGGACGTTCTTAAATGACTAGTCAAACAAGAACGTCCCCAATGACTGCCGGGCGGGAGCGTTTAGCGGTGCAGCTGCCGACTGGGCAGGCTGAGCTGGTATCCTTATGCGGTAATGTCTCGATTCGTTAGGATTGCATGTGAGAGCTGCCACTGTCCTTCGTTCAGTTATATATCGCGCCCTGGCCGTTGTGCTTGCCGCGCTTGTCGTGCTGAGTTCTATCGCGCCTGTCCAGGCTTTTGCCGATGACTCTAGTCAGCCAGTCAAGACGGTCCGCGTTGGTTGGCTCGTCAACAGCGAAGGCTTCCAGAACGGCACCCCCGGGGAGCGTCTTTCGGGATGGGGCTACGAGTACCTCCAGACCCTGTCGTACTACACGCCCGGCTGGCGGTACGAATACGTCTCTGGCACCTTCACCGAGCTTATGGACATGCTCGAGGCAGGCGAAATCGACCTTATGCCTAACATCTCCTACTCCGAGGAACGCGCCCAAAAGCTGCTCTTTTCCTCGAACCCCGAGGGCACCGAGCGCTACTACATCTACGCCAAGCCCGATCGCGACGATCTGGCCAAGGGCGACCCCCAAGCGCTCCAAGGCCTTACCATCGGCTACAACCCCGACGTTATGCAAACCTTCGTTGGCCAGCAGTGGCTCGCCAACGAAGGCATTACCTGCACATACAGGGAGTATGACGGGGGATCCATGCTCTTTGACGCGCTCGCAAACGACGAAGTCGATGCCGTCATCATGAACGACACCATTTCGTCGCCCGATGCCTCCCCCATGTTCTACGTTGGCTCGAGTGACTACTATTTTGCCGTCCCCAAAAGCCGCCCCGACCTGATGGACGACATCAATGCCGCCATGTCGGCAATCGCCCGCGTCAACCCACGCTATATCGACGAAGTCAAATCTAACTACTCGGCCCAAAACAGCGGTTCATCATCGCTCAACGGCCCCGAACGTTCCTGGCTCAAAGCAAATGGCAACACCATCACGCTCGGCTAGATTACGGGCAAACTCCCCTACTGCAACGAAGACGAAGACGGCAAAATGGAAGGCTCGCTCGCATCGCTTGCGACGACGTTGCACGATAAATTTGGCATTACGGTCAAAACCGTCGCCTTTGATAGCTACAAGATGATGTCAAAGGCCCTGTCAAAGGGAAGCATCGACGCTGCGCTGCCGGTATACCGAGATTACTGGTTTGCCGAGCAATCTGGCGTTGTGCAGTCGGTATCGTTGGGAACCGTGTCCCTCACCGCCATCCACACCGGCGGCAACCTGAACAAAGACCTTCAGAACATCGCCTGTACCAAATCATCGTTTATCAACCGAAATGTACTCGAAAGTCTGTTCCCCACAGCGACCGTGACCGAATGCCAATCCGACGATGAAGCGTTCGACGCCCTCAGGAAGGGAACGGTGCACTGCATCCTCGCCCCCAGTTCACGCGTAAAAACCATCGGCGACCGTTATGATCTCGAGAACTGCGAGACGGCCGAGCTCCCTGACACCTGCGAGCTCTCGTGCTGGATTTCGCGCGGAAGGCCCGAGCTGCTGGGAATCATCAACAAGGGCATCATCAATGCCGGAGAATCGCTCTCCGCAAGCAATTACTCCTCCACGTCGTACACGGCCCAGGAATCCAACACCCTTCAATTCCTTTATCGCAACCGTGCCGCCGTTGCAGCTGCCCTCATCGGTGTGTTGTCGGTCGGCATCGTCCTGCTCATCTGGGCGCTCGTGCGCGCTCGGACCGAGCGCAAAAAAGCCGATGCTGCCAACGCCGCTAAGACAGCATTCCTCACGCGCATGAGCCACGACATCCGTACGCTGCTCAACGGCATCCTGGGCCTTATCGAGATCGAGGAATTGAAGGAAGGCGATATCCAGGTCGCCCGCGAGAGCCGTGCCAAGGCGCGCGTTGCCGCCAATCACCTGCTCTCGCTGATCAACGACATCCTCGAGATGGGCAAAATCGAAGACCGCAAGCTAACACTGGAGCATACGCCTTTTAACCTCAAAGAGCTCTGTGACGATACACTGATGCTGTGCAAGCTCCGCGCGTCCAGTAACGGCATCACAATGCAGGACAATAGTCTGCCGTACGCCACGGGGCCATACATGATCGGCAGTCCCACCCATATCCGACAGATCATGATCAACCTGTTAGACAACAGCATTAAGTACAACAAGCACGGCGGCTCCGTCACCTTTAGCTCAAAGACCAAGCCACTCGATAACGGGCGCGCTCTCTTTTGCTTTAGCGTTTCGGACACCGGCATTGGTATGACTCCCAAGTTTTTAAAGCATATCTATGAGCCGTTTGCCCAAGAAGGTGACGATGCGCGCAGCAAGTTCCAAGGAACCGGCATGGGCATGCCAATCGTCAAGTCGCTTATTGAACTGATGGGCGGCACGATTGAGATTTCGAGTGAGGTTGGCGTGGGGAGTACGTTCAACGTCCAGATTCCGCTCGATATCGACAAAGACCCTCAGGCAAGAGAACGCGCGGACGAGCAAGCAGACAGCTGCTCGCTTGCCGGCATGAACGTTCTTTTGGCAGAAGATAACGAGCTCAATGCCGAGATTGCCCAGGCGCTGCTCGAAAGCGAAGGCATTGTCGTAACTCGCGCCGCCGATGGCAACGAAGTGGTCGACCTATACGTTGGCCGTCCCGCCGGCAGCTTCGATGCGATTCTGATGGACATCATGATGCCGGGAATGGATGGTTACGAGGCGACCCGCGCGATTCGTCTGAGCGAGAAGGTCGATGCAGCCGATATCCCCATCATCGCGCTCACCGCCAATGCCTTTGCCGAGGAAGCCAAGGCGGCACACGACGCCGGCATGAACGCCCATCTGTCCAAACCGCTCGACTTTAACAAGCTCAAAAACATACTCGCCCGCATCAAGAAAAACGGATCCGTTTCGCTATAGTTTGTGCTCAACAACCATACGCAGCAGAAAGGACGCCAACGATGTTTAGGCCCTTACGTCGAAAGAAACGCGCCATCACCGACGAGGAAGCGCGCGAACTGCTCGCCACCTGCAAGCGCGGCGTCTTTGCCGTCAACGGCGACGATGGCTACCCGTACGCCATTCCCGTCAACTACTTCTTCGACGCCGAGCACGACAAGATTTATTTCCATGGCGCCAAGGCCGGCCACAAGGTCGACGCACTCAAGCGCGATGACAAGGTCTGCTTTACCGTTTACGGCAACGAGTGGTACAAGGACGGTGACTGGGCTCCCTACGTTATGAGTACCGTGGTCTTTGGCCGCTGTCGCCTGGCGAATGACACCCCCGCGTTTATCGAGGACAAAGTCCGCCAGCTCGCCCTTAAGTACTACCCTTCTGCCGAGGAGGTCGAAGAGGAAATCGCCAAGGACATTAAGGGCGTCCAGCTCTACGAGATTACGATTGAGCATCTCTGCGGCAAGCAGATTCAAGAAAAGTAAGCCTCAAAAGCAAAACTCACACATAGCAATATGGCCCGGTTCCAACCAACCTTGGAACCGGGCCATATGCTTATGAAGCGTCGGCGGCAAGATCGCGTCGAAAATGTTGGTGTAAGGGTGACGCCCTAGCGCCCGTTTAACGAAG
>CABUPE010000045.1 GCA_902493515.1 uncultured Collinsella sp.
CTAGCTGCGGAAACGCGGGGTCCGTTCAGGCTGTTGCGTTGAGATTGAAAATCAAGCAAGCGATGAAGTACGGCAGAACATCTCTCTCCAATGACGGAACAAAATAGGCGCCCCAGCCGAAACCGGGGCGCCGCATGCGCACGAATATGTCGCGTTTCGATTACTGACGATCGAGCTTGCGGACAGCAACGCGCTTGCTGTACTCGTCGACGTGACCGAAGTCGCCGATGCCGACGGACTCGGCAACGTTGGCGCCGGTGGCCATAGCGAGCTTCATGGCCTCCTCGACGTTGTCGCGATCCCTGTACCACTTGTGCAGGAAAGCAGCGAGGGTGCAGTCGCCGGCGCAGACAGAAGAAACCAGCTTGATGTTGAACTCACGCTTGGCGTACCAAATATCCTCGCCGTTGGAGAAGTAAGCGTCGCCGCGGCTACCACGGGTGAGCAGCACGTTCTGAACGCCAGCGTCGTGAGCCATCTTCATGGCAACGCGGACCTCGTCGTCGGTGTCGACCGGCACGCCGAAGATGGCCTTCATCTCGTGATGGTTCGGCTTGATGAGCAGCGGCTTCTTGTGAGCGAGCTCCTTGAGCTTGTCGGAGGACAGGTCCAGGACGACGTCGGCGCCACGAGCCTGAGCGTGCTCCATGACCTGAGCCAGGAAGTCGGGCGTAGCTTTGGGAGGCACGGAGCCGGAAACGATCAGGCACTCGAGATCGCCCGCGGTGTCCAGGATGTTGTAGAGCTCCTCCTGGTGCTGCGGCGTGATCGGAGCACCCGGGTTCAGGATGCCGTACTCGTGCTGGCCATCGTTGACGTAGGTGTTAATGCGCGTGATACCGTCGGTCCAGACCGGGCGGCAGAGGCAACCCAGGTTCATGACCTCCTCGACGATGAACTTGCCCGTGAAGCCAGCGAAGAAGCCGAGCGCGACGGTGTCGACGCCCATCTTCTTAAAGGCGAAGGACACGTCGAGGCCCTTGCCGTTAGCCGTGTAGCTGGCCGAGCCGGTGCGGACGTTCTCGTCGGGCTCGAGCGGAGAGCTCGAAACCGTCATGTCGACAGCCGGGTTAGCGGTTAGCGTATAGAACATTTACAGTACCCCCTGTATATGTGAGGGCCGCGTGGCCGGCCCATTCCAACCACGCGGTTACCTCTGATACCAAATTAGCGAGCTGCGGACTCGAGCAGTGCCTTGACCTCGGCGGCGGTGTTGCAGGCGAGCGCCTTCTCGGCGAGCTCGTCGCACTCGGCCTTGGTCCACTGGCTGATGGTCTTGCGGGCGCGCAGGATCGACGGAGCGCTCATCGAGAACTCCTCCAAGCCCCAGCTGATCAGCAGCGGCTCGAGCAGCGGATCAGCAGCGGCCTCGCCGCACATACCGACCATGATGCCGTCCTTCACGCCGCTCTCGATGATGTTCTTAAGCGAGCGGAGCACGGCGGGATAGTACACCTGGTACAGGTTGGAGATGGTGTCGTTGCCTCGGTCGGCGCACATGGTGTAACCGATCAGGTCGTTGGTGCCGATGGAGAAGAAGTCGGCGACCTCGGCCAAACGGTCAGCGAGCAGCGAAGCAGCAGGCGTCTCAACCATGATGCCGACCTCGATGTTCTCGTTGAACTTGCGACCCTCTTCGGTCAGCTCGGCCTTGCACTGCTCGACGAGCTCCTTGACAGCCAAGACCTCCTCGACGCAGGTGACGAGCGGGATCATGATCTTGACGTCACCGAAGGCGCTAGCGCGCAGCAGAGCGCGGAGCTGGACCTTGTACTGGTCGGGATTGGCCAGGCAGTAACGCACGGCGCGGAAGCCCATGAAGGGGTTATCTTCCTTGACCATGTGCAGATACGGAATCTCCTTGTCGCCGCCCACATCGAGCGTGCGGATGATGACCGGAGCACCCTTGAGCGCGCTGGCGACCTTACGGTAGGCGTTGAACTGCTCCTCCTCGGAAGGAAGCTCAGCAGAGTCCATGAACAGGAACTCGGAGCGGAACAGACCGATGGCCTCGGCGTCGTGATCGAGCGCGTTGGGCACGTCATCGGGGTTACCGATGTTGCAGGCGATGATCTTCTTGATGCCATCGGCAGTCACGGACGGCTTGCCACGGAAGGCCTCGAGGGCTGCCTTCTCGGCAGCAAAGGCCTCGGCCTTGGCGGTGTAGGCAGCGAGCGTCTCCTCGTCTGGATCGGCCTCGACGATACCCTTGCCACCGTCGACGACAACGGTCATACCGTTGCGCAGCGCGGTGCAGCTGTTGGAAACCGAAAGGACAGCCGGGATCTCGAGGGCACGGGCGATGATCGCGGAGTGCGACGTGCGGCCACCGGTCTCGGTGACGATACCGGCAACGTGGGCCTTATCGATCGTGGCAGTCATGGACGGCGTGAGGTCATGCACGACAACGACGGTGTTCTCGGGCAGGACGGAGAGGTCGACGACCTCCTTGCCCAGCAGCTCGGCCAGAATACCGGTTCGGATGTCGGCGATGTCGGCCGCGCGCAGACGGAACATCTCGTCGTCCATGGACAGGAACATGTTCTCGAACATGGTCGAGGTGTCCATGAGCGCCTGCTCGGCGCAAGTACCACCGTCAATGGCGGCGTTGATGGCGTCGGTCATGCCCGGATCCTGAGCCAGGACAATGTGTCCGCTCATGATCTCGGCCTCGGCCTCGCCCACCGTCTCCTTCATGTGGTCGGCCTGAGCCTGGGTCTTCTCGCAGAAGACCGAAAGAGCGGACTGATAGCGCTCCTTCTCTGCTGCCGAATCAGCAACCTCGTGCGGCTCAAACGTCAAGTCGGGATCGACGGCGACCATGACGGTGCCGATACCGATGCCCTCGGAAGCGTTGACTCCCTGATACATTCCCATTCCTCTCTCCGTGTCATGTGATAAAGCGTTTTGCCATATCCATGACAAAAGAGCGCAGCTACCTTACAACAGGTCACTGCGCCCCCAAATATGAACTTAGTTGTTCAACATGCGACCCGTTTGAGTTCTACTCGCCAAGACCGCTCTTGATGAGCTCGATGGCAGCAGCCAGAGCCTCGGCCTCGTCAGCGCCGTCGCACTTGACCTCGACCTCGGTGCCGCAGGGGATACCAGCAGCCATGAGGGCCATCGGGGACTTGCCGTTGACCTCCTTCTCGGGGGTAACGACCGTCACGTCACAGGCATACTTGCCCATGGTGGAGGCGAACAGACCAGCCGGACGCATGTGCAGACCCTGAGGATTAACGAGGGTAGCCTTCTCAGAAACCATAGTTGACTCCTTTTTTGTGTTTAACCCCTGTCATGTATGTGGCAGGAGTCAGATTCACGACGTTGTTTATATTAACTCACATCAAACGGTTTTTCATTATGTTTCGGACGAATTGTTGGACAGATGTGTTTGTCGTCCGCTTGCTCGCCCACAGGGGGCCGGGCGCGGCCAGTGAGATTTCCTGCTCTACAGTCCTGCTCGCACGAAGAGCACATTAAGTGCTCTTCGGCTCGTGCGGAACTCGCGATAAATCTCACAGGCCACGCGCGGGCCCCTGTGGGCGAGCAAGCTGCAGAAACCCAGTCGGTCCAAAGTAATGTCGGCTGAAAAGAATTCTGGCTGATGATCTGTTCGCGATAAAGACTCGATAGGAAGCCCCCTCTATACCCTTTTATAAGTTGCGGTGAAATAGGGACTGAATTTGGGGTTGAATCGTTTAAGCAGTCCCTATTTCACCGCAACTTATGGGAGGGATAGAAAAAAAGGCGGAGACCCTGGGGAGGGACTCCGCCTTATATACAGGGGGCGATGCTATTCGCGTGTTGCGGGATTAGACCAGACGGGCGTTAATCGTCTTGGCGATCTCGGCGGCGTCGGTGGAACCCTTAACGGTGGCACGGAAGTCCTCGTCCATGAGCGCCTCGGCGACCTTGGACAGGATCTTGAGGTGCGTAGTGCCGGCCTGGGCACCGGGGATGAGCAGGGCGATAGCCACGTTGACGGGAGCGCCGTCCATGGTATCCCAACCGGTCACGCCGGACTCGTCCTTGACGACGATGACGGCAGACTCGCTAATGGCGTCGGACTTGGCATGCGGGATAGCGAAGCCCTCCATCATGCCCGTGGTGCCCTCGGCCTCGCGGGCCAGGAAGGCGTTCATCACGGCGTCGGCGTCGCTGGCGATACCGGCCTTGACAGCCTGGTTGGAAACGAAGCTCAGAGCCTCGTCGCGAGAAGCGAAGTCCTCGGCGACAAAGACATTCTCGACCTTCACGAAGTCGGCGGCCTCGGCCTTGGGGGCCTCGACGGCAGCGGCCTCGGGGGCTTCAACCGGCTTGGCTGCAGGAGCGGGCTTCTGGTTCTTCTCGAAGTCGTACTTCTTGAAAGCCACGAACAGGATGCCACCGACCACGGCGCCGATGAGGATCGCGAGGACCCACAGCGGACCGTTCTCGACAACGGGCAGGACCAGGAAGCCGCCGTGAGGCGCCGGATCGTGAACGTTGAAGAAGATGGTCAAGATGGAAGCGATGGAAGAACCGAGCATCATGATGGGCATAACGGGCCAGATGTTCTTGGTCATGAACGGAATGGCGCCCTCGGTGATGTGGGTGCAACCAAGGATGAGGTTGACGATACCGGCGTCATGATCCTCCTGGCTGAAGTACTTCTTGCCGACAACGACGGCGAAGGTGGTGATCAGCGGCGGAACGATGCAAGCGGCGGAGACGGCAGCCATGAAGTTGGTGCCGAAGTTGTAGGTCTCGGTGCCGACGCCAGCTTCGAGAGCGGTACCGAGCAGGAAGGTGCCAGTAGCGTAAGCAGCCTTGTTGACCGGGCCGCCCATATCAAAGGCGCACATGCAGCCGATGGCCAGGCCAAGGATCACCGGACCGGAGTTACCGAGGCTCTGCAGGAAATCCATCATGCCCTGGTTAATGGCAGCCATGGGGCCGGAAATACCGAGCATGACCAGACCGACGATGGCGGTAGAGCACAGCGGATACAGGAAGATTGCCTTCAGGCCATTAAGGCTCGCAGGAATTTTAGAGAAAACCTTCTCGAGCAGCAGGATGACATAGCCAGCGAGGAAGCCGCCGACGATGCCGCCTAGGAAGCCAAAGCCCACACCTGCGCCACCGGCGTCGATCATGCCGGTATCGGCGTTAACAGGCAAGCCCTGGATGGCAATCATACCGGCGACGAAACCGGGGACGAGCGCCGGGCGCTTGCCGATGGACTCGGCGATGTAAGCGGAGAGCACCGGAACCATGAGGTTCATGGCGATACCGCCGATAATCTTGAGCATCGCGGCAAAGCTGTTGTAGTCGGCAGCCGTCGAATCAAAGGACGTGATGCCCCACAGGAACGAAATGGCGGTCAGAACACCACCGGCAACGACGAAGACCAGCATGTGGCTGACGCCGTTCATGAGGTGCTTGTAGATGACGTGACCGATGGACTCCTTCTCCTCGACCTCGTCCTCGACATCGGCGGCAGCGGCAACCGTGTCGTCGCCCTTGGCGGCGAGCGCGCGGTCGATCAGCTTACCAGCAGCCTCGACAGACAGGGCCTTGGAAACACCAACGGAAACCATGGGCTTACCGGCGAAACGCTCAGCCTGGACATCCTTATCGGCTGCGACAACGACGGCCTTGGCACCGGCGATCTCGCTCTTGGTGAGCTCGTTCTCGACGCCGACCTGGCCATGAGTCTCGACCTTAATGGTCAGACCTCGCTCGGCAGCAGCCTTCTCCAGCGCCTCCTTCGCCATGAAGGTGTGCGCAATGCCGGTCGGGCAACCGGTCGCGGCGATGATGTCAAACTTAGCCATGTGTCCCTCCTTCTTGAGTACAGCGCCCGCGGGCGCTCCCCTACACGCGCTTCGATGCGCGTTTTTCCACACTTGAAAGATACCAACCTACCGTCCGCGCGAGAAGAGACAAGGCGCAATTCTCCGGTGAAAGGTTCTTTCATAACCGTAAACGGCAAGTGAAAGTTTACCATCAACACTTGAAACGGCAAGGTGTATCTTGTAAATGAAAATGCCCGTATACTATGGCATTGCAAATCAAGCTAGATTTTCATGCCAACCAGGAGCCATCCATGACCGATAGTAGCAAGAGCGCACTTTCCCTCATAAGCACCCATCAGGGATACAGCGAGTCCGAGCAGCGCATTGTCGACTATATATTGGAGCACCAGTCCGAGGCTCCACGCCTCACGGCGGCTCAGCTCTCGCGCACCGCTGCCACGTCCGAGGCGACCGTTTCGCGCTTCTGCCGCAAGCTTGGGTTTGGCAGCTTCCGCAGCTTTCAGTTTTCGTTGGCGAGGGATTTGGAAAGCCAGCGCAACGAGGGCCTGACCGACGAGGTCTCGCTCGACAATATGGAGCAGAGCCTCAAGAACATCCTGGCTGCCAAGGTGAGCGAGCTTAATGCGACCATCGACGGTATCGACCACGATACGCTGGCGGCTGTTGTGCATGCCCTTAAGCATGCAGGGGTTATTGAGTTTGCGGCTGTGGGCAATACGAACGCGGTCGCGCTCGATGCGACGTTTAAGTTTTCGCAGCTGGGCCTGCGCTGCATGGCGAGCACCATTAGCGAGACATCAATCGGCTTTGCGCTCACGTTACGCCCGGGTGACGTCATCGTGCTTATCTCAAACTCCGGCAAATCGCGCCGATTGAATCGCATGGCAAAAGCGGCTCGCAACTGCGGCGCAACCGTAGTCGTCATCAGCAGTGACAGCAAATCCCCACTCGCGCGCCTGGCAGACTACACTTTTAATACCGTCAACCACGAAGCGCTGCTGACGACAGGCGACTTTGCGTTCTCCAAGATCAGCGCCACGATGATCATCGAAGTCATCTACAACTTCCTGCTGCCCGAGATTGAAGACGCGCGTGAGCATATCAGCTACTACGAGGAGCTCATCCAGCCGGATAAGGTTGTGGAGTAAAACGCGAAGTGGGACAAAAAATTCAGTCTATTTTGTCCCACCAACACCGCTGATACGACCTAACCTCGAGCTTCTTCGAGCATCTGCTTGGCGTGCGCCAGGCTTGCCTCGGACTGATCGCCGCTCAACATGCGGGCGATCTCGGCGGTACGCGCTTCGCCGGTTACCTCGTCCAAATGCGTCTGGGGAACATCGCCTGGTTCCTTGCTGACAACATAATGCTTGTCGGCCATGACGGCGACCTGCGCCAAGTGGGTTACGACAATCACCTGATGCGTAGAGGCGAGATCTGCCAGCACGCCCGCGAGTGCACGCGCCGTGGAGCCACCGACACCAGCATCGACCTCGTCAAACACCAGCGTATCGACACCGTCCGCGTTACCGAGGACAACCTTACTTGCCAGCATGACGCGGCTGAGCTCGCCGCCCGACGCAATGCGGCGCAGGGGACGTGGCGTCAAGCCGGCACCGCTGCGGTATAGCAGCTCGTAGCTCGAAGGACCAACGGGCGTCCACTCAGCACGGGGAAGATCGCGCGACTCCCAGACGAGCTCGGCACTACCCATCTCCAAGCGCGCCATCTGGCGGCCAACCTCGTGGCAGAAGCGCGGGGCCGCCGTATTGCGAGCGCGCTTAAGTGCCTTGGCAGCGGCAAACAACTCGCGCTCGGCGCTCCCGAGTGCCTCACGCGCCTTTTTGATCTGCTCATCGCCATCATCGACCAGGGACAGCAGTTCTTGCGAGCGATCGCGCATGGCAAAAACATCGTCCATAGTGGGACCCCACTGACGCAATAGACCCTTGAGGTCGGAATACCGCTCACGCATGCGAGCGAGCTCGCGCGGGTCGAAGGCGACGCCATCGCGATAGGAACGAAGCTCGTTCGCGCAATCCTCAAGGGAGATACAGGCATCCGAAAGCAAATCGGCAATGTCGCCAAGTTTGCGATCGACGGAAGCCATACGGGAAAGTTCTGCCACGGCGCCATTCACGGCATCGAGCGCTCCCCCTTCGGCGGCAAGCGATGCATGGGCATCGCTAGCTGCGGCAACCAGCACCTCGGCATGTTCGGAGCGCGGCAGCAGTTCCTCGAGTTCCTCATACTCGCCCGGCTTGGGGTCGACCTCGGCGATGCGCTCCAGGGCGAAGCGCGCCTCCTCGACGCGACTCCCTTGCGCACGCGAGGCCTCCTCGACGCGACGGACCTCCTTAGCAGCCGCGCGCGAGGCTTTAAAGCAAGCACGGTACTTTTCCAGCGCCTCGAGCGCAGAGCGACCAGCCCAGGCATCCACCATGGCAACATGATGTGCCGGGTCAAGCAGGCGCTGGTGCTCGTGCTGGCCGCAAAGATCCATCATCACGCCGACGCGCTCCGAAAGTTCGCGAACGCTGGCGATGCGGCCGTCAATTTTTACGCGGCTGCGGCCCTCGGCAGAAAGGCTGCGCTGCACGGTGAAGCCCTCCGTGTCGTGCGGCCCGTCAAACAGGCGCGCCTCTACGCTGGCAAGTGCCTCGCCCTCGCGCACCGTCGACGAATCCGCGCGCTCGCCCAAAATGAGCTTGAGCGCCGAGAGCAGCGCGGTCTTACCGGCGCCGGTTTCTCCGGTCAGAACCGTTAGACCCGCGCTCGGAACCAACGTCGCCTCACGAATGAGCGCAATGTTGGAAACCCGCAGCTCATCGATCATGACGCACTCCGTAGAACACGCGGCTCACCGAGTTATAGAAGCTCTCGGGGCCGTAATCCAGAAGCAGCACATCGCCGGGACCGCGACGCACAGCCACGCTCTCGACCGTACCATCGCAGGTAATAAACTGTCCATCGATAGCGATCGCCGGAACGCTCGGGCGATCATCGGACATAAAGATTTCGACGACATCACTCGGCGAAGTCAAAAAGGCACGAGCCTGAATGGTGTGCGGAGCAATGGGTACGCAGACCATGCCCGTATAGTCAGGGCTCACGATGGGGCCACCGGCGCTGAGCGCGTAACCCGTAGAACCAGTCGCCGTGGACACGACCACGCCGTCGCCACGCAGGCGGTCGATATGGTGGCCCGACACCGTGATGTCAAACTCGACCATATCGGACAGCGGACCGCGGGTAAGCGCCATGTCGTTGAGGGCGAAGGTGCGAACGACATCCTTCGTACCGTCTTCGCGCACGGACACGATATCCGCGGCGATGGTGGCGCGACGGCTCACGTGCAGCTCACCGGACAGGGCATCACTCACAACCTGCAAAATGTCGCGCTCCTCGGGACTCGCAGCCGTCAAAAAGCCCAGGTGACCATAGGAAAGACCGAGGATAGGAATCTCGCGATGGTTGAGGATGCGGGCAGCGCGCAGCAACGTACCGTCGCCGCCGAGCGTAATGACCAGATCGGAGCCGTCAATATCAGGCGTACTCTGAATCTTGGATCGCTGGTCGGCAGCCCATGCCACCTCATAGCCCTGGCGCGTCAGCCAAAGCTCGAGCATCAGGCCGCTCTCGACCGCCTCTTGCTTGTAATAATTGGGAACCAGAAAGACCTTCATAGCATTGCAGCTTTCTCGCTCATAACCGATACCTGGGATTGCAGCTCGTCTTGCGAGCGGTCGCCAGAGTCAAATCTCGTGCCGTACAGGAAAAACTCAACGTTGCCCTTTGCACCATGAATGGGTGACACGCACACATCGACCGGGAAGAGACCCTTGGCAGCAAAGAGTTCAACCGCCGCCACGAGTGTATCGCGGCGCACGGCGGGATCGGTCACAATGCCGCCCTCGCCCACCAGCGCCGCCGGAGCCTCAAACTGCGGCTTTACGAGCGTGCAGAATGCACCCGTAGGAGCCAGGCACGCCAGTACCGCATCGATAATGTTCGCGATGCTGGTAAACGAGACATCACACACAGCCAGGTCGATGGCGCCGGCATAGCCAAGCTCAGGCAGCTGCGTTACGTTTGTGCGCTCATGCAGCGTCACGCGATCGTCCTGACGCAACGACCAATCGAACTGGGCGCGACCCACGTCCACCGAGACAACGGTCGCAGCTCCACGCTTGAGCAGGCAATCGGTAAAACCGCCGGTAGAGCAGCCCACATCCAGACAGGCAAGGCCCGTCGGATTGATGCCAAACGCATCAAGCGCGCCTTCGAGCTTAAGACCGCCGCGGCCAACATAGGGAATGCGCCCCTTCACGTGCAGCGGCAGCCCCGGGATCACCTTAAGGCCCGGCGAAGTCAAGCGCTCACCGCCACTCGAGACCAAGCCGGCCATAAGAGTGCGAAGGGCATCCGCGCGATCGGCGCAGATGCCCTGTGAAATCAGTTCGTCATCAAGACGCACGCGTTTCATGAATGCCATCAACCATTCGTATCCGGAGATGCGGCCTAGCTATCCTGGGATTCGTTTGCCGCATCCTCATCATATTCCTGCTCGAGCTTGTCGGCCTCACGCGGCGTAAGCTCAAACTTGTCGACCATATCGACCGCGCGGGAGCCCAGCTCAATCGCTTCGTCAAACAAATCGAGCGAACGCTCCAAGGAGGTATCCTTGGAGCGAACGGTAGCGATGATCTGATCCAGACGGTCCGAAATCTCATCAAAGTTACGGACAGAACCCTCTGGCATGGCTACTCCTCGACGGAGTCGATGTCAGCCTCGGCGGCGTCCGCATCCTCGGCCAGCACGCCAGCCTCAGCCTGAGCAACCGCAACCTTGGCGGCAGCCTCGGCAGCCTGCGCCTCCTCGCGAGCGCGATCTTCGGCCAGCAGCTCCTGGTACAGGCCCTCGCCCGGCAGCTCCTCGCTGCGAGCGATCTTGCCCAGCACGCCGTTGACGAACGATGCGGACTGGTCGGTGCCATAGGCCTTGGCAAGCTCGACAGCCTCGTTGATCACGATGGCGTCCGAGACCTCCTCGTCGGTGAGGAAACGCATCTCGTAGACGGCGATACGCAGCAGGTTGCGGTCGGCGCCGGGCATGCGCATAAGATCCCAGTTCTTGGCGACGGAGCGCAGGGCACAGTCGATGCGATCGATATGCTCGTAGGCACCACGGCACAGCTCCAGCGCATAGGGGTCGAGGGGACCCTTCGAGATCAGGAAATCGCCCTCGAGGACGCGCTCGAGCGGGCTGTCCGTGGCCTCGGCCTGGAACAGCAGCTGCAGCGCCTGACTGCGGGCAAGCGTGCGCCCGCGATAAACCTTAAGGCTCAAAGGTTACTCCTTGGGGAAAACGAGGCCGTCAATGCAAACGTCAACGCGCTCGACCTCGACGCCCACCTGAGCATCGATGGCGGCGACCACGGCGGCGCGAACGGCCTCGGCGAGTTTCTTGAACGGATAGCCAAAGAACACCACGACACGCACGGTGAGTGCGAGCTTGTCGCCAACGACCTCGGCCTCGACCGCCGGCTCGGAAGCCGGGGCCTTGGACGAAAGCATCATGGAGACAAGGTTGGTGGCAAGGTCCTTGACGCCAACGGAGGCGATGCCCTCGACATCCGACACGGCGCGCGAGACGATGGCGGTCAGAACATCGGGCGAAATGCCGATGCCGTCAATCTTGATTTCCTGGGGCATGAGTCCTCCTAGAAGAGTTGGTTGCTAGACGCGGGAGACGAACTTGCCGTCGCGGGTGTCAACCTTGATGACCTCGCCCTCGTTGAGGTACATGGGGACCTGGATGACAGCGCCGGTGTCGATCGTGGCCGGCTTGGTGGAACCCTGGACGGTGTCGCCCTTAAAGCCCGGGTCGGTCTGGACGATGGTGGTCTCGATGAACATCGGCGGGGTCACGCCCATAAGCTCATCGTCGGCGAAGAGCAGCTGGCAGATGTCGTTCTCGCGCAGCCACTTGGAGTTCTCGCCCACCATGTCCTCGGGAACGAGAACCTGCTCATAGGACTCGTTGTCCATGAAGATGTAGTCGGTGCCATCGTTGTAGAGGTACTGGAACTCACGGGTGGTGAGCATGACGCTCTCGAACTTGGTGCCGGCGTTGCAGGTGTTCTCGACGACGCGGCCGCTCTTGATGTCGCGGGTCTTGTAGCGCACAAACGCGCCGCCCTTGCCCGGCTTGACATGCTGGAACTCGACGATGGTGTAGACCTTGTCCTTGATGCGGAGACCGAGGCCGTTCTTGAAGTCGGCGGTAGAAATGGTAGGCATAGCGACCTTTCTTGTTATGGGCAGAACGCACAAGCGTCCAAATTACATACGACCGAAATTATACACTTGCAGACGGCGCCTGCAGCGAGCGCATAAAAAGAGAACGCGGGGCGTCCGAATTGCCTTGATTCTCATTTTCATTGCAACAGCCTCAGGACTCAGCGCAACGCGTTGCGC
>CABUPE010000046.1 GCA_902493515.1 uncultured Collinsella sp.
GGGTCAGCCCGTGGGAGGCCAGGGCGCCGCTGACCGGTGGACGGCACCGAGCCGTACGCTTGAACTGAGAAGGGGGAGGCCTCGCGGCCTCCCCCTTTTTTGCGTTTGTGTGGCATAAATGATTCATTTACGCCAGACGATTTAATTCTTTTTGGTATTGAGCTTTTATTTAAAGAAAATAAAACGAATAACAAGGGCAACTGCTATAGCCGCAATGATCAAAAGCAGGATTGTCATTCGATGCTGCTTGCGTCGTTTACTTGACGAAACGAAGATCGATTTTCCTTGTTTTGGCGTTTCGAGATAGCGAGCCGAATGCGTCAAGGTTTGCTTTGGTCGAGGACCTCTTTGTTGATAAGTGGCGGATGCTTTCATCGGCTCATCACTAGCTGCGCTGTTTTTAGATAATGGTGCGTCTTTCAGATATACAGGGTCTCCCGAGGCGACGCCCATATGTTTACGTCCCGTTTGGGCATCCTCGAGCGTTTGATATCGATTTCTTGTCACATACTCGGGCTCCGGATCATTAATGGGCTCTTGCGAGATGTGGGGGCGATGGAACCGTGGCGGCTGCGTGGAAGTTTCTTCCCCCTGCGTCTGCATAAACATTTTGTTCTGGTTCTGGTCGTCCATGATGCCCTTTAGCTCGTTACCAACAACGTGTACGCGCTCATTGTAAGCCCCCTGTTATTTGTATCTGCGAACATACTCGTTATTTAAGCTCTGGTTCAAAGAACCTTAACCTTACTTAAACCTGAGTCAAACACACTTAGATATGCTTATAGTATTGGACTCAAAAAACTTTATAGTCGATGTATATATGAGCACTGGGTGGGCATATATAAGAGCGTCAAAAGAAGTCCCAGTCACCTAGAAGATGACTCGGCAGTCCTAAAAGGAGTGGTAAACATGGCAAGCATGGTTCCTTATCGTTCGGTTTTTGGCGTTCGTCCTTCTGCTAGCTCGCTGTTCGATCTGTTTGATGATATGACCGACCTTGCAAACAACTCGATTGCTTCCAAGGCGTTTCCCGTTGACGTTGAGGATAAGGGCGACGGCTATGAGGTCAAGGCTTATCTGACCGGCGTCGCCAAGGACGATATCGATGTCGAGCTTAACGAGGGCCGTCTGTCCATTAGCGTGAATGTCGAGGAAGACGAGGAGAACGAGGGCAAGAACTTCCTGCAGAAGGAGTTCAGCTCGTACAGCGCGACGCGTGGCGTGTATCTAAAGGACGCTTCGAGCGAGGGCCTCTCGGCTAAGTACGCTGACGGCATCCTGACCGTTACGGTCCCCAAGATCGTCGAGAAGAAGAACGTTACGAAGATCTCCATCGACTAACTTCGTTGGTGTTCTGCGCTATTAAAAGACAGCAAAAGGGGCTGGGAAGCGATTCTCGGCCCCTTTTGCTGTCTAGGACAGTCTATTGAATGGTTACTGGCCGATGCTGGCTTGCGGGGCGTATCGAGAGTTTTCGCGATCCTTGGAGAAGGGTTGCGGAGCTGCCGACCTCGTCATCCAGGGTTGCGGTCAGAGCTTTGGCATAGCTTTTGACGGTAAGGCTCGGACGATTGTTATCTTGGCTGATATGCATGGCAATGAGCTGTTCGGTGCGTTCGGTAACAAGTTCGCGCGCGGCTTCGGCGGCTTGGCCATTGGAGAGGTGTCCCCTTGCAGACAGGATGCGCTCCTGAAGAAAGCGGGGATATTCTCCCTCGCGCAGCATGGTCACATCGTGGTTGCTTTCGAGTGCGAGGACTCGACAATCTTCGAGGGTGTTCATGGCTTGGCTCGATAGCTCTCCGGTGTCGGTGGCAAAACCGATGGAATCATCGAGGGTGTCGAATCGATAGCCGACTGGATTGATGACATCGTGTGATGTTGAGTAGGTTTGCACGTGGATGCCGGCAATGGATAGGGCGTCGCCGGGATCGAATTCCTCGACAGGCAGATGCGAAAGATTTTCTTTGTTCGAAAGAGTGCCCCTGCTGGCAAAGAGGGGGCCGTGCCAGTGCTTGCACCAGACATCGAGGCCCTTGATGTGATCGCTATGCTCATGAGTAATGAGAAGAGCCGAGACGTTGTCTGTCGAGAGCCCCAGTTCTGCCATGCGCTTTAATCTCTCGCGGCGAGACAGTCCGTCATCGACCATAATGAGCCCCTGCGGGCCCTCGATGAGTGCGCAGTTGCCTTTAGAGCCACTGCCGAGGATATGAAGGTGCAGACGAGACATAAGATTCCAAAGGATACAATGGGTGCGGACGAATAGAGGAGGAAGCAAATGCCTACGGTATCTCAGCATTATGGACACCATGCCGTGCCTGGGGCAGTCGATGAGACCCGGACGAGGCAGCAGGCTGCTCCTGTCGTGCTCATGGTATCAGGCGGCGCGGACTCGACGGCACTGCTTCTTATGGCGTGCACATCAAAGCTGGATATCCAAGACGGACGCGGTGTTGCCCCCATTGCTCGCGAGCGCCTGCATGTGCTGCATGTAAACCATCATCTGCGCGGCAAGGCGTCCGATGGCGACGAGGCCTTTGTGCGTGAGCTCTGCGCGAAATATGGTTTACCGCTGTGCGTGGAGCACGCTTATTTTGACGGGGAGTCGGGCAATATTGAGGCCGCGGCCCGCGAGGTGCGCTATGCCGCGGCGCGGAGGTATGTTCGCGAGCTCTGCGCCCAGACGGGGGCACCGCGAACGGCGGCTCGTATCTGCACCGCGCACACGTCTTCGGATCGCGCGGAAACGTTTTTGATGAACGCGATTAAGGGTTCGGGGCCCGCTGGCCTATCGAGCATTCCTCGCCGGAGGAATATTGTGGTGCGTCCCTTGCTCGACCTAACTCATGGCGAGCTCGTGGGCTATCTACAGGTACATGGTCAGCCGTGGCGTGAAGACGAGAGCAATGAGGATATCTCGTATCTGCGAAACTACGTGCGCCATCGAGTGATACCGGTGGTGGCGCAGCGCAACGCGAGCGTCTGCAAGACGATTGGCGCCGCCTGCGAGATCTTAGGCGATGAGGACGCGTTTTTGTCTCAGCTTTCGGCACAGGCGTTTCGAAGCTGCCTGCGTAAGGAGGCGGCGGGCGCGCTGGTGCTCGATGCCAGGCGCCTTGCTGCGGCCGAGGTGGTAATCGCGCGGCGTATCGTGCGACTGGCAATTAAGCGCATCGATCCGGACGCTCGTCCAGAGATGCGACATGTGGAGCGAGTCCTTTCCTGCGTTGCCGCGGGCGCCGGCTCGGTCACGCTTCCGGCGGGGATTGACGCACGCATTGAGTTTGGCATGCTGGCGTTTAAGGCGCCGGCGGCTCGCGAGGGCCTGGTCGCGGACTGGGTTACCGTACCCGGTCGTTTGCCGTTGGGCGGGGGACGTATGCTGGTCACAGAACCGATGGCCGTTGAGCCGGGATGCGATATCGTGCGCCGCGCCCGTGAGCTTGCGGCTGCCGGGGAAGTGACAGCTTTGGTAGACGCGGCTGCCCTGGGTTTTGCCGACAGCGATAGTGAGCGGATCCTGGCGGGCTCGCGTGGCGAGATCCCTGCCGAGGCGCGATTGGCGCGCCTGTGGGTGGACGGTCCCGCACCGGGAGACGTGATGTGCCCGTTAGGGATGAGTGGTCGAAGCAAGAAAGTATCCGACTTGCTAGGTGAGGCTCGCATTCCCGTTTCCGAGCGCGCCGGAGTGCCCATGGTGAGGACGGCGCCGGGGGGTGCCGTGGTGTGGGTCGCCGGAGTTCGCGCGGACGAGCGTTTTAAGTGCACGGCCGCAACGCGTGTGGCATATCTGCTCCGCGTGGTCGATGCGGAATAGCGTCCCACGCCTGCTATTCTGTGCGACGTTGACGGTATTCCCGCGCTGATGGCGCACGGGCTGGTAAATTTACCCCGTGCGCTGCTAGAATGTGTAGTTCGCGTCCATACGGCGGTGTGTGGGCGATAAGCACAAGAAAGGGTTGTCATGGCTTCTCAACATCCGGATATCGAGAAGGTTCTGTTCACGCAGGAGGATATCGACGGTATCGTCTCTCGTCTAGGCGAGCAGATTACTCGCGACTACGCGGGTAAGGATCTGGTGCTGATTGCGGTCCTGCGCGGCGCCGTGGTCTTTATGGGCGACCTGATGCGTAAGATCGAGCTGCCGACCAACATCGATTTCATGGCTGTTTCGAGCTATGGCGACGGTGTGAAGTCCTCGGGTATCGTGCGTATCATTAAGGACCTGGATATCGACATCCGCGGTCGCGACGTGCTGATCGTCGAGGACATTCTGGACTCGGGCCTGACGCTCAAGTATCTGATGAAGAACCTCGAGAGCCGCAAGCCCGCTTCTCTGGAGGTCGCCGCCTTCCTGTGGAAGGACGTTGAGGACCGCGTCTCGGCCATCACGCCCAAGTATGTTGGAACCCATTGCCCCGATGCCTTTGTGGTGGGCTACGGCCTCGACTATGCCGAGCGCTATCGCAACCTTCCGTATCTGGGCATTTTGAAACCGGAGGTTTATTCGTAAGATGCCCGACGACCGTAACGACAACAATTCCCAGACTCCCCGGGACCCAAAGATCCCGGGGATGCCCGGAGGCAAGAAGCCCACGCGTACGGGCTGGCTGTATTTTCTTTTGGCTTGCGCGCTTCTGGGCTATGCCTTCTTTAATATGGGCTCCGGCTTTGCCAGCTCCAGCAATACCGTTAAGCTCGCGACGAGCGAGATGGTCAGCGCCATCAAGCAGGATCGCGTCGAAGATCTGACCTATACGGTTCAAGACGGAAGCGTGACGGGTCATTACTGGAAGACGAAGAAGGACAAGGGCGATACGAGCGAGCTCAAGAGCTTCTCCTCGACCTATGTCGGCTCCGATTCGCTTGCCGAGCTCATGGCGGAGCACCCCGATACCAAGTACATCGTCAACACCAACGATCCCGATTTTTGGGGCGACTTGGCGATGAGTGTGCTTCCGACGATCGCCCTTATCGCCATCATGTTCTACTTTATGCGCCAGATGATGGGCGCCAACAACAGGAACATGCAGTTTGGCAAGACCAACGCCAAGACCAACGAGGCCACACGCCCCAAGGTCAAGTTTGAAGACGTTGCCGGCGTGGACGAGGCAGTCGAGGAGCTCGAGGAGATCCGTGACTTTTTGAGCGATCCGGATCGCTATCGCAAGCTGGGCGCCAAGATCCCGCGTGGCGTGTTGCTGGTTGGCCCTCCAGGCACCGGTAAAACGCTGCTGGCCAAGGCCGTTGCCGGCGAGGCGGGCGTGCCGTTCTTTAGCATCTCGGGTTCCGACTTTGTCGAGATGTTCGTAGGTGTCGGCGCCAGTCGTGTGCGTGACCTCTTTAAGGAGGCCAAGTCCCAGGCCCCGTCAATCATCTTCATCGATGAGATCGATGCCGTGGGACGTCAGCGCGGAGCTGGCTTGGGCGGCGGTCACGACGAGCGCGAGCAGACGCTCAACCAGCTGCTGGTCGAGATGGACGGCTTTGAGGAAAGCGAGTCGGTCATCCTGATCGCCGCCACCAACCGTCCTGACATCCTGGATCCGGCATTGCTGCGTCCCGGCCGTTTTGACCGTCAGGTTACGGTCGACCGTCCGGATGTGAAGGGCCGCGAGCAGATCTTGCGCGTGCATGTCGAGAACAAGCCGATGGACGAGGACGTTAAGTTTGAGAAGCTCGCCCAGATGACCGTTGGCTTTACTGGTGCCGATTTGGCGAACCTGCTCAACGAGTCTGCGCTGCTGGCCGCTCGCCGTCATCGTTCCGTGATCTCGATGGACGAGGTCGAGGAGTCGATGGAGCGCGTGATTGCCGGACCGCAACGCAAGGGTCGCGTGATGACCGAGGCCGAGCGCACCACGATTGCCTACCACGAGAGCGGTCATGCCCTGGTGGGCCACATCCTGGAGCACTCCGATCCGGTCCACAAGATCTCGATCGTCAGCCGCGGCCAGGCGCTGGGCTACACGCTGCAGCTTCCGCAGGAGGACCACTTCCTCAAGACCAAGAACGAGATGCTCGACGAGCTCGCCGTGTTCTTGGGCGGTCGCGTTGCCGAGGAGCTCATGTGCGATGACATCACGTCGGGCGCGAGCAACGACCTGGAGCGTGCGACCAAGATGGCGCGCGAGATGGTTACGCGTCTGGGCATGAGCGAGGAGCTGGGCACGCAAGTGTTTGGCGAGGCGCAACATCAGGTGTTCCTTGGTCGCGATTACGCCGATCACCAGGATTACTCCGAGGAGACGGCGCGCCGCATCGATATCGAGGTTCAGCGCATTATGCGTGAGGCCCATCGTCGTGCGGTCGAGATTCTGGACGCCCGTCGCGATCAGCTTGATCTGATGGCGAAGGTGCTGCTTGAGCGCGAGACCGTCGAGGGCGACGCCGTGAACGCCCTGCTCGACAACGAGTGGAATGCCTACCTTGAGCGCGAGGGCGATATCCTGGCGGCCAAGGAGGAGCGCAATGCCAAGGCGGCCGGCATGCCGACCAAGAAGCGCGTGCCTCGAATGAGCGAGGAGGAGCTGGCGGCTGATGCCGCGGCCTTTGCGCAGGCGGCCATGCAGGAGGATGCCGAAGCCGCATCCGATGATGCTGACGATGACCATGCCGTCGTCGATGCCGACACCGACGCCGACAAATAGTCTTTGTGGCGAAAGCCTCCGCGGGGAAACCTGCGGAGGCTTTTTCTTTTGAGCGATATGGGGCCGTCTGTTGATTGGGGACAGACTTAAATGAGCGTTTTCACGCATTTAAGTCTGTCCCCAATCAACATTGCTGCGGCACTTTGCTCGGCTAAAGCGTACAATAGCGCCTATGCGAAAGGGGAACAGATGATCAACGAAACTATGTATGCTCGCGGTGCGGAAAGCTCCATCATCCGTGAGATTTTTAGCTATGGCCTTGAGCGCAAGGCACAGATCGGTGCGGAGAACGTATTCGATTTTTCGCTGGGCAACCCGAGTGTTCCGGCGCCCGCTGCTGTGGCTGAGTCGATTAAGAAGGCCCTGGAGCTGCCGAGTGACCAGTTGCACGGCTACACCCCCGCTCCGGGCCTGCCGCAATGTCGAGCAGCCGTCGCCGAATCGCTCAACCGCCGCTTTGGAACGAACTATGAGGGTAAGGACGTCTTTATGACGGTGGGTGCCGCGGCTTCGCTCACCTGTACGCTCAACGCCGTTACGAACCCGGGCGACGAGGTTATTGTTATCGCCCCGTACTTTCCGGAGTATCGCGTTTGGATTGAGAAGGCCGGCTGCACGTGTGTTGAGGCGCCTGCTGATGAAGACACGTTCCAGCTGAGCGTGGACAACATGCTCAAGGCGATCACCGACAAGACGGCAGCCGTCATTATCGACTCGCCCAACAACCCGACCGGTGCCGTATATACGCGCGACACGCTGACGCGACTGGCCAATGTTCTGCGCGAGGCCAACGCTCAGCGCGATCCCGAGAATCCGATTATGCTCATCTCGGATGAGCCGTACCGCGAGATCGTGTACGGTGCCGAGGTGCCTTGGGTGCCCTCGATCTACGAGCACACCATCGTGTGCTACTCGTATTCTAAGTCGCTTTCGCTGCCGGGCGAGCGCGTGGGATGGATCCTTGTTCCCAATACGAATCCTCAGGCAGATCGTCTAATGCCCGCCGTTGCCGGTGCCGCCCGTACGCTGGGTTTCGTGTGCGCGCCGGCGCTCTTTCAGCGCGTAATTATCGACTGCATCGATGAGCCGAGTGACGTTGAGGCCTATGCACGCAACCGCACCGCGCTTACCGACGCACTAGCGGAGTATGGCTACACCTATGTTGAGCCGGATGGCGCGTTCTACCTATGGGTGAAAGCGTTGGAGCCCGATGCGAATGCGTTTTGCGAGCGCGCAAAGAAGTATGAGTTGCTTGCGGTTCCCTCGGACAGCTTTGGTATGCCGGGTTGGTTCCGCTTGGGCTATTGCGTGAGCTACGAAACGATTGTCAATTCGCTACCCGCTTGGAAACAGTTGGCGGACGAGTATCGTTAAAAGTAAAGCGCTCTGCCTACAATGTTTTACGTGAAACGGGGTTTGGTGTTAAGCCGGACCCCGTTGTCATGGACGTTGTGTCTTTGGGATGGAGTGGTTTTACGACTATCGAAGGCTATGCGTACAATGAATATAAGCGACGGCCGTGCCAGATAAGGAGACCTGATGCCCTACCTGCTTTCTTGTGACATTCATACCCATACGATGTTCTCTGCGCATGCATATTCGACCATTGAGGAGAATGTGTACTGGGCGGCAGAGCGTGGTCTGCAGGTGCTCGGATCTGCCGACCATTTGAGCTCTATGGTTACGGCTTGCCCCAATGACCTGCGCAGTTACCAGTTCTTTATCAACCAGGATATCTGGCCGCGCATTTGGAGCGGCGTGCTGGTGCTGCGTGGTGCCGAGGCCGATATCGTTTCGCTGGACGGAAGCCTGTTTGGCGAGGACACCCCTGTCACGCTCGATATTGCCGGCGATTCGTACAGCCGTCAGCATTCGCTGTTCGATTTGGTTACGCGTAATTTGGATTATTTGGTTGCGAGCGTGCATAATCCGCAGATTGCTGAAGGCGCGACGCTGGCCCAGACGACCGAGATGTATATCAATGCCCTGGAGCACCCCAAGGTGTTCATGCTGGGTCACACGGGGCGTTCGGGCGTGCCGTTCGATATCGACGAGGTGCTGTTGGCGGCTAAGGCCAAGCACAAGATTATCGAGATCAACAACCATAGTCTTGAACACGGTGTCGACACTGAGCATTGGGCCGCATGCCGCAAGATCGCCGAGCGCTGCGCCGAGCTGAGCGTGGGCATTGGCGTGTCGACCGATGCCCACATTGGCATGGCCATTGGCAAGCTCGATCACGCGCGCAAGATGCTCGACGAGATTCACTTCCCGCTGGATTTGATCGTGACGCGCGACCGCGAGACGCTGCTGCGCGAGATGGCGGCAGCTGGTGTGTGCGACCTGCGCAAGGGGATGTAGCGGAATTTATAAACCAAGCGAAGGGGGCGGCCCAGACGGGTCGCCCCCTTTCTTGTCCCAAAAATCTACTGAGGTTGGTTAGCGGCGTTCGAGGACCGCTACGGTTTCGGTGTGGTCGGTGTGAGGGAACATGTCGATCGGCGTAATCTTGAGCAGGCGATAGCCTCCGTCGAGGAGCTGATGCAGGTCGCGCTCTTGAGTCACGGGGTTGCAGCTGATATAGGTGATGCGGCGCGGCTTAAGCGCGCAGGCAGCTTCGAGGAACTCGGGGGTAGAGCCGGCGCGCGGCGGATCGATGGAAAGGACATCGACCCGCTCGTTGTTGTCGGCGGCATCTAGGATGTAATCGGTGGCGTCGTCGGCCATAAACCAGGCGCTGCGGGTAAGACCGTTGAGCTCGGCATTGCGGCGTGCGTCGGCAATGCCCGCCGGGTTGCGCTCCACGCCAAGCAGCATAATGCCGATGCCCTTGTCCTGGGCGGCTTTGGCTGCGCACAGGCCGATAGTTCCGCTACCGCAATAGGCATCCATGAGTACGTCACCCTGCTGCAGATCCATACCGTCAATGGCGAGCTGATAGAGCAGTTCGGTTTGCTGCGGGTTGGTCTGATAAAACGCGGTAGGGGAGATATCGAAGTCGCAGCCGAGCAGCTGATCGCGCATGCACTCGGCACCATAGACGATACGAGTTTCCTCACCCAAGATGGCGTTACCGGGACGGCCATTGATATTTTGGGCGACGGTGACGATGCGCGGATCGAGTGCGGCGACGGCCTCAAAGAACTCCTGTGCATGCGGCAGGTCGCGCTGGGCGGTCACGAGGGTGACCATGATTTGGTCGGTGCGCCAGCCGCAGCGAACGACGGCATAGCGAAGCAAGCCCAGATGCTTGTCCTCGTTAAAGGCGGGAATGCGCAGGCGCTCAGCCTCACGCGCGATGCCGTTGAGAATCTGACGGGCACCCGGTGCCTCGACAGGACACTCGGGTACGGCAACGATCTTGTGCGTGCCGCGCTCAAAGAAACCGCAACGGACAGCACCCTCCTTACCGGGAGCAAAGGGAGTGGCAGCCTTATGACGAAAGCCACGCGGCGCAGGATATTTACCCGGGTCGCCCAGGGTGACGCCCATACCGCGAATAGGATCAACGGCAATACCCTCGCGCTCACAGAGCGAAGCAAAAAGCTCCTCCATAACAGCCTGCTTGGCGGCGAGCTGATTCTTATAAGGACGATTGAGCGCCGTGCACCCACCGCAAGCTTTCATGATCGAACAGGGGGACTTGGGGTCCACAGCCTTACGCGCAGACGAAACCCGATCTTTATGCGAGCGCTTGGAGCGAGTCTGAGATGCCTTATCCTCGCTCCGACGAGAGCCGGGACGCTTGGCCTTAGCCTTGCCCTTAGCCGACTTACCCTTCGCATTCAGAGACGACTTGGATTTCTTAGAAGATTTTTTCTCCCCCGACCCCTCAGCCGCCTCGATCAAAGCACGACGAGCCTTACGCTCCGCACGAGATTCTGCCATCAAAAACTCCACTAATTCATGAATTAAAAGCTGCAAGCATTGTACCGTGCCAAGCCAGCGGGCGATATGCAAGCGGCCATTTCCTGTCAGTGATAAGTCCAACGATGTTTGCCCGGCGCGGGCGGGGAGCGGCGCGTAATTAAGTTTATCGCGAGTTCCGCACGCAAAGGAAAGCACTTAATGTGCTTTCCGTCTT
>CABUPE010000047.1 GCA_902493515.1 uncultured Collinsella sp.
GCATCTGATGGTGTCGACGTCAATGGTATACGGGTGCGCCATCGACGTCTTCAATACAGAAAATATCAGTGCGGAATGTTCCGGAGAGAAACCCCGTCACGCCCCCGGATCCCCTGCGTTTACGGCCTTGAGGTCGGCGTGGGCGGAGATCGTGGCTGATGGGGATACGTGTCCCGGTCGCTGTTTCGCGGCTTTGCCGCGAAAGGCGCGTTACTTTGGGATGGGTGGGGAATGTGGTTGTTGCGGCAACTGGTCCCCGCCATAAATTACCCTTGGCATACTTGCGCGAAAACCTGCCCGTGCTACACTTGCAATTGCTGTTTCAGGGCGGGGTGGAATTCCCCACTGGCGGTAAATCGGGCGGTGCCAAAGGGGTGCCGTGGCGCAGGCGAGGACCTGCGTCGAGCCGATGAGTCCGCGACCCGTGCGTGCGTTGGTTCGCATGCCGGCTGAACTGGTGAGATCCCAGTACCAACGGTTAGAGTCCGGATGAAAGAGGCAGGTGATCTTATGTCTGAACAGTCGCAGCATATCCATTTTGAGAACTCGAATAGGTGGAGCACCAAACAGCTCGTTACCATGGCGTTGATGTGCGCCTTGGGTGCCCTGTTTATGTACGTGCAGTTGCCCATCCTTCCTTCGGCGCCGTTTTTGACCTATGATCCGTCGCTGGTACCGGCGATGGTGTGCGGGTTTGCGTACGGCCCTGGTGCCGGCACTGCCGTCGCCGCCATGGCGATTGTCATCCATGCGCTCACTACGGGTGACTGGGTCGGCGCGCTTATGAACCTGGTTGCCACGCTGGGCTACATTCTGCCCGCGGCTATCGTCTATCAGAAGATGCATACCTATAAGGGTGCCGTGATTGGCCTGGTGCTCGGCGTTATTGCCGCTACGGCATTGTCTATGGTCGCAAACCTGACCATCGGCGTATGGTTCTGGTATGGCTCGGTCGATGTGATCGCCCCGCTCATGATTCCTGCCGTGCTGCCGTTTAACCTCATCAAAACCGTGCTCAACTCGGTGTTGACGCTGGCGGTGTACAAGGCGGTCTCTAATCTCATCACGCCCAAGAAGGACCAGGTCAAAGGCCGCGCATGATTGAGTGTCGGGGCGTTTCCTTTAGCTATGACGGTGCTGCGAAAGCACTCGACGGCGTCGATCTGAATATCGAGGACGGCGAGTTTTTCTGCATCCTCGGTGGCAATGGGTCGGGCAAGTCGACGTTTGCCAAGCATATGAATGCACTGTTGCAGCCCGATGCGGGCACGGTGCGTATCAACGGCATGGATGCGTCCGACCCCGAGCTGGTCTATGACATTCGTTCGACTGCGGGCATGGTATTCCAGAATCCCGATGATCAGCTGGTGGCAACGCTTGTCGAAGATGACGTTGCATTTGGTCCCGAAAACCTTGGCGTGCCATCGGCACAAATCGCGCAGCGCGTACGCGAGGCGCTGAAGGGCGTGGGCCTGGTGGGCTTTGAGCGCCATGAGACCCACGCGCTTTCGGGTGGCCAAAAGCAGCGCGTGGCGCTTGCCGGCGTGCTCGCCATGGAGCCGCGCGTGCTCATTTTGGATGAGGCGTCCTCGATGCTCGATCCGCGCGGGCGCAAGGGCCTTATGAAGGCTTGCCGCGCGTTGCACGATCGCGGCATGACCATCGTGATGATTACGCACTTTATGGAAGAGGCTGCCGAGGCCGATCGTGTCGCGGTGTTTCGGGCGGGGCGCGTTGCCATGCTCGGTACGCCCGAGGAAATCTTGACGCGGGCGGACGAACTTGCGCAGCTCAACTTGGATATGCCGGCGTCGTGCTGTCTGGGCAGGTCGCTTCGTGCGAAGGGCGTGCCCGTTTGCGCACAGGTGCGCGAGGCGGATATGGTCGCCGAGATTGCACAGGCTTATGCCGAGCGGAGTGGGGCGGACATCGCGGGGCAGCCTTCCGCATCCGATTCCCATGTGCTTGACAATGGATCCTCTGCGGCCGACGGGATAGCCGCGTCGGAGCCCGTCATCGAGATTTCGCACCTCTCGCATAGTTACTCGCTGAGCGCCCGCGAGCGCCGTCGCTGGCGCAAGCGCTCGACCACTGCGGACGCATCGAGCAAACAGGCCCTTTGGGGCAACGATCCAAACAGCCTCTGGGCGCTACGTGATGTTTCGCTGACGGTGCGTCGTGGCGAGTTTCTGGGACTGGCGGGTCATACCGGCTCGGGTAAATCGACGCTGGTTCAGCATCTCAACGGGTTGATTCGTCCGCAGGAGGGAAGCGTTTGCGCGCTGGGACTCGACCTATCAAACAAGAAAGACGCCGCCGCGGTTAAGGCCAAGGTCGGCGTGGTGTTTCAGTATCCCGAGCGCCAGCTATTTGCCGAGACCGTGGCGCAGGACGTGGCGTTTGGCCCGCGCAACCTTGGCCTGCCGCAAGACGAGGTCGCACGCCGTGTCGCGTCATCGCTTGCGCGCGTGGGCCTCGACCTTGCCGCGATAGGCGACAAGAGCCCCTTTGAGCTTTCGGGCGGCCAGCAGCGCCGCGTGGCGTTTGCCGGCGTGCTCGCCATGGAGCCCGAGGTCCTGGTGCTCGACGAGCCCATGGCAGGCCTCGATCCGGCTGCGCGCAGGGATTTCTTAGGGCTCATCGATCGACTCCATCGCGAGGGCCTGACCGTTATTATGGTTTCGCACAGCATGGATGACCTGGCAAATTGTTGTGACCGTATCGTTGTGATGAACGAGGGCGCCGTGTTTGCCGAGGGAACGCCCGCGCAGGTTTTTGCGCACGCGGATGAGCTCAAGTCAATCGGCCTGGGCGTTCCTGCTGCCCAGCGCATGGCGCTGGCGCTCGCGCAGGCCGGTGTGCCGCTCCGCTGCGACAGGCTTTATACGGTTGAGGCGCTGGCCGACGAGCTGGCCGGCTTGCTGCTGGGCCGCGCGGACGGGCTTTTGGGGGCGCCGCGTCGGGCTGGTTCCAAGGCGCCCACGCGAGAGGAGGGCTGCTAATGGAGGCGTTCTCATTTGGCAGCTACTATCCCGGGGATAGCGCGGTGCATCGCCTGGATCCGCGTACTAAGCTGCTCCTAGGTTTCGCATTTCTGATCACCGTGCTCACCGTCGGAATCTTCCGCGGGCTGGTGCCGGTCGCAATGTTTGTCGTCCTGGTCTATGTCGTGGCCCGGGTGCCGCTTCGCCGCGTCCTATCGTCGATGGCGCCATTGCTGGCGATTGTCGTGGTGGTCGCGGTACTCAACCTGTTTTCCGACCAGAGTGGCCGTATCCTGTGGCAGCTCGGCTTTCTGCAGATTAGCGAGGGCTCGCTGCGTTCTGCCGCCTTTATGGCGTGCCGTCTGACCCTGATGATGGCCGGCATGAGCGCCATTACACTCACCACACCGACACTCGACCTCACCGCGGGTTTTGAGTGCCTGCTCGCACCATTTGCGCGCGTGGGGCTTCCGGCGCACGAGCTCGGCATGATTATGGGTATCGCGCTGCGGTTTATGCCGCAATTTGCCACCGAGATGAAGCAGACGGCCGATGCACAGGCAAGTCGCGGCGCGCGCGTGACGGGTGGTCCGCTCGGCGGTGTACGCATGCTCGGCAGCGTGGCGATTCCGCTGTTCACCGGCGTGTTCCGTCATGCCGAGACGCTTTCGGCCGCCATGGATGCGCGCTGTTATCACGGCGAGCAGGGACGCACGCGTCTGCATGCGCTTACGTTTGCCCGCGGGGATGCACTGGCCGCGGTGGCGATGGCGCTGCTGGTGACATGCGTTGTCGTCATCAATCTTCAACTCGTCTAAGCTCGATTCGAGCGCAAGAAAGGGATCTCTATGACTGACATCGACCGCACGGCTCAGCTCGAGCGCGCCTGCTCGTATCTCAGACGCATTCCGGCGTGGTATCTTGCCACGACCGATGCGAGCGACGGGCATCAGCCCCGCGTGAGGCCGTTTTCGTTTGCCATGGTCGATGACGGCAAACTGTGGTTTTGCACGTCGCGCGACAAGGACGTATGGGCGGAGTTGAGCGCGAATCCCAAGTTTGAGGTATCGGGCTGGAAGCCGGGGGAGTGCTGGATTGTGTTAACCGGTGAGGCCGCGCTCGAGGACGATGCAGTCGTGAGCGACAAGGTGCGTCAGGCGGGCTTTAGGCACATGGTGGGCATTGGCGAGCAACACGATAGTGCCAACGACGGCCGCCTTGCATTCTTCTCGGTCCGCAACATCTCCGCGCGATTCTGCGATATCGACGGCAGCGAAGAGCTCCTCGAGCTCTAATTTCCCAAATTGACTACCCATTCCAAAAAGACTGGTCAGGCGACAGGAGGAAACGTGGACGGATTGAATACGGTGCTGGAGTATCTGACGTCGGTGCCGGCGTGGTATCTGGCGACGAGCGTGGACGGGCAGCCGCATGTGCGTCCGTTCTCGTTTGCACAGATTCAGGACGGCAAGCTGTGGTTTGTGACGGCGCGCACCAAAGATGTGTGGCAGGAGCTGCTGCAAAACCAGCGCTTTGAGGCCACGAGTTGGTGGCCGGGCCATGGTTGGTTGATTCTGCGCGGGCGTGCGGGACTGGAAGACCGGGCTTCGAGCGAAATGCGCGAGGCCGGATGGAAGCATCTGGAGCGCTTGAGCGAGCACTATGAGGGGCCTAACGACCCCACGCTCGTCTTCTTTAGCGTCGAGGATCCCGAGGCATTTATCTGCAATCACGACGAATGGGTGCCGGTCGAGTTCTAGCCAGCTGGCTCATCCCAACAACTTAGTTTTCGCATGGGCGGGCCCCGTGTTGACCGGCACCGTAAGGAGTGCCGGTCAATGCGGGACCTGCTCTATTTGTCAATTCCTTCAAGCGAATGTGTCGGGAATGTTTCAATGCATGAACATGCAGGCTATTTACGTATTCATGCATCTTTAGGTGCTAAAGTTTCAAGCCACTTCATAACGACCGCTGCGAAATGCGCATCGGTGCATAAATCGCAGACAAGGAGTCTGATATGTCTTTGAAGGTTGGAATCGTCGGCGCGGCTGGATATGCCGGAGCCGAGCTCATTCGCCTCGTGCTCGGCCATCCCGAGTTTGAACTTGTTGCCATTACGTCTAACGCCGATGCCGGCCAGCCGCTGTCCGCGGTGTATCCGAGCTTTGCTGGCGTGAGCGATCTGGTTTTCACCACGCATGCCGCCCCCGAGCTCAAGGGCTGCGATGCGGTCTTTCTTGCCGTGCCGCACACGGCTGCCATGGCACAGGTGCCCGCGCTGCTTGCCGCGGGTGTTTCCTGCTTTGATCTTTCGGCCGATTACCGTCTGAGCGACCCGTCCGTCTTTGAGGCATGGTATGCCGCCGAGCACACGAGCCCCGAGCTACTCAAGACCCGCGCTTTTGGCCTGCCCGAGCTGTTCTGCCAGGACTTAGAGACCGCTGCTTCCAGCCATGCCGCCGGAAAGCCCGTTTTGGTCGCCTGCGCCGGCTGCTACCCCACCGCAACGAGCCTCGCTGCCGCTCCTGCCGTGCGTGCGGGCTGGGTGGCAGAGAACGGCCCCGTAATCGTCGATGCCATCAGCGGCGTGACTGGTGCCGGTAAGTCCTGCAACGCCCGCACCCATTTTTGCAGCGCGGACGAGAACCTGGAGGCCTATGGCGTAGGCAAACATCGCCATACGCCCGAGATCGAGCAGATCCTGGGCCTGACCGATCGCGTCGTCTTTACTCCGCACTTGGCACCGCTCAAGCGCGGCCTGCTTTCCACGGTGACGATGCCGCTCGCGCCGCAGACTCTCGACACGTTGACCCTTGAGGACGTCGTCGACCATTACAAGAAGTTCTACGCCGGTCGCACCTTTGTGCGCGTGCTCGATGCCGGCCAGCAGCCCAAGACGGCTTCGATCGTCGGCACCAACGCTGCCCAGATCGGCCTTGCGCTCAACAAGCGTGCGGGCGTGCTGGTGGCGACGGGCGCTATCGACAATTTGTGCAAGGGTGCTGCGGGCCAGGCGGTCCAGTGTGCCAACATCGTCTTTGGTTTTGACGAGCGACGAGGCTTGCCCACAGTGGCGTGCCCGGTGTAGCACATTCGATTGTTAACGATTTGGTAGTCGGGTATCGAGTTGGGCGCCACTTTTAAGCTGGTCTACTAATTGCGACCGGTATGGCGTGCTAGCCGATACCCGCTTTTTATTTGATATAAGGAGTCGTGGGGACGATGAATACCGACCTGATTGATATCAAGATTCGCGCCGTCGAGGGTGGCGTTACGGCAGCGGCTGGCTTTAAGGCCACAGGCATCCACGCTGGGTTCCGCAAGAACCCCGAGCGTCTGGATTACGCGCTCGTCGTGCCCGATAAACCCTGTCCTGGTGCCGGCGTGTTTACCACCAATCGCTTTTGCGCGGCGCCCGTGCAGGTGAGCCGTGCCAACCTGGGCGGTGCCGACAAGGGCTACGGAATCATCGCCGGCGTTTCGGTCAACTCTGGCAATGCCAACGCCGCCACGGGTGAGACCGGCCTTGCCTGCGCGCGCGAGACGTGCAACATCGCATCACAGGTCATTGGCTGCGAACCCCAGCAGATCCTAGTTGCATCCACAGGCGTGATTGGACAGATTCTGCCGATCGACACGTTTGAGACGGCCGTTCCGTCCGCCTACGAGGCGCTCTCTGCCCATGGCGGTGCCGATGCAGCCCGTGCCATCATGACGACAGATACACACTCCAAGGAGTATGCCGTTCGCTATCGCAGTGAGGCTGCGGGGCATGCGGGCAACGCTTATACGGTGGGCGGCATGTGCAAGGGTTCGGGCATGATCATGCCCAATATGGCCACCATGATCGCGGTCATTACCACCGATGCCCCCGTCGAGCCAGCAGCGCTCCACACCCTACTGCTCTCGACCGTTAAACAGACCTTCAATAAGGTGACGGTCGATTCCGACACCTCGACCAACGACACCTGCATCATGCTTGCTTCTGGCGCTGCTGCCGCAGATGCCGAGGCCATCGTCGAGGGCACTGACGCCTTTGACGAGTTGGCCTTTGCCGTGCACGAGGTGTGCGAGAGCCTGGCGCGCAACATCGCGGCCGATGGCGAGGGTGCGTCAAAGCTCGTGACGGTTAACATTACCGGCGCCGCCAACGACGAGGAAGCCGATATCGCCGCCCGTGCCGTCGCCAACTCGCCGCTCGTCAAGACCTGCATCGCCGGCCACGACTGCAACTGGGGCCGCGTTGCCATGGCGCTCGGCAAGTGCGGCGTGAAGTTTAATCAGGAAGACGTTTCCATCGACATGATGGGCATGCCTGTCTGTCGCGACGGTCTGACTGTTCCCTTTGACGAGGACGAGGCTCTGCGACGTTTTGAGGCGCCCGAGATCGTGATCTCGGCCGACCTGGGCGCAGGCGACGCGGCAACGACCGTGTGGACCTGCGACCTCACGCACGAGTACATCTCCATCAACGGCGACTACCGTTCCTAGATTCCAGGCGCGCTGCGCATCTTGCCGCGATTGCGGACAGTGGAGCACGGCGCGATAACGATACGAAAGACGAGGCAGATTATGAAATTCGCACGCGATTGTCGTTCGAGCGAATCCAACGAAGCAACCGCGCAGCTGCTGTTCGAAGCACTGCCGTGGATTAAAAACCTGACCGGCAAGACGGTCGTTATCAAGTATGGCGGAGCCGCCATGGTCGATGAGCAACTGCGCCGCGACGTGATGAGTGACATCGTTTTGCTCAAGATCATCGGCATGCGCCCCGTCATCGTGCATGGCGGCGGCAAGGCCATCAACGAGGCGCTGAGCCATTACGATATTCCCGTCGAATTTAAGAACGGGCAGCGCGTGACTACGCCGGCGACCATGGATATCGTGCGCGAGGTGCTGGGCGGCAAGGTTAACCAGGAGCTGGTAGCTGCCATCAACCACCACGGCAACCTGGCCGTAGGCGTGTCGGGCAGCGATGCCGGCACGCTCATCGCCGAGCCGCTCGACCCCGAACTCGGTCGCGTGGGCAAAGTGACGCACGTCAACACCGACTATATCGAGCGCTTACTCGATAGCGAGTACATCCCCGTCATCGCTACCGTCGCGGCGGGGGAGGACGGCGGTTTCTTCAACATCAATGCCGATACCGCCGCCGGTGCCGTCGCGGCAGCGCTTCACGCGCATAAGGCGATCTTTTTGACCGACGTCGATGGCCTGTACAAGGACTTTAGCGATAAGGATTCGCTTATCTCTAACCTAACGCTCGACGAGGTTAACGAGATGCTCTACGGTGGCGAGGTCGATAAGGGCATGATTCCCAAGCTGCGTGCGGCCGTCGATGCGCTTGCCGGCGGCGTATTTCGTGCCCACATCATTAACGGTACCACGCCGCATTCGCTGCTCCTGGAGCTGCTGACCGATGCCGGCGTCGGCACCGTGATCCATTCCACCGAGACGGCCTACGAGTTCGATACGCATCCGCACCCGCTTTCGACCTTTGCGGCGCGCCTGACCGAGAACCTCGACGAGGTCGAGAAGCTTCAAACGGTCTAGCCGGCTCAAAATTGCTACGCCATTACGCCCAAACTCCGCGCTATCTGGCGCTTAACGAAAGGTATCTCATGTCACTTGCAGCACAACAATCGCTCGAATCCCACTACGTCATGCACACCTTTGGCCGTTCGCCGGTCGAGTTTGTCGAAGGCCACGGCATGAAGCTCACCGGCGACGATGGTCGTGAGTATCTCGACTTTCTCGCTGGTATTGGCGTGTGTAGTCTCGGTCACGGCAATCCCGCGGTGCTCTCTGCGCTTGAGTCGCAGACCAAAAAGCTTCTGCATGTGTCTAACTACTTCTACATCGACCAGCGTGGCCAGGTCGCGGCGCTGCTGTCCAAGCTCGCTAACGATGATGCGGATGGTGCGCGCGTGCTTGCCGACGCGATTGCCGCTGGCGACGAGACCACGGCGGCGGCACTTGGCGCTCCGGCTGCGGGCGAGCAGGTGTGGGAGACGTTCTTTGCCAATTCCGGTGCCGAGGCCAACGAGGGCTCCATGAAGCTCGCACGTCTGTACGCCAAGCGTGCTGGCAACGGTGGCAACACCATCGTGTGCATGCGCGGCGGTTTTCACGGCCGTACGCTCGAGACCATTGCGGCCACCATGCAGGATTGGCTACAGGACAGCTTCCGCCCGCTGCCGGGTGGCTTTGTGGCCTGCACACCCAACGATGTAGATGAACTGCGCGTAATCTTTAAGCAGTTGGGCAGTGAAATCTGTGCCGTGATGCTAGAGCCGATTCAGGGCGAGAGCGGTGTGCACCCCATGACTGAGGAGTTTATGGCTACGGCGCGCGACTTGGCGCACGAGGTCGGTGCCGTGCTTATCGCCGATGAGGTCCAGTGCGGTATCTTCCGCTCCGGCAAGCCGTTCGCGTTCCAGACATATGGCGTGGAGCCCGACATTATGAGCCTTGCCAAGGGCATTGCCGACGGCGTGCCTATGGGTGCCGTGGTGGCAAAGAAGGAAATCGCTGGCGTCTTTAAGCCCGGCGATCATGGTTCGACCTTCGGTGGTAGCTGCTTGGCCATCGCGGCGTGTGCCGCGACGCTCTCCGCGCTTGTGCGCGGCGATTATGCCGAGCATACTGCCAAGGTTGGCGCCTATATGGAGCAGGCGCTGGCTAAGCTTCCGCATGTGGTAGAGGTGCGTGGTCGCGGCCTGATGCTTGGCTGCGATCTGGATGATGCCGCGGGTGATGCACACGACGTTGTGGCCCGTGCATTGGGGGCTGGTGCCGTAATCAACGCCACAGGTGCACATACGCTGCGTTTCCTGCCGCCACTCGTCTGCGAGGAAGCCGACGTGGACAGTCTGATCGAGATCCTGTCGGATGTCTTGGGCTAACGCGACGCAATAACTCAATTTGGACCGGGTTCCGGACTGCGGACGTGCCCTATGCGGCATGATTCGGTAGCGCACAGAGATGTGGTGTAAGAGGCGGGGCATGCCCCGCCTCCGCCCTTTCAAGAAAGGACGGGGACACCGCCTAGAATTCGTCGTTGGAGTAATGAAGGTGACGAATGGAAGGAA
>CABUPE010000048.1 GCA_902493515.1 uncultured Collinsella sp.
GCGCAACGCGTTGCGCTGAGTCCTGAGGCTGTTGCAATGAAAATGAGAATCAAGGACGACGCGAAAGCATATGTTCTTCTTTCTAGAGAAGCGACTTATAAGGTACTCCTATTCTATAATCTTTTTTGTAACGTTACAGCACTGGTTATATTTCAATTCGATTTGCTTATGTCCTTGCAACCCAATGCGTCTTTACGTTTTAAACGGAATTAGAAAATCACTCATAGCAAAAACGGGCTTTAATCCCAAAGAGATGACTTTGATTATGAATCAAACCAGCAGCCAGGGCATAGCTGCAGTGCAATTGCTACAAGAAAGGCCGCCCTTGGTGGCGGCCTTTCTACTTGCTACTAGTCGCGCGTCAGCTTGCGGTGAATACGATGCGGCTGGGCTGCGTCCTCGCCCAGGCGCTCGATACGGTTGGCCTGATAGGCCTCGAAGTTGCCCTCGAACCAATACCAGTTGCCCGGATTCTCGTCGGTGCCCTCCCACGCCAGAATGTGCGTGGCGACGCGGTCCAGGAACATACGGTCGTGGCTAATGACCACCGAGCAGCCCGGGAACTCGAGCAGCGCCGCTTCGAGCGAGGACAGCGTCTCGACGTCGAGGTCGTTCGTGGGCTCGTCGAGGAGCAGCAGGTTGCCGCCCTGCTTGAGCGTGAGCGCCAGGTTCAGACGGTTGCGCTCGCCACCGGAGAGTACACCAGCGCGCTTCTGCTGGTCCTGGCCCTTAAAGCCAAAGCTCGCCACGTACGCGCGGCTGGGGACCTCGGTCTCGCCCACCATCATGTGGTCCAGGCCGTCCGAGACGACCTCCCACAGGTTCTTGTCGGGGTCGATGCCGGAACGGTTCTGATCGACATAGGAGATCTTGACGGTCTCGCCCACCTCGAGCTCGCCCGAAGTCAGCGGCTCCAGACCCACAATCGTCTTGAACAGCGTGGTCTTACCGACACCGTTGGGGCCGATGACGCCCACGATGCCGTTGCGCGGCAGGGTGAACGAAAGGTCATCGATGAGTACACGGCCATCGAACTCCTTGTGCAGGTGATGGGCCTCGAGCACCTTGTTGCCCAAACGCGGGCCCACGGGGATGCGGATGTCGGTCCAGTCGAGTTTCTGGCTTGCGCGGGCCTCGGCCTCCATCTCCTCGTAGCGAGCCAGACGGGCCTTGTTCTTGGCCTGGCGAGCCTTGGGCGAGCTGCGTACCCACTCGAGCTCGGCCTCCATGCGCTTGGCGAGCTTGGCATCGCGGTTGCCCTGTGCCTCGATACGCGCGGCCTTAGTCTCCAGATACGTGGAGTAGTTGCCCTTGTAGGGATAAAGGTGGCCGCGGTCGACCTCGCAGATCCACTCGGCAACATTATCCAGGAAGTAGCGATCGTGCGTGACGGCAAGCACGGCACCCTGGTAGTTGTGCAGGAAATGCTCGAGCCACAGAATCGACTCGGCGTCCAGGTGGTTCGTGGGCTCATCGAGCAGCAGCAGGTCGGGAGCCTCGAGCAGCAGCTTGCACAGGGCCACGCGACGGCGCTCGCCGCCGGAAAGCACGTTAACCGGCATGTCGGAATCGGGCAGCTGCAGGGCGTCCATGGCCTGACCGAGCTTGGAATCGATATCCCAGCCGTCGGCGGCGTCGATCTCGTCCTGGAGCTTGCCCATCTCGGCCATGAGGGCATCCATGTCGCAATCCGGGTCGCACATCTCCTCGCCGATCTTATTGAAGCGATCGACCTTGGCGATCATATCGCCAAACGCCATGCGCACGTTCTCGATGACGGTCTTGTCGTCATCGAGCGGCGGCTCCTGCTGCAGGATGCCCACAGTGTAGCCGGGGGTGAGCCTGGCATCGCCGTTGGAGACCTCCTCGATGCCGGCCATGATCTTGAGCAGGGTCGACTTGCCCATGCCGTTGGGACCCACAACGCCGATCTTGGCACCGGGGTAGAAGCTCAGGGTCACGTCGTCAAGGATCACCTTGTCGCCATGGGCCTTGCGAGCCTGATACATCTGGTAGATAAACTCAGCCATTTGCCTGTTTTATCCTTTCTACCTGCTGTTTCTCTATTCTTGATTCGCTTTAGTGGAAACGAAATGAGGAAACCAGCTCTGAAACTTAACGAAAAAAGGGGCATGGTTGCCCATACCCCCTAATACTACCTGGGAAAAGTCCCCCGGAACATACTATGAACTGCGTACGCTAGTTTTCCGCAACCTTAACGAGCGGCTCGCTGCGATTTGCGCCACAGCAGATACGAGTAGACGTAGACGGCTCCGACCGAACCAAACGCCAGAACCGCAATCACTGCGGCGACGACTTCACTCGAAAGCACGCTGCCCGCCACGCCCATCACAATCAGGCCAACACCCAGCACCATAAAGCAGGCACCGCCAAAGCGCTGCGTACGGCGCCAGTTCTCGGGATCGGCAAGTGCCCAGGGCGTCTTGATACCGAGCGTATAGTTCTGCTTCACACGCGGCAAGTAGTTGCCTACGCCGATGAACAGCAAACCGACAACACCGGAAATCAGCACGTTAACCGAACCGACCGCCGGCACCACGCCCCAGACCGTAAGCTCTCCCAGCCAGCTTATGGCGCACATGAACAAGGTGAAGGCGATTACGAAGCCCTGATAGAACTTGCCCGAGGTTCGATATGCCTCACCTTTGGGGTCGATGCGCGGCACCACGCAGAACATTGCGAGAAGCGCCAGAGGCAGCACGCCGAGCGCGGAGGCCATCCAGCTAGGACCCCAACCGTCGACGGCACCGCTCGCTCCCCAGTGCGTGGGAATCTGCGCAGGCAAGCTCGGCATCACCATGAGGTGCGCTACGACATTGGCGACGCACAGAGCGATCAGCGCAATCCACACACGCCGCGATACCCCCGTGGCGTGAATACCCTTGTTTTCGTTATTCATCCTTATCACCTTCCGTGTTTGTAAAGCCCATAAACCAACCGATCAAGTCCTGCATGACGGTGGTGTTTAAGCTGTATACGATGTTTTGGCCATGGCGCTCGTCGGTCACCAACCCGGCGTTTTTGAGCGTCGCCAAGTGATGGCTCAGCGACGGCTTACTGATATCGAAATGCTCGGCAAGCTCCCCCGCCGTGCAATTGCCCTCGCGCAGCAACTCCAAAATGCGCCGTCGCGTTGGATCGGCAAGCGCCTTAAAACCCTCTCCCGGCATAAGACCTCCTCTCATCATCTCTCATGACGTGCACACTATACTCGATATTTAGATGTTTGTCTAACTGTCTAATCGCAATGCTTCAAACCACATCAAAGCAAACGCCATCGCAACCTATGGGCGATTACCTATAATGGCGATAGCTAAAACACGATTCGCTTCCCCATCGGAGGATATCTATGACCGAAACCACAACCGCAACTCCCATCGAGACACGCGACACCAAGCTCGAGATTATCATGGGCCGCGAGGCACTCGATAAGCTCGCCGATGCTACGGTGCTAGTGCTCGGCTGCGGAGGCGTGGGCTCCAACTGCTGCGAGGCACTCGCCCGCGGCGGCATCGGTCATTTCGTCATTCTGGATAAGGACATCATCGCGCCCAGCAATATCAATCGCCAGGCCATCGCCTTTCACAGCACCGTCGGCAAGCGCAAAGTCGACGTCATGGAGGCTATGATTCACGACATCAACCCTACCGCTACCGTCATCAAGCGCACCGAATACCTGCTGAGCGACAACATCGATGATTTCTTCGCGAGCGTTTTGGAGCAGACGGACGGCAAGCTCGACTACGTCGTCGACGCCATCGACACCATCTCGGCCAAGCTCACCATTGCCAAATATGCTCAGGACCACGACATTCGTTTGGTTAGCTCCATGGGCGGGGCCAACAAGCTCCATCCCGAGTGCCTCCGCTTTGCCGACATTTTCGATACGGTACGTGACCCCATGAGCCGCATTATGCGCAAAGAATGCAAAAAACGCGGAATCAAGAGCCTGCATGTACTGTTTAGCTGTGAGGAATCGGTTAAGACACAGCCCCGCGACCCTTCCAATATCCACGAGCGTACCGAGCTGGGAACCGCCAGCTTTATGCCGCCCATCATGGGCCAGATGATTGCCGGCGAGGTTATCCGCCAGATCAGCGGCCGCGGCACTGAGCGCGTACGCTCCGATGGCCAACGTCTGGACTAGCGGAGCGCACCGAGATGGAGCCCCGGTTATTTGATGCACACTGCCATCTTGATTTAATGGCCCACCCGGACGCCGTTGCCGATGAGGCGACGGCGCTGGGCTTGGGTCTATTTGACTGCGGCGTCAATCCGCACGACTTTTCGGCCGCAAACGAGCGCGCCTGTCGCCAACCAGGCATCATCATCGCCGGCGTTGGGCTTCACCCCTGGTGGCTCGCCGATGGCCACTGCGGTTTTGTCGAAGTCAATCTGCTTTGCGAAGTTGCTGCCCAAGAACGCTACATCGGCGAAGTCGGACTCGACTTTTCCGCGCGCTTTGCTGGAAGTGAGCCGCTACAAATACAGGCACTCAACCGGCTCTGCGATGCGCTCGCGCAGCATCCTCTTACCGGGCGCGTGATATCAATTCACGCCGTTCGTTCAGCAGGAGCCGTACTGGACGTCCTCGAATCGCATGGACTACTCATCCCAAACCCCAGCTCCCCCGTTATCATCTTCCACTGGTTTAGCGGCACCTCGGACGAGCTTGTCCGCACGCGCGATGCAGGCTGCTATTTTTCCGTCAACGAACGCATGCTCGCGTCTAAACGAGGACGCGAATACGCACGACAGATTCCACTCGATCGTTTACTGCTCGAAACCGATGCGCCGGCGGAGGCAAACACAGAAACAAGCGCGCAGTCGCTCATCAGATCGCTCGCAAGAACCTCGATGCGCATTGCCTCACTCAAAAACTGTGACGCAAAGCGCATCGAGTCGGTAGTTTTAGCAAATGCGCACTCTGTTTTTGACCTTCGCTAACCCCTGTGGGCAAAAATGCCAAGGGACATGCGAATCGCACAACGCAGTCCCTATTGGTAGGCAGTACAATTCGACAGCATTACACCAATTCGTGCATGAGATCACGGTTGCGTGCATACAATTCGTCAAAGATATGACGACGCGACGCATATAACTCGTGGGCAGCCATATCGGGCTCGATTGTTTGCGCAACGCCAAGGACTCGGGCGAGTTCATCCCATGATGCATAGGCGCCGCCTGCGAGAGCTGCCATGATGGCATCACCGAAGCATGCACCCACCGTAACCTTGGCAACCGAGACCTCGCGCCCGCATACGTCGGCGATAGTCTGCATCCAAACTGGATTCTTGGTTCCACCTCCGACAAGCATAATGCGCCCAATTGGCAGTCCATGCTCTCGCTCGATAATGTCGACATGGGATGCAACGGTATACGCGACGCCTTCCAAGGCGGCGCGAACCATATGGGCTCGCGTATGCCTTCCGGTCAGGCCAAAGAAGACGCCACGCGCCGCGGGATCATTGAGCGGAGTACGCTCCCCCGCAAAGTACGGCAGACACAGGAGCCCATCGGCACCCGGCGCCACATCGGCGGCATCATGCGCCATAACCGAATAGGCATCGGGACCACCGTGGCCCTCGGCCTCTACGGCGTCGCGATACAGCTCTTGGCGCAGCCACGATGTGAGCGCACCCGCCGTATTGGTCCCTGCGCAGATCCCGTAAGTTCCGGGAATGATAAACATCCCTGGCCACAGGCGGGCATCATCGATCATATGATCAGCTAGGTAGATGAAATACGCCGTGCTCCCCAACTGAACCATCATATCGCCGGGACGGAATACACCCGTCGAAATGGCCTCGGCACCAGAGTCGCCCGTTCCCACTAAGACAGGTGTCCCCGCCGCGAGCCCCGTCGCCTCAGCCGCACGCCGCGTAATCACCCCGGCAATATCGGTAGCCGACATCACCTCCGCCATCTGGTCAGGCCGGCAGAAACGAGCACATTCCCGAGCATCAACCTTCCAGGTGTAGCGGTCGTATAGGGGAAGAAAATCCTCCGCTAAATAACGGTCCACCGTAAAACGCCCCGTCAACTTTGCGCACAGAAACGATGACGCCGTCAGGAACTTCGCGGCACGTTCGTGCACCTCGGGCATATTCTCCTTAAACCACAAGATCTTGGGAGCAATATCTGACGAACAGGGATCATGCCCGAAAAGCTCGCGTGCGCGATCTGCCCCATATTCGGAAAGAAGCTCGTCAATCTGCGGCTTCGAACGTGCATCGACTCCATACAAAATCGCGGGCGCCAGCGCGTTGCACTCGGTATCGACCGGCACGCAGTCGCAACCCAATGCGGAAAGGCCCACGCATCCGATCTGTGCCGCGTTAACCCCCGATCGCGCCACCAGCTCGCGCGACAAGCGGCAAAAATCGCCCCACCAAACTGCCTCCGCATCATGTTGGTACCATCCGTCACACGGGTTGTCCGTCTCGTGTCCACAAGAGGCTTGGCAAACGATGTTGCATCGATCATCGATTAAAACGCCTTTAGAGGCGCTTGTCCCAATATCAATACCCAGATAGAGCGCCATAGGTGCCTACTCCCCTCGCGCCGTACGAGCGGCAGCCATAAAACGAGCTACCCGCTCAACATCGACCGGGGCATCCAGCTTTCCGTCGCGCTTTAAACACGTGCCGACAAACGCGCCATCGTAGTGAGCAAATACGTCAGCCACGGTATTTTCGCGACAACCGGTGCCACATACCACGGGTACTTCGCCAACACGCTCGCGGACTTCATCGGCAAGCTCGCCCGAAGCGCCACGACCGGCAGCCGAACCGCCGATGACCATTGCATCCGGAAGGCAATTAAAGAGAAGTGAATCGGCAATGTCCGCAGTCGTGCGGTCATTGAGATAAACCTCCCCCTCGCTCGTGATGAAGTGAAAAAGCTTGAGGTCGTCCAGGCGCAGCGCCGCCTTGCGACGCATGGTGTGAGCGAAATCTCGGTTAATCAGCCCAAGATCACCGGCCCAGGCACCGCAAAAATTGCAGCGCGTGAACTGCGCATCGACGGCAGCGCACAGTTCGATTGTGGCATCACCATCGTAAATAGCCTCAGCTCCCCAAGGGGTCGACAGATCATGGGATAGAGCCCCGATTACATAGCCCATCGATGCAAGGGTTGAGGGAGAAACGTGCTGCTCATAGGGCATCGAGAGCTCATTGGTAATCAAAATGCCATCGACACCGCCCTGCTGCAACGCCTCGAGATCGCGCTTGGCGGCTTCCACGACCTGCGACACGCTTCCGCCCGGGTAATACAGTGGATCGCCCGGCAGAGGACGCAGGTGCAGCATTCCGATAACCGGCTTTTCGGTCTTGAACATCGAGGTTAAAAACGACATAACGTGCTCCTTCGTAGGGTTATCGCGGGGACGTTACTCCCCCAGCACCTCCACGTACACTTTTCGCTTCTGCGGACCGTCAAACTCCGCAAGATAGATGTTCTGGGCGCCTCCGCACACGATGTGGCCATCTTGGACGGGAAAGAAGCAACTGTTTCCACAAATCATGCTCTTGATATGCCCACAGGAGTTGTTGCCGGTAGCTCCATAGCTCGGCAGGAAGAGTGCACGCGCATAGGGGGCATCGAGTGGGGCGATGCGATCAAGCGTCTCCATAAGATCCGTCTCCACGCAGGGCAGCCCCTCATTTACCACGAATCCACAGGTCGTATGCGACAAAATAATCGCAGCCAAGCCATTGGTCACTGAGCTGCGTTCGATGGCAGCGTGCACGTCATCGGTAATATCGATGAACTGGTCCGGAGCAGTCGATAGATAGCTCAATGTCTCGAGCGTCACCATGTTTACTCATCCCCTTCAAGAAAACGCAGGGCATTACCCCAGTAGAGCCTTTCTCGCGCATCATCGCGCATGGGCACGGTATCGAGCGCCCGCTTGAGTTTGAATGCACGGAAGCGCGGCGTATTGCTGGCGAACATCACTTGGTGCGATAGCGCGCGCTCATACCACAGCGGCCCCATATCGACCGTGAAAAGACGCTGCATCATCTCCTCGGGCGAATCGATGTAAGTGATAGAGGTGTCCGTGTAGCAGTTGGGATACTTGAGCAGCATCGCCACGGTCTCGCGCACCCAGGGCCAGCCAAAGTGAGTCAAACTAAAGCGCACATTTGGATGCGTTGCGATTGTGTGCTCAAATGCAAGCGGGTTACTGCGCGAGAGCTCTGCGCCAGGTTCCCAAGACATACCGGCATGGAAAACCACCGGCTTGTTATAGCGCTCGCACAGCTCGTAAAGCGGCTCGGCCACAGCATCATCGGGGACAAAACCCTGCTTTGCAGGATGCAGGCAAAGCCCCTTTGCCCCCAACTCGGTAAAGGCGCGCTCCAATTCGTCTGCGGCACCGCTCACCTGCGGGTCTACGCTCGCAAATCCCCACAGACGATCGGGATGCGCGGCAACCAGCATGGCAATCTGGTCATTGGTGCCAAAGTGCCCTCCGCATGCCGTGGTTACATCGAGCGGCATGAGCACGCTCTTCTGCACATCGCAGACGTCCATCTCGACTTGAAGCTCATCCCAATCCATGGGGCCCATATGCCCCATACCAAATTCTCGTGACCAAAAGCCGAATCCATCAGGATCATCACCCGGCTTACAGATCTCGCCGTAGAGCATAGGATGGACCAACATGTCGATAACCATTTCGCACTCCTTTCCAGGCATTTGACCCTAGTACGGCTCAAACGAACCAATCACTCGGGACGACAGCTCAGCGCCCGCCTTCATACACGCCGGAATATCAAGGCCATCGATCACGCCCTTGGTAAACCCGGCAATATACGAGTCGCCGGCACCCACGGTGTTAACGACCTTCTCCGCCGGTACGATCCCGCACTCATAGAAGCGCTCACCGTCATAGGCAATGCTTCCCTTCTCGCCAAGCGTGGCAACCGCAACGCGCGGTCCCAATTCCTGCACGTGGCGTACCCAGTCTCGTAGCTCCGGAGTGTCCTCTTCAAACGACATGAACGCGTAGTCTACGTAAGGAAAATGAGTCTCACAGGTATATTCGGGATCCTGGCTGAACACCGAGAAGTCCATTACCACCGTCTTGCCCGCATCATGCCATTCGGGCAGGAGGTCCAAACAATTGCCAAACAGGTCGGTATGAATGATGTCATGCTCTAGGATAAACGCCCGGTCATCTTCATTCGGACGATATGTCTCCATTACGCCATCGATTGCCTCGAGATGCACGCGATCGACGCCGTCTTTCAATGCCATGAGCATCACCGAGGTGTCGCCATCCTCCACCCGCAGATGTGAGATATCGAACCCCTCAGCGGCCAGTGCCTCTCTCATCTTGTCTCCGTACTCGTCCTTGCCGACAACCGACACGGCGGATACCGAAACGCCCATTCGTGCAAGATGGATACCCCAGTCAATGCCGTTACCAGTCGGATAGAACACGCGATCGCGTCGAAAATGTTGGTGTAAGGGTGACGCCCTAGCGCCCGTTTAACGAAG
>CABUPE010000049.1 GCA_902493515.1 uncultured Collinsella sp.
TTCCTTCCATTCGTCACCTTCATTACTCCAACGACGAATTCTAGGCGGTGTCCCCGTCCTTTCTTGAAAGGGCGGAGGCGGGGCATGCCCCGCCTCTTACACCACATCTCTGTGCGCTACCAAAGCATCGAATGTTGTGATGGTTTTTCTGCCACTCGACCGGGTGGAATCGCTTTCTTGCGCGCGAAGGTGTGCGGGCCCGTGGGCAGGGGAATAAGGTTGGTTATCCGACTCCATTGGAGGGCTCATGGACCTGCCGATCGTCCTGTCCCATAAGACTGCCTGGCTGTACCACAACGTGGCGCGCCCGTCCGAGCCGCTCTCGCGAGCAAGCAGCCTATACGATGAGGACTCGCTTGCTAACGAGGCGGAGCCGACCGTGAGCCTGTCCAAATTGGGACTCGATGCCAAGGGGCTGAGGGCTTCAACGGCAGTCGGGATCGTTACCGACTATCTGGTTTCGCTTGGTATTCCACGAGAAGAGCTCGATCATATCGACACGCTCGTCAACTTCGATTTTGAGCGCTCGACACCGGCTGGATTTAGGTGCCACGTGTTTGGGGCGCCGGTACCTCCAGGCCATCTTATCGAGGTGGCAGAGGGCCTTCTAGTGGTTGATGAGGTCATGTGCTTTGTCCAAGCGGGTTCGTGGATGAGCGAGCCCGAGCAGCTGGAATACGGCTACGAAATCTGCGCCCGATACCATTTGAATCATCTGTCGACAGGCGATTATATCGAGATGGGGCAGAGGTATACCGTTGCCGACTTGATTGCTTATTGCAACGAGAACCGATCTCGTCAGGGGGCTGTACGCGCGGTCGCCGTGCTCAAGCGCGTGCACGATGGCGCGCGGTCGCCCATGGAGACGGCCACCGCAATCATGGTCGTGGCAAAACGTTCCCAGGGCGGGCTGGGATACGCCAAGATCGAGCTCAACCATCGGGTCGATGTTCCCAACGAGTTCAAGTATCTCGCAAAGGCCGGGTATTTCGAGATCGACGTATATGCGCCTGCGAGCGGTACGGGGATTGAATACAACGGCTCGGACCATCTTGATAAACAGCGCAGCGCGTCGGATGCGGAGCGTATGACCGTGCTGAGCGCGCTGGGCTTTAGGATGATCGTCCTCACCGGGACTCAGTTTGCCCACCAGCTGCAATTGCACCGGGCGATGAACGCCATCGCGCTCGCTATGGGCCTTAAGTGCGACCGAAGCGAAGCGTTCCAAAAGCGGCAGAACGACCTGCGAGAATTCGTGATTCGGCACTGGGACGGCGGCCTTTAGGGACGCTTTGGTCCTTCTGCGGGGTGCTGTGGGCAGGCAAACCATCACAACATTCGACGTTTTTCGCCAAAAACGGGAAAAGCATCGAATGTTGTGATGGTCTGTGCTGAGGATGGGCTTGGGAAGCCGGTCTTGCTCAAAGCGACCTGTCCTGTCGTACGGGTGTCGGCATGATTCTCTCGTGGGGTATTATGTTTTCCGAAGAATAAAACGCCGCGTGAGGGGAGGGCTGCGTGGACGGGCACGTGCAACATGACGGCTTTGGCCGCGATATCAACTACCTGCGTATTGCCGTTACCGACAAGTGCAATTTCCGCTGCATTTATTGCATGCCGGCCGATGGCGTCGCGCCCCGCGTGCACGACGAGCTGCTCAGCGCCGAGGAAATCGCCCGCTTTGTGCGCTTGGTGGCGGGGGAGGGCATTCGCCGCGTGCGCCTGACGGGTGGCGAGCCGCTGGTCAGCCGCCGTATTATTCCGCTCATTCGCGACATCCGCGCGATTCCGCAGATCGAGGACATCTCGCTCACCACCAACGGTGCCCTGCTGCCCAAGCTGGCGCCGCAGCTCAAAGACGCGGGGCTTAACCGCGTCAACATCTCGCTCGACACACTCGACCCTACGCTCTTTGGAAAGATCACGCGCCTGGGCCGACTCGAGCAGACCATGGCTGGCATCGACGCGGCGCTGGCTTGGGGCTTTGAGCCCGTTAAGGTCAACTGCGTTGTGGTGCGCCGACTCAACCAGGATGTGGCAGCCCTTGCGCGGCTGACCGTCGACCGCCCTATCCACCTGCGCTTTATCGAATACATGCCCATCGGCGACGAGCGCACCAGCTCGCATTGCGCTGTGGACCCGCATGCGCCCGCGCTCAATCCCGAGCTGTGGGACGCGAGCGATACCGTGCCGAGCGACGAGCTGCGGGCGCGCATCAATGCCGGGGCCACCGCGGCGGGACTGGGCGAGCTCGAGCCGCTCGACATCAACGACGCTCCTGCCGGCGCGGGCCCTGCGCGCTATTGGCACTTTCCGGGCGCGGCGGGAACGGTTGGCTTCATTAGCGCCATGTCCAACCATTTTTGCGCGAACTGCAACCGTCTGCGCCTGACGGCCGATGGCAACGTGCGTCCGTGCCTGTTCAGCGATGCCGAGTATTCGGTGCGTGAGGCGCTGCGCCGTGGTGATGATATGCAGGTACTTTCGATTTGGCGCGATGCCGTGGCCCACAAACCGCAGGAACACGCGATAATTGAGGGCACGCAACGATTTATGTCCCAAATCGGAGGATGATCATATGGCCAAGAGCAGGTACGCCGATGCCACCAAGGCCGCTCGCAGGGCCGCGATGTCTGCCCACAAAGCCACGGCTGCGGCGAATGCTGGCAACGCCGACGCGTCTGCGCAGCCGTCTGTCAGCGCTGTTGCCGAGCCCGCCCGCGACGCCCGTCGCGACGAGCTGACGCATGTGGACGCCAAGGGCGAGGTGCGCATGGTCGACGTGTCCGACAAGGCCGAGACCCATCGCATTGCCATCGCCGAGGGCACCATCCTCATGCACCCCGAGACGCAGGCCATGGTGCTGCAGGACCGCGCCAAAAAGGGCGACGTGCTTGCCTGCGCGCGCGTGGCGGGCATTATGGCCATCAAGCGCACGAGTGACATCATCCCCATGTGCCACCCGCTGCTCATTACCAAGAGCAAGTGCGACATTGCGCCCATCGCTGCGGCGGGGACGCCTGCCGAGGACGTGCCCGAGGGCTGGGCGCCGGCGCGCGCGGACGGGCAGGTTGGCTTTCACGTACTGGTTACGGCCGGCGTGACGGGCAAGACGGGTATCGAGATGGAGGCCCTGACCGGCGCGAGCGCCGCGTGCCTAACGATCTATGACATGTGCAAGGCGGTCGATCGCGGCATGGAGATCGTTGACGTGCGCCTGCTGCACAAGGAGGGCGGCCGCTCGGGCGTGTGGGATCGTGCCGAGCGTCAGGCCGCTGCTGTTGAGGCCGTGGCCACTGACGGTGCCGCGCCCGCGAGCGCATTCGTCGCCGTCGCGCCCACAGCTCCGACACAGGCCGTCCCCGCGATCGCGTTTATCGGCTACCAAAACTCGGGCAAGACCACGCTTGTCGAGAAGGTTATCGCCGAGCTCGCCCGCCGCGGCCTGCGCGTGGGTTCGCTCAAACATCACGGGCACCACGGCTTTGATATCGATGTGCCCGCTAAGGACACTTGGCGCCATCACCAGGCCGGCTCCAAACACGTGGGCCTCATCTGCGCCACGCGCTGGGCGGAGTACGCCGACACGCGCGAGGAGGACGAGATGCCCGCGCGCGAGCTGCTGTCGCGCTACAACGATGTCGACGTGGTGATCATCGAGGGCTACAAGACCGAGGGCTTCGATAACATCGTCGTCGCGCGATCCGGTGTCGACCGTCTGCGCGGCAAGAGCTCGCTCGACCTGGTCGACGGTCACACGCTGGCCCTTGCCTGCAACGAGGCCCTGGCACGCCAGGCCTTCGACGCCGGCTTTGCGACCCGAGCCATCAACATCAACGACGCCCGAGCCATCTGCGATCTGATCCAAGACCATCTGGCCTAAAACCTGTCAAAAAGGGACAGGTTTATTTTGGCAGGTTTTATCTGGGCAAACGTCATTTCCACCACAAAGGGGCCAGGCACCTTTGTGGTGGTTTTTGCTTTGCAGTAAAAACCATCACAACATTCGATGAAAATCGCGATTTTGCCGAAAAACGTCGAATGTTGTGATGGTTTGCGCTGCGGGTCAGGCCATCCTGCGGGCCAGGCCACCACAAAGGAGCCAGGCACCTTTGTGGTGGTTTTTGCTTTGACTGGCCGCGTCTGTGCCTTGGTATACCATGTACGCCGTTCACGAATACACCCCACATCGCCGCACAACCCAGAAAGGCCCCCATGGACGCCACCTTCAGCCACATCAAAGCCGTGTTCTGCGATATCGACGGCACGCTGCTCACGAGCCAGCACACGGTGTCCCCGCGCACCGTGGCGGCGATTCGCGCCCTGCGCGAGCGCGGCGTGCTCTTTGGCCTGTGCACCGGGCGCGACGCCCATGCGACCGAGGCCATGTACGAGCTCTGGGGCATCGAAGGCCTGGTGGACGTGCTGGTGGGCTGCGGTGGCGCCGAGGTCATCGACCGCGCGCACGGCATCAACGAGCTGAGCTACCCGCTGCCGGGCGAAACCATCGCGCGCATCTGCAAGCACATGGCGGACCTTCCGGCAACGCCCGTTTGCCCCCGAGACGGCGTGTTCTACGTTCCCGAGACCAACGCGTGCGTCGAGCATCTATCGCGTGTCGATGGCGTGCCCTACAAGGTGGTCGATTTTGCCGAGTTCTTGCGCGAGCCGCAGCCCAAGGTGATGTTTACCATGGCGCCCGAGGTAATGCCGCGGGTGATTGAGCGGGCGTCGACGTTTGCCGACGACACCGTTAAGGCGGCGGCTCTGCAAACCACGCAGCGGCTCTACGAGTTCATGGATCCGCGCGTGTCCAAGACGCGCGGCCTTGTGCACGTGGCGGAGCTCAACGACATGGAGCTCCAGGACATCTGCGTGTTTGGCGATGCGGACAACGACACCTGCATGGTGGCTGACGCCGGCGTGGGCGTGGCCATGGCAAATGGCAGCGACGCCACCCGTGCCGCCGCCGACTTTGTAACCGCGAGTAACGACAAAGACGGCATCGCGGTCTTTGTCGAGGAGCATCTGCTGTAGCGCCGGGGGAGAACCATCACAAAGGGGACAGGCGCCTTTGTGGTGGCCTCAGGCGATTTGGGCGAGTTGATGCCTGCAATCTGCGCGCAAATTCCAATATGGTTGTCTGAACATTACGCTTCTGACTACCGATGAGTTAAAGATATTCTCATCAGTTTGGTAGGGTATTTCTCCCGGTAAATGACCTACAGCTCATGGTCAATTTTCGACTGTTTACAGGATGTTTACTCTTGAGCAAAATGTTATGCAAATAAATCTAATGCCATTAAAAAATGATGGGTAACTAAATTACCAGTAGAAACAAAAAATAGATAGCGAATAAACGAAGGTAAATCTGAGCAATTGTCAAGAGAATTGACAATTCGCTACAAAACTATCGGTTTATTTGCCCAGATGTTCAAACAATCGTTAGAATAGTCATTACTAAACGTGCGCAATTACAGATTGCGCAGATACGTTACGGGCTTTAGCCTGTGCGGGGCGCGCAGCGCGCCGCATCAGAAACCACCCGC
>CABUPE010000050.1 GCA_902493515.1 uncultured Collinsella sp.
GCGGGTGGTTTCTGATGCGGCGCGCTGCGCGCCCCGCACAGGCTAAAGCCCGTAAACAAAACGCCGTCCGGTTGCCCAGGCGGCGTCGTTTCCACTATGAATGCACGCTGTTATCGATCGGCGGCTTCATCCTCGATCAAGTCCTTCACGAGCATACCGGCACGGATGCCCTCTAGATACCATTCGCCACGCTCCGTGAGACAAATACCATTTGCGAGCTGGCCGCCGTCGTCGCTGTAGCGCGAGACGACCTCGATGATGTCTTCGGATTCCAAGCGTTCAATTGCCGCGCGGGCGCGATACGGAGACACCCCCACACGCTCGGCAAGCGTCTTGCGCGAAAAGCCATAAAATCCGCCGTTGTCTTCGGACAGCTGTGCGATCTCCATCAGCACCTGCACCTCGACACGCTTCATATCGTTGACACTCGCACGACCCTTGCCAGCCATGGCAGCCTCCTCAAACCGAGCACGGGCATCACCTGCACCGTGCGCGACCGGCACACCCCATGATGGCCGGCAACATCCATCATGCGGCATCCCCGCAAAAGGATGAAACAGTTAGGGTTATTGTATACCGCCCAAATCGCTTATAGGCAGGTAAACGGGCTATTTTTAGGTTAAACGGTAGCTTTGTTGATAAAAGGGGCACACCGAATGCATACCCGATGCGCCCCTTTCAGACCAATTAATCCAGGCTTAGCGGTGGAAGAAACCACGGCGCTCGAACTTGGGCTCGCAGCACACGTTGATGCCCAGCTTGCGCAACACCGTCTCGTCCGTCGGCGAGATGATCACGCTAAAGAAGGCATCGCAGCCGCGCAGCTGCTCCAGGCCCGAAAGGACGCGGGCCGCCGTCTCGCTCGTTGCCGAGGTGATCGAGAGCGCCATAAGCGTCTCGTCGGTGTGCAGGCGCGGGTTCTTGCTACCCAGGAAATGCGTCTTGAGCTTGCTGATAGGCTCGATCGCCTCATCGCTAATGACCTCGAGCTCAAGGTCAACGCCCGAGACATGCTTAAGTGCGTTCATGATGAGCGAGCTCGCGGCGCCCAGGCGCGTGGAAGTCTTGCCGGTCACCACGGAGCCATCGGGCATGACCATGGCGCCTACGGGGCCACCCGTCAGCTGCTCCCTGGTAAGGGCGGCCGAGCGTGCCGGCGAGTAGTTCTTGTCGATACCGGCCTTCTTCATAATGATCTTGAGACGGTCGACTTGCTCATCACCCACGCCGGTACGGCGCACATTTTCGACCGCGGTAAAGTAGCGGCGGACGATCTCCATCTTGGAAGCGTCGCGGCAGGCATCGTCATCGGTGATGGCAAAACCGACCATATTGACGCCCATGTCCGTGGGGCTCTGGTAGGGGCTCTTGCCCAGGATCTTTTCCATCAGGGCACGGACCACCGGGAAGGCCTCGACGTCACGGTTGTAGTTGACCGTGGTCTTGTTGTAGGCCTCCAAGTGGAAGGAGTCGATGATATTGGCGTCGTCGAGATCTGCCGTGGCCGCCTCGTAGGCGATGTTGACCGGATGCGTGAGGGGAAGGTTCCAGACCGGGAAGGTCTCGAACTTGGCGTAGCCGGCGGCGGTGCCGTGTTTGTGCTCGTGATAAAGCTGCGACAGGCAGGTGGCGAGCTTACCCGAGCCGGGGCCGGGAGCGGTGACCACAACGAGCGGACGAGTGGTCTCGACAAACTCGTTCTTGCCATAGCCGTCGTCGGACACGATCAGGTCGACGTCATGCGGATAGCCCTCGATGGGATAGTGCAGCTTGGCAGGAATGCCGAGCGCGTTCAGGCGATTGCGGAACACATCGGCGGCGGGCTGGCCGGCGTACTGGGTGATAACCACGGCCGCGACAGCAAAACCGTTGCCGCGGAACAGGTCGACCAGGCGCAAAACGTCCTCGTCATAGGTAATACCCAGGTCACCACGGGCCTTATTCTTCTCGATGTGGTTCGCGTTAATGGCGATAATGACCTCGACGTCGTCGGCTATGCTCTTGAGCATGCGAAACTTGCTGTCCGGCTCAAAACCCGGCAGCACGCGGCTCGCGTGATAGTCGTCAAACAGCTTGCCGCCAAACTCCAAATAGAGCTTGCCACCAAACTGCGAGATGCGCTCCTTAATATGAGCGGCCTGCAGCTCGATATACTTCGCGTTGTCGAAACCCTGGCGCATGTATGGCTCCCGTCCCGTTTCCAATTAATGTTCTAGGCGATTATAACGGAGCAGACCCTCCCCAACGCCCAAGCAATCAACTGGCACCAACCAAACACGCCATCGATAAGTTGCGGTGGAATAGTTCCCGTTTAACCCCTCAAGACGGCCAAACGGGAACTATTCCACCGCAACTTCCCCTTTTTGGCGCAAACTAACCTGACACCTTTGCACCAACAAGGGAAACGTCGCTGGTTGAGCATAAGTCAGCGAGCGACGTCCAGGACGTACAAGTTGGCATGAAAAAGGCAAGGCATAGACCTTCTGGTCATGCCTTGCCTTTTGAATGACAAATTGTCGTTCTGGACGGCGCGCAGCGTCGACTGGTTGCGCGGTTCGTAGAACCGCGCAACATAAGAGCGCCCCCTCCCGCGCACGGAACGGGAGGGGGCTAAAGGTAGGAGTCTACCGGTGGGTTGACCCCACCGGACAGACGATGACCAGGTGATCCTTTACAGGATCGTCAAGGTTTCCGTGGGGTACCCGTTGGGTACTTAGATCAGCACGCAGGCGACGGTCAGGATGACGGCGCAGACGACGGAGAGAGCGACAATGAGCTTAAGGGCAAACTTGAGCCAGGTCGTCCACTCGATCTTGGCCAGGGCGAGACCGCCCATGATGGCGCCGGAGGTCGGGGTGAACAGGTTCACGACACCGATGGCGGCGGAGAAGATCATGACCATGACCTCGGGCGAGAAGCCGAGCTTAACAGCCAGCGGTCCCATGATGGGCATGGAGACGGTGGCCATACCGGAGGTCGAGGGGATCAGGAAGGACAGGCCGAAGTAGACCAGGAAGCTCATGGGAGCGAAGATCACGCCGGACAGGCCAGCCAGAGCATTGGCGGCAGCGTCGAGGACGAAGACGTCGAGGCCGGTGTTAGCCATGAGGACGGAGATACCACGGGCGAGGGCGATAACGAGAACAACGGACATCATGTCGGCAGCGCCGGTGATAAAGGTGTTAACGATCTGCTTCTCGGACAGGCCACCGATGATACCGATCAGGACGGCCATGAGGAAGAACCAGGTGGAAGCCTCGTCGAAGTACCACTGGCCAATGGGCAGGCCGGTGATCAGGGCAGACCAGCCCTGGACGACGGCGTTACCGTCGGCGTCGTAGACAGCGCCAGCGTCGAAGAAGTTAGCGACGCCCTCGTTGAGGTCGGCCAGCGGAATGAAGCCGACGATCATGACGACGAAGGTGAAGGCGAAGGCAATCAGAACACCCTTCTGACGACCGGTGAGCTTGACCTCCTTGTGGACCTCGGAAGCAGCCTTGCCGTGAGCCTCTTCGGCGTCCTTGAGCTCCTGCATCGACAGGATGGTGGAACCCTTGTCAGCCTTGACCTTCTTGGCGTAGCTCATCACGAAGAAGATGGACATAGCGGTAGTGACAATCCACAGGACGGCACCGAGGCCGATGATGATGGACTGGTTGACCTCAATGCCAACGCCGGTCAGAGCGTCGACGGCAGCGCCGACGGCGAACGGGTTAACCGTGGAGCCCAGGCAGCCGCAGCCAGCGCCGAGCAGGACGGTAGCAGCACCGACCATGGGGTCGAAGCCAGCGGCCATCATGGTAGCGGCGAGCAGGGCGTAGAAGGGAACGGTCTCCTCGCACATACCATAGGTGGTACCACCGAGGGAGAAGATGAGCATCAGCACGGGAATGAGCATAATCTCGTTGCCCTTAAGCTTCTGCACCAGAACGGCGATGCCGTTGTCCAGGGCGCCGGTCTCGGTCATCATACCGAGGAAGCCGCCCAGGATCATAACGAAGAGGCAGACGGGCAGAGCGTCAGCGAAGCCCTTAATCGGGGCGGTGCAGAAATCGCTCAGACGGGCGGCAGTAACCGCGCCGCCGGACGTGCCGGAGACGATAACGGTAATCACTGCGACAATTGCCAGCAGAGCAAGAAGAATGGTGAACGATGAAGGCATACCGCGCTTTTTCTTAGCGGTCTCAGTCATAGTTCTCATCCCCCCTTCATAAATCATTTACTGATCTCGCCAGAAGCGGCTCTTCCGTGCCGTGCCTGCCGCTTGATGCGAGATTATTACCAGATAAAACCGCTCGGGGTGTGCAGCAATACACCCCGAGCGAGATGCTAGATGCTCTTACTTGAGCGTGGCGTACATGACAGCCTTGATGGTGTGCATGCGGTTCTCGGCCTCGTCGAAGACCTTGGAAGCGGGGCTCTCGAAGACCTCGTCGGTGACCTCCTGCTCGGTGATGCCGAACTGCTCGCACTTCTCGGCGCCAATGGTGGTGTTGGTGTCGTGGAAGCTGGGCAGGCAGTGCAGGAAGATGGCACCCGGGTTGGCCATAGCCATGACCTCGGAGGTGACACGATACGGGGTGAGCTGAGCGATGCGCTCGGCCCAGACCTCGTCGGGCTCGCCCATGGAGACCCACACGTCGGTGTAGATAACGTCGGCACCGGTGACGCCGTCCTTGACGTCGGTGGTCAGCTTGATGGTGCAGCCGTTGGCCTCGGCGATGGGCTTGCAGGCCTCGATGACGTCGTCGGCGGGCATGCACTCCTCGGGGCCGCAGGCCACGAAGTTCATGCCGAGCTTGGAGCAGACGACCATGAGGGAGCGAGCGACGTTGTTCTTGCAGTCGCCCATGAAGACGAGGGTCTTGCCCTTGATGTCGTAGTTGAAGTTCTCCTGGACGGTCAGGATGTCGGCGAGCATCTGGGTGGGGTGCCACTCGGTGGTCAGGCCGTTCCAGACAGGCACGCCGGACTTAGCAGCGAGCTCCTCGACGTCGTCCTGGGCAAAGCCACGGAACTCGATGCCGTCATACATGCGGCCGAGAACGCGGGCGGTGTCCTCGATGGACTCCTTCTTGCCCATCTGCGACGAACCGGGATCGAGGTAGGTAACGCCCATGCCCAGGTCCATGCCGCCGACCTCGAAGGCGCAGCGGGTACGAGTGGAGGTCTTCTGGAAGAGCAGAACGATGTTCTTGCCCTCGAGATAGCGGTGCGGAACGCCAGCGCGCTTCATATCCTTGAAGTTCTTGGAGAGCTTGAGCAGGTACTCGATCTCCTCGGTGGTGAGGTCAAGAAGCTTGAGGAAGCTACGGCCGGAGAGGTTAACACCCATGGTTTGATTCCTTTCGAAGAAATGAATTACGTAAGTATTAGTGTTGCCCGTTTAACGGGCGAAGCCGGTGCGGTTGTAGGGGGACCGCACCGGAACGTTAAAGACTTAGAGGTCCTCGCGCCAGAAGGGCATGCTCATGCAGCGCGGGCCGCCGCGGCCGC
>CABUPE010000051.1 GCA_902493515.1 uncultured Collinsella sp.
TTCCTTCCATTCGTCACCTTCATTACTCCAACGACGAATTCTAGGCGGTGTCCCCGTCCTTTCTTGAAAGGGCGGAGGCGGGGCATGCCCCGCCTCTTACACCACATCTCTGTGCGCTACCTAGACCTCGGGTTCAACGAGGCGATTTTGACCCAAATACGCTGTTACTAAACCGGTAACAGTACTCATATTTGGCCTTTTTTGACCACGGGTCCTCTTGTTGGTGTCACATAGCTGCTTCGTGCGGGTATCCTAATGCCAACGTGTGCCTATCAGAGGAGAGACCATGCTGTTTTCCGGTATCATCGCCGCCCTTACCAGTCTTTTGATCCCTATTATCATTCTGTTGCTGCTGCTTCCCAACGCCTGCTATGTCGTTGAACAACAGCATGCCGTGATCATCGAACGTCTGGGCAAGTTTAACCGCATCGTCAACGCGGGCTTCCACATGAAGGTGCCCGTGATCGACCGCAAGGCCGCCACGGTGAGTCTGCGCACCATGAAAAACGGTTTTGGCATCGACGTTAAGACCCAGGACAACGTGACCATCGGCCTTGAGGTCTCTGCTCAGTACCACGTGAGCTATGACATGGGCGCCGGCCCGGCAGATTCGGGCATCTACAAGAGCTACTATATGCTGCAGGAGCCCGTCGACCAGATGCGTGACTTCATCACCGACGCTCTGCGCTCTTCGATTCCCGTCTACACACTCGATGAGGTCTTTGCCAAGAAGGATGACATCGCCAAGGACGTTAATGCCACCGTGTCCGAGCAGATGGCTGCCTACGGCTTCACCCTCGTGTCGACACTCATCACCAAAATCGCGCTGCCGACCGAGGTCGAGAACTCCATGAACGATATCAATGCCGCCCAGCGAAAGCGCGCTGCCGCGCAGGAGCTCGCCGAGGCCGACCGCATCAAGCGCGTCACCGAGGCGACCGCCGAGGCTGAGGCGATGGAAAAGGCGGGCGAGGGCATCGCCAACCAGCGCAAGGCCATCGCGCTGGGCATCAAGGATTCGCTCGAGATCATCCAGGAGACGGGAGTCGGTAACGACGAGGCCAACCAGCTGTTCATGTTTACGCAGTGGTCCGAGATGATGACGGAGTTCGCTCGTACGGGTAAAACCTCGACGGTCGTGCTGCCGAGCGATTTCTCGCAGTCGGCCTCGATGTTCGAGCAGATGCTGACAGCCAGCAAAGTTCAAAACGATTCGAAGGAGTAGACGCGCGTGAAATACACCGTCGTTTGCGTCGGTAAGCTCAAGGAGCGCTTTTGGAAGGACGCGTGCGCTGAGTACACCAAGCGCCTGGGTGCCTATGCCAAGGTCGATATCCGCGAGGTGGCCGATATCGACCCGGCCAAGGCGGGCGGTGTGGATACCGCACGTGACAAGGAGGGGGCGGCGATTCTTGCTGCCCTGCCGTCTCGAGCGCATGTGATCCTGCTGGCTATCGAGGGCAAGGAGCGTTCGAGTGAGGAGCTCTCGGCGCGGCTCGACGATCTTATGCTGCGAGGCAACAGCGACATCGCCTTTGTAATCGGCGGATCGGACGGCGTGAGTGATGAGGTGCGCGCCCGCGCCGACGAGATGCTCAGCTTTGGACGCATTACCTTGCCGCATAACCTGGCACGCGTGGTGCTGCTAGAGCAGATCTACCGTGCCTGCAAGATCAGTCGTGGCGAGCCGTATCACAAATAGGTCGGCAATACGAAACAATGGCGTGGGACAATAGCTTTCGTTTTGAAGAGCGTGTCTGAGAGGACTATGAGATATGAAGATTGGGTTTGTCGGTTTTGGCAATATGGCGAGCGCTATGGCCGATGGCTGGATCGCTGCCGGTGTAGCCGCGAGCGACATGTGCGCCTGCGCGGGTCGCTACGACGCACTGGTTGAGCGCTGCGAGGCGCGCGGCATGGTCGCCTGCCACGATGCCGCCGAGGTTGTCGCCGCATCCGATATCGTGGTCGCTGCGGTCAAACCGTACATGATCGAGAAGGTATTCGCCCCGCTCAAGGATGCTCTTGCCAAAAAGATCGTTCTGTCGGTTGCCTGGACCTGGGACAGTGCCAAGTGGGAGCAGGTCCTGCCGGGCGTCGCGCATATCTCGACGGTGCCCAACACACCGGTTTCGGTGGGCGAGGGCGTCATCGCTTGCGAGAAGGCTTCCACGCTTAGTGATGAGCAGAGCGCCGTGGTGCTTGATCTGCTTGGCAAGCTCGGTGCGGTGGTCGAGCTTGATACGAGCCTGCTGTTCGTGGGCGGCACGGTGGGTGGTTGCGCTCCGGCATTTGTCGCTATGGCAATCGAGGCCCTGGGCGATGCGGCGGTCAAGCACGGTATCCCGCGTGCCGATGCCTATCGCATTGTGAGCCAGATGGTGCTAGGTACGGCAAAGTTGCAGCTTTCAACTGGTCAGCATCCTGCGGCGATGAAGGATGCCGTATGCTCGCCCGGTGGCGCCACCATCAAGGGCGTCGTTGCGCTCGAGGATGCCGGCATGCGCAGTGCCCTGGTCAAGGCAATCGACGCAACTCTCCAGTAAAACCTGCCATTTAGGGACAGGTTTATTTTGGCAGGTTTTTCCTGCGGTTTTGTCACATGTACGAAAAGCGCCCCGCAACTGGCTCAATTCCAGTTGCGAGGCGCTTGCATTTGCCCAGATAAAACCGACCAAAATAAACCTGCCCCTTTTTGGCAGGTTAGTCCCAGAAGCTGTCTTCCTCATCCTCGGACTTGGGCCCGCGGTCGACGTACATCTTATGGGTGCGCTTCTCCATTACAAAGGCAAGAATCGCAAATAACAGGATGCCGCCGGCGAAAAGGATGGCAAAACCGGTGCGGGTGCCAAACAAAAAGGAAAAAACTGCGTCCATTGGGTGCCTTCTTGCGTAGTTGAGTTGGGTCGTAAACGCTCATAAGTATATACTTGCCCATACATGTACAAGGTTGCAACCTAAATGGAATGTATATCGCCGGAGGATCTAATGCTTGATATCAAGTTTGTTCGCGAGAACCCCGATGCCATCGATGTCGCCATGGCTAACCGCCAGACGTCTTGGGATCGCGAGAAGTTCTTTGAGCTCGACGACGAGCGCCGTGCCGTCATCACCGAGGTCGAGGAACTCCAGGCTACGCGCAATGCCGAGTCCAAGAAGATCGGCGCCCTGATGAAGGAGGGCAAGAAGGAGGAGGCCGAGGCCGCCAAGGAGGCCGTGCGCGCCGTCAACGAGAAGATTGACGGTCTGGCCGAGCGCCGCACCGCTCTCGAGCAGGAGCAGTACGACTTCATGGCTCACCTGCCCAACATTCCGTGCGATGCCACCCCGTACGGTAAGGACGAGGACGAGAACATCGAGCGTCGCCGCTGGGGCACCCCGCGCGAGTTCGACTTCGACTTTAAGCCGCACTGGGATCTGGGCACCGATCTGGACATCCTCGACTTCGAGCGCGGCAACAAGCTCTCCGGCAGCCGCTTCACCGTTCTCGGTGGCGCCGGCGCCCGCCTGGAGCGCGCCCTCATCAACTTCTTCCTCGATACGCACACCAGCCGTGGCTTTAAGGAGTGGTGGCCGCCTATCGTCGTCAAGCGTCAGACCATGTTTGGCACGGGTCAGCTGCCCAAGTTCGAGGATGACGCCTATCACGTCTCGGGCGACAACTTCCTGATCCCTACCGCCGAGGTCGTGCTCACCAACCTGCACGCCGGCGAGGTCCTCGACGCCGATACCCTGCCGCGCCGCTACACCGCCTTTACCCCCTGCTTCCGCGAGGAGGCCGGTTCCGCCGGTCGCGACACCCGCGGCATCATCCGTCAGCACGAGTTCGACAAGGTCGAGATGGTCAAGTTCGCTAAGCCGGAGGAGTCCGATGAGGAGCTCGAGAGCATGACCGCCGAGGCCGAGTACCTGCTGCAGCAGCTGGGCCTTCCGTATCGCGTGATTAGCCTGTGCACCGGCGACTTGGGCTTCTCTGCCCGTCAGACCTACGACGTCGAGGTCTGGCTGCCGAGCTACAACGCCTACAAGGAGATCAGCTCCTGCTCCAACTGCGGTGACTTCCAGGCTCGCCGCGCCAACATCAAGTATCGCGACCCCGAGAACTTCAAGGGCTCGCGCTACCTGCACACCCTCAATGGTTCCGGCCTGCCGGCCGGCCGCACCATGGCCGCCATTCTGGAGAACTACCAGAACGCCGACGGCACCATCACGATCCCCGAGGTTCTGCGTCCTTACATGGGTGGTCTCGAGAAGATCGAGCCGGTCGCGTAAGTTGGCTGCATAGGGGATATGCAAGGGCGCTCCTTCGGGGGCGCCCTATTTCGTGCGCAGGTCCATACCATGCCGTGCGGACAGCTCAATAGAAAACACACGAACAACTGTTCTGTATACAGCCATCTACCTGCTATGCTTTTGCTAAATAAGAGCGAGAGAAAGGGGACGCGATGGAGCTGTTTGATGATCGGGTGGTTTTGTTTGAGAGCGACGAGGGCGGGGAGTACCTGCTTGTAACGTGTGAGCCGTCTGGCATGGGCGGCCTGGTGGTTCGGCAGACGAGTGAGGGTCCGTTGACACAATGGTGCTTTGAGGAGTCGCCGCATGTGGTCGAGACCTTTGTGATGCACGAGGGACTTGTGGCGCTGGAGCACTTCTATGGAGTTGGGACTTCCAACCAGGTCGCGCGCATGCTGAGCATCTCGTTTGCCGATTATGATTGTGCCCAGCGGGTGAGATCGCTCCTGAGGGAACTTGATGCCAAGTTCGACGTGATCGAAAAGCCAATCGATCGTACGGGGAACAGCGGTATATGCGGAGCAGCATGACAAAACTGCGTTCCACAAAAAAGTTTGAGATTGTGCTTGACTCCAATAAGCTAAAGTGGTTTTATATGTCTTGCGCTGCGGCGTTACCTCAGCTGGATAGAGGGTCTGACTACGAATCAGAACGTCATAGGTTCGAATCCTATACGCCGCACCAATTGA
>CABUPE010000052.1 GCA_902493515.1 uncultured Collinsella sp.
GCGCAACGCGTTGCGCTGAGTCCTGAGGCTGTTGCAATGAAAATGAGAATCAAGGTACTTCATCGCTTCCACACCGTTCACCGAGTTGTCCTAGCCTTTTACCGATGGGTGGAATATACTTTCATCAACACGTTACTTCGTGAAAGGAACATTCATGATTTACACGCTCACTGCAAATCCCGCCATTGACTACAACATCGCCTGCGACGGCCTTGCTGCCAACACCGTCACGCGTACCCGTAACGCCGTCTACACGCCCAACGGCAAGGGTCTCAACGTCTCGTTCACCCTCGATCACTACGGTGTCGACACCACGATCCTGGGCTTTTTCGCCGGCTTCTCGGGCGAGTTTATCGTTAAGGGCGCCGAGGCCCTGGGCGTGCCCGTCAAGCCCGTGTGGACCGACGGCATCACGCGCGTCAACGTGTTCCTCAATGCCGGACCCGACACCGAGTACAACATGGTCAACGCCGGTGCCGCCATCAACGAGGCCAACGAGCAGGAGATGTTTGAGCTCATCGATTCGCTCGATGACATGACCTGCCTGGTCATCAGCGGCTCGCTGCCTCCCAACACTTCCGAGGGCTTCTTGGCCGAGGTTCTGCGCCGCGTCAAGGCCAAGGGGGCCGAGTTCGTCCTCGACATCTCGAGCCATCAGCTGGCAGACCTCATTGCTCTGGAGCCACTGCTGATCAAGCCCAATGACGACGAGCTGCTTGACATCTTTGGCATCAAGGTGAGCGGTGGCGACGACGAGTCCGTCAAGGGCGCTATGGCCGAGCTGCACGCTAAGGGCGCCAAGAACGTGCTGCTGACCCTCGGTGGCGCCGGTGCGTACTTCTCCAACGGCGAGCACATCTGGTTTGCCAATCGCACCTTCGACGTCAAGCTGCTGTCGACGGTGTGCGCCGGCGATTCCTCGCTCGCTGCCTTCCTGTCCGTATGGCACGACGCCCCCGAGCGAGTCGAGGATGCCCTCCGTCTGTCGATGGCCACCGGCGCCAACGTGGTCGAGTGCCCCGGTCTGGGCGATTTTGCCAAGGTGGACGAATATAAGAAGCACATCGAGGTTCGCCAGGTCTGCTAGTTCCGGCACCTTTCCTGAATAGTTTGATTATTTCGCATCCGTCTTAGACTAGGACGGATGCGTTTTTGTTTATCGGACTTGCGTGTGCAGTGGAGGCTGTTTCTTGCTAGACTTCTTGCAGACGCAATCGATAGCCAATTTGATAGTCGCAGGAGGCCATAGGCATGTGCAATGTTTCGCTCAACGGTACTCAACCGTCCGATGCGTCCCTGTGCGTCCTGCGCGCGCTTGAGGCGGCTGGTCTTGAGGCTTGGTACGTGGGCGGTTGGGTGCGCGACGCCCTGATGGGGTGCCCCAGCCACGATGTTGATATGTGCTGTAGCGGCCTGTGGCAGGAGTCCAAAGCGGCGCTCGAGGCCGCCGGCATCGCGGTTGTGGAGTCGGGCATTAAATTTGGCGGAATCACGGCTATTTCCGATGGCGAGCGTATCGAGGTCACCACATACCGTCTGGATGGCTTTTACACCGATGGTCGCCATCCCCAGAATGTGGAGCGTGCCGCCTCGCTCGAGGACGATCTGGCGCGGCGCGACTTTACCGTCAACGCTATGGCCTGGCATCCCGAGCGCGGGCTTGTCGACCGCTACGACGGCCAGGGTGACTTGGAGCGCAAGCTGATTCGCGCTGTCGGCGATCCCAAGCGTCGCTTTAACGAGGACGCCCTGCGCATGTTGCGTGCGGTGCGCTTTGCCTGCCGCCTGGACTTTATGATTGAGCCCGAGACTAAGCGCGCGCTTGCCGAGTGCGCGCCGCTGCTCGACGCCGTGGCGCGCGAGCGTGTGGGTATTGAGCTCGAGGGCATTCTTTCGACCGGTCATGGGGGAGACGCGATGCTGCGCTACCCCGAGCTCATCTGCGCCGCTGTGCCTGAGCTGGCAGCGGGTCGCGGCTTTGATCAGCGAAGTGTCTATCATGCATTTAACGTTTACGAGCATATCGCCCGTGTGCTGACGGTGGCAGGGGAGCTTGCGCTGTGCGACGGCGTCGCGCCCTCGTCGAGCCTTATGTGGGCGGCGTTTTTGCACGATGTGTCCAAGCCCGAGTGTTTCACGGTCGATCACGCCGGCAGCGGACACTTCTACGGTCATCCCGAGCTCGGCGCCAAGAAAGCGCGCGTCATTATGGATCGCCTGGCGCTCTCGCACGACTTGGTGCGCGACATGTGTCTGCTCATCAAATACCATGACAAGCCGCTGCGCCCCGAGCGCTCCTGTCTGCTCAATATGATGCGCGCGCTTTCGGGTGAGGGCGTCGACACGGCCCGCCTGATTGACGAGCTCATGGACCTTAAGCGTGCCGACACACTTGGCAAGGCCCCGTCGTGCTTCTATTACGTTGAGACGATTGAGGAGATGCGCGCGATGGCGCACGAGCTGCTGAGGGCGGGGGAGCCCTATACGCTCAAGATGCTCGCCATCAACGGCGGCGACCTGATCCGTGCCGGAGTCAAGCCCGGGCCTGAACTGGGTCAGCTTCTCAACTCCGCCCTCGACGCCGTGATCGAAGACAACATTCCCAACGAGCGCGAAGCTCTTTTGGTCCATCTCAACTTGAATTAGCTACCTAGTTTACCTGCGTGTTCCATAACCTGCCGACAATTTTTCGGCAATTTGGAATTTCTTCTTGCGCTGATGTTTTTTGTCCCGTAATATATTTCCTCGCAGCACGGCAGTGCAGATGTCATGTGGCCCGTTCGTCTAGCGGTTTAGGACGCCGCCCTCTCAAGGCGGAGATCACCAGTTCGAATCTGGTACGGGCTACCATTTCTTTTCTGCTGAGTCTTATGGCCCGTTCGTCTAGCGGTTTAGGACGCCGCCCTCTCAAGGCGGAGATCACCAGTTCGAATCTGGTACGGGCTACCACGCATTTGATACCCGGCCTTCCCATGGAAGGCCGGGTTTTTTATTACGGGCTTTAGCCTGTGCGGGGCGCGCAGCGCGCCGCATCAGAAACCACCCGC
>CABUPE010000053.1 GCA_902493515.1 uncultured Collinsella sp.
AGGGCACGAGCTGCTTGGTGAGCACCAGGCGGCCGAGCATGGCGAAGCCCATGGCCGGCAGGATGTTGGCGGCAACGCCGCAACCATCAATGATGAAGGACGGGACGAAGTCGAGCAGGCCCTGGATGGCATCGGAGCCCAGATAGAAGGCGCCGCCGCACAGCAGGAAATACTCAAGGCAGCCCCAAAGACCCATGCCCCAATGAACGGCGTAAATGCCTTTAAGGTTCCCCTTGAGGGCGAACCTGTCTGCCATATCGACAAACACGGTGAACAAGGCACTAGTAATGTTGCCGATCGTCAGCGAAAGGACAGCGATGGGCATGGCGAGCGCGATGGCCGTCTCGGTACCCTGACCGAGCTGAATGGCAAACGCGCAGGCGAGCACGCCGCCGATGGTTTCGTTAGGCGGCACGTAGGCGCCGATGGAAACCGAACCCATGAACAGCAGCTCCAGGCTGGCGCCAACGGCAAGACCAGTCTGCAGGTCCCCCAGCACCAGGCCCACGAGCGGGCACAGGACGATGGGGCGGAACGCGTAGAGGGTGCCGAGCTGGTAGTCGAGGCCTCCAAACGCTCCGACTAAGCCGACGAGGATTGCTTGGGTAAGCATGGTTCCTCCAAAATAGGAAATCTCGAGTCATAGCCGGTCACCGTCGCGCGCGCTGTTGATATCAATCCGGAAACTCGACCACACGGCCCGAAGCGTACCTGGTGTGCTGTTAACACCTATGCCAGGCACAAATGATTTGATACCGATTATAGATATGCAGGTTCTTACTATTTAATACCACTCGCTCAGCGGGGTGTTTTTTACCGTAAACGGCAGACGTATCCCATCAGGCGCGCTCTTTGTTTCGATGGCGGACAAGCGCCACCAGAAAGCCATCGCCAAAGGCATCGTATGCCAAGTTGCCTACAATCACCAAAACGATTATCGCCGCGCCTAAAAACTCGTTCCAGCGAAAGACCTCGCCAAAGAGGAGCGCCGACCAGCAGGGAGCGAGCACGACCTCGCTCATGCAAACCAAGTTGGCCGCAAACGCGTTAGTGCGCGCAATCCCCTTGGCATACAGCACACTCGCAAGGCCGCTGCAAAAAAGGCCATGCACCAGCATAAGCCCCCACTCAAAGGGTTTTACGGAGCCTAGGTCGCCGGCAAAATAGACAATCGGCAGCATCGAGATACCGCAGGAGATGAGCGAGGACACCATGGGCGACGCATCGGGGCGAGAGTTCAAAAAGAAACACAGCCCAAAGGTGGCTCCCGAAATGACGGCAAGCAGGTTGCCGAGCATGCCCTCGGCGCTCAAATCGCCTAAAAAGAAAAGTCCCATACCCGTAAAAGCAACCACCACGGAGGCAATCTTCGCAGGCGAGGGCAACGTGCGAGTTGCGAGCGACTGATACACGATAACGAAAATCATCGAGGTGTACTGCAGAACGATCGCGTTGCCGACCGTCGTGAGCTGGTTGGCAAAGTTAAACGTGGTGCCCGTCACGAAGTTGCAGACGGCCACAAGGACAATAAGACGGCTGACGCGGAGGACGGGCCTGCCGACGAGCAGGATAAAGAGCGCCATAAATATTGCCGTAACGGCACCGATCAAAAGAGCTGACTGCGAATTGGCGCGAACGAGGATGCCGATAAAACTCCACAAGAGCGCCGTGCCAAATAGATACATCGCCCCGCTCGCGCCATTATCGGGTGGATTGTCAGATCGAATCACAAAGCACCTCCAGCTAGCTTTCGGTAATAAAAAACGGCGACCGCAATGGGTCGCCGTTTCCCTTGGGGGCAGAATAAAACGCAGGAACCTACGCCAGCACGCCGAAGAACGCGCCGATGATGCCCACGACCATGGTGGCCACGA
>CABUPE010000054.1 GCA_902493515.1 uncultured Collinsella sp.
AAATCCAAGGGTTATACCCTAAGAGCAAACCACCCCTTTTAGGGGTGGTTTTGATTGCTTGCATGTCCTCGGCAGCATTTGCCCAAATGGTGAATGCTGGTGCCGGCAGGTTGCCGAGTGCATGTTGCGGGTATACCCCATGCGTACCATGATCCAAACACTGTGAGGTGTCTGCGCGTGTGCGCGATAATTCATTTTGGAACTGACGGTTGGCGCGCTCGCGTCGATGAGGACTTCACTGCCGATAACGTTGCCCGTATCGCCGATGCCGTCGGCGAGTTGTGGCAAAAGACCAATCCGGGCAAAACGGTATATATAGGGTTCGACACCCGGCCCCTGGCGAGCGAGTTCGCTGAGCTTGCGGCGGGCGTGCTAGCAGCGCACGGGCTGGACGCCGTGCTCGCTTCGCGACCTGTTCCGACCCCTGCCCTTACGTGGGCGGCGGCTTATGACGGTGAGGCGTGCGGCGCGCTCATGGTGACGGGGTCCCATCATCCGCAGGGTTATCTGTGCCTCAAGATTCGCATGGGTGACGGCTCGACCGCCAACCAGGATGTCATCGAAGAGCTCGAAGAGACCATGGCTCCCGAGCCAATGGAGATCGAGGGGCAATATCGCACCGCAGATATCATTCCAGACTATATGCAGGCGGTGGCATCGTTTGTCGATGCCGAAGCCATCCGTGCCGCGCACTTGCGCGTGGTTGTCGATCCCATGGGCGGCGCAGCCCAGGGCTATCTAGCCGACTTGCTGCGCGAGCTTGGCGTTGAGGTGCACGAGATTCACGCCGGGCGGGCGTCTGACCAAGAAGATATCTGCCCCGACCCCGTTGAGCCTTGGGTGGACGCTTGCGAGCACACGGTTATCGAGGACGGAGCTTGCCCTGGCCTGGTGACCGACGGCGACGCCGACCGTATCGGTGCGGTTGACGAGCGCGGCAGATATATACATCCGCATCAGATCATGGCGCTCGTTTTGGGCGACTTGGTTCAATTTCGTAATTTGGAGGGGCGCGTCGTCGTCAATCTTTCATGCTCGACGCTCGTGCGTCGCATTGCCGAGGCGCTTGGCTGCCGCGTGACCGTCAAACCAGTCGGTTTCAAATATATAGCGGCGGAGATGAAGAAGGGCGGCGTCCTCATAGGCGGCGAAGAAGCCGGTGGTATCGGCATCGCCGCACATATGCCCGAGCGCGATGGAATCCTCGCCTGTCTGATTCTGTGTGAGCTTATGGCAAAGACGGACGCGCCTTTGGGCGTTCTGGTCGACCAACTCGAGGACAGTTTTGGTAAGACGAGTTACGGTCGACGCGATTTACGCCTTGAGGCCGAAGATGCCGAAACGTTACGAACCCTGCTGCCGGGCGTAAACCCCAAGTCGATTTGTGGCAAGGTGCCGCAAAACGTTAGTCATATGGATGGCTTGCGTTTGGCATTCGAGGATGACACGTGGCTGCTGGTCCGTCCTAGTGGGACCGAACCAGTGGTGCGCGTCTACGCCGAGGGGTTCTCGGTGGAAGAACGCGATGAGTTGCTCGATGCTGGCTGTGCTTTAGCTAGGGGGACGTATCCGCTTTAACCATGAGACTGCCTTATATAAAGAGATGCTCGGCGAGCGGTAGGTAACGGCTGGCAAACGTTAGTCGAATCCCAGGATGTGTAGGAAATGTGTACGCCCAGATTCCCGCCCACGGCGCCCCTCCGGTCTGGCAATATATCTCCTTGCCGCGCGGCCCGGTCGGACCGGATGAG
>CABUPE010000055.1 GCA_902493515.1 uncultured Collinsella sp.
CCCTCGTCGGCGACCTTGTCGGCGAGCTCAATCATCTTCTTGCCGGTCTCGTAGACGTTCTTGCCGTCCTCGACGTAGCCCTCCTGGCTAAAGTGCATGATCTCGATCTTCTCGGTTTCCTTCATGGCTTTTCCTTTCTGTCCTGCACGCAACTCTATACATCGCGTTTATTTTCGATACCAATTATAGACATACACCTAATGTGTTTTTAATACCACTTATCAATCTGCTCCAATCCTCGGTGAACGGTCGAAATTCTCTGGTGAGTGGTATTAAATTAGAATTGAATGTATAGCTAACGCCTTTGGCGCCTCCCTTGTGTGACAAAGAACAGCGTTCCTACCAGCGCAATAATGGTCGATGCCCCAAACAGTACCGTCTGGACACCCAAAGCCTCCGCCAAAAACGGAGCCGCCAGCAGCGGCAGCACGCCGGCGCTCATCAGGCCAAAACGCACAAAGCCGGTAATGCGCCCCAGGTATTTGATGTCAGCGCGCTCCTGAATCAAGATCATCTGCAGCGGTTCCAGGAATCCCCAGGCCAGACCGTTAATCGCCTGACCGATAATCGCGACCCCCAGCATATCGGTGCCCACGTACACCATGGACCCAATGCCCACGGCCATGAGCGCGCCGAGCAGCAATCGCAGGTTGACATGGCGGGCAGAAAGCTTGGTCAGGATGAACGCGCCCACCGAGGAAGTGAGGCCCACGACCGAGGACAGCCAGCCCAGCCAGACGATATCCACGTTGAGCACATCGCGATAGAACAACGACTCCAGCGAATCGAACGCGCCAAACGCAAAGAAGCCCAGAAAGCCCGAGATAAAGATAAGGCGCAGGTCGTGGTCGCGAAACGTAAGTCGCGCGCCCTCGGCCATGCCGCCCAGAATGCCGCCCTTCGGCTTCTCCCCTTTTGCGGGAGCAACACACTCGTGACAGCCCAAGGAGAGCACGGCCGCCACACCCATCATGCCCGCCATGAGCAGATAGACCGATTGCGTGGCAAAACAGCTCACGATGGCACCACCGAGCAGCGGGCCAGCGGTATAAGCGATATTGCTGTAGAACACCATGAGGCCGTTCACGCGGGTACGGCCCTCGGTGGTCGACTCCAGGTATCCCGGAAACGCATGCGTGCAGGTGTTGATAAAGCCGCCCGCAAGTCCCAAGACGCACGCGGCAAACACAAGCCCGGGGACAGACAACGGCGCTAACCCCACGCCAAGCGATAGCACTGCCGTAATCACGCACGTCACAAACGACGTCCGGCGCGGTCCAAAGCGATCGATGACCGAGCCCGACACCATATTGCCCACCGACGTCATAAGATTGCGCACGAGCGTAATGGCGGCAACCAAAAAGGCCGTGCCGGCCAGATCATACGTGGCCGCACCGATAAGCCCCAAAAAGTAGACCGCGTTGTTGGCGCACCACTGCAGGGACTCAATAAGAATCAGCCTGACCTCTGCCGGCGTCAGGCGCATTGCTTCGCGATCCTTCGCGAACATACGAACTCCTTCTATACAAAAAGGGGACGGAGGGCATAGGCCTGCTCCATCCCCTTTCCAGGTTGCAACGAAAATCTATGCAGCCGGGCCCTTACGCCAGCACGCCGAAGAACGCGCCGATGATGCCCACGACCATGGTGGCCACGA